>NZ_BAAGRP010000017.1:0-30738 GCF_054782895.1 Promicromonospora xylanilytica
CCATCGAGTACGAGACCATCATGAACCCGACCGTCAGCCTGGCGGCCTAAACCCAGCTGTCACCTATCGGCGCACCAGTCCCTTCCGCCAGGTACTCCGACCGAGCTGCCCTACGCAGTCCACGACGCGCTCCGGACCCGCTTCTCGACAGACGGCAGGGCGCTGTCGTCCTTGTCGGCGCCGTACATGCTTATCTGCACTTGACGGCCTACTTCGCATCAGCGTGCGAATCGGTCGGCTAGCGCGGCAGCACGTGTACCCGCCTGTGCCACTCTCTGCACGCACAAACGACGGCGTCCAGGGTGCTCACCACGCTGGTGGCATCACGGGTTGGAGCGCCGCTCGATGATGTCCTTCATCTGGTCGATCTCCTGCTGCTGGCTCCGGACGATCGAGTCGCAGAGCTCGATGATCTCCGGATCGGTGAGCGAGGACTCCTGGCACACCAGGATCGCCCTCGAGTGGTGCGGGATCATCGAGGACAGAAACGCGTCGTCGTCCACGAACGTCTCAGTCCGGGCCAACGCAAACGCCCCGACGAGCATGGCCACGAAGC
The DNA here is from genome assembly GCF_054782895.1 of Promicromonospora xylanilytica. Lineage (NCBI taxonomy): Bacteria > Bacillati > Actinomycetota > Actinomycetes > Micrococcales > Promicromonosporaceae > Promicromonospora > Promicromonospora xylanilytica. The sequence goes on from NZ_BAAGRP010000017.1 coordinate 557, forward strand.
CGGTGAGGAGCGCGACGTTGAGGCGCTTGTTCTCGTACATCGGCCACATCACCAGGAGCATCACGATGCCCATGGCGCCGACCATCGTCAGCGAGATGTAGAAGTTGCTGAGGTTGAGGTAGAAGTCACCCCAGACGTGCACCTGGGCGAGGCTCAGCACGAACATCACCGCCAGGCTGATCAGCAGCGCGAGGCCCAGTCGTAGATACATCGACTTCATCGGTTCGTCCCTCCCGGGATCGGCTTCAAGAGCTGGTCGGCGATGAGCTGCGCCGCGGCGCACATCCGGTCTCAGCGCAGGCCCCTTGCCCGCGACTCACGCTATGCAGACCGCCAGCCACTGGCACCTGCGGCCGTCTCGAACACACGCACCACCGTGGTTAGGGCGGCTGTCGCCAGCCTGCACAACCGACCGTGGCGATGCCTGCCGCATCTCGCGACTCGTCCGAGGCTGCTGTCCACCTTCGACCAATTCCCTGTTGACGCGGTACCCCTCGGGGGTATACACATACCCCCGCAGGGTATCTACGAGGAGGAGAGAAGGACCATGTCAGCACCGATCACAGCCCCGGCCAGGAGCCGGTGGCTCGGGCTCGCGCTCATCGCAGCGGCCCAGTTCGTCGTCATCATGGACACGTCGATCATCGGCGTGGCACTTCCGGACATGCAGGCCGAGCTCGGGTTCACGCCCGAGTCGTTGTCCTGGGTGTTCAATGCCTACGTTGTCGCCTTCGGTGGCCTGCTGCTCCTCGGCGGACGACTCTCGGACCTCCTCGGAGCCCGGAGGGTGTTCACCAGCGGCTGGCTGATCCTCGCCGCCGGTTCCGTGCTCGCCGGGGCGGCCGGCAACGTCGGCCTTGAGATCGCCGGACGTGCGGTCCAGGGTGCGGGCGCCGCACTCATCGCCCCGGCAGCGCTCAGCCTGCTGATGGCACTCTTCGGCGGCACCAGCGAACTGCCTCGCGCCTTCGCCGTCTACGGCGCGGCGGCGCCGATCGGTGGCACGGCCGGCGTCTTCCTCGGCGGCGTGCTCACCGAGTGGGCGAGCTGGCCGTGGGTCTTCTACATCACGGTGCCGATAGCCGCGCTCGTCGTCCTGCTCACACCCAGCGCGCTACCCCGCGTCGCGGGCGGGCGCGGGTCCGTCGATGTCGGCGGCGCGATCACGGGCACGGTCGGGCTCGCGGCCCTCGTCTACGGCGTCGTCCGCGCACCCGAGGCGGGCTGGACCGCCGCCGAGACTCTGATCGCGCTCGGGGGTGGCGTGGTCCTGCTCGCCGCGTTCTTCATCGTCCAGGCCCGTTCACGGCAGCCGCTGCTGCGGCTGGCGATTTTCCGCACCCCGCAGCTCGGCGCGGCGAACGTCGCGCAGCTGCTCCTCGGCGCGGCCTGGGTGCCGATGTGGTTCTTCCTGAACCTCTACCTGCAGCAGGTGCTCGGCGCGGGGGCGTTCGCGGCCGGGGCGGCTCTGTTGCCGATGACGGTACTGATCGTGCTCGGCATGACGCTCGTCGCGCCGCGGCTCCTCGCGCGGTTCGGCGCCAGGGCGCTGATCGTTGCCGGGTTCGGGTTCCTCGCCGCTGGTCTCGTGTGGCTGGCGTTCGCCCGCCCGGGCGGCACCTACGTCGTCGATGTCCTGCCCGCCTCGCTGGTCGCGGCGTTCGGCATGGCGCTGGCGTTCGTGCCGTCGCTCGGCACCGCCATCGGCGCGGCTCGGCCGGAGGAGACCGGTGTGGCCTCGGGGCTGGTCAACACCAGCTATCAGATCGGCTCGGCCGTGGGCCTGGCGGCCCTGACCGTGCTGAGCTCGACGGTCGCGGCCGGCGCCGTCGACCCGGAGGCACTGACCGGTGGCTACTCGGCGGCGTTCGTCGGCGCGGCAGTCGTCGCGGCACTCGGCGGCGTCATCGCCCTTGCGGCGCTGCGCACGCAGCAGGGGACGCCCGTCGAGCCCGAGCCGGAGCTTGTCACCGGCTGAACGACAGTCGAGCGCTGAAGAGGTGTGGGCCTTTCGGGCCCGCACCTCTTCGTGCATCGACCAGAAATCAAACGCAGTCGCGACGCCGGCGGCGGCCGTACTGAACACCACCGTGACCATCAGTGCCACGTCCGGGGCTGCCGACGTGGGCGGGCGGCTGGGTGCCGCCCGCCCCTAGCGTCTCCGAGGTCGCGGTCAGGCGGTCGCGGGCTGCGGATCGGCCGAGCGCACGGGCGTCGCGAGGCGACCGGTGCGGTGCAGACCGTACAGAGCTGCAGCGCAGCCCAGGCCGAGGACGATCAGTGCGATCCACGGCAGCGCAGGCACTCCGGCCGCACGGGCCACGTCCAGGGACACTCCCGTGAGCAGATTCCCGAGGGTGATACCTATGCCGCAGATGGTGTTGTAAAGGCCGTAGTGCGTAGCCACCAGCCGGCCACCGGAGAGCCGGACGATGGTATCCATCTCGAAGGGGTAGGCGATCATGGTGCCGGCGGCCAACAGCAGCGCGGCAAGCGCGGGCGGCACTGCCGCAAGGAGCCACAGCGCAACGCCGAATGCCGGGACGGGCACCGCGGTGGCCAGCAACAAGGGCACGAACGCCAGGCCCATGACCACCAGGCCCCGGACCAGTACCTGGCCGGGCTCGTAGCGGGCCTTGCACCAGGCGGTCACGCGTGACTGGCCGAGAATGGTGACCAGTCCGGACACGACGAACAGCAACGCGACCGCGGCCGTGCTGAACTCTCCGTCCCCACCGAGTCGGCGCACCTCCAGGGGCAGGGACAGGTAGAGCTGGAAGCTGAGAACGTACGATCCGATCATGGCTCCGGAGAAGAGCAGGAAGGGCCGGTTGGTGAGGATGCCGCGCCATTGGGCGAGCACACCTTCCTGGCCCCGCTCCTCCCCCTTCTTCTCCTTTGTGTTCTCGGCTCGTCGCCCGGGCAGGGCGCGGATCTGTACGACGCTGAGTAGTGCGAAGATCCCGGCCGACACGAGGCACGTGACGCGGAAGCTCACGCCAGTCAACACCATGCCCACCAGCGGACCCAGCAGGATCCCGGCCTGGTAGAAGACGTTGAACAGTGCGAACGCCTCGACCCTGCGTTCTCCCGCGTCAGCGGCGAGATACGCCCGGACCGCCGGGTTGAACAGCGCCCCGGCGAGCCCGGTCGCTGCGGAGGCGGCGATGAGCACGGCCAGCGAGTCGGCGAATCCGAGCGTCGCGAAGCCGACCGTGCGCAGCACGCAGCCCGCCACGATCATCGGCTTGTAGCCGAATCGGTCGGCGAGCGTGCCGCCGACGAGGAACATGCCCTGCTGGCTGAAGTTGCGGATGCCCAGGACGAGTCCGACGACCCAGCCGGCCAGGGCGAGCGTTCCGGACAGATGGGCGGCCAGATACGGCATCAGCATGTAGAAGCCGAGGTTGATGGTGAACTGGTTCACCATCAACAGTTGGACGCTGCGTTCGTACGTGCGTACCTGCGCGAGAGTGCTCGTCACCGGCCCTCCTGCGCTGTGTCGGGCTGCTTGGCGAGTGTGAGCGGGTCGACCACGGTGGTGCACCGGGTCCAGCGGGTGATCTCCTTCTCGTCCACACGGCTGATCACCTCCGGCTCGGGTGCGGCCGGTGAGTCAAGCAGGCCGTGGGCGGCGCAGTAGTCGTCGTCGAACACCGTTCCGAGGTAGCGCTGCGGCCCGTCCGGGAAGATCGTCACGATCCGCGTGTCGGAGGGCATCGTCCGGGCCAGCCATCCGGCCACCAAGGCGACCGCCCCCACGCTCCACCCGCCCGTGGCGTAGTGCGAGCTGGCCAGCTGCCGGCAGACCGACACCGCCTCCGCCGGAGCGACCCAGTGCACCTCGGAGAAGTTCTCGTATGCGACGTTGCGGGGGTAGATGCTCGACCCCAGCCCTCGCATGAGCCGAGGCCGGGAAGGCTGACCGAAGATCGTGGAGCCGATGGTATCGACCCCGACCACCTTGAGCTCAGGGTAGAGCTGCTTCAGCACCCGGGAGATACCGGCGGAGTGGCCGCCGGTGCCCACGCTGCACGCCAGGACGTCGATGTGGCGCAGCTCTGTGGCGAGCTCCAGCGCGAGCGGAATATAGGCGGTGGTGTTGTCCGGGTTGTTGTACTGGTCCGGGCACCAGGAACCCGGGTGCTGCGCCAGCAGCTGCTGGACGCGTTCTCGGCGGGCCTGCTGCCAGCCGCCGGTGGGGTGTGGTTCGGAGACCGCCTCGACCTGGGCACCGTACGCGGTCAGCAGCCGGGTCATGGACATCTCCAGGCCCGGGTCGGTGACCAGGGTGACCGGATGTCCGTAGACCATTCCCGCCAGCGCGAGGCCCAGGCCGAGGGTGCCGCTGGTGGATTCGATGATGCGTGCGCCGGGCAGCAGGTCGCCGCGCGCACGAGCGCGCTCCACCATGTAGAGGCCGGGCCTGTCCTTGATCCCCCCGGGGTTGAAGCCTTCCAGCTTCGCCCAGAAGCCACGATCCTCGGAGGCCAGCGGCTCGGACACCCGCAGCAGCGGGGTATTGCCCACCAGCCCCGACAACGTGGACCGGTCCGGCGTGACGGCAGTGTTCATCAGTGAATGCATCTCTTTTCCCCCTCGATCAATGAATGCGTAGCACGTGTTCATCTCGCGCCACGGCCACAAGACCGGAGGTCAGCCCGGGCTCGGATCCGTCGCGCGGCAGCCGCACATGACGCACGACTGCAATCGAGGGTCTAGAGACGCCACCGTCCTGTCCGGACGAGCACAACCCGGCCCGTACCGGGGCTGCTACGCCGGTGCAGCCAACAGCACGCAGGCGGCACGCCCACGGCGGCGAAGACAGCCACTAGCGCCGCCGCCCCTGCTTCGGCGGGTGGGTGCTCGACCATCTGGGGCGCCGCAGGGACCACGGCTTCCGCACCACACTCGTGACCCGCGTGGTGCGCGTGGTGCCCGTGGTGCCCGTGGTGCGCTGCATCCGTCACGGCCGACGCAGCGGATGCGGGGCCAGCCGTCACCCGGTTCGTCTCCTCGGCAGACCCGTGTACGAGGGCACACAGGCCGATCACCACCACAAGGCTTCCGCAAACCAGAGAAGCAAGTCGGCGCCACCATCGTGAAGAGGGCAAGGTCCGCGGAACGGACGAGAACCGGTTGGGGCTACCCCGCTTCAGGGTCATGCTGGCCGTGCCGTCCACAGATAGGCAGCTCACTGATCGAGCATCGGCGAGAACGCAGCGCCTCCGTCGGTGGAAGCAACCACGGTGCCGTTGGTGGCTGCGTAGATCTCGTTGGCCGACTCGATGGTCAGTGCCTCGGGCCATCCCTCCAGGGCCGCCTGCTCGGCCCACTCCCCGGCGGGATCCTGAGCGGTGTAGACGACGCCGCCCGGCGTCACTCCGGCCAGGGTGCCATCCTGTGCCCAGCTCACGAAGACCATCACCGGCGCCGACTCGACGACCTCGAACGTGGCCCCGCCGTCCACGCTGCGAGTCAGGCCCGCCTGGGTGGTCGCGACCAGCAGCGCGGGGTCCTCGGGGCTGACCGCGAAGTCCGTGATCTCCGCAGTGCTGAGCGCCTCCCAGGACCGCTTGTCGGCGCTCACCAGGAGCTGGCCTGTCATCGAGTTGAGCCCGTACACGCGGTCGTGGCGGTACTCGAGCGCGTGGAAGTCCGCCTCTCCGCGCAGGGAGAGCGTCTCCCAGGTCTGCCCGGCGTCGGTGCTCTCGATGAGACCGACCGAGCTCGGGCCGTCCTGTCCTGGGCCGGGATGGCCGCTCGCCAGGAACCGACCCGGACCGGCGACGGTAAACCCCATGTAGTCCTGCACGCGGTCGGCGACCCGGGTCGCGCGGCCGTCGGCGATCCGGAACAAACCATGGTGCGTCCCCGCATAGACGGTGCCGTCGCCGGGATCGATCCCGATCCCATGGATGTGCTCCATCTCCGCGGCCCCGGTGCCATTCCCGTCGCCGCTGGGACTCTCGGCGGCCAGTCTCGGCATCACAAGCGCAGCAACGACGAGGCCGACGGCGAACGTGATCCCCAAGGCGATGGCAGCGGATTTAGGTCGTACCAAGGCTGAACCTTTCTCATGGGCAAACGGGCGTCGAGCAGCCCGATGCCGCGTCATTTCCCGAAGTCAAGGAAGGCACCATCGCCGTCGTGACGGTGCCGCGTGAACGCCGTGATCGCCAGGAGGAGAACGAGCACGAGGATGACCGCGCCGATGGCGAGAGCGAGCGGCGTCGGAATTCCGGCGACGGTGCTGTGGTGGTCGCCCGTCGTCTGTTCGGATGCGGACGACGCGACGGCAGGATCCGGAACGGTCTTTGAAGTGTGCCGGGCAGCCGGGGTCTCCTGCGCTGGCTGAGTGATCTCAGCCCTCGGCGCTGCCGAGGCCGAGGGCAGCAGCCAGCCCTGCGCGAGAGTCAACGGCTGGGCAAGCGCGAGAAGCAACAGCGTCGCGAGTAGAACACGAACGACTTGCGGCCGAGAGTGGCGTTCTGGCGTCGTTCCGGTTATCCGGTCGGAACACAAGTAGGTGCGCATGGGCGTCTTTTCAGCTCTGGGTACCGAGTCTTCGGGCGGTCGGAGCGCCGCCCGGTGGGCGGCGTGAGGGGCAGGCTGGTCCTGCCCCTCACGCCGGGCAGGTCAGGCGACGCGCAGGACCACCGGGTTGGACTGCCAGACCTGGGTGTACCGGACGGACTTGCCCGGCACCGGCGCCTCGATCTGCATGCCGCCACCGGCGTAGATCGCGATGTGGCCCGGCGACCAGAGCAGGTCACCGGGCTGCGCCTGGGACCAGGGCACCTCGGTTCCCGCGTACCGCTGCTCGGACGAGGTGCGCGGCAGGTTGATCCCGACCTGCGCGAAGACGTAAGAGGTGAACCCGGAGCAGTCCATCCCGGCGGGGGTCTCGCCGCCCCACAGGTACGGCACACCGAGATACCTCATCCCGATGGACACGATGGCCGATCCCTTCGCTGAGGCCGGGACGTCGACCGCGACGGCGGCGACAGCCTCCGCCTCGGCAGCCGCGGCGGCTTCTGCCTCCTCCTCGGCGGCTGCGGCGGCTTCTGCTTCAGCCTCTGCTTCGGCCTCGGCGGCTAGCTGCGCCTGGTACTCCTCGTTCTCCTCGGCCGAGACGACGGAGACTGCGGCGGTCTCGATCTTCAGCTTGGCGTCGGTGGCGACGGTCACCACAGGGGCGGCGGCGACGGACTCCTTGGCCTGGGTGGTCAGGGCGTTGAGGTCGGCCGAGTTGAGCGCACCCTGGAGCGGCTGGCTGGCCAGCGAGTTGTTGAGCTCGGTGGCTGGTGCGGCCTGGGCGGACGGGGCCACCAGGGACAGCAGTACGCCGGAACCGGCCGCTGCTGCTACGGCGGTGCGGCCGGCGAATGTGGTGATCTGCTCGGTGGCGGTTCGGGCGACGTCGGCCAGGACGGGGCGGCGTACCGCCCGGTGACGACCACGGCCGCGCACGGCCGGGTTCGGGTTGAAGCTGGGCTCCATGAAAGCTGGGACCTTTCGGATCGGAGTAGAACCACACGCGCGACCCCCGGTTCGGGGCGCGCTGAACCGATCGACACCCAGGTGGGGTGGTGTCGACGCGGTGAGGTGGTCTACGTCCGGGAGATCCCCAGGGCATGCAGCGACGGCGCTGCCGCTCGGGCCAGGCCCGACGGAGCGTGGCGTTCGTGGTGCCCGATGTCGGGCACCAGCCACTGCTGGGCAAGGGACGGCGCCCCGGCCAGGTCCATTGAGGGCGACAGCGTCCGGTCGTACCGCGCGGTCACCGTGCGGTCTTCAGCGCAGTCGTTCGGGTCCTCGCCGGGGTGCTCCGCACCGATCTGCGCGGCATGATCCGCCGCGGCGACGGAGTGCGCGTGCTCTTCGACGGCGCCGTGCGACGGCGTGCCGCTGTGGTCGACCTGATGCAGGTGGACTCCGCACACGGCCTGCACGCCCAGGACAGCGAGCACGAGGAACATGACCGTCAGGACGCTCGCGAACCCGCGCCGAGAAGCGGCGAGAGGCGAGCGAGCGGCACGAGTCAGGTTCATAGCGAGCCCAACAGTAACGGTATGGACACGGTGTCAGGCAACACCGGGTGGCAATAAGGGGCGCCCTGGGCCCCGTTTCGCTGCCACGATCCGCGCTGATCGTGCAGGTCAGGCGCGTGGGCTCGTCGTGCGGCGATCCTGTGCACGACGCCAGCCGTAGCGGGTCATCCCACGCGGCTTGTAGATGTTCAGCACCAGCGGGACCAGCAGCACGACCAAACCACCCACGGCATGGAACAGGTCCCCGCCGAGCTGGTCGACGTCGGCCGTCGGGTCGCCGGCGACGGCGGACATCGCCTCGACGGCCGGCAGGTGGAGCACCAGGATCACGAACGCGAACGCGGTCAGGGCGAGGCTGATCGTGACCCAGTAGTGCCGCACCAGCCCCCAGGGCGTCCCGAGGGCCTGGACGATCCCGGTGATCAGAGCCACCCCGGCGAGCGGGATGAGGGCGTACCGCAGGACGGGCTCCATCATCAAGTACGCCGCCCGGACGGTCTGCTCGTCGTCGCTGACGTAGGTCGGCACGTTGAGGGCGATGTAGGCAGCGATCGCGCCGATCCAACCTACCGAGGCCGTGACATGGACCGTCAGCATCAGCTTCCGGATCCCCGGCGGCATCTGCATCAGCGGTGCATCCCGGGACCGTGCTCGCCGCCGGCGAGCAGCATCACCGCGACAATCACGATCACGGCGACGACAGCGCCGATGGCGAGCATCTTGGCCCAGCGGGGCAGGCCTGGATGCCCCTGAGGGGCCTTGTCTGCGGTTGGGCCGGGTGCGTTCTCGGTCATCGTCGTCTCCTCGGGTCAGCGGTGGTCACTCTCATTGTTCGATACAGACTGTATCGAACCTGTACAGAGTGTCACACCAGCGACGGGGCGTATCATCGTCAGGTGCCGAAGCTGTGGGAGGAATCGATCGACGGGCATCGCCGATCTGTGCGCGATGCCATCACACAGGCCGCCTGGCGACTTGCCGAAGAGCACGGCCCGCTCTCTCTGACCATGTCGCAGGTGGCAGGGGCCGCGGGTATCGGGCGGGCAACCCTCTACAAGTACTTCTCGGACGTCGAGTCGATCCTGGTCGCTCACCACGCGCGGCACGTCGAGGACCATCTCCGGACGCTGGAAGACCTACGCGGAAAGGCTCAACCTCCGGGTGCCCGGCTCGTGGCCGTCGCCGAGGAGTACGCGTCCATCTGCTTCCACCGGGGCCGGCACTCCTCCGCGGACATCAGGTCACTGGTGCATCGCGGGCCCGAGGTCGCCGACGTGGAGCGTCGTCTGCACGGTGTCTTCGCTGACCTGATCGCACAGGCGGCGGCAGAGCGTCTTGTGCGCTCGGACCTCAGCCCGGAGGAACTCGCCGTGTACTGCCGCCGCGCGCTGGAAGCGGCCGGTGAGATGAAGGACCTCGACGGGGTCGCCCGACTCACCCGGGTAGTCCTGGACGGGCTCGGATACGCGCCTCAGCCCCAGGACCGCGGCCAGCGGGTAGCGGCCACTACCCATCGCCGGACCCACTAGTACTCGTGTCGGCACCCGTGGGCGGTGCGCCGCCGCGAGGTCAGCGCACCGCCGTGCGGGTCACATGCCGGCGAGCAGGTCCTCCATCGTCTGGATCTCGCTGGTCTGAGAGCTGACGATGGTGCCGGCCATCTCGACGGCCGCCTCGTTGGCCCCGTCCTCGACCTCGGTCTGAGCCATCTCGATGGCTCCCTCGTGGTGGACGATCATCTGCTCGAGGAACAGCCGGCCGGCTTCCGCCCCCTGGGCGTCCTCGAGCGCCTGCATATCGTCCTCGCTCATCATCCCGTCCATGGAGCCCTCGCCCATGTCGCCGCTGGCGTCGTCGGGCTGCGGGGCGCCCCACTCCTCGAGCCAGGTCGAGAGCTGCTCGATCTCCGGGCCCTGAGCCTCCTTGATCTGCGTGGCCAGGTCCGTGATCTGCGAGTCGACGCCCTCCTTGCCCAGGAGGACGTCGGACATCTCGATTGCCTGCTGGTGGTGCGGGATCATCATCTGCGCGAACATGACGTCAGCGTCGTTGAAGGTCGCACCGTCCTGGGCGTCGCCCGAGGCTGGGGCACTCTCGGACATGGACATGCCGGGCATGCCGGAGTGGTCGGCGCCCGCTTCGCCGCCAGAGCAGGCCGACAGGGTCAGAGCGGTCGCCAGGACGAGGCTCGGTGCAAGGATGCGCTTCATGGTGCAAGGCCTTTCGGTTCGAAGTAGTTGACACACGGCGCGGCCGAAGGCCGCAAAACGGCCGACCCGTTGGGGAGGGTCGGCGAGTGTGTGCTTCTACGTCCGAGAGATGCCCAATGCGTGCAACGACGGGGGCGCAGCCGGGCGCGAGCGCGGCACGATCACGAGGCTGCGCCGAGCCAGCGGCAGGATCACCGCGTTGAGGAAGCTCGCCGGTGGTGCGGCGAGGGTCAGCAGGGCCACGAGCACCATGAGGCACATGGCTGTGGTCATGTCGTGCGCGTCGTGCGAGCCGCAGCCGGACGCGCAGTGCCGGGCGTCACCGTGCAGTTCAGGGTCAGCGACTTGCCCTGAGCTCGCCTGACCGGCCTGAACTCCCATTGCCCCGGACGGATCCGCGTACTCGGCCCCGTGCGCTGCGCCGATCGCGGGTGGCGCCAGGTGGGCGGTGGGTGAGCCGCTCATGGAATGCATCGACACCACGCCAGCGATCACGACGGCGACCAGGAGCGCACCGGAGATCCCGCGCAGCCGTGCGGCAACCGGCGACCGGGGAATCGTGATGGCATGCATAACAAGTTCAGCCTAGTAGCAGGCTGCGGGGGTCGCGCGTGCACTAGCTCAGGCACGGGCGATCGAGGGCAGCAGCTCTCGGGCTACGCGTGGTGCGTCGAGGGCGACGGCGCCCACCAGCTCGCCGGACGGGCTGATGAACCGGGTGATGGCCGCACCGTCCCTGAGATCTTCGAACAGGCGGGTCGCGCCGGGCGCCGGCACACCGACCCCGGTGAGCGTGGCGCCATGGAAGCGCACGGTGAACCCGGTACGCGGGACGTAGGGCCCGGAATCGTCGCCGAGGCCGAGATCGAACAAGACTGTCCGGGCGGCGTGCCGCCCTTGGTCGCCGGCCGCGTCCCAGTGGTCGATGCGATAGTCCTTGCCGTGGGCGGTGGTGTGCACCGCAGCGCCGCCGGCCGCATAGGCGCTCGGCCTCCAGCGCAGACGGTCATCAACATGGAGGCCTGACAGGGCGCCAGTTCCGGTCCACGCTGTGTGTGGGATGGTGCCCTGGGCGGCGATCACGAGGTCGAGGACGATCTGAGTGCCGTCATCCAGCACGACTCCGCGGTGCCGGCCGGTCGACCACCCGTGGTCGAGTGTGGCTCCCAGATGTGAGGTGACGTGCTTTCGGTGCAGATCGGCTACCCGGCTGGCGAGCTGCAGCCCGAGGGCAGACGCCAGCGGCCGGTCGGAGCGTGCGATGAGGTGCACGTGTGCACCGGCGTCCGTCAACGCTGCCGCGGTCTCGGCACCGACCAGCCCTGCGCCGAGGACGGCCACCCGGGCAGGCCCGGCGGCGGTGTCGAGCAGGTGTCGGACGCGCGTCGCGTCGCCTGGTTCGTGCATGTGCACGACCGGCACCGGCATGTCGGGCCCATCGAGGGCACGTGGCACGCTGCCCGTGGTGATCACTATGGCCCGGTAGCCGATCCGCTGCCCTGCCCCCAGTTCGACGTGCCGCTCCGTGACGTCAAGTCCGGTAGCCGGTCCTTCGACCCGTTCCACTCCCGGCGGCAGGGGCACCGCTATCTGGTCTTCTGAGATCAGGCCCGTGAGCACGCCCTTGGTGACCAGAGTGCGGTTGATGCCTCCCGCGTCGGTGATCAGGGCCGTGGACAGGTGTGGCGCGGTGGCTCTCAGTTCTCGGAGCGCGGCCTGGGCGGCCGCGCCGTGCCCTACCACGACGACGTCGAACTTGTTCATGCTCGCCCCTTGCATAGGATACCCGGGCTGGGTATGTTCTCTCTGGAACATACCCCCCATGGGTACCAGACGGAAGGGATAGATTCATGAGCCAGACCACCACGACCTACGCAGTGGCCGGAATGACATGTGGCCACTGTGAGATGTCGGTGACCGAGGAGGTCACTCAGGTTCCGGGAGTGGATGGCGTGAAGGTCAGCGCCTCGACGGGCCGTCTCGAAGTGACGAGCTCCGCGCCGGTGGACGACTCGAACGTGCTGGCCGCGGTCGCCGAGGCCGGCTACAGCGCGCAGCGGGTCTGAACGCGCTGACACGACGCATCTGCACCTCTCCCCCTGCTCCAGAACCGAAGGGCTTCTTTCTCATGGCGCACGACCACACGCATGACCACGGCACCCACGACCACGGTGACGCGCACGACAGCTCCGCACCGGCCGCCGCTTGCGGCCACGCGGCGGACACCAGCGGCCTGAGCACCGAGGACGTCGCGGACTGCCCCGTCATGTCCGGTAGCCCGGTCATCAAGGCCGACGCCGAGGCCGCAGGGCTGTTCCGCGACTACGACGGCGCACGGTACTGGTTTTGCTGCGACGCATGCGGGCCGCTGTTCGACGCCGACCCCGAGCGGTACGTCACCGCGGCCTGACCCCGACGGTCGTGGGCAGCCGCCCGGAAGCCCACGACCACTCCTCTTGCCCATCCACCCCACCCAGCGAAGGCTGATCACCATGAGCCAGGATCACCAGCACGACCACGGGCCGACCGGCGCCGGGACCGCAAGTCCCAGCGAGCACTCTCACCACCCGGCGGCTCCCGCTGGTGACGCGCACGCGGGGCACGATGCGCCGGCCGAGCACAACCACGATCACGGCAGCCACGGCAGCACCGAGCCGGCGCACGACCGGCACGGCGGAGCCGACGCACACGCGATGCATGCCGACCACAGCGGTCCCGCAGACCACAGTGATCATGACGGCCACACCGGCCATGCGGAACACGACGGGCACGGCGGCCACACCGGTCACGGCGGGCACGGCGATCACGTCGGCCAATTCCGGCGCCTGTTCTGGATCATGCTCGTGCTGGCCGTGCCGGTCGTCGGGCTCTCGGGCATGTTCGCGATGATCCTCGGCTACTCGCTGCCCGACGTCCCGGGCCTGGCCTGGGTGTCGCCGGTCCTTGGCACGGTCATGTACGTGTGGGGCGGACGACCGTTCCTCACCGGTGCCGTATCGGAGATCCGGGCCCGCAAGCCCGGGATGATGCTGCTCATCGGACTGGCGATCACGGTCGCGTTCCTTGCGTCCTGGGGTGCGAGCCTGGGAGTGCTGGACCATCAGCTCGACTTCTGGTGGGAGCTGGCGCTGCTGATCGTGATCATGCTGCTGGGTCACTGGATCGAGATGCGGTCGCTGGCCCAGACGACGTCGGCGCTGGACTCGCTGGCCGCGCTGCTGCCCGACGAGGCGGAACGTGTCGAGGGCGAGGACGTGGTCACCGTGGCGCCGTCCGACCTACGGGTCGGCGACGTGGTGGTCGTGCGCCCGGGCGGTCGGGTGCCCGCCGACGGCAAGGTCGTGCAGGGCTCGGCCAGCATGGACGAGTCCATGATCACCGGAGAGTCGCGCCCGGTACGCCGCACCGACGGGGACCCGGTGGTCGCCGGCACCGTGGCGACCGACTCCGGAGTACGCGTCCAGGTCACTGCTGTGGGCCAGGACACCGCCCTGGCCGGCATCCAGCGCCTGGTTACCGACGCCCAGAACTCCAGCTCCCGAGCACAGCGCCTGGCGGACACCGCTGCGGGGTGGTTGTTCTGGTTCGCTCTGGGCGCCGCCGTGGTCACAGCGTTGGTCTGGTCGGTCGCCGGTATGCCGGACGACGCCGTCGTGCGCACGATCACGGTGCTGGTCATCGCCTGCCCCCACGCACTCGGCCTGGCCATCCCGCTGGTGGTGTCCATCGCGACCGAGCGTGCGGCGCGCGGTGGCGTGCTGATCAAGGACCGGCTCGCTCTGGAGAGCATGCGCACGGTCACGTCCGTGCTGTTCGACAAGACCGGGACGCTCACCAAGGGTCAGCCGACCGTCACCGAGGTCCACCCCACCGGCGACAGCGACGCAAGCACCGTCCTGGCGCTGGCCGCTGCTGCTGAGTCCGACTCCGAGCACCCCCTGGCGCGCGCGATCGTGCAGGCCGCACGCTCCCGCGGCCTGCGGATCCCTGGCGCCGCCGACTTCACCTCGTCTCCTGCCGTGGGCGTCAGCGCCACGGTTCAGGGGCAGACGGTCGCCGTGGGTGGCCCCTACCTGCTCGAGCAGCACAACACCACCGAGCTGGCAGTTGCCGACCAGTGGCGCGCGGACGGCGCGATCATCCTGCACGTGCTGGTCGACGGCCAGGTCGCCGGTGCGCTCAAGCTCGCCGACGAGATCCGCCCCGAGTCCCGTCAGGCAGTCGACGCGCTGCACGCCCTGGGCGTGCAGGTCGTCATGATCACCGGCGACGCCGAGGCCGTGGCCAAGACCGTCGCCGACGAGCTCGGCATCGACCGGTACTTTGCCGGTGTCCGGCCGGAGGACAAGTCCGCGAAGGTGCGCCAGCTGCAGGACGAGGGCCGCAAGGTCGCGATGGTCGGAGACGGCGTCAACGACGCCCCGGCACTCGCTCAGGCCGATGTCGGGATCGCGATCGGCGCCGGGACCGACGTCGCGATCGCGTCAGCCGGAGTCATCCTGGCCAGCGACGACCCGCGCTCGGTGCTCTCGGTGATCGAGCTGTCCCGTGCCAGCTACCGCAAGATGAAGCAGAACCTGTGGTGGGCGGCCGGGTACAACCTGATCTCCGTGCCGCTGGCCGCGGGCGTGCTCGCGCCGATCGGGTTCGTCCTGCCGATGTCCGTCGGCGCGGTCCTCATGTCGCTCTCGACGATAGTGGTCGCGCTCAACGCCCAGCTGCTGCGTCGGCTCGACCTGCGTCCGGGAAAGTAGCCGTGCCCACCACACCCGACCCCGGAGCAGGTCCCGCTCTGCTCCCCGGTCTCACCGCCTGCAGCCTCTGCGCCGGGGAGACGCTCGGTGAGCGCGACCCGCTGCCAGGCGGCCAGCTTGCACGGCTCGAACGCCTTCGAACGCACGGAGCGGTACGCCTGACGTTGTCCGAGTGCCTCGACGAGTGCAACCGCGGTGATGTCGTCATCGCTCGCCCCAGCTCCGCCGGACGCGCGAACGGCGCGAGGCCCGTCTGGTTCGAGCGCCTCGCGGGCGAGCAGGCAACCACCGCACTGGCTCGCTGGCTCCAGAGCGGCGGGCCCGGCTTGGCCACCCTGCCCGACGAGCTCACGCCACACGTCATCAGGCGCGCGCAGGCCATCGAACCGGCCGGTCTCGGCGACATCGAACACTCTCAGCACCCGGCGAACGCCGACCTGGTCGAGGGCGCCTGCTCATGAGCCGCAGCCCATGACCTCGGCGAAGTTCTCACCCCGCCGGTCTCCCAATCGATGGCGAGGGACGGACGGGACGGAGCCGTAGTTGGCACGGAACGCGAGCGTGGGGCTACGACGAGGTCGTAGCCCCACGCTCGCGTTCCGTCGGCGAGCTGTGGAGTTTCCAGGCCCAGCTAGCCGACGGTCAGTATGAACCCTGTGGACAGATGGTCACTGGGTGACGGTGCTGGCGATCTGCTTCATCTCAGCGATCTCGGCGGTCTGGTCCTCGATGATGGTCTGCGCCAGGGTTGTGGCGTCCTTGCTCGCCCCGTCCTGGATCTCAGCCTCGGACATGGTCACTGCGCCCTCGTGGTGGGCGATCATGTGCTCGAGGAACGACGCATCGAATTCCGAGCCCTCCAGGGTCTCGAGGTGGGTCATCACGTCTTCCTGGGACATGCCGTTCATGTCCATCCCCTCCATGTCCATGCCGGAGTGGTCCATGCCCGCCATGCCGTCGGACTGTTCGCCCCATGCCTCCAGCCAGCCGGTCATCGTGTCGATCTCGGGCTGCTGAGCGCTGGCGATCCCGGCGGCCAGCTCCTGAACGGCAGGGTCCTGCGCCTTCTGGCCTGCGAGCTCAGCCATCTCGAGTGCACCCTCGTGGTGGACGATCATCATCTGCGCGAACTGCGTGTCGGCGTCGTTGTGCTCGCTGCTGCCCGAACCAGCCTGCGAGGCGTTCTCGTCGGCGGGATCGGCACCGGCGCAGGCGGCGAGTGTCGCGCCGAGCACGACGGCGACGGTGGTGGCGCTGATGATTCGACGGAGGTTCAGGTTCACGAAAAAGAAGTTCCCTTCTGGCTGCACCACGGCCACTGCGGCTGTGGTATCGGGCCTCGATGTCCGGGCCCGGCAGTGACGAGTCTGTGCGGTGCGGCACGCGGATCCGTTCGCCGGTCGATCAAGGTTTAATGAAGAACCCTGCTGGAGGCCGCATTCGGACAGAGCCTCGGCGCGCATCGGCAGAATGTCTTCGTGCACCCGCCCAACCCCACCGCCGTCCCCGTTCCGCTGCGTGCCGTCGTCGTCGACGACGAGGTCCCGCTGGCCCGGTTGATCGGCGGGTACCTCGAGCGGGAGGGCTTCCAGACGAGTCTGGTCCACGACGGCTTGGACGCGCTGGACGTCCTGCGCGAGGTGGACCCGGACGTGGTCGTGCTCGACCTGGGCCTGCCAGGCCTTGGCGGGGTCGAGGTGTGCCGACAGCTGCGCACTTTCTCCGACTGCTACGTGGTGATGCTGACCGCGCGCGCCGAAGAGATCGACACGGTCGTCGGGCTGTCTGTCGGAGCGGACGACTACGTGACCAAGCCGTTCCGGCCGCGCGAGCTCATGGCCCGCGTACAGGCGATGCTGCGTAGGCCACGCCGGGGGCGCCACACGGTTCCCACTTCGGCAGGGAGCAACCCGGCGATCGAGATCGGGCCGCTGTGGATCGATGTCGACGCGCGCGAGGTGCTCCTCGACGGGCGCCCCGTGCCGCTCACACGCACGGAGTTCGACGTGCTCGCGACACTGGCGGCCCACCCAGGCCGGGCGATGTCCCGCCGGGCGCTGGTCGACGCCGTCTGGGGCCCCGCCTGGTACGGGGACGACCACATGGTCGACGTGCACGTCCTGCACGTGCGACAGAAGCTCAACGACTCGGCCACCGCCCAGCGGTTTGTCCGTACCGTCCGCGGGGTCGGGTACCGGATAGGAACGGGAGCATGAGCATCCGCCCGTCAGTGGCCGCGGGAGAAGGGGTGCCAGCGGGGCCCATCGGGCCGGACAGGCAGGTCGACGACGAAGGTGGTCCCCATGCTCTTTCCAGGGCTGAGCACCGACACCGTCCCACCGTGGGCCAGGACCAGCGCGCGGACGATCGCCAGTCCGATCCCGGACCCGCCGTGCCCACGGTCGCGAGCCACGTCGACCCGGTAGAACCGCTCGAACACGTACGGCAGGTGCTCAGCCTCGATGCCATCTCCGGTGTCGGCGACCGCAAACCGGACCACGGCACCATGGAGCTCGGCCGTGAGCCGTACCGTGCCCCCGGCCGGGGTGTGCCGCAAGGCGTTGTCGACCAGGTTTCCCAGGACCTGCCCCATGCGGTCGCGGTCGGCCAGGATCCGTGGCGTGCCCGGACGTACGTCCGTCACCAGCGCCACCCCCGACCGTTCGTACCGGGGCCGGAGCGATTCCGCGCACACCTCGATCAGTTCGTACGCGTCGACCGGCACCAGGTCCAGAACCATCGCGCCGCTCTCGGCCCGCATCACCGCGCCGAGGTCGTCCGCCAGGCGCGTCAGGCGCGAGGCCTGTGCCTGCAGCACCTCCGTCGTCGCCGGGGACAGCACCTCCACGCCATCGTCCAATGCGTCGAGGTACGCGGAAATCGTCGCTACCGGTGTGCGCAGTTCGTGCGCGATATCGGCCATGAGCCGCCGGCGCATCGCGTCGTTGCGGCCCAGACGCTGGGCCATCGCGTTGATCGCGCCCGCCAGATCGTCGAACTCCGAACCGATCCCGGGCGGCATCACCCGCACGTCGAACCGGCCCGCCGACACCTGCGCGGCAACCGTCGCAGTGTTCCGCAGCGACGACGCGACGCGCCGCGACACCAGGAAGCCAGCGAGCAACGAGGTCGCAACCGCGGCACCCAGCGCGGCGGCCAGTGTGGCAGTGCTCGCCGAAACGAACGCCTCCAGCGCATGCGCGGCAACACTGCCCGGCTCGTGCGACGCCCGCTCCATGTGGTCACGGAACACCCCTGGGCCGACGGCCTGCGCTACCAGCCAGGCGACAAGGACGCCGCACAGCATCACCAGGGTCATCGACACGACCAGGCGACCGCCGAACCTCACACTCGACCCCTCTCCGGGACCCAGGAACTCACACCCGCAGGGAGTAGACCTTGCCCGCTCTGAGCAACGAACCCCTGCCCGAGGACCAGCTCGACAGGCTACGCCGGATCCAGGCCGACGCCGTCGCTCGGCTCACGCTGTCGAAGGACCTGGACGAGCGCAAGCGCGGCGCCTCACAACCCGCCATGGCGCGACGCGAACGCTCGCACTCGGACCGTCGCCAACAGGTACCACGCGCACAACCCGCTACGCTGCCTCGGTCATGCTGGTGACTACCGCGCTTCGATCGTTCCTCCCCGCACAGCGGCGGGGAAACGTCCTCGCGCCCAGGCTCGCGCGCACCCTGCTCCTTGCGATCGTGATCATGATCTACTGTGCGACGCCTGCCGCCGCCCACACCAAACTTGCCTCGTCCGACCCTGCGGACGGGTCGAGGTCCAAGGATGCGGTCGCGGCCGTCACGCTGACCTTCACCCTCCCTGTGACCCCTGTCGGCGACACGGTCGTGATCGAAGGACCACAGGGCGCGATCGATGCCGAGATCACGCAGGCGCAGGGCGGCACCGTCGTCGTCGCCACGCCGGGCAGCCCACTGACGGACGGTAGCTATGCCGTGAGCTGGACCGTCGCGGCGCAGGACGGTCACACGCTGGACGGAACCCTCGCGTTCAGCGTCGGCGAGAAGAAAAGCTCAGCGGGGACTCCCGGCGGAGATGAAGATGCTCAACCATCCACGTCGCACTCGGGGCACACGATGGAACCGATGCCGGACCACGAGGCGCCCCCCTTCGTCGATGCCGCCAGCCGATTCGGCAACGCTGCGACGCTGTGGGGGTGGCTCGTCGCCGCTGGTGGTCTTGTCTTCGCAGGGCTGGTCCTGCGCGGGCGCGACCTCGAAGACGTCCCCGTGGTGCTCGCCGCAGTGCGCTGGACCGGGGCGTTGATCCTGGGCGGCCTGGTACTCCGCGTTGCGGCACGATCGGTCACGCTGGCACATGGCGCCATCGCCGCCGCAGTCTCACCGACGGCCGTTGCCAATGCCCTCGCAGGGTCGACCGGCTTGGTGATCGGGCTGCAGGCGGCCGGTGCCCTCGCTGTCTTGGCAGGGACCGGCCGCACGGTGCCGCGATCAGCGATCGCGGCGGTCGGCGTTGTGACGGCCGGGGCGGGATTCGTGCTCGACGGGCACAGCAACACCATGGAGCCCCGGTGGCTGGTCCTGACGGCAGACATCGCCCACCTCGTGGGGGCCGCCACCTGGCTCGGCGGCGTGGTCATGCTCGCGGTCGTTCTGCGCCGTCGGCAACAGGAGAGGCGCGACCGCGACGCCGCGTTGGTCGGAGCACGATTCTCCGTGATCGCCGCGGCGTCCCTGGCCGTCGTGGGCGTCGCCGGCACGCTGCTCGCCATCGTGATGCTGGACCGTCCAGCCCAGCTCTGGGAGACCGACTGGGGCCTGGCCCTGCTGGCCAAGGTCGCGGTCGTGGCGGTCGTTGGCCTCATCGGGGCCTACAACCACTTCCACACCGTGCCACTCCTGGCGGGAGCGACGAGCAGACGCCGGCACAGCCGATCCTCAGGGGATGCATTGCACCGAAGCGCGACACGGGAGACGGCGCTCATGGTGACGATCGTGCTCATCACTGGCTGGCTGGTCGGTGCATCGATGAGCGAGTAAAGAGGAGCTGACCACTCGAGGTACCTACCGGGGGTACTCTCTTGCGGTGGCCAGCTCGCATCGCGGGATCGGTCCGCAGGTCGCGAAACGTTCGGTCACGGTGTAGGTCCTCGCCTGGGCGTGGTTGGGTCGCGACACGGGCATGTGAGAGTGTCTCCGTGATCTGCGCTGCGACGTCCGGGAGGTGGAAGCGATGAAGAACGCCGTCGTGTGTTCGCGACCCACCGCTGGCACCCCGGCCGTGGGGCTCGCGTTCTCGGTGGTCCTGGCGACGCACTGGTTGCACGGCGGGCTGCTCGAGCGCGCTGGCCTGGTGTCCTCGGCGATGTCGGGCACGATGCTGGTGCTGGCGCCGGTGGTCCTGGTCATGCTGGCCGTAGTAGTCCTGTCGGTCACAGGGCGGATCCTTTGGCACAACCCGCAGAGACGATTCCGCCAGGCCAGTTCCGATGATGCCAAGTCGGCCGCATGCGACATCGCGTTCGTCGCGCTCGTGGCGTCGCTCGTCCTGGACTCGCTGTACGTGCTGGACGGTGCAGTCCTGCACGCCGCGCCGCTCGTGCTGGCGCTTGCCGGCGCTGCCGTCGTCCAGGCCTGCGGGGCTGCGGCCGTCTACCTGGCCTGCCGCCAGATCCGGATAGTCCTGCACCGGCTCGCGAACAGGCCCCGTCTCACGCCCGCGGACCGGACCAGCGGGGCGCCCGAGCGAGCGTCCCGTCCACTCGTCACGCTGTGGACCGGGCTGCCCGCGGGTTCACGCGCGCCGCCTTCGATCACTTCCCTCGCCTGACCTGATCCAGTCGTAGCGACCTCGCACGGTGCACTCGCCGTCGCGGGTTGCGTGTCGTGCGCGGACGGGCGCCGCCGGTGCAAGGCACCGGCCTGTCGCGGCCGTTCCGGGAAGTGAAGAGATAAGTGAATCCAGAACCATCGCGCTCGCGCGGGCGCGTGAGCCGCATCGTCTGGTTCGGCAAATGGCTGTGAGTACCCCGGCCGAAGCCAGACAGCCCAGGGTTGTCGGCATTGACGCCGCGCGGGGCCTGGCCCTGCTCGGGATGATCGTTGTCAACGTCGGACCCGTGAATCCGCAGTCCCTGCTCGAACGCCTCTACCTACTGCCCTACGGGCGAGCATCCGTGCTCTTCGTCGTTGTTGCAGGCATCGGGATGGGGTACCTCCTGAACCGGCGTACTGAGCGGCAACGGTGGTCGAAGGTCACCTGGCGTGCGGCACTCCTGTTCACCGGAGGTATCGCGCTCCAGGGGCTCACCGACCAGGTCAACGTCATCCTGCCCACCTACGCCGTCCTGTTCCTGGTCGCGCCGCTGCTGTGGCGCCTGCCCACCAGAGTCCTGCTCCCAGGGGCGGGCATCGTGCTCGCATTCGTCGGGCCGACCATCATCGTCGCGCACGAGGCGATCAGGCCGGTCCCACATCTGCTCGACCCGGTCACCCTCGGCACCCAACCGTGGGAAGCGGCGCACTCGCTTCTGCTGACCGGCCCGTACCCGCTGGCTAGCTGGACCGTGCCGTTCGTTGCCGGCCTGTGTGTCGCCAGACTGGACCTGACCAACACATGGATCCTGCGACGCCTCGCCGTCGGCGGTGCGGCAGTGGCGGTCGGTGCCGCCGCCATCTCCCAGGTGACGTACGCGGTCATCGGACCGGATGCGGACCGTGGACCATGGCGGCTGCTGACGGGTGCGGCCCACGGGCAGATGCCGTTGTGGCTGGCCAGCAGCATCGGAGGAGCGCTCGCTGTCGTGGCGGTGTGCTCGCTGGTCATGCGCCGGGACAACCGGTCGCGCGTGCTCGGCTGGCTGGTCGCGTGCGGTCGGCTCTCGCTGACCCTCTACGTGCTCCATTTCGTCGTACTGGCACCGATCAAGCCCGTAGAGGGCTTCTCGTTCGACCAGGGCGTCCTGATCAGCGCCGCCCTCATAGCCACCGTGATCACGGTGGCCGTCGTCTGGGAGCGGATGGGGTGGCCCGGTCCGCTCGAACGACTACTGCGCACGACCTGGCTCCGCCGGTCACCAGCGCCGAAAACCACTCAGACACAAGCCTCACCAAGGCCGGAAAGGACCACGCAACAGTGACAAGGACAGGACAGAACCGGAGGCCGGCAATCGTGGCGGTATTCGCGACCGCTGCGATCGCGACGGCGCTGAGCGCCTGCACGGCGACGTCATCTCAGCCCGACCGGAGCCCGAGCAATGCGGCCTCATCCTCGGCGTCCGCGCCTGAACCGCTGCCAGCGCTGGGTGGATACGGGGTCAGCGCCGGTCACCCGCTGGCCGCACGGGCCGGCGCGCAGATGCTCGAACGTGGTGGCACCGCGGTCGACGCAGCGATCGCCGCGGCTTTCGCGGACGCCGTCATGCAGCCAGCCAGCTCGGGTATCGGTGGTGGCGGCGTCTCGATCGTTGTGGCCGACGGGGAAGCGACCAACTACGAGTACCGCGAGGTGGTCAACCAGGCAGGTCGGATCCCGGAGGGCGGCGCAGGGATCCCGGGCTTCGTCGCCGGGATGGAGCGACTGCACGCGGACCATGGCACCTTGCCGTGGGCCGACCTGCTCGCACCTGCGATCAAGATCGCGCACACGGGCGGGCCGGTCTCGCGCTACCTCGCCTCCTCGATCAACAGCCCGTACGGCTTGGACATCACCGGACCACTTCCGCAGTTCCAACGCGAGGACGGCACGCCCCTGCAAGAGGGCGACCTGCTGATCCAGAAGGACCTGGCCGAGACCATGAGCAATCTTGCCGAGGAAGGTCCCGACTCGTTCTACACCGGTACCCTCGCCCAGAAGCTGGGCCAGACCCCTGGGATCGACAAGGAATCGCTGGCCGCTTATCAGGTCGATGTCTTCGAGCCCGCTGCGGGGCCGGTGGGCGAATACACGATGCTTTCGGGAGCACCGGCCCTGCCGGGAGCTGCCATCATTCAGATGATCCAGATCGCAGAAGCTTCGGGCATCGGCGACGTCGACCCGGACTCGCCCGAGTTCGTTGACCTGCTGTCGCGCGCATGGCAGGTCGCCGACGCCTCGGTGCAGGACTACTTCGGGGACCCCCGCTACGTGGATGTGCCGGTAGAACAGCTCACCAACCCCGAACAGAACGCGCAGATCGCGGCCACCCTGCCGGACGCCGCCGAGACGACCAAGAGGTCGGCCGCGCTCGGCGGTTACGAGAGCGCGCCGAACACGACGCACATCTCCGTCGTCGACGCGGACGGTGTGGCGGTCTCGATGACCAACACGATCACGAACTACTGGGGCAGTGGACAGTATGTCGCCGGCTTCTTCCTCAACGACCAGCTCGAAAGGTTCGGCGACGTCGGACGAACAGACGCCAACCGACCGCAGCCAGGGCGTCGCTCGGTGACCTGGAGCTCACCCTCCATGCTGCTCGACGCCCAGCAACGGCCGGTACTTGTGATCGGTACCCCGGGCGGTCGCCAGATACCCAGCACCACCGCGAACGTCGTCACCCGCTGGGCCCTGCACGGCCAGCCACTCGAAGCTGCGATCCCTGCCGGCCGGTTCATCCTGACCGACGGCGAGCTGCGTCTGGAAACTCCACTACTCGCCGAGGAAACGCGAGCATTGGGTTACGACGTCGTCGTAGCCGACGAGGCATCCCGCGCCAACTACGGCTCCATCCAGGCCCTCGCCATCGACTGGGAGACCGGCGGGGTGAGCAGCTTCGCCGACGAACGACGATCGGCGGGCTTCGTGGTGGGCAGACTCGACGGCTGACGCGAGCGCGCCAGCCAGAGTGGTCGGAGCCCTTTCGGCTCGGTCGTCCCTGTCGGGAGTCTGTTCAGCTGATCGTGCTGAGCAGCTCCCGGCAGGCCGCCTCGCAGGCGCGGCATGCCTCGGCGCATACGCGGCAGTGATCATGCATGCTCGCGTGCTGCTCACACTCGTCGCCGCACGCCTTGCAGACAGCGATACAAGCCTCCAGCAGCGCACGGCTGATGTTGGCGTCGTACCCCGTGTGCCGGGACAGCACACGAGCGGTCGCATCACAGACGTCCGCGCAGTCCAGGTTCGTCCGGATGCACTTGCGCAGGTCGGCCACGTGGTCCTCACTGAGGCACGCATCCGCGCAGGCGGAACACGCCTGCGAGCACTCCACGATGGTTTCGATCACCCGGGCCAAGAGCGTCCGGTCCAGGTTGATCGACTTCGGGTAGCTCTCGAGCATCTGGCTTGTCTTCATAGCGCCTCTTCCAGAGTCCTCGGAGGCGCCGCTGCCGTCAGGCCACGCCGCCCATGTCCTCCCACGGTAAGAACCCACCTAACGACTCGCAATCAGCCTGGGTCGGGCGCCTGGCAGACCCGTCCCAATGCCTCGTGCCCGGCCTGGACGAAGGCGGCGCCTCAACCACCGGCAGCCTTCAGTGGTTATCGTCGATCTGTGCCACCGCTGCCGTAAATTCCCAGTGCCACGGTTCGTACGGCCCAGAGCCACCCCACTGCGCCCACTGCGGGTTGTCCCACCCGTACTCCGGGCCGTTCGCCTTGAGCCAGTCCCAGCGCTCACCGGCGTAGCTGTCGGCACAGATATCCACCGCGAGGCCCCAGCCGTGGTTGGACCGGCCCGGCGTTGCCGTCAGCGTCGGCTTTGCCGCCCTCGCCGCAACCTGCTGTGCGTAGCTGCGGTAACCGTCCGTAAGACACATCGGCTCGCCGAACTGCTCGGTGTAGGCCTGGTTCAGACGGGCAAGGGCGACTGCCGCGTCGGCTCGGATCGGTGGGTACCCGTCCCACAGGGCGCACAGTTCACTCTCCGGCACTTCACCGTTGAGACCTGAGCCGGTGGCTTCACCATCACAGCCAGGCAGAACTGGCGGCGCCTCGACCTGGACGGGGGCCGCCTCCTCAACGGGCATGGTCGCGTCACGAGGGACGGTGATGCCAGCTCGAGAAGTGCCGAGCGGTTCACGCTGCTGGCTGCGCGAGGCACCGCTCTGCCGATCAGGCAGAGCAGCTGCTGTGCTCGACGGCGGACCGGTGAGTGCCGCCGCGGCGCCAGCTCCTCCTGGCTGGACGCGCCCGTCATTCCCGGAACCGCCGACAGCGGCGACCGTGAACGACGTCGTAGTGGCTAGAGCGATCCCCAGACCGAGCGTCAACGGCCACCGCCCGGTTGCAGGGGGCAGCGCTCGACTCGGTGTTGCCGAGTGCCGGCCCTTGCTACGGCGTCCTCTGGTTCGCCGCGTCCGCGTCGCCGGGCCGGCGTTGGTGTCCGCTGAGTTGGTCGCGCCCTGAACCGGCTTGCTGGACAGCGCAGCGCTCAGCCACGGGGACGTCGGCGCCACCTGAGCGGCGGGGGTAGCGGTCAGGGACCGCCGGGCATCCGACCTGGCAGCGGCCTCCGCGTTGGGGCGCTCAGCGAAGGCGGTGACGTGCTCCGAGCTGGCCCGGGCAACATCGACCGGCATCGCGGGGTCGGCCGCCCGATGACGGCCACGGCCGCTCACCGGCCGGTTCTGGGTGAAGCTGGGCTCCATGAGAGCGGGGACCTTTCGGATCGGACTAGTACCACCGACGTGGCCCGTTCTTCGGGCACGCTGAACCGGCCAACGCTCGGGCGAGGTCGGCGGTGGGACTGGACTACGTCCGGTTGATCCCCAGGGCATGCAGCGACGGCGCAGCCGCCTTGGCCGAGGCGGAAGTTATCCGATGGTCCTGGAAGACGGCAGTCTGTGTCAGACGGATGGCCGTGCGTTCCGGCGTCGTGGCCAAGACCAGGGATGGCTGCAGGAGCGGTTGGGCCCGCGCCGTGACGGTGTCGTGCTCGGAGCAGCCGGAAGAGCCGGAAGAACCGCCGGCCTCGCGCTCGACGACCTCGACCTGACCCGTCGGCACGTCGTGCACGGCCAGTACCTCGCCGCCGTGCGAGTGCTCATGGCCGTGGCCATGTCCCCCATGAGCCTGCGCGCCGCCGCCTGTGTGCTCGTTGAGATGGATGCTGCACACCAGTTGCACGCCCACGACCGCCAACACGAGGAACACGACTGCGGCCACGGCCGTCGCTCCATGCCGGGAACCGGCCAGGGGCGAGCAGAGGCGACGTGTCATGAACATGGTGGACCCTACTGTAACGGACCGATAACGGTGTGGAACCACCGTCCGGGTCCGCGCGCGGGTGCCGCGCTGGCCCGGACGGTGGCCCTGCTGGTCAGGCCCCGGTGAGTTCATCTCCGGGAGTGGTTACCAGTGCTGCAGGTGTGTCCCTTTCTCAGTGGGCATTCGTTCGGCGGCTGGGTGTGAGCAGGGCGGCCACCAGTGCTCCTCCGCCCGCCAGGGCCGCGATCACAACGAAACCGCTTGCGAATCCGGCAAGCGAGTCACTGACGATGCTGACTGCTGCGACGCTGGACACGACCGCGACCCCGATTGACGCACCAAATTCGTGGAACGTGCTCACCAGACCCGAAGCAACCCCTGCCTCGTGGGGAGCGACCTGACCGAGGGCTGTCGCAGAGGCGACGACGTACAGCGCGCCGGTCCCGGCGCCTGCGATCGCGACACCTACGGTCACCGCGACCGGTTCCAACCAGAGGGCGGGTACCGCCAGCCCGATCGCCGCGGTGAGCAGGCCGGCGACAGCAAGCGTGCGCGCCCCCAGCCGCGCGAGGGCACGGCCGGTCAGGTTCGCGCCGAGCATAGTGGCGAGCGCGACCGGAAGGAACAGCAGGCCGGTCTGCAGCGCGCCGTAGCCGCGTGCGTGCTGGAAGTAGAACGTGCCCAGGAAGAACACGGCGATCATCAGGATCGTCGCCATCAGGATGAGGAAGGTGCCGGTCGCCACCGGTCGTCGCGCGAGCAGGGCGACGTCCATCAACGGTGAACGCGCGGTCCGCTGCCAGAGGACGAACGCGATGTAGCCGACGGCGGCCAGCAGCACGAGCCACCCGGTGACGGGCGTCAGCCACCCGTCCTCTCCGGCGTTGATGAGCGCGTAGATCAGTGCGCCCGACGATGCGGTGACCAGCAGCGCGCCAAGTACGTCGAGCCGGGCGCGCGGCACGGCTCCGCTCTGCCGGGGCAACAGGACGGCGAGGCCGACAAGGATTACCACGCCGATCGGGACGTTGACGTAGAAGACCCAGGGCCAGCCCGGTCCGGCGGTGAGCAGCCCGCCAACGAGCAGGCCGAGGGCCGCGCCACCACCGCCCAGCGCTGACCACACGCCGAGAGCCTTGTTCCGCTCCTCGCCGTCGAACAGCGTCACTACCAGCGACAGCGCCGCCGGTGAGAGCAGCGCCGCGCCGATGCCCTGGGCGATGCGACCGCCTAGGAGCAGGACGGCGGAGTCAGCCAGCCCCGTCAACAGTGACGCGGCCGTGAAGATCAGCAGACCGGCGAGCACTACCCGCTTGGCGCCGATAAGGTCGGCGAGCCGTCCACCCAGCAGCATCAGGCCGCCGAACGTGAGCGTGTACGCGCTCACCATCCAGGTCAGTGCCGCCCGGCTCAGGCCCAGATCGGTCTCGATGTGCGGCAGGGCGATGGCTACGACGGTCACGTCCAGGATCAGCATCAGTTTGTGCGACCCCGAGGAACCCCAGGATGCGCCAGCGTAACGGATGACCCACCTCCTGCTGTTCGGCTGCCGTGGGGGTCTCGTTCGTTGTCATCGCCGTCCTCCAAGGACTAATTCGTATGTCGAAGTACGAGTTACAAGGGCGAGCATAACCCGTATATTCCCGTACGAGATAGACTGGGCGGCATGAGCACCGACATCCGCCCGCGCCGGCGGGCCGACGCCGAGCGCAGCATCGCCCGCATTGTGTCCGCGGCACGCGCCAGCCTGAGCCAGGACCCGGACGCAACCATCGATGCGATCGCAGCGGCCGCGGGCGTGGGCCGGATGACGCTCTACGGGCACTTCAAGACCCGCGCGGATCTGGTGGAGGCGGCTCTCGCCGACGCGCTGCGGGCCGGTGAGGAGACGCTGTCCGCAGTCGACCTCGGCGGCGACGCACGCGACGCCCTGGACCGGTTGCTCGCGTCCAGCTGGGCGCTGGTCGCGGAGTCAGCGGCACTACTCGCTGCCGCCCAGGGCGTCCTGCCCGCCGGCCGCATCCGTGACCTTCATGTCGGCCCGGGCGAGCGGATCGAGGAGCTCATCCGCCGTGGACAGCACGAGGGCGCGTTCCGCACGGACCTGCCGATCGAGTGGCTGGTCAACGTCGTGCACTACGTCCTGCACGGGGCCGCGGAGGAGAACCGCGCCGGACGCATCAAGACCACGGACGTCGCTGCTGTCGTCACCTCGACCGTCCGCTCGATCCTGGATCCGCCCACGACCCTTCTGACGCACCGGGGAGGATCCACGAAGGAACCCAATGACCGCCCGCTTCCCGGGCTGGCGGCACGATCGCGGTAGTTGACCAAGAGCTGGTCGGCACCCCAGCCCTCTTGATCGAGCGAGCGGGCCACGGCTTCCCGTGCCATTTCGTTCGACCTGGACAGCTACCTCGACAACAACGTCGACCGGTAGCCGCCATGGCCCTTATCCGCCCGACCCCACTCTCCGCCGAGCTTGCAACTCTGGTGGAAACGGAGCTCGAATGGGTTGGTGCGATGATTCCTTCCGACCTTGTCGACACCGTGTTGAACGCGCACGTCCAGCACATCGCACAGAGCACCGGGATCTCGACCAGGCGGGACTGGATGACGCGCCCAACGGCCTCGTAGCGATCACTGCGAGGTCACTGCTTGTAGTCATGGAACAGGACTGGAAGACCGGACCGACCGATAATCTGCTCGCTCTACGAGATATCCGAGACCGAGGTCGTGACGAGAACGGCGTGCCCGCGCGATATCAGTCCCGCTCGACGATGCCGGTGAGGAACGCGCCGTCACCGACAGTTCCCGGTCAGTCGAGTGCGTCGGGCCCGATCTCGTCGGTCTCGGCTTGCTGCAGCTGCCGTTCGGCCTGGCGTTTCTTGTCGGCGATGTGTCGCAGGTTCTCTTCGAGCGCGGAGACCTCGCCGAGCCATTGGAGGCGGTGGGCTTCTTCGAGTCGTTCGTGGGTGTTGCGTTCGATCTGGAGCAGGCGTGGCATCTGGGTGGATGCCATGCGGAGCATGAGGCAGCGGACGCAGGCGTGCTCATGCTGGCAGGGGGTCCCGTAGGGGCGTTCGCAGGTGCCAAGGGCGACTTTGCGAAGGCTGAAGTGGTCACGGAACTCGTTCCACTCGGAGTCGCTGGGCTCGCGGTACTCCTCGCTCGGTCGACGCTGCCGACGTTCGTCGACGAATGCGCGGTAGCGGCTGATGACTTCTTCTGGGTAGACCGCGACGTAGCCCTGGGTGGTGTTCAGGTCCAGGTGGCCCAGCAGCTTCGCGGCGATGTGGATGGGTAGCCCGCCGTTGACGACCTCGGTGGAGAACACGCGGCGGAAGTCGTGCGGCGTGAACCGCAGTGG
Source organism: Promicromonospora xylanilytica (assembly GCF_054782895.1). NCBI lineage: Bacteria > Bacillati > Actinomycetota > Actinomycetes > Micrococcales > Promicromonosporaceae > Promicromonospora > Promicromonospora xylanilytica. Next base: position 30,057 of record NZ_BAAGRP010000017.1, read on the forward strand.
TGTTCCGTCGACGTCGCGTAGATCGGCGCGCTCTGCCACCTTGCGCAGCAGTGAGCGGATCCGCTCGGTCGAGATGACCTGGCGCTGGTAGTTCACGACGTGCTGGAACAGGTGCGGCAGGGGCGGACCGAAGACCTGTTCGTGCTCGTCGAAACGCTGGACCAGAGGCACGCGTCCCTCGTCGTCCTTGACCCGGCGGATGATCTTCGCCAACACGGAGACGAGATCCGGGTCGGCCGGGATGACACGCTCGGCGTCGGTCTTGGACGGGCTGATCTGCACCAGGGGCACCATCTCACCGGTAGGCGCCTGGTACTGGCGCAGGCCCACGTGCGTCAGCTCCAGGAGCTCCTCGACACGGACGCCAGTGCGGCGCAGGACCTCGATCGTGGCCCAGGTCCAGAACGCATCGGTGTCACGTTGCGCGACGTCGAACCGGCGAGGTCCCTCGTCGAGGGCGACGGCGTTGACCTTCCAGGTGGTCTTGGTGCGCTGGTAGCGGCGCCCGTCGACGGTGACCTCGGTCTCCGGTTCGGTGTTCTGCATCGCGGCCAGGAGCCTGCCGGTGTGCTCAAGCTCAGTCTGGGCGGTGGCGACCAGTGTCAAGCCCCGGGTTTGGTGGAGAGCTGGTTAGTTGGTTTCCAGGCTTGCCGGGACCGGGTGGGCAGCGGCGTGTAGGGCT
>NZ_BAAGRP010000018.1:0-74909 GCF_054782895.1 Promicromonospora xylanilytica
TCCACCTCGGACTCATGCACCTGGCCTGCGCCATCATCTGCTGGCGCAAACTCCCAGGCCGGTCATTCTGAAACGAGGTCTAAGAGCGTTATTCAGCGTGCGAGGCTCGGGAGCGGTCTCGTAGCGGCTTGACCAGCATCGTTGCTGGGGCAGGGCGTGGTTCGGCAGGTAGCGCAATGGTCCTCGTGTCTGTTGGATCGGGGTTGTCGAGACCACCAGTCGAGCCGAACGACGGGTCGATGCGCTACCGCTCTACTGCCAGGCTGACTCGTGCCCAGATGGCCGAGCTGATCGCCCGCTGTTGGCCGGTCCACTCCGGCCGCCAGCGCGTTGACCTGGGGCCAATAAGCCATCGTGATGCCGTTCGGCAAGGCCGTGTCGATGGCTTGATCACGGCCTGGCACAACCTTGCTCAGCAGCTGACGGGTGACCTGTTCGGCGTCTCCCAGGCCACAGCCTCCCGCATCTGGCGCCACCTGCTGCCGATCATCGGTCAAGTCACCGCACTGGACTGCTTCCGCCAGGCCGACGCACTCGAGCGGGGGCGGCTTTTTGGTCCAGCGTCCTGACCACCGAACAGGTTCACAGAGGGCGGGCGGCCGGTCCTGCGTGCGAGGTGGGGGCAGGGGCTCCATATCAATGGATGGACGGTAGATCCGAAGACGAACGCGTCGGTGAGCCCGGACGACTTCGCGTCTCGCGCGGAGTGCGACGCGCTGAACTGTCCGGTCAAGGAGTTCCAGCTGTACGACCTGGTGGATGCCCGGTGTAACGACGGAGGCGTGTACTCGGAGATCACGTTCGACTGGCGGGCAGCCCTCACCCCTACCGGCTCACCCGAACCGGCTCCCATGCGAAGCCGTCCGGGTCCGTGAACTCGCCGAGGTCGCTGTTGATCGCGATCCGGTGCGAGCCCGTCCCCTCGGGCGCCACCCCGCCGTCCTTTGCCAGGGCGCCACGCTTGTACAGGCCGAACCCGATCGGGCTGGCGCCCATCGTGAAGTCGACGTACGAGCCGAAGCTCTTACCCACGGTCAGGCCGCGCTCGACGTAGAACTTCTTGCTCGCCGACACGTTGTCGGCCCCGATGAGCAGCACGATCTCGTCGACCTTCCGGGAGACCGGTGCGGAGTCCTTCTTGGCCGAGGTCGCGAGCTTCCAGATGGCGCCGTCGGGTGCCTGGACCACGCCGCCGTGGCCCCACATGGACTTGGCCACCGGCCTGAGAACGGTGGCCCCCGCGGCGACGGCGGAGTCGAACAGGGCGTTGACGTCGCCCGGCTGGGAGGAGATCAGTGACAGGTGGTACCCGCGGAAGCCGCTGGTCGGTGCGTCGGTCTCGCGGAGGTGCAGCCGGTCGCCCAGGTCGAACGCGGCGTCGTAGAAGGAACCTGCGGTGCTGAGGTCGGTCACCTCGAGGGTGACGGAGTCGATGTGTGCCATGCCCATCACGTTAGGTTCGGCGCGGCTCCGGGCGCTTCTCGATTCCTGACCGGTCCCTGACAGGCCAGGATCTGGCGGACCCGCGCGCTGAAAAGTAGCCTTCTCACCATGTCGCCAGCGCTGCTCGACTGGATGCTCGACACCGACCCGGCCCTGCGCTGGCAGGTCGAGCGTGACCTCGCGGACGCGCCGGAGCCCGTCTGGCGGGCGACCCGAGCCCGCGTCGCCACCGAAGGTCTCGGCGCAGGCCTGCTCGCACGGCAGGACCCTGACGGGCAGTGGGCGGGCGGAGCGTACTTCCCGGCCGACTTCCAGGGCGACGAGGAGGGCCAGCCCTGGACGGCCACGACCTGGACGCTCAACACCCTGCGCGACTGGGGCCTCGACGCCGCCGCGCTGGCCGGCACGGCCGAGAAGCTGGCAGCGAACAGCCGGTGGGAGTACGACGACCTGCCCTACTGGGACGGCGAGGTCGACTGCTGCATCAACGGCTTCACGCTCGCCAACGGTGCATGGCTCGGCGCGGACGTCCCGGGCATCGCCCAGTGGTTCGTCGAGCACCGCCTGCCCGACGGCGGGTGGAACTGCGAGTGGGTCGAGGGCTCGACCCGCTCGTCGTTCCACTCCACCCTCAACTCCCTGAAGGGCCTCCTGTACTACGAGGCGGTGACCGGCGGGAGCGACGAACTGCGCGCCGCCCGGCGGGCCGGCGAGGAGTACCTGCTGGAACGACGGCTGCTGCGCCGGCTGTCCACGGGCGAGCTCGTCGGTCCCTGGGCGACCTGGTTCGCCTACCCGTTCCGCTACGTCTGCAGCGCCCTGCATGCCCTGGACTACTTCCGCGCAGCGGCGCTGCACGACGGCGCCGGGCCTGATCAGCGGCTCGCCGATGCGGTCGAGGTGGTGCGCACCGCCCGTCGTCCGGACGGGACCTGGCTGCAGCAGGGCCGACTCCCGGGGCGGGTCTGGTTCGAGGTCGACGTGCCGGCGGGGGAGCCCTCGAGGTGGCTCACGTTCCACGGCACACGGGTGCTCGACTGGTGGGACGGTGGGGGGCGCTGCGCCTTCCGGGGCTGATGTCCCGGGTTGATGTCCTGGGTGGATCGTCCGGCTGAGAGGCGTCGGCCATGCGACCAGCGCCCGGGCCCGCCGTCGACTGCAGACATTGTCGCTGCCGTCGACGCCGACTGCAGAGTTGGTCGCGGTGAGAGGCCGGAGAACCGCGACCAACTCTGCACTCGTCGGCGCGGGCCGCGACCAACTCTGCAGTCGGCTTCGAGCGGGGCCGGTCCCGGGGCCGATCCGACCCTGGCGGGCCCGTCCCGCCCGCCGACACCCGTTTGACGCAGGAATTTACAGCGCTGTAAATTCCGCGAGTCGCAGTGATCAAGGGAGATGCAGCGTGAGTTCAGGTCCCAGTCGTTCCGTTTCGCTCAACCGTCGCTCGTTCCTCGCCGGCTCGGCGGCCCTCGTCGCACTCGGCGCAGCGGGGTGTGCGCCGGCCTCCCGAGCCGCCGGTGGCGGCGGTGTCACCCTGCGCTTCTACGAGCAGAAGCAGGAGGTGATCGCGTACTTCGACGAGCTGCTCCGCCGCTTCGAGAAGGCGCGTCCCGGCATCACGGTCGTGCACGACTCCACGGTGGCCATCGCGCCGCAGTTCGTGCGCAACGAGCCTGCCGACGTCGGCTGCTTCAACGACAACCTCGAGCTCGCCCGGTACCTCAAGCGCGGGGTGCTCGGCGACCTGTCCGACCTGCCGTCCGCGCGGACCGTGCGGACCGACATCGGCGTGCTGACCGACCAGTACGCCACCTACCCCGGCCGCACGAGCGTCCTGCCGTACTCGCTCGCCGCCGCCGGCGTCATCTACAACAAGAAGATCTTCGCGGAGCACCAGCTGCCGGTACCGGAGACCTGGTCCCAGTTCGTCGACGTGTGCGACGAGCTCACCCGGGCCGGCGTCACCCCGATCTACGCGACCGACCGGGACACCTGGACGCTCTGGCAGGGCCTGTTCGACTACTCGGTCGGCAGTCTGGTGGCGCCGGGGGAGTTCTTCCGCCGCATGAAGGAGCTCGGGACCGACGTGGGCCCGGACTCCGACGTCTCGTTCGAGCAGGACTTCGCCGTGCCGATGGAGCGAGCGAAGACCATCTCCTCGTACTTCAACAAGGACCATGCGGTGCGGGCGTACGCCGACGGCAACCTCGCGTTCGGCAAGGGCGAGGCCGCGATGTACCTGCAGGGCCCGTGGGCGCTCAGCCAGATCGCGATCGTCGACCCCGATCTCGAGGTCGGCACGTTCGCGCTGCCCGTCTCGGAGAACCCCGACGAGCGGCAGGCCAGGGTCAACATCGACCTCGGCCTGTGGATCCCCACGGCGTCGAGGCACCAGGACGAGGCACGCGAGCTGGTCGAATTCCTGATGCGGCCGGAGATCATCAACGCCTACAACGCCGACAACCTGGCGTACTCGACGCTCACCGACGCCCCGCCGCAGCGGGACGAGCGCCTGGCGGGTCTCCAGGACTACGTCGACCGCGCGGCCTTCTACCAGGGCGCCGGGACGTTCGTGCCGACGTCGATCCCGCTCGGCAACTACCTGCAGTCGGCCATCCGCAGCGGCAACTTCGAGGGCATGCTCCGCCAGCTCGACGCCGACTGGCGCCGCCTCGCGGGACGGGAGGCCACCGTATGAGTGACACAACGTTGTATCAATCCGTGGCGAACCAGATCGCCCAGCTCAGCGAGGAGCGACGATGACCGCACAAGCCACCCTGCCCGTGCCCTCCGTGGCGGAGGCCGGCCCGCCGGCCCGCCGTACGGGCAGCGGACGCGGCGTCGAGCCGGTGTACTACCTGTTCCTGGTGCCCACGCTGCTCGTGTTCACGGCGTTCGTCGTGGTCCCCGCCCTGATCGGCATCTTCTACAGCCTCACCGACTACGTCGGGTTCGGTGACTGGTCGTTCCTCGGCCTGCGCAACTACGCGGCCCTGTTCAGCGACCCGCGGATCCTCGAGTCGTACGGGTTCACGCTCGGCTTCGCGGTGGTGACCGTCGTCGTCGCGCAGGTGATCGCCCTCGCGCTCGCCGTGGCACTGTCGCGGCGGATCCGCTTCGCGACGACGCTCCGCACCGTCTTCGTCATCCCGATGGTGGTCTCCGGCATCGTCGTCGCCTACGTGTTCAACTTCCTGTTCTCGAACTCGCTGCCCGCGCTCGCCACCGCCGTCGGCTTCGGGCCGCTGGAGGAGAGCATCCTCGGCAACCCGGACCTCGCCTGGCTCTCCATCGTGATCGTGTCCGCCTGGCAGACGATCCCCGGGGCGCTGCTCGTCTACACGGCAGGACTGACGTCGATCCCGAGCGACCTCTACGAGGCCAGCGCGCTCGACGGCGCCTCCCCGTGGCGGCAGTTCCGGTCCATCACCGTGCCGCTCATCGCGGGCTTCATCCTCATCAACACGATCCTCGGCGTGAAGGGCTACCTCGGCGTGTACGACGTCATCGTCGGTCTGACGGGCGGAGGGCCCGGCACCGCGACGAGCAGCGTCGCCATGACGATCTTCGGCGGGTTCACCGGCGGCGACTACGCCTACCAGATGGCCAACGCCACGGTGTTCCTGATCGTCACCGCCCTCATCTCCGTCGCCCAGATCGTCGCCACCCGTGGAAAGGCGGTCCAGCTGTGAAAACCGTGAACCGCACCAACTGGCCCCTGACGATCGTCCTCGGCCTCGCCACGCTCACGGTGTTCGTGCCCCTGTACGTGACCCTGTCGATGGCGTTCAAGTCGAGCGCCCAGTCGGCGGACGGCAACGCGTTCTCCCTGCCGGCGCCGTTCAACCCGGCCAGCTTCGCCGAGGCCTGGGAGCTGACCCGCTTCCCGGTCTCGTTCGGCATCTCGGTGGGCGTCGCGGCGCTCGCCGTGGTGCTGACCCTGTTGCTGAGCTCGCTGGCCGCCTACGCCATCGCGCGGAACTGGTCGCACCGGTTCTTCCGCTGGTCGATGATCTACCTGCTGGTGGCGCTGTTCCTGCCGTTCCCGGTCGTCGCGCTGCCGCAGATCCAGCTCACGGCGTTCGCCGGCCTCGACAACCCGGTCGGCGTCGGCATCCTGCACGCCATGTTCCAGCTCTCCTTCAGCGTGCTGCTGTACACCGCGTACCTGCGCTCGATCCCGATCGAGCTCGAGGAGAGCGCCCGCATCGACGGCGCGAGCACCTGGCAGATCTTCTGGCGGATCATCCTGCCGCTCCTGGGACCCATGAACGCGACCGTCGGCATCTTCGCGTTCCTCGCGTCCTGGAACGACTTCATGATGCCGTCGCTCATCACGTCCGACCCGACGTTGCAGACCCTGCCCGTCGTGCAGAACATCTTCCAGAGCCAGTTCGGCACCAACTACAACGTCGCCTTCGCGTCGTACCTGATGGCGATGGCGCCGACGATCATCGTCTATCTGTTCGCGCAGCGCTGGGTGATCAGCGGTGTGACGCAGGGTGCCGTCAAGCACTGAGTCGGCCGAGTGCCGAGCTGGGCACAGACCCGAGCACAAACCCGAGCACCCACCTGAGCACGAGGAGTTTCATGTCAGAGATCGTCGACAGCCTGCCCGTCATCCGGCCCCTGCCGGACGCGGCGCCCCGTGCGCGGACCGAGCAGCAGGTGCACGGCACGGGCTGGCGGATCACCGTCCTGTCCGACGGCGTCTTCCGCCTCGAGCGCTCGACGGACGGCGGCTTCGAGGACCGCGCCTCCGCGTTCGCGATCCGCCGGGACCTGCCCGCCGCCGAGTTCGCCGTCGAACGGGTCGGCGACGGCGTGGTGCTCACCACCGCTCGTGCCCGGCTGCGCTACGACGGTGGCGAGTTCTCCGCGAGCGGGCTGGTCGTCGAGGTCCTGGGGCAGGACGCGGGGCGCTGGCGGTACGGCGAACCGACGCGCGACCTCGGCGGCACGGCCCGCACGCTGGACGACGTCGACGGCCGCACCGAGCTCGAGCCAGGGGTCGTCGCGCCCGACGGGATCGCCGTCGTCGACGACTCGGCGTCGTTCCTGTTCGAGGACGACGGCTGGGTCGGCTCGCGCGTTCCCGGCCGGCAGGACCTGTACGTGTTCGCTCACGGCCGCGACTACACCGACGCGGTCCAGGACCTGTACGAGGTCTCCGGGCACCCGATGCGGCTGCCGCGCTGGGCGCTCGGCAACTGGTGGAGCCGCTACCACCCGTACAGCGACGAGTCCTACCTGGCGCTCATGGACCGGTTCGACGACGAGGGCATCCCGCTGTCCGTCGCGGTGATCGACATGGACTGGCACCGCGTCGGGTCGGTGCCGCCCGAGTTCGGCAACGGCTGGACGGGCTACTCCTGGGAGCCCACGCTCTTCCCCGACCCCGAGCGCTTCCTGCGCACCCTGCACGAACGAGGCCTGCGCACCACGCTGAACCTGCACCCGGCCGACGGCGTCCGCGCCTTCGAGGACGCGTACCCCGCCATGGCCCGCGCCATGGGCGTCGACCCGGACGGCGGGGAGCCGATTCCCTTCGACCCCGTCGACCCGGTCTTCCTGCAGGCCTACTTCCGCGAGCTGCACCACCCGCTGGAGGCCCAGGGCGTCGACTTCTGGTGGATCGACTGGCAGCAGGGCCGCACCTCCGGCCTGCCCGGCGTGGACCCCCTGTGGGTGCTCAACCACTACCACCACATCGACGCGGCCAGGGACGACGGGCCGGGCATGACGTTCTCCCGCTACGCGGGCCCCGGCAGCCACCGGTACGCGGTCGGGTTCTCCGGCGACGCCGTCGTCTCGTGGGCGTCCCTGGCGTTCCAGCCCGAGTTCACCGCCACCGCCGCCAACATCGGCTACTCGTGGTGGAGCCACGACATCGGCGGGCACACGCGCGGCGTGCGCGACGACGAGCTGGCGACCCGCTGGGTGCAGTTCGGCGTGTTCTCCCCGATCATGCGGCTGCACTCCGCGAACAACCCGTTCATCCGCAAGGAGCCGTGGGTCTTCCCGCCCGAGCACCACGCGGCCATGGCCGACGCGCTGCGGTTCCGCCACCGGATGATCCCGTACCTGCACACGATGAACCACCGTGCCGCGGCGGGCGTGCCGCTGGTCCGGCCGATGTACCACCTGGAGCCGCGGCGCCGCGAGGCGTACACCGTGCCCAACCAGTACGCGTTCGGCAGCGAGCTGCTGGTCGCGCCGATCACCTCGCCGCGGGACGCCGCGTCCCTGCGCGGGAGCGTGCGGGTGTGGCTGCCCGCCGGGCTGTGGACCGACATCTTCACCGGCGCCGTCTACCAGGGCGACCGCACCGTGGAGATGCACCGGACCGACGAGTCCATCCCGGTGCTGCTGCGCGCGGGCGGCATCCTGCCGCTCGACGCGGGCTCCGACCTCGACGCCACCCGCAACCCGGCGGCGCTCGAGGTGCTGGTCGCCCCGGGAGCCTCCGGCGAGCTGGTCCTGGCGGAGGACGCCGAGGACGACTCCGTGGGTGAGGGCGGCGGTCCCGCGGCGCGGACCGCCTTGTCCTGGGCTCGGGAACGCGGCGAGCTCCGGATCGCCGCGGTGGGGGACACCACCGTGCTGCCCGCCGAGCGGCAGTGGACGGCGACGTTCCTGGCGGCACTGCCCGAGGGCGAGGTGACGGTCGACGGTGTGCCGGCCCAGGTGAGCGGCGTCGACGGGCGGTGGAGCGTGACGGCCTCCGCGCCGACGGCGGGGGAGACGGTCGTGCGGGTCGGCGGCGGCCCGCTCCGTGTCGGCACGGACCGCCGCGCGGCGGCACGCGTGATCCTGGAGTCCGCGCAGGCCGGGAACCCGGAGAAGCTGGAGGCATGGGACATCGTGCGCAGCGAGCGGACCGCGACCGAGAGGCTGGCGGAGCTCGCGGCCGTGGACCTGCCGGAGCCGGTGCGCGCGGCGCTGGTCGAGCAGCTGGCGGTGGTCGGGGGCTGACCGGAGCTCAGCCGTCAGGGGAGCCGCGGGGCGCTCTCGCGGAACAGGAGCTGGTGGCCCACCGTGACGTGCCGGCCCGGTTCCGCGAACCCGCCCAGGCGGTCGAGGAGCAGGTCGAGGGTGCGTTCCGCGAGCGCCCGGGTGTCCGGTGAGACCGAGGTCAGGCTCGGTACGGTGCTCGCGCCGAGCTCGATGGCGTCCCAGCCGATGACCGCGACGTCGGCCGGGACGTCCAGCCCTCGCCGGCGCAGGGCGCGCAGCGCGCCGATGGCGGCGAGGTCGTCGCGGCACAGGAGCGCGTCCAGGGTGAGTCCTGCGCCGAGCGCGGCGTCGAGCGCCTGCTCGGCACCGGGCGCGTCGCCGGACCCGCGGGGTACGAGCAGGTCGGGGTCGTAGGGGAGGCCGGAGTCGGCGAGGGCGGCGCGATAGCCCTCCAGCCGTTGCGCGGACGTGTAGGAGGCGGGGCCGGTCTCGTGGCCGAGGAACCCGATGCGGCGGCGTCCGGTCCGTACGAGGTGGCCGACGGCGTCGCGGGCGGCGGCGACGTTGTCGATCGCCACCTGGTCGGCGTCCGCCGGCTGCGGGTCCTCACCGAGGAACACGACGGGCATGCCGTGGCGCAGCTCGTCCAGGTCGCGGGCGGCGAGCGCCTGCGGCTGCATGACCATCCCGTCCATGATCCCGTGCTCCCGGTCGCGCAGCACGGAGCGCTCGCCGTCGGCCGTCGCGCCGGTCTCGGCGAGCAGGATGCGGTACCCGCGGGCCGCCGCCACGCGGGCGAACACGTGCGCGAGCTCGGCGAAGTACGGGCGCCGGAGGTCGGGGAACGCGAGCCCGAGCATGCGCGACCGGCCGGTGGCCAGGCTGCGGCCGGTGCTGTTCGGCCGGTAGCCGAGCTCGTCGATCGCCGCCTGGACGCGCTCCCGCATCCCTGGGCTGACATGGCGGTAGCCGCGGACGACGTTGGACACGGTCTTCATCGAGACGCCCGCGCGGTCCGCGACGTCCTGCAGGGTCACCCGGTCCATGACGGCAGGCTACCGTCGGCGCGCGCACCGCCCGGCGCCGGCCGGTGCGGCGAGCGGTGCCCGGTAGCCTGCCGGACGGCCGGTCGTCAGATGAGGCCGAGGGCGAGCATGGCGTCCGCGACCCTCGTGAAGCCGGCGATGTTGGCGCCCGCCACGTAGTCGCCGGGCACGTCGTACTCGTCGGCGGTCTCCAGCGTGCGGTCGTGGACGCCCCGCATGATCTCCGCGAGGCGTTCCTCGGTGTGCTCGAAGCTCCACGAGTCGCGCGAGGCGTTCTGCTGCATCTCGAGCGCGCTGGTGGCGACGCCGCCTGCGTTCGCGGCCTTGCCAGGGGCGAACCGCACCCCCGCGTCGCGGAGGAACCGGATCGCGTCGGGTGTGGTCGGCATGTTGGCCCCCTCCGCGACGATGCGGCAGCCGTTCTCGACGAGGCTCTTCGCGTCGGTGGCGCTCAGCTCGTTCTGCGTGGCGCACGGTAGCGCGATGTCGCAGGGCACCTGCCAGATCGACCCGCCGGCGACGTACCGTGCGCTGCTGCGGCGCTCCGCGTAGTCGGCGACGCGGCCGCGGTGGCCGTTCTTGATCTCCTTGAGCAGGTCGAGGTCGATGCCGGCCTCGTCGACGACGTATCCGTTGGAGTCGGAGCACGCGACCACGCGGGCGCCGAGCTGGTGGGCCTTCTCGATGGCGAAGATCGCCACGTTGCCCGAGCCGGACACGACGACCTGCTTGCCGTCGAAGGAGTCCCCGGCGTGGGCGAGCATCTCTTTGACGAAGAAGACCGTGCCGTACCCGGTGGCCTCCGTGCGCACCTGGGACCCGCCCCAGCTGAGGCCCTTGCCCGTGAGCACACCGGACTCGTACCGGTTGGTGATCCGCTTGTACTGCCCGAAGAGGAAGCCCACCTCGCGCTGGCCGACGCCGATGTCGCCCGCGGGCACGTCGGTGTACTCGCCGAGGTGGCGGTACAGCTCGGTCATGAACGACTGGCAGAACCGCATGATCTCTGCCTCGCTGCGGCCCTTGGGGTCGAAGTCGCTGCCGCCCTTGGCCCCGCCGATCGGCAGCCCGCTGAGGGAGTTCTTGAAGATCTGCTCGAAGCCGAGGAACTTCACGATCCCGAGGTACACGGACGGGTGGAAGCGCAGGCCGCCCTTGTACGGGCCGAGGGCGGAGTTGAACTCGACGCGGAACCCGCGGTTGAGCTGCACGCGCCCGGAGTCGTCGGTCCACGGCACCCGGAAGATGATCTGCCGTTCGGGCTCGCACAGCCTCCGGATCACTTCGGCGTCGGTGTACTGGGGGTGCTTGGCCACGACCGGGCCAAGGCTCTCCAGGACCTCACGGACGGCCTGGTGGAACTCGGTCTCCCCGGGATTGCGGGTAATGACCTCGTCGAAGACCGGGATGAGGCGCTCGTCCAAGTGGGGCACGCGATTTCTCCGTTCGGGCGGTGCAAGGGCAGCGACACGATACGCACTGGCGTCAGGAGGTCGTCCTGGCGTCCCACGGTTTGGCACGACGAGTGGTGCGACCCGGCCTCTGGTCGGTGATAGAAAGGACAAGCCGCATTTCAATCGGGAGCGGTGCGTGATGGCCGTCGGGTCGTGGCGGCCGTCGCCGCCGGCCGGTCGAGGGTGATGAGGCACAGCTCAGGCTCGACGAAGGGCACGAGCTGGGCCGCAGGCCCGGTGTTCTCGAGCAGCCGTTGGACCAGGCCGCGGTGCACCGAGCACACGACCTCGGGGTGTTCCCGTGCGGCGCCGCGGAACGGGCAGGCGTGCAGCCGGATCGCCTGCTCGTCCGGCGCCGGCTCCGGGTCGAACCCGATGCGGTCGAGCACCTCGACCAGGCCCGCGACGGGGCTGTCGGCGGCAGGCTCGTCGAAGGTGTCGGCCCACCGCCGGCCCGCGCGGGTCGCGTCGGCGGCCGGCTCGTTCTCGCGGGCCAGCGTGTCGGCGAGTACCCCGATGAGCTGTTCGCGGGCATCGGAGTCGTGCGCGGCCCCGGCCGGCGCGTAGAGGATGCGCGGCCGTCCGCGTCGTTTCTCCGCGCTGGGCCGACGCCGGGCCAGACCCGCGTCGGCGAGCTGGTCCAGGTGGAAGCGCGCGGTGGTGACGTGCAGCGCCAGCGCCTCGGCGACGCCGGTGGCGTCCAGCGGCTCGGGCGCCGCCAGCAGGACGTCCAGGACCTGCCGGCGGCTGGTCGAGGCGAGTGCGGCGTGGTAGTCCTCGCTTCGTCCTGTCATCGGACTGATCCCCGCATGTTCGGTGCGGGCATGTTCGGAGCGGGCATCTTCGGTGCGGGGGCCATGCCCTCGCGGCGCCCGATCGTCTCGAGCAGGCTGCCCGACCGGCCGGCCAGGCGCCGCTGCATGGACTCGGCGATCCGGCCCGCCTGCAGCTTGGCACGCTCCGCGACCGGCCCGGAGAACCGGGCATCGATCGTGGCGGTCCACAGGCTCACCCACCGCTCGAAGTGCTCGGTACCGAGCGGGTGCCTGGAGTTCAGCGCGAAGTGCACCTGCAGCGCGTTGCGCCGGTAGAGGCCGGCGTTGAACAGCACCGTCTCCCAGAAGTCGCACATGATCGGCAGGTGATGCTCGAGATCCAGCCGCGCGACCTCGGTGAACACCGGGCCGATCAACGGGTCCTGGAACGCCGACTCGTAGAACGCCGTCACCATCTGCTCGACATCGGCCCGAACCGCTAGGTCTGCCATGTGGTCAGCGTACCTGAATAAAAAGTGGTTGAGTGCTTTTAAAAGCATCAGGAGAGCTCTGCGGTCGCCCACGCCGTCCCGTCCGGTGCGGTCAGCCGGACGGTCACGACGTCGTGCACGGCGACGTCGAGCACGCCACCGGCCGAGCATGTGCCGCCGTCCACGACGCACGACCCGAGCGAGACCTCGCGAGTACCTGGTGCGGGGGTGCGACCTGACCCGTAGGGGTAGCGGTCCGCGGCGTCGGCCCGGTCGTCGGCTGCTGTGTCGTCGGTTCCGGTGTCCTGGGCTCCGGAGTGCTGGGCTCCGGAGTCCTCGGCGACGGTGACGGTGACCGTGTAGCTCGGCGCCGCGCCGTCGCGGACCACCACGTACGCCCAGGACGGGTTGCCCTCGTAGAGGAAGACCGTGCCGACCGACCGCGCCGGGCTCCCGGACGCCTCGTCCGTCACGAGATCGGCCGCGGCGAGATAGCGGCCGTCCGCCGTGTCGAGCGTCGTGCGGTAGGCGGCGGCGAGGTCGCGGTCCGGTTCCGTGGCGACCCACACCCCCGCGCCGCCGACGCCGAGCAGCCCCACGCCCAGGACCCCCGCGAGGACGACCCTCCGTGCCCGGTGCCGCCGGACGGCGGCCGGGCGGGCCGGTTCGACACGGCCGGCGGCCCGGCCGGGCGAGCCGGCCGGCCCGGCGGATCGGTCGGCCGGGCGCGGCGCGGCGGAGGAGCGCGCGTCCCGTCCGGGCGCGAGCCGGGCGAGGACGCGGTTCTCAAAACCCGCGGAGGGTTCCCGCTCCGGGACGAGCAGGAGCAGCTCGTCGGCCGTGCCGGCCAGCGACGCGAGGTCGTCCCGGCACCTCTCGCAGGTCGCGAGGTGCGCCATCACCATGCCGCGCGTGGTGCCGTCGGCGACGTCCAGCGCCACCTCGGTGAGCGCGTCCCGCAGCTCGGCGCACCGTCCCGTCGTCCACGGCTCGGTCGTCATGGTGTCTCGACCTCCCGGGTGCTCTTCAGCTCGTCGCGCAGGTGCCGCAGCCCCAGGCGGATGCGGGTCTTCGCCGTGCCCAGCGGTACCCCGGTCCGTTCGGCGATCTCGGCTCCGCTGAGCCCGAAGACCGCGGCGAGCACGACCGCCGTCGCCTGGTCCCGCGGGACCCGTGCGAGGGCGGCGTTCACGGTGGTGCCGGTCACCACGCGTTCGGCGAGGCGGTCGGGGTCGGAGACCGTCCCCCTGGTGACCGTCTCCGCCATGACCACGGGGTCGACGGGCACGTCACGCCGCACACGCAGCACGTCGATCGCTGCGTGCCGGGCGATCGCGAGGAGCCACGTCGTGGCGCGGCCACGGCGCGGGTCAAAGGCGTCGGCGTGCCGCCACGCGCGCACGAAGGTCTCCTGGGCCACCTCCTCGGCGACCGCGGGGATGCCGACGACGAAGAGCGCGAGCCCGTACACCCGCGCCTGGTGACGGCGCACGAACACGGCAGCCGCGTCCGGGTCGTCCGCGGCCATCCCGGCGAGGAGCGCCTCGTCCGATGCCGTCATGTCCTTTCCTACGCACACGTACCGCTCGTGGATCTCCCTTTCCCGGATTGCGCCGTCCGGCGAGAGATCCGTCCGGGCGCCACGCGACGTAAGGACCTGTGACGGAAGCCCTACGAGGACTACCAGAGCGAGGACGACCGGAACTGGGACGACCGGAACTGGGACCGGAACTGGGACCGGACGAGGAGGAACCATGTTCAGACTACGCGGGCACAGACCACGAGGAGCGAGGCTCGTCGCCGGAGCGGCACTGACCGTCCTGCTCGCAGCGGGCTGCGGTGGGGGAGACGGCGGGACCGGTGGTGGCTACGGGGGTGGGCCCGGCGTTGGTGGCGATGCGGAGGGAGGCGGCATGACCCTCGAGATCACCTCGCCGCAGGACGGCGACACCGTCGAGGTGCCCTTCACCGTCGAGCTCGCCTCCAGCGAGGAGCTCGGCCCGACGGACTCCGGCGCCCACCACGTCCACGTCTTCTTCGACGGCGACGACCAGGAGTACCAGGTGGTCGAGAGCGACAGCGTCGAGATCACCGACCTGCCGGAGGGCGAGCACGTGGTCAACGCGTCGCTGCGCAACGCCGACCACTCGCCCGCCGGGGTGGAGGCCGAGGTCACGGTGACCGTCGGCGCCGGCGGCACGGAGAGCGATACCGGCGGCGACACCGACACCAGCGATGGCTACTGAGCCGAGGGGCGCCGAGCCGAAGGGCGCCGAGCTGGCGGGCATCGTCGAGCGCAACCGCCGGCCGGCCCGCTGGTTCCACGCCGGTGTCTACGTGACGGTCCTCGTGCTCCTGGCCACGGGGTGGTGGCTGGAGCTGGGCCAGGAGGGCAGCCCGAGCGTGCTCGCGCGCACCACTGGGGCCTCGGATGCCGAGCTGCACACCGCCACCGGCTGGGTCCTTGCGGGGCTGACGGTGCTGGCCGCTGCCGTCGGCGCGCGGGGGTGGCGCACCTTCTGGCGGGACTCCGTCCGGTTCGACCGCGGCGACGCCGCCTGGTTCCGGCGCTGGCCGGCCGCGGTCCTCACCGGTCGGTTCGCGCGGCACGAGGGCCGGTTCGACCCCGGGCAGCGCATCGCCAACCTGGTGCTCGTCGTGACGCTGCTCGCCCTCGTCGTCTCAGGCGTCGGGCTGGCGCTGGTCAGCGGCGGCCCGGCGTTCGTCTGGTTCCTGCTGGTGCACCGGTGGGCCACGTACCTGGTGACGCCCGTCGTCGTCGGCCATGTGATCATCGCGTCCGGGATCCTGCCCGGCTACCGCGGTGTCTGGCGAGCCATGCACCTGGGCGGCCACCTCCGCCGCGCGGACGCCGCCCGGGTCTGGCCGACCTGGACGAACCGCCACCCGAACTGATCGCCCGTTGAGTGCGGGGTATCTGCCCTCCCTGGACCGCCAGGAGGGCAGATATCCCGCACTCAACGAGGCTGTCAGTGGTGGGTCATTCGACCAGCTTGCCCTCCGTCGAGGTCTCCTCTGCCCGGATCAGGGCTGCGATCTCCTCGGGGACCTCCGGGATCTCCTCACGGACCACACCCGTGCGCGGGGACCAGACCAGGTTGACCTGCAGGGCGGGGTCGAGGTCGGGGTAGTCCGAGCGGTTGTGGCAGCCGCGGGTCTCGCGGCGTTCGCGGGCGGCCTCGAGCGTGGCTCGTGCCGCGATGAGTGACGCCTTGAGGTCGAAGGCGTGCGCGAGGTCGCTGAATCCGGCGATGTCGGGGTGGATGCCGACGTCCTTGGCGCGTACCTCGATCTCGTCGAGCTCCCGCAGGCCCGCGATCAGGCCTTGTTCGTCCCGTACGACGCCGGCGTGCTCGGTCATCGTGTTGCGTACTGCGCGTTGCAGGGCGCGTACGTTCTCGTGCCCGTCGGCGGCCAGGAGGTCGGCGATCTCGGCGCGGGCCTGGGCCTCGGCGTCGTGCGACCGGCGCTGCGTCTCCAGGCCTGCCGAGTAGGCCGCGGCGGCCCGGCCGACGATCCGGCCGAACACGAGCAGCTCGATCAGGGAGTTGCCACCGAGCCGGTTGGCGCCGTGCAGGCCGGAAGATGCCTCACCGATGGCGTACAGGCCGTCGACTTCAGTGCTGTGGTCCTCGGGTCGGACCCAGACGCCGCCCATGGAGTAGTGGGCGGTGGGGGCGATCTCGATGGGCTCGGCGGTGATGTCGAGCATCTGCAGCTCGAGCATGGTCTGGTAGACGCGCGGCAGGCGGGACATGATCGTCTCGCGCGGCAGGTGGGACACGTCGAGCCACACGCCACCGTTCTCGGTGCCCCGCCCTTCCTTGATCTCGGTGTAGGCGGCCAGGGCGACCCGGTCGCGGGTGGACAGCTCCATCCGCTCGGGGTCGTAGTTGCGCATGAAGCGTTCGCCCAGGGCGTTGCGCAGGATGCCGCCCTCGCCGCGCGCTGCCTCGGAGATCAGGGTGCCGGCGGCGTTCTCGGGTTCGAGGATGCCGGAGGGGTGGAACTGGACGAGTTCCGGGTCGCGCAGGCGTGCTCCGGCCTCGACGGCGAGGCGGAACGAGTCGCCGGTGTTCTCGTCGCGGCGGGAGGAGGTGCGCCGCCAGATCCGGTTGTGGCCGCCCGCGGCCAGGATCACGGCGTCGGCGTGGATCAGGTGCGGCGTGCCGTCGGTCAGGTCGAACCCGTACGCGCCGAACACGACGCCGTCGTGTACCAGGATGCGCGTGATGTAGAGGGAGTCGAGGATCGGGATGTCGAGCTGAGCTGCCCGGTTCACGAGGGAGCGCTGGATCTCCAGGCCGGTGTAGTCGCCGGCGAACGCGGTTCGGCGGTAGGTGTGGGCGCCGAAGAACCGTTGCGAGATGCGGCCGTCGTCCTCCCGGGCGAAGGCCATGCCGTACCGCTCGAGGTCGGCGATTCCCTGGCCGGCGCCCTGCGCGACGATCTGGGCCGTGTGCGGGTTGGCCAGACCGTAGCTCTCCTTGATCGTGTCGGCGGCATGCTGCTGCCAGGAGTCCTCAGCATCCATCGTGCCGAGTGCCGCGTTGATCCCGCCCGCGGCCAGTGAGGTATGGGCGTCCATACGCGGCCGCTTGCCCAGCGCCAGCACATCGACACCCTGTTCTGCGAGCTCGATCGCGGCACGAAGCCCTGACCCGCCCGTCCCGATGACCAGCACTGTCGTTGAGATCCGACGTTCGGTGATGTTCATACTCAATCCGACCACCGGAAGGCGCGATCCGTGACAGGTTCAGGCTGTGTGGATTCTCATCATGTGAGATGGGTCATCGGGCGGGCAGGGTCGGCTCGGTCAGGTCGGCTCCGCAGTGGATCTCCGCCAGCGCGGCGAAGACGACGCGGTTGAGGTGGAAAGCATGGTGCGCCTCGGCGAGCGTGGTGGCCACCTCGTCGGTGTCCAGGGCCAGGTCGTCGAGCTGACCGCGGTACGCGTCCTTGAACACCTTGACCTTGGGGATGTCCGGGAAGGTGTAGAAGGCCACCCCGTCGCCGTCCAGGCCGTAGTGCTGCTTCATCATGCGCTTGACGATCTGTCCGCCCGACAGGTCGCCCAGGTAGCGGGTGTAGGAGTGTGCGGCATAGTGCGGCAGGCTGCCGCTGACCTCGCGCACACGGTCCGCGTACTCCCTGGTCGCCGGCAGGATGCGGATCTTCTCGCGCCAGGAGGGCCCGTACAGGAAGGAGAGGTCCTGTTCGATCGCCGGCACCCGCGTGAGCTCGTTGAAGACGAGGCCGGCGCCGCGCCCGTCACGCACGACGGCGCTGGCCTCCTCGAGCGCCTCGTAGACCACGAGAAGCTGAGCCGAGAGGTCGGCGTAGGCGGCCCGGTCCAGCGCGCCGGATAGAAGCTTCTCGATGAAGTCCTCGGAGTTGGCGGCGCCGTGGTCGGCGCGCGTTCCCTCGCGGAGCAGGGCGGACAGCGGGATGTCTTCCTCGACGGCCAGGCTCATGGACTCTCCTCCGAAGCGGGGGCAAGGTGCTGACAACATGTCATCACGTGGCGAGCATAGCAACCAGGTAAGGAGAACCTAACCTCTGGCCGAGCCGTCATGCTCCTCGTTGCTCCTCCCCTTCGGCACCGGCCCGTTGTGGACCGACCGCGTGTGACGACCTACCGTCGGCGCATGCCTGCTCCAGAGCCTGCCGCAGACCGGCCGACCCTGCCCGCACCCGACTTCGTCGACCTCGACGGCACCGACGGCGCCCGCGTCGCCACCTACGTGCTCGAACCGGCGGGCCGGGCACCGGTCGGCGACGTCGTGCTCTGCCACGGCACCCCGTGGTCGGCGCACGTGTGGGCGCCCGTCGCCCGTGCCCTCAGCGAGGACCATCGCGTGTTCCTCTGGGACATGCCCGGGTACGGCGCGTCACCCAAGGAGCCGACCCACCCGGTGGACCTCGTCGCCCAGCGGCAGCGGTTCGCGGCGCTGCTGGGCCACTGGTCGCTGGACCGGCCGCACGTGGCGGCCCACGACATCGGGGGAGCCGTGGCGCTGGGCGCGCACCTCCTGGAAGGCGTCGAGGTCGCGAGCCTGTTCCTGCTCGACATCGTGACGCTGGACCCGTGGGGGTCGCCGTTCTTCCGGCTCGTGGCCCAGCATGAGGCAGTCTTCGCGGCGGTGCCCGGCCCACTGCACGCGGCTCTCGTCCGGGAGTACATCGCAGGCGCGGCGAACCATCACCTGTCCGACGACGTCGTCGAGGCGCTCGCGCAGCCCTGGCTCGACGAGGCCGGGCAGGCCGCGTTCTACCGCCAGATCGCCCAGCTCTCGCCCGACCACACCGCGCCGATCGTCGACCGGCTCGACCAGGTGCGCTGCCCGGTGCGGATCGGCTGGGGCGTCGACGACCCGTGGATCCCGTTCGAGCAGGCCGCGCGGCTCAGGGCGGCGCTTCCCGGAGACCCCGAGGTGGTGGACCTCCCGGGGCGGGGCCACCTGGCCCCCCTGGAGGATGCCGCCACCGTGGGGCAGGCCGTGCGGCAGTGGATCGATTGCGGGTGACAGATCGATTGCGGGGGACGGATCGGTCGCGGGTGACAGATCGGTCGCGGGTGACGGTCGCCTGCGGGTGGCGCTGCCTCGTGTGAGCCTGGGGCCATGAGGGGCTTCACGATCATCGGCACGGGGAACATGGGTACCGCCATCTCGGCGCTGGCCGCGCGCGGCGGTGCCCCGGTGCAGAGCGTGGCGCACGGTGAGCGTGTCGAGACCTTCACGGGCGACGTCGTCGTGCTCGCCGTGCCGTACGAGGCGCTGGGCGACGTCGCGGCGCGGTACGTCGACCAGCTCGCCGGCAAGGTCGTCGTGGACATCACGAATCCCGTGGACCTGGCCGATGGTCGCCGCCGGGAGATCCGGGCGGGCAGCGCCGCCGCCGAGCTGAGCACGCGACTGCCCCAGTCGCGTGTGCTGAAGGCCTTCAACACCAGCTTCGCCGCGACGGTCACGTCCGGTGAGCTCACGGCCCACGACGCGGCTCCGGTGCCGCTGACGGTCCTCGCCGCCGGGGACGACGTCGACGCGAAGTCGTCGGTGCTCGACGTGGTCGAGGCCTCGGGGGCGCGTGGCATCGACGTCGGACCGCTGGCTCGTGCCAGGGAGCTGGAGGCCGTGGGGTTCCTGCAGCTCGGTCTCGCGCTGGGTGACGCTGTGCCGTGGACCGGAGGGTTCGCGGTGGTGCGCTGACCCGGGCAGCGAGGGCTTCCGGCTTACACGGCGGTAGTTCCGGGTACCTGTGGCGGTCCCTCTGTGGCGTGGGTACGTTGCATTTGGGCGCGGGTTTTCACCCGGTCCCGCAGGGGGATGCACTTCAGCACACCTCCGCGCACGTACGCCACGTATGCGAGGAGCAGTCATGACTGAGAACTACGGGCAGCCCGAGCAGGGCGGCCAGCAGGGCCAGGAGTCGACGTCGGAGTTCGGCTCGAACGAGAACACGTCCGAGGGCTACGGCTCGCAGGGTGGGACGCAGAGCGGCGAGGGTTCGTCGTACGGCGAGTCGCAGCAGGGCTCGGAGGGTTCGTCGTACGGCCAGTCGGAGTCGTCGGAGTCGTCCGGGTACGGCCAGGGTGGGTCGTCCTCCGAGGGTGGTTCCTACGGGCAGGGCGAGTCGTCGTCCCAGGGTGAGTCGTACGGGCAGAGCGAGGGCTCGTCCGAGGGCGGTTCGTACGGGCAGGGCGGGGGCGGCGAGTCCCAGGGGTCGTCGTACGGCCAGACGGAGCAGTCGGGGGGTTCCTCGTACGGGGAGTCGTCAGGCGGACAGTCCGGTTCGTCGGAGTCCTACGGACAGGGCGAGGGTTCGTCGGAGGGCGGTTCGTACGGGCAGGGCGGGGGCGGCGAGTCCCAGGGGTCGTCGTACGGCCAGACGGAGCAGTCGGGGGGTTCCTCGTACGGGGAGTCGTCAGGCGGACAGTCCGGTTCGTCGGAGTCCTACGGACAGGGCGAGGGTTCGTCGGAGGGCGGTTCGTACGGGCAGGGCGGGGGCGGCGAGTCCCAGGGGTCGTCGTACGGCCAGACGGAGCAGTCGGGGGGTTCCTCGTACGGGGAGTCGTCAGGCGGACAGTCCGGTTCGTCGGAGTCCTACGGACAGGGCGAGGGTTCGTCGGAGGGCGGTTCGTACGGGCAGGGCGGGGGCGGCGAGTCCCAGGGGTCGTCGTACGGCCAGACGGAGCAGTCGGGGGGTTCCTCGTACGGGGAGTCGTCAGGCGGACAGTCCGGTTCGTCGGAGTCCTACGGACAGGGCGAGGGTTCGTCGGAGGGCGGTTCCTACGGGCAGAGCGGTGGCTCCTCGCAGGGCGAGTACGGCCAGGGTGAGGGCTCGTCCCAGGGCGGGTCCGAGTTCGGCGCTGAGGAGCAGGGTGGTCAGGGCGAGCAGGGTGGCCAGTACGGCTCGCAGGAGCAGGGTGGCGAGCAGCAGAACGAGCAGGGCTGGGGCTGAGCAGCCTTCGGCCGGCACTCTCGGCGGGGTCCCGACTGAGGTCGGGGCCCCGCCGTCGTGTCCGGCTCGTCAATGGTGTGGCGAACGCCCCGCCGTCGGGCATAACGTTCGTGGTGGCGAACGTGAGGCGTGACGACCCTCGGCCTGGCACCACCGGGCGAACGCTCGGCCCGCGCGTGCGGCGTACCGACGAGAGGCCGGGATCTCCCGGCAAAGGAGTGGTGGCACCGCGACCTAGCCCCCGCCCGCTCCTCCAGGGCCTTCGCTCTGAAGGAGGAATGATGAGACCACCTTTGCCGTCACGTACGCCGTCACCTTCGCCGTCACCTCTGTCATCGCCGGCCACGTCCGAGACGGGCATCGGCGCACCCGCACCCGCAGCTGCACCTGCACCAGTACCCGCAGCCGCGGGTGCTGCGTCGGGCGGACCGGCGGGCGCCGTCGTCCGAACCCTGGCGCACGACCTTGCTGCTGTGCCCGCCGGATCGGCGGTGCGCCTGCAGGGCTGGGTCCACCGGCGTCGCGAGCTCGCGACCGTGACGTTCCTCGTGCTGCGTGACCGTACCGGCCTTGCCCAGATCGTGGTGCGTGCGGGCGCGGGGACGGTTCCGCCCGAGGAGACCACCGTGGAGGTGACCGGAACGGTCACCGCCAACTCGCAGGCCCCTGGCGGCGTCGAGGTGACGGAACCCGTGATCACGCCGCTCACCGATGCGGCGGAAACTCCACCGGTCGAGCTGTGGCGGCCAACGCTGCAGGCCGCGCTACCGACCCTCCTCGACCACGCGGCGGTCGCATGGCGCCATCCGGCGCAGAGGGCACGCTGGGAGGTCGCGGCGACGAGCCTGGGCGCGTTCCGGTCCACGCTCGACGCGGCCGGCTTCACGGAGATCTGCACCCCCAAGCTGGTCGGCACGGCCACGGAGTCCGGGGCGAACGTCTTCGAGGTCGACTACTTCGGCCGGCCTGCGTACCTGGCGCAGTCGCCGCAGTTCTACAAGCAGCAGATGGTCGGCGTGCTCGAGCGCGTCTACGAGGTGGGTCCGGTCTTCCGGGCCGAGCCGCACGACACCGTGCGGCACCTGGCGGAGTACCGCTCGCTCGACGTCGAGCTCGGGTTCGTGCGCGACCATCGCGACGTGCTCGCCGTGCTGCGTGAGGTGCTCGCCGGGATGGCCGACGCCGTACGCGCCTCCGGCGCCGCCGAACGGCTCGCCATCGAGGTGCCTGAGGTCCCCGCGGAGATCCCCGTGATCCACTTCGCCGACGCCCTGGCGCTCGTCGGCGCGCCGTCCGACGAACCGGACCTTGCACCGGAGCACGAACGCGCACTGGGTGAGTGGGCGAGGGCCGAGCACGGGTCGGAGTTCGTCGCCGTGGAGGGCTACCCCATGGCGAAGCGGCCGTTCTACACGCACCCGTTCGCCCGTCCTGCCCGAACGGGCCCGGGTACGGGTACGGACACCGCACCCGGGGAGGCGCGGTGGAGCAACAGCTTCGACCTGCTGTTCCGCGGGCTGGAGCTGGTCACCGGAGGACAACGTCTGCACCGGTACGCCGACTACGTCGCGGCGATCGAGGCGCGGGGCGAGGACCCGGCGGCCTACGCCTCGTACCTGGCGGCGTTCCGGCACGGGATGCCGCCGCACGGCGGGTTCGCGATCGGGCTGGAGCGCTGGGTGGCGCGCCTGGTCGGGGCGGCCAACGTCCGGGAGGTGACGCCGTTCCCGCGGGACCTGCACCGCCTGGCGCCTTAGCGTGCTGACCAGGGACAGGAGCACCGTGCCGTGGAGGCTCAGCCCGGGTGCGGTCATGCCGCGCGCCTGGCCGCATCCGGAAGGGAGCCGGCCGAGGTGATCACGCGGCCGTGCCGGTCGGTGAGGGTCCAGCCGGAGTGCCGTTCGCCGCCGGGGTTCCCCGTCCAGCGCATGGTGATACCGGTGGTGTCGACCAGGTCGTGGTGGTGGTAGCACAGCAAGGCGGAATTTCGGACGCTGGTCTCCCCACCGTCGGCCCAATGACGTTCGGCGTGGTGGACCTCGCAGTGTCCGGCTGGCTGCGTGCAGTCGGTATAGACGCAGTGCTTGTCCCGAGCGATCACGGCACGGCGCATCTGTCCGTTGACGGTGCGCTGTGATCGCCCGACGTCGAGAACCTGCCCGTCAGGCCCGAAGACCACGCGTGTCACCGCGGAGTCGCACAGCAGACGTCGCAGTGTGGCGGTCGGAACGAGCGACGAGGAGATGCCGAACCGTGCCGGCGCCGCCGTGACGTCCGTGAGGCTTGTCGGCGTGTCGAACAGGCGGTCGGCGCGGGGCTCGTCTCCCGTTCGGTCCGTGGTGCCGTTCCCGGGACCTGCACCGTCGCGGGCAGCGAACGCAGTGGTCAGCCGGGTGAGCTCCGTCCAGGAGATGGTGACGGTGACGTGCGGTCGTACTGCGGCGCCGGTCCCGGTAGCTCCGTTGTCGAGCGCCGTGCGAGCGAGGTCAGCGAGCGCCTGGGCGCGTCGCTGCGTGGGTGTGCGGTCGTCGCCCGGCGTGGGTGCACCCATGACGGAGTCCATGGCCGCACGGAGGGCCTCACCGTGTTCATCGGTAAGGAAGCCCTCGACGTGATAGCCGCCGAAGGTCTTGGCCACGTCGAGGTGCTCCCGCTCGGAGGCCTGTTTGTAGCCACGTTCGTCGGACGCGGGGTCGGCGACCCGGGCGAACCGGTCCACGAACCGTCGGAAGACGAGAGGCCCGTGCTGGTCGGCCAGGTCGAGCAGCAGCTCCTCGCCGGTCGGTCCGGGCGCGGCGGTCTCGCCGCCGTCGGCGGTGCCGTCCTCGGTGCCGTCGGCGGAGCCCCCGACGGGTTCCCCTGAATCGTCGCCAGGGGCGTCGTCACCGGTCTCCGGGCCGTTGCCGTCGGAGGTATTGACCTCGGGTGGTGTCGGGTCGGACGGTGTCGGGTCGGACGGCGTGACGTCCGCGGCGGTGACGTCCACCGGAGTCAGCAGCGCCCTGCGTCGTTCTTCGGACGTCGGGCCGACGTCGACCATCGTCCGCACCTGGTCCATACCGAGCCGTCCGCTGAGGGCGGCAGCGAGCGTGGCCGGCAGGTGCTCCAGCAGGCGCTCGGCCGTACGGACCTCTCTGGACGCCGTGCGCAGTGTGACCTTCTCCCGGCGAGCGAGCCACGTCCGGAACGTGCGCGAACCGTCGAGCGCCCACATCCCGTCGGCCTCGATCCGGTACAACCAGGTCATCCGGAGCACGTCCAGTTGTGCGGACAGGGTGCGCAGCAGAGGGGATGTGACAGTCAGGCGAGAGCCGATCCCAGAACCACTGCCGAGGGCGTCGCTGCTCAGCGCAGTCGGGCCCGCCACGTCGATGAGCTCGCGGGTCAGGGACTCGAGATCCGCGACGACGTCTTCAAGCGAGCGGGAGCCGGTCGGCGCGCCCGGGTCCGGTTGTGTCAGCACCATTCGGCTCACCCCCAAGGTCTCGTGCCGGCGGTGTGCCGGCAGTAGCGACCGTATCGAACAGACGTACCCACTGCGAGGCAGATTTGAAATCTGTGGATAACCGTCCGTGACGGGTGAGCCCGCCACCGTGCCGACCGGTGCGACCGGCCGGCCGGTCGCACCGGGTGTCACGTCGAGCGTCACGTCGAGCGTCACGTGGAGTGTCAGTGGTCCACGGCAGACTGAGCCCATGCACACGGTCGTCTCAGAAGAGGGCTCGGGCGTCGGCCTCCAGCCGGTGTCCGACGGGGGCGCGCCACAGGGGCAGCAGCAGGTCGTCCAGGCGGCCGAGCTGGCGCACGCGGTGACCGAGGCCGAGGTGGACCACACGCGGTGGACGTGGGACGACACCAACAAGTGGTATCCCATGCTGCTCGCTGACGGCATCCGGGTCGACCGGGCGCACGACCTGCGGCTCGCGCACGCGGTACTCCGCGCGTCGGCCCTGTCGGCGCGCACCGCACTCGCCGAGTCGGGCCCGACGCCGTGGGACGGTCTCGCACCGGTACCACCACCCGGCGGCCCGACGGCGGCCGCGCTGGTGCCTCACGACAGGCACCCGGGTGCCGAACCGCTCTTCGACCTCGGCGAGATCACCGCACCGCGGTGTTCGGGTAGTGCCCGCCGAGCAGACGAGCGTCGCCTTCCTGGACCTGGCCCGGCTGGACCTGGCCCCGATGTACCCAGCTCCGCCGGCACCAGTCCGACCGTGACCAGTCCGACCGTGACGACTCCGACCGTGACCAGTGCGGCCGGATCAGGCCAGGACCACCCCGGACCTCAGGACGCCCTCCACCCCATCAACGCCCTCCACCCCACCAACGCCCTCGACCCCGCCGCCGAGCTGACCGCACAGCTGCTCGCGATCAAGGACAGCACCGACCCCGGCCGCCTGCGGCTCCTGCTCGCGGCGGAGTCGGCCGGGGCGCTCGCTGCTGCCGAGATGCATCACGCCGGTCTTCCGTGGCGCGGCGACATCCACGACCAGATCCTCACGGAGGCACTGGGTCCGCGTCCGCGGCCGGGTGCCCGGCCGGCGAAGCTCGAGGACCTGGCCAACCGGATCCGGAGCGCCATCGATGCCCCGCCGACGCTCAATCCCGACTCGCATCCTGACCTGCTGCGCGCCATGGAGTACGCGGGTGTCGGCGCCAGGAGCCTGCGCAAGTGGGAGCTGGAGAAGCTCGACCATCCGGTGATCGCACCGCTCCTGGAGTACAAGGGTCTGTACCGCCTCTACACGGCGAACGGCTGGAACTGGCTCGACACCTGGGCGCCTGACGGCCGGTTCCGGATGGAGTACGTGGTCGGCGGGGTGGTGACCGGGCGGTGGGCGAGCACCGGCGGCGGCGCCCTGCAGCTGCCGCACAACGTGCGGCGCGCTGTCGTCGCGGATCCGGGCTGGACCTTCGTCGTCGCCGACGCGGCGCAGCTCGAGCCACGTGTGCTGGCCGCGCTCGCCCGGGACGAGCGCATGGCGGCGGCGGGCCGCACCAAGGACGGCGCGAACACCGACATGTACGCGGGGATCGTCGCGGCGGGTGTCGTCGACTCCCGTGAGCACGCGAAGGTGGGCATGCTCGGTGCGATGTACGGGGGCACCACGGGCGTGAGCGCGCAGGTGCTGCCTCGCCTCGCCCGTGCCTTCCCGCAGGCGATCGACCTCGTCGAGCGGGCCGCCCGCGCCGGCGAGCGGGGGGAGAAGGTGACCACCCGTCTGGGCCGCAGCTCACCGCTGCCCGGGGACTCCTGGGCAGCGGTCCAGGGTTCCGCGTTCGACGAGGACGCCGGCGCGGATGTCCAGTCGCGTGCCCGCAGCCAGACGCGCTCGTGGGGGCGGTTCACCCGGAACTTCATCGTCCAGGGCACCGCGGCGGAGTGGGCTTTGTGCTGGATCGCCTCCATCCGCCGTCGGCTCTGGGCCGTCGGCGAGGCCTCGGGCGACTCCGTGCCCGGCCTCGCGCCGGCGCCCTTCGCCCGTCGGCCGCACCTGGTGTTCTTCTTGCACGACGAGGTGGTAGTGCACGCACCGGCTGCGCTGGCGGACGTCGTGGCACAGGAGGTGCGCGCCGCCGCCGACGAGGCCGGGCGCCTGCTCTTCGGCGACTTCCCGGTGGACTTTCCGCTCAGTGTCGCCGTGACGGAGAGCTACGCGGACGCCAAGGACTGATCATCCAGCACGGCCTTGAGGGAGGTCTCCAGGATGTCCACGCCGGCATGGAGGTCGTCCTCGCTGATCGTGAGGGGCGGTGCGATGCGGAAGATGCCGCCCATCCCCGGCAGCTGCACGATGTTCATGTGCAGACCCCGTTCCAGGCAGGCCGACGTGACGGCGTTGCCCAGCGCGTCAGCGGGAGTCTTGCTCCGCTTGTCCTGCACCAGCTCGATGCCCTGGAGCAGACCGCGGCCACGTACGTCGCCGACCACGTCGTACCGCTCCCGGAGCGATTCCAGGCGTGCGGCGAGCTGTTCGCCCAGCGTCGCGGCGCGGGCGACGAGCCGTTCTCGCTCGATGACGTCGAGCACGGTCAGCCCGACTGCCGCCGCCAGCGGGTCGGAGACGTGCGTCGTGTAGAAGAGGAAGCCCCGGTCGTGGCAGACCTGTTCGATGTCGGCGGTCGTGACGACAGCCGCGACGGGTAGCCCGGCGCCGAGGGTCTTCGACAGCGTCAGGATGTCCGGGGTCACACCGTCCCGCTCGAACGCGTACATGTCACCGGTCCTGCCCAGGCCCGTCTGCGCCTCGTCGAGGACGAGCAGCATCCCGCGCTCCTCGCACATCTCCTTCAGACGCCGTAGGTACCCAGGTGGCAGCTCGATGATGCCGCCCGAGGAGAGGATCGGCTCGACGACGCAGGCGGCGAGGCTGCCGGCCGACTGCTGGTCGACCAGCGCGAAGCCGTAGGCCAGCTCGGCCTCCCAGTCGTACGACCCGTCGGGTGATCGGAACGGCGACCGGTAGGCGTTCGGGGTGGGCAGGGCCAGGTTGCCGGGGGTGGGCGGACCGTAGCCGCGCCGCCCTGCGGAGAACGTGGCGGAGGCCGCGCCCTGGGTCATGCCGTGCCACGAGCGGTCGAACGAGACGATCTCGTAGCGGCCGGTGAAGAGCTTGGCCATCTTGATGGCCGCCTCGTTCGCCTCGGCCCCGGTGCTGAGCAGCATGCTCTTGCCGAGCGGGTCCGGCAGGGTCTCGGCGAGTCTTCCGGCCAGCCCGAGAACCGGACCGCTGAGCATGCCGCTGAAGAGGTGGTCCAGCGACGCGACCGCCTTCGACACCGTGGACACGATGTCCGGGTGCGCGTGGCCGAGGATGGAGCTCATCTGACCCGACGTGAAGTCGAGGATCGGCGTCCCGTCACGGTCGAAGACGTACGCGCCCGAGGCGCGCTCGATCACCCGCGGGGTGAAGCTCGGCCCGTAGCGGATCAGGAGCCGGTCGGCGTCGGCCCAGAACGTCGTGTCCATGGTCATCCCTCCACGCGGAAACGCTGCAGACAACCCTCATCCTCGGCCGCCCGAAACCGTCAGGACAAGCACACAAATACAGTCGACCGTTCGCTCATGGCATACGTTCGCGACCGCGGTCCGCCCTGCCGCGCCGCAGTGTCCTGCCCTACGGTCGGCCTCATGCTCAACCCACGACGGCTCGAGATCCTGCGTGCGGTCCTGGCGGCCGGATCGATCAACGGGGCGGCCCGCAACCTCAGCTACTCGCCCGCGACGATCAGTCAGCACATGGCCGCGCTCGCGCGGGAGACCGGGCTGGTCCTGTTCGAGAAGCAGGGCCGCGGTATCGCCGCCACCGATGCCGCCCGGGTGCTGGCCGACCAGGCGCAGGCGCTCCTTGCCGACTTCGGGCGCCTGGAGCGGGCGGTGGCGGACCTCCGGGGTGGCCAGGGACAGCACCTGGCCATCGCCTGTTTCGCCTCGGCGGCCGAGCGGTGGATGCCCGACGTCGTGCGCGCCGTGCGTCGGCTCCAGCCGAACCTGACCGTCGAGGTCAGCCTCAACGAACCGGTGGACGGTCGCGGGCGCCGACGGCCCGACCTCGACATCCGTACCGAACCGGCGGACGCCGCAGCGATCCGTCTCGACGGCTACGTGCGTCACGAGCTGCTCGTCGAGGATCTGGTCGCGGTGCTGCCGGTGGGGCACCCGCTGGCCGACGCCCCCGAGATCAGCCTCAGCGACCTGGCGGAACAGCCGTGGATCGACCACGACATCTATGACAGCCCGATCGGGCGGATCGTCCTGAGCGCGTGCAGCACCGCCGGGTACACCCCGCGCTATGCCGCCCGGCTCGATGACCACCGGGCGGCGCTACGGCTGGTGGCGGCAGGGATCGGGGTCACGGTGCTGCCCCGACTGGCTGTGCCCGAACGTTCCCCGGAGCTCGTCGCCAAGCCGCTGGTCCGCCCTCGCGTCGCGCGCCGCGTCGTCGTCCATGCCGGCGGGGACCGGCGTCAGGCCGCGCTCGTCGCGTGCGCCGTGGAGCAGCTGCGCGCCGCCGCGGGCCGGTCGGCCGGACAGGACCTCAGCCCGCCAGCAGACCGATCGCCGCGGTGACGACCTGGGCCGAACGCAGTGCCGCGTCGTCGACGTGGGTCAGGAACTCGGTGCCGTCGGGGGCGCACAGGTCCGAGACCGCTCGCGCCGACACGAAGCCGGAGCCGAAGTTGTGGCACAGCTGCGCCAGCGCCGCGGACTCCATGTCGACGGCGAGCATGTCGGGAAAGTCCGCGCGGAGCCGCAGCGCGAGCTCGGTGGTGGCGAACTTCTCGCCCGACCCGATGATCCCCTCGCGCAGCGTCAGCGACCCGTCGGCTGCCCCCGACACGTCGGCGGCCGCCCGCCGGACGGCGTCGGCGAGCGCGGGGGCGGCGTCGTACGCCTCCGGCATGCCAGGAACCTGCCCGAGCACGTAGCCGAAGGCGCGGGCGTCGGCGTCCGCGTTCACGAGACGGACGCCCAGGACGACGTCGCCGACCGCGATGTCCTTGGCGAGACCGCCGGCGCTGCCCGCGCTGATCAAGGGCACGTCCGGGCCGTAGCGGAGGATCGCGCTCGCGCCCGCCGCGGTCGCGTTGACGAAGCCGATCCCGGTGCGCACCAGCACGACGGGTCGGCCCGCGAGCGTGATCTGCCGGTGGACGGCGAGGCCGACACGTTCCGGCTCGCCCACCGCGGACGCCAGACCGAGGAAGGGCGCGGCCTCGTCGTCCATCGCGACGAGCACGACGGCGACGGGTGCGGGAGCGCTCACTGCCCGGCGGCCGGGTCGCCGGCGAGCCCTGGGCGGGCAGCGCCTTCGCGGGCTACCGCGTCGTGAGCCGCTGCCTCACGAGCGGCTGCATCCCGGGCGGCCGCGTCGCTGGCCGAGGCGTCACCCGGCGCGCCCTCGGCGAACACCTGCGACCAGACCCCACGTGCCGAGAGGAACACGGAAGCCGCCTCCTGGGCGCCGGCCAGCGAGTGGTTCGCGCCCCAGCCGCACTGCACCTCGTTCGCCGCGGGCACCTCGGTGGCCGTGACGATGTCACGCATCGTCGCTTCGATGAGCCGGAGCACGTCCTCGTAGGCGGGCTCCCCCTGCAGCATCAGGTAGAAGCCGGTCTGGCAGCCCATGGGGGAGAAGTCCAGGACGGCGTCGGAATGGTTGCGCGAGTGCTCGGCGAACAGGTGCTCCAGGGAGTGCACCGTCCGCATCTCGAGGTGCGCGACGTTCGGCTGGGTGAACCGGACGTCGTACTTGACGATCACGTCACCGCCCGCGAGCTGCTTGCGGTCGGCAAGCCGCACGTACGGGGCGGCGACGGCGCGGTGGTCCAGGTTGAACGACTCGACGTTCATGCGGGGGGCTGACTCGGTCACGGTACGAGCCTAATCCGTCTGTGCCCGCGGAACGTGCGACCGGGCGTGCTCCACCGCCGGCGGCAGATCGGTGAACGGCGCCACACGGACCGCCCCGCACTACGCTGTACGCGTGAGCAGCAGCGACACCCCCACCCCTGGCACGGCCCCTGGCACCGCCTCGCCGGGCGCCTCGTCCGGCAGTTCCGCCGTGCACCCCACGCTGGCGCAGGTGGTCTCCGCGCTCGACGGCCTCTACCCGCCGTCGACGGCGGAGGGCTGGGACGCCGTCGGACTCGTCGCCGGCGACCCCGCGACCCCGGTGCGCAAGGTGCTGTTCGCCGTGGACCCCGTGACCGCCGTCGTCGACCAGGCCCTGGAGTGGGGCGCTGACCTGCTCGTCACGCACCACCCCCTGTTCCTGCGGGGCGTGAGCTCCGTGGCCGCCACGACCTTCAAGGGATCGGTGGTGCACCGGCTCCTCACCGCCGGGTGCGCCCTGCACGTCGCCCACACCAACGCGGACGCCGCCCCGCGGGGGGTCGCGGACGCCCTCGCCGACCTCGTCGGCATCACCGACCGGCGCCCGCTCGAGGTGAGCGCCGCCGGCGAGACGGACGGCCACGGCCATGGTGCCGACTACGGGACCGACCGCGGCATCGGACGCGTCGGCAGACTCGTCGAACCCGTCACTCTCGCCGCCTTCGCCCGCCGCGTCGCCGCTGCGCTGCCGGCGACCGCGCAGGGCATCCGGTTCTCCGGCGACCCGGACGCCGTCGTGACCACCGCCGCCGTCCTCGGCGGATCCGGCGACGGTTACTTCGACGCCGTCCGCGCCGCCGCCGCGGACGTGTACGTCACCTCGGACCTGCGCCACCACCCCGCCTCGGAGCTGCGCGAACGGGCCGAGTTCGAGGCCCGCGCGACAGGCGCCCCCGGACCGGCGGGCACCCCGTTCCTCGTCGACACCGCCCACTACGCGAGCGAGTGGCCCTGGCTGCGGTACGCCGTCGAGGATCTCGCGGCGGCGCTCGCGGCCGACGGGCTGGCGGTCGAGACCCGGGTCAGCGAGCTCGTGACCGACCCCTGGACGGGCCAGGTGCCGTCGCGCTGACAGTTCGCACCGCGAGCTCGCAGCCCCGCCGGCAGACCACGGGCCGGGTGGATTCGGCGCGGGCGGGCGCGGGGTAGCGTTGGACCGCCCCCAGAACCCGACCGAGAGGACGCCTCCCGTGGCAACTGCACCGCCCGAAGACCAGCGCAGGCTGCTGGACGTCCAGGCGCTCGACACGCGCGCTCAGCAGCTCGCTCACCAGCGCAAGAACCTGCCCGCGCTCGCGAAGCTGACGGAGCTCGACGGTCGCATCGCCGACCTGCGTGCCTCGCTCGTCGAGTCGCGTACCCGGGTGGCCGACCTCAAGCGCGAGCTCACCAAGGCGGAGTCCGACGTCGAGCAGGTCCGCAACCGCGCCCAGCGCGATCAGGAGCGGCTGGACCAGGGTGGCGTCAGCGCCAAGGACGCCGTGGCGCTCACCGACGAGCTCGGTTCGCTCGCGACCCGCCAGGCGGCGCTGGAGGAGATCGAGCTCGACGTCATGGAGCGGCTCGAGGCGCACGAGGATGCTCTGGCCAAGGTCGAGGCCGCCAACGACGAGCTGGTCACGGAGCGGGCGGCGGTCGAGGCCGAGCGTGACGCCGGCTGGGCCGAGATCGACGCGCAGGTCCAGGCGATCGCCGGCGACCGCGCGAAGGCGGCCGACGGGCTCGACACGGCCCTGGTCAAGCTCTACGAGAAGATCCGCACGCAGCTGGGTGGCACGGGTGCGGCGGTGCTCGACGGCAACCGCTGCGACGGCTGCCGCATGGACCTCCCACCGGGCGACCTGGCGACCATCAGGAACGCGGCGCCCGACGCCGTGGTGCGCTGCGAGGAGTGCGGCCGGATCCTGGTGCGCGTCTCCGGCGCGACGACCGGCGCTGCCGCCGGATGAGCGAGGCGCCAGGGTCAGACCCGCGCGGGCGACCGCTGGTCCGGGCCACACGACCCGACGGCGCGCTCTCGCTCACCGTCGTGCTCCTGCGGCACGGGGTGACGCCGCTGACGGAGGCCGGCGGATACTCCGGGTCTGATGTCCCCGGGCCGTCCCTGACCGCTCGAGGCCGGCTGCAGGCCGCGCAGGCCGCCGACGCCGTCTTCCGCATCGGACGAGCCGCGCGGACCGGAGCGGGTTCCACGGGCGGGATGCGCAGCGGCGGCCTGTGGCCCGACCTGCCGCGTCCGACGGCGCTCGTCGCGTCGCCGACCGTGCGCACCCAGGAGACGGCCTCCGCCGTCGGACGGCGCCTCGGGCTGCACGTCACCACCGAGGACAGGTTCGCCGAGTGCCGGTACGGGGAGTGGGAGGGGCTTACCGCGGACGAGATCGAGCAGGGCTGGCCGGGTGAGCTCGTGCGGTGGCGCTCGACGGGCACCTTCGAGCCCCCGGGCGGCGAGTCGTACGCGCAGCTCGGTGAGCGGGTCTGGGCCGGCCTCACCGAGCTGCTGGCCGGCGGCGTGGGCCGCACGGTCGTGGCGGTGGGTCACGTGGCGCAGATCCGGACCGCTGTCGGGCAGGCGCTGGGCGCGCCCGCCTCGCACTGGGCGCGGCTGCGCGTCCCGCCCGCGTCGTTGTCGGTGGTGCGGTTGTGGGAGGACGGCGCCTCCGAGGTGGTCGCCGCCGGTGTGCCGACCGACGGCTGAGCCGGGCCGTTCTCCCGCCCGCGCCCGGGGTTCCGGCTACTGGCGAGCGACCCCACGGTCACCTGGGCGCGTGAGCGTCCCGCGCGCGAACGCCGGGGCGAGCGGAACGAGCGCGAGCACCAGGACGGCCGGCAGGGCGAACCCGATCCGCAGGTTGTCCGCCCCGACGAACCCCGTGAGCACCGACCCCAGCAGCGCCCCCACGTAGTTGAACTGGTTGAAGCGGGCGATCACGGCGTCGGTGCGGGCGCGGTCGGGCTCCGGGGTCGCTGCGCCCGCGGTGCCGGTGAGCGGGTCGACCGCGGTGCCGGCCGTCCCCGCGGCGATGCGCCCGGCGGCGGAGAAGCTGAGGGGTGCCACCAGTGCGACGGCGGCACCGAGCAGCGTGAAGCCCGCCACCGCCACCTGCCACGTCGGCGCGAGCGCCACCACGGCCAGCGCCCCGCAGGCGAGGACCGCTCCGGTTCGGAGCACCGGCGCCACGCCGAACCGGGTCACCAGACGGCCGCCGGACAGCCGCACGACGATCGAGGTCACGAGGTAGGGGAACGTCGCGAGCGCCACCAGGTTGCCGGGGGCGTCGAACGACCGGGCGAGGTAGACGGGACCCCAGGTCGCCGCTGTCGTGTCGACCATGTAGAACACGACCAGCCCGAGTCCGACCAGCCAGATGGGACGCCACGGAACGGGTGGGCCCGGCGCCGGCGCTCCGGGCACGGGCGCCGCCGCGACGTGCGGGAGGAACGGCGCGAAGGAGACCACCAGGGGTATCACCGCCACGAACGCGGCGACCGTAGGGGAGAGGTGGCCGGTCGCGAGCGCCGCGACGGCCGCGGTGATTCCGCCGGTGGTCCAGTAGCCGTGGGACGACGGCAGGATGGGCCGGCCGTACCGGTGCTCCAGGCCGACGCCCTGCATGTTCGTGGTGGCGTCGACCAGGCCCAGCGCGATCCCGTAGAGCGCGACCCCACCGACGAACACACCGATCGCCGGCGCCAGCGTGATCGCGGGCACGGCGACGACCATCAGGGCGAGCCCGAGGCGCAGCGTGTGGGCGCTGCCGACACTCCGCGCCGCGCGTTCCGCGACCAGGGACCCGACGCCGGCGAGCAGCACCATCATGAGCAGCAGCAGCGACAGGGTGACCTCGTCCAGGCCCCAGCGTTCGAGGAACCGGGGCAGCCGCGTGGTCAGGCCGATGAAGACGAAGCCTTGCGCGAAGAACGCCGCTGCCACCGCGACCCGGGCGCTCGTCAGGCTCCTTGTCGTCATGACCGGTCATCCAACCGGTCGGCGGGCGTCGGCGCCAGGGTTTCGGCCCTGGGCCTCGTAGCGAAGGCGGGGGGCCGCTCAGGCGAGCACGAGCTCCAGCGTGCGCGGGCCGCGGGGCTTCCCGTCCAGCAGGTTCGCCTCGATCAGCGTCTGGTCCTTGCCGGACCCGATCTCGGTGAGCACCACGGAGCCCACGAGCTCCTGTGCGGCCTTGAGCACGTCCTCGCTGGTCCGCGCCTCGGGCTCCCGGCGCAGCAGGTGCCCGGCCAGTACCCCGCGGGTGTGCTTCGCGTTGTGCGACACCACGGTCCGCTTCCCGTCGGTCTCCCGCAGCACGCGCACCTCGACCCATTCGGCCGCGCCGTCGCCCGTCGTCCGGGGCTTCCAGGCGGCGACGTAGGTCGCGGAACGGCAGTCGACGACGACGTCGCCCGCGGCGCGCGCGTCCAGCACCTCGGCGAGGTGGGGCTTCCAGAACGTGGCGAGGCGGCCGACGTCGGGCAGGCCGACGCCCATGCTGAGCCGGTAGGCGGGGATGCGATCGCCGGGCGCCACGACGCCCCACAGCCCCGAGAAGGTGAGGACGCTCGCCTGGGCGCGCTCCGCCGCGCCGTCGGGCAGCGAAGCCAGGCCGGCCGCCGCGTACAGGACACCCGTGTAGACCTCCGCCGCGCGGGCCGACGGCGCCGCGTGGAGCCTGGTGTTGCGCGCCACCTCGTCGGCGAGCCCGTCGCTGACCCCGAGCACGGAGGTCGCGTCGGGCCGTGCGCTGACCCGCGCGAGGTCAGCCAGGACCTGCTCGCGCCGTGCGGTGAGCTCCGGGTGGACCAGGGCGTCCAGATCGAGGGGAGCTGCGCCGTCGGGCGCGGGGGTCTTGCCCTCGGAGGGCGGGAGGAGCAGGAGCACCCGCCTAGCCTAAGTCGCCGCCAGGGTCAGCGCGTATGGCCCAGATCAAGGTGTACGGGAACCGGTCGGTGTGGGGCGAACGTCGTGCCGCGGCTCGGGCTGGAGGCGGAGGACCTGGAGGTCGTCATCCTGGAGAGCCCGAAGGAGAACTGGGGAATCCGCGGAATGTCGGGGGACGAGCTCGCGCTGAGCTACCGCGTCGAGGTCTGACGAGCGGTGTGGAGTCTTGGCGGTACTCTTCTACCTGCGGACGAGTCGGTCGGACGGTCGCGTCGGGTGCCCTCGGGCGCCCGCCGAGGAACGTCCGGGCTCCACAGGGCAAGGTGGTGGTTAACAGCCACCCGGGGTGACCCGCGGGACAGTGCCACAGAAAACAGACCGCCCCAGGTCTCAGGACCTGGGGTAAGGGTGAAACGGTGGTGTAAGAGACCACCAGCGCTGCCGGTGACGGTAGCGGCTAGGTAAACCCCACCTGGAGCAAGGTCAGACAGACTGTGTTTGAGGGCTGCCCGCCCGACTCTCCTCGGAGAGGCACAGTCGGGTAGACCGCTCGAGCCCTGCGGCAACGCAGGGCCTAGATGGATGACCGTCGCCCGCGCCGGGGTAACCCGGCGCGGGAACAGAACCCGGCGTACAGACCGGCTCGTCCGCTTTTAGACCTCGTTTCAGAATGACCGGCCTGGGAGTTTGCGCCAGCAGATGATGGCGCAGGCCAGGTGCATGAGTCCGAGGTGGAGATCGGCGCGGACCTCGTAGCGGGTACGGAGGCGTTTGAACTGGTGGAGCCAGGAGAAACCGCGTTCGACGACCCACCGCTTGGTGCCAAGGCCGGAGCCGTGGGCGACGCCACGGCGAGCGATCTTCGCCGTGATGCCGCGGTCGCGTAGTTCGCGGCGGTACTTGTCGTAGTCGTAGCCGCGATCGGCATACAGGATCCGGGGTTTGCGGCGTGGCCGGCCGACCACGCCCCGGATCGCCGGAAGGGAGTCGACCAGGGGCAGCAGCTGGGTCACGTCGTGCCGGTTCCCGCCGGTCAGCGACACCTGCAACGGCGTGCCGTTCGTGTCCACGATCAGGTGGTGCTTGGACCCGGGCCGGCCACGGTCGACCGGGGACGGGCCGACATGGTCCCCCCTTTGAGCGCCCGCACGTGCGAGCCATCGATGCTCATCTCGTCCAGCCCCAGCAGGCCTTCCCGGCGCATCTCGGCCAGAACCGCCTCGTGCAGCCGCGGCCACACACCGGCCTCGGTCCACTCGGCCAGCCTGCGCCAGCAGGTCACGCCAGAGACGCCCAGCGAGTCCCGCGGGACCTGCCGCCAGCCGACCCCGTGCCGCAGCACGAACACGATCCCGGCCAGCGCCGCCCGGTCATCAGCCCGCCGACGCCCGTGATGTCGGTACGGCCGCGCAGGAGGCGCCGGGAGCAACGGAGCGACCTGCTCCCACAGCCGGTCAGGGACCAAATCCTCGATCACGAGCCCGCAGCCTGCCCCAAACTCGCAGGTCAGACATAGCGGACACGCCGACCATTCTGAAACGAGGTCTTAAGGCCCTGACCTGCATCGGAGCATCAGTCGGAGGCTTCCAGGCGCGAGATCACGTTCGCAGTTGCGCCATGGTCGCCTGGCCTGAAGGCCGTGGTGATACCAGTAGGTGCCCAGGGTCTCACTCGCGTCCTTGTGGCCAGTCGTGCCTGAACCGCCTTCACGGACGCGCCGTGGCGGATGCGCGGGCTCGCGTAGTAGTGACGCAGATCGTGGAAGTCGACTGGATGTCCTCGGAGTCGATCGGGGCTAGCGGCAGGTGTCCCAACCGTGGGTAGGTTCGGATCTCAAGAACCACGTCGACCTGGTCCTCTGTGTTGCCGCGATGGACCTGGAGCGTCCGCCAGTGCTCGGCGTGCTCCTTGAACGTGAACTTGCCGGCGTCCGGGTCGACGGGTCGCCGTCCCGGGGCCAGCATTGTCGCTGGCCCCGCCGGCCTTTCGTCGACGAGGAGTCGCTACCTCGCGTTGCCAAGGGTGATCCGGCGCCGCAGGGCCTGGGCTAGTGGTGCTTCCCACACGTCGGTGCCCTCCGTCGGATCGGGACCGTCGTGCGGAAGCCGGGCCATCGTCTGCTTGGTGACGCGGATGGCCTCCCGGTCGCGCCGGGCGATGCGCCGGGCCAGGCGCTTGGCCTCGGCCCACACGTTCTCGG
Organism: Promicromonospora xylanilytica; assembly: GCF_054782895.1. Taxonomy (NCBI): domain Bacteria; kingdom Bacillati; phylum Actinomycetota; class Actinomycetes; order Micrococcales; family Promicromonosporaceae; genus Promicromonospora; species Promicromonospora xylanilytica. Next base: position 37,104 of record NZ_BAAGRP010000018.1, read on the forward strand.
TCGGGACGACGGATTGCACGAGCCCGCCCTCCAGCGCCTCCTGGGCGTTGATGGCATCGCCGAGCAGCAGCATCGCGCGGGTCCAGCCGGAACCGATCTCGGCGACCAGGCGGTCCAGCACCTCGCTCGGACCCACCGGGATGCTGACGACCGTCTCGGGCGCGCGGAACCGTGCGTCCTCGGCGGCGACGCGCAGGTCGCTCGCGACCGCCAGCCCGAGCCCTGTTCCGGCGACGTTGCCGTGCAGCGCCGCGACTGTCACTGCCGGGCAGGTGCGCCAGGCGCGCAGCACCTCGTCGCTGAGCTCGACGAGGTTCCGGTAGCCGTCGGGGTCGTTGGTGGCGAGCTGGGCGAGCTCGTCCAGGTCGCCGCCTATGCAGAAGTGGCGCCCTTCGGCGCGCAGCACGATGGCGGCGATGTCGTCGGGCAGCGTCGTGAGCACGTCGCCCAGGGCGGTCAGCGTCGCTCGGTCGAGCCGGTTGTCGCCGTTGGGCCGCGTGAGGGTCACCACCAGCACGGCGTCCTCGCGGTTGGCCACGACGGGTCCGGCGGCGGACGCGCCCTCACCAGCACCCACCGCCGCACCAGCACCCACCGCCGCACCAGCACCCGCGGTCGCGGCTGGACGGGGTCGCCGCCGTACCGGCACCGAACGCGTTCCGCGGAAGGCGAGGGTCTCGTCGTAGCCCACTGGCCCGGCGAACTCGAGATCGAACCGCTGCAGCACCTCGGGGAACAGTGTCGTCGCTTCCAGACGGGCCAGCGGCGCGCCTAGGCAGTAGTGCATGCCCACGCCGAAGGCGAGGTTGCGGCGGGGCGGGCGCGAGAGGTTCAGGTCGTGCGGCGAGTCGTAGGCGTCGGGGTCGTGGTTGGCCGCGGCGACCACGGCGTGCACGATCTGCCCGGCTGTCACCGGGATGCCGCCCGGCAGCTCCGTGTCCTGCGCTGCGTACCGGGTCATGAGCTGTACGGGCGATACGAAGCGGACCAGCTCCTCGACGGCGCCGTGTACGGCTTCCGGGTGCTCGAGCATCCACGTGGCCTGGTCGGGCCGGCGCAGGAGCTGCACCACGCCGTCGGACAGCAGGGACGTCGTCGTCTCGAGGCCCGCCTCGATCATGACGTTGAGCTGGGAGCCGGCCACCGCGCGCACCGCGGGGTCGGTCTCTGTGTCGAGCCACTCTCCCAGCGGGGAGTCCTCCGTGAGCCGGGGTCTGGGCTGGGCTACGAGCTGTTCCCAGTACGCGTTCCACAGCTTGCCCGCGCGGTCGGCCTGCGCCATCCGCGCCTTGCTCGGCGCGAGGTCGTGCACGTTCGAGAGCATGCGGCTCATCTCGCACAGCAGCGGGATGTCCTCGCGCGGCAGCCCGAGAACGATGCAGAGCACCGCCATGGGCAGCCGGTCGCCGACCAGGGCCCCGAAGTCCGCCTCGCCGTCGGCGCGCAGCACCGCATCGAACCGGTCGAGGTACTCGTGGACGGTTTGGACGATCTGCGGTGTGAGGTCAGCGACCGACTGCGGCGAGACGAACGAGCCAAGGCTGCGGCGCAGCCCGGCGTGCCCGGGCGGGTTGGTGCCGAGCGCGGAGTCGTGCAGGAACTTCAGGCCCGGGTGCCGCACCCACGTCGGCTGGCGCGCGGTGCGCCAGGCGGCGTCCACGGTGCGCCAGCCGGATCCGCTGAGCACCTCGTGGCTCGCGCCGTGCGAGGTGACGATCCAGGCTCCCCACGGCATGCGTACCGCCGGGCCCATGGCTCGCAGCTCGTCGTAGACGGCGTGGGGGTCGGCGCGCCCTTCGGGCGTGCTCAGGTGCCGGATCAGCTTGGTCACGCGGCGGCGGGACTCGCGGTCCGAACTGGCTGTGACGGCGTCTGTCGTCTTCAGGGATCTACCGGTGTGGTCAGGCACTGGGGGCTCCTTCTTCAGCCGAGACACCATCTAGTTACCGACGGACAACGTTGAACATAACGTGCATACCAGGCAGCCGTGTGACCAGTGCGTAAAGAAATGACTAAGAGACAGCCATGTGGCGGTGCGGGTAGTCTTGTGCGCCGTTGGCGCAACCTGGCAGCCTCGGCAACCGCCTGCCACGCCGACCCCGGTGTCGAAGACCCCCTGTCGGTTCGTCACGAACGACACCGTCATTGCCGGGTCGGTCGGCGGGGAGGTGCGACGCCTCGGGGAGGCTGCGGTGGACGAGGTCGAGTCCTGGGTGCGCACCGGGACGTTCCGTACGCCGGTGCACCCGGAGACCCTCGCCAGCACGGCCTGAGTCCCCCAGCCGCTGGTGCTCGTCCCGAGCATCGGTAGATCGAGTCGCCAACATCCTCGACGAGGCACGCTGGAACCTCGAGTTCATGCTCAAGATGCAGGTCCCCGACGGCGAACCCCGCGCGGGCATGGCGCACGAAGACTTGCGTGAACGGCAAGGCGCACGTCGATGCCGTCTGACGCTCCAGGGGCAGGTCAGACGCGGGCAGGCGTGCGGGCGGCCTGGCGCTCGGGAGTGAACGTCACCGGCAGCGTGGACGGGTAGCGCGACCACGGCGATGGCGCCCACTTCACCACCGGGTCGGTGAGCCTCAGGTCGAGCCGCTCCATCAGGCTCTCCACCGCGATCTTGACCACGAGCCGCCCGGGGCGCTTGGCGGGGCACGCGTGCGGCCCGACGCCGAAGGACAGGTGCGACCGGTTGTTCGCCTCGAAGAGGTCGTCCGCGGTGCGTACCCGCGGGTCGTTGTTCGCGGCGGCCACGCCCATCACTATCGCGTCGCCGGCGCGGATCCGCGCCGTGCCGAGGGTGCAGTCGGTCACGGCGTACCGGGCCGGCAGGTTCGCCACGGGCGGCTCGCTCCACAGCGTCTCGTCCATCGCGTCGTCCAGGCCGCGGCGCACGCCGGTGACGCGGCCGGTGTACCGGGGGTCGGTGAGCATGCGGCGCAGCGTGGCCGCGATCCAGGTGATGAGCATCTCGTTGGCCGCGCAGATCGCCACGACCATGGAGTGCACGATCTCCGTGTCGTCCTCGAAACTCGGGTGCTTGATGAAGCTGGCGGTCAGGTTCGGGCCTGGCTCCGCCCGGGTCGCGATGACGTGGTCCATCACGATCTGGTCCATCCGGACCAGGGCTGACACGGGATCGCCGCCGTGCCCGAAGATCTCGCTCGCGCAGCGCAACAGGTCGAGCCCCTGCCGCTCGTCGAACCCGAACATGCCCGACACCGCCAGGAACGACACCGCCGCCGCATACTCGCCCATCAGGTCCGCACTGCCCTTGGCGGCGAACGAGTCGATGAGCCGGGCGCAGACGACGCGCACGAGCGCTGCCGTCCGGACCTCGTCCATGTCGGCGAACGCCTCGTCCACCGGGAGCCGCAGCCGCCGGTGCTCCGCGCCGTCCGAGAAGTACAGGTTCCGCCGTCCGGTCGGGGACAGGATGGCGTGCAGGGTCGACTGCGGTGGTAGCTGCTCTCTCCAGTGCCGTGGGTTCCGGGCGAAGACGCTCTCGGTGCGCATCACCTCCATGACCTCGGCGTGCCCCAGCACGAGCCAGCCCGGTACGCCTGGCTCCAGGTCCACGGGGGCCACCGCCCCCCACTGGTCCTGCAGCTTGCGCAGTGCCGCAGTCATGTCCTCTGCACCGGTCAGGTCCACCAGCGCGACCCGGCCCCCGCTCCGCTGCGGTTCCAGGTCAGGCATGCCCCTCCACCCGTCGACATTCATCTAAATTATCCATCGAAATCAGGGGCGACCTGCGTAGACGCCCGATCAGGCGTTTCTATCACGGGCAGCAGAGAACACGAAACACGCGGCGCTCTTCCCCACGGCGGCCAGGTCCGGGCTCATCGCCGTCGCGAACGCCAGCACCCGGAACGCCTCTCGCGAGACCCACGCTCTGCTCATGACCGCTCAGGGCCAGCTCGACCCCACACTGTGGTGACCTGCTGTCCGCTCCGGTAGAACGATCGCTATGAGCTGGGAGGCGAACGTCATGATCTCGGTCGACATGACGACACCGAGAACGCGGAGGCGCTGAGCGAGTGGCTGCGGACGGAGGCTCCCCTCCGGTCGAGTCCTGAGCGTGGCGGAGTGGGGTACCTGAGGTTGCTCACCAGCGCGAAGGACAACCAATGGGGCGGGTGGAAGGCGCCCGAGTGCGAGGTGTGGGCGGGTGCGCTGAACCATGCTGACCTCGATGCTCTCCGGCAGCGATTCTTCGAGAGGCCGTGGCGCGAGCCGAACGCGGCGCAACTGTTCGTGATGGACCAGGAAGAGGGCTTCTTCCGGCTGTGGATGATCCGCGGCGCCGAGCTTCGGCAGTTCGCGCCGCTCGTACCGAGCGAGGACGACGAGGTCTTCTATCGGAAGTGAAGAGCCAAGCACAAGGCCGTTCCCACTCGGACGGCGGCGAGCCTGCACGCGGTCCGATAGAAGAGCCGCTCGGTACACATCGGGTACACATGACCGCCGTCTGAGGCCATCCGACGCCACCTCCACCAACGCGCCCCGGACCCGGCAGAACAGCGAAGTTCCAACGATCTCGCGGTGCCCAACCAGCTTGTCGGACACCGCGAGACATACCAGCACACCATCCGGGAGAACCCGGCGTACAGACCGGCTCGTCCGCTTTTAACGCTCTGACCAGCGCATTCAGGCTGCGCCGTCACTCTCCGGGCGCTTGATCATCGTGGCGAGCCCGATGGTCAGTGCCATGACACCGGCACCGATCCCGAACGCCAGACCGGCGCCCTCGGCCATCGCCGCCGCGCCGGACGACCCGCCGTCCTCCAGGGATGCCGCCCGGATGGTCATGATCGCGATGAAGAGCGCGGTACCGGCGGCACCCGCGACCTGCTGCACCGTGTTGAGGGTGGCCGAACCGTGCGAGTACTGGTGCGGCTTGAGCACCCCGAGCGCGGCGCTGAACAGTGGCGTGAACACGGAGGCGAGGCCGACCATGAGCAGGATGTGCGCGCCGAGGACGTAGAAGATCGACGTCGTCGGTGAGATGAACGCGAACGCCCCGCTCGCCACCGTGACCACCACGGTGGCGGGGATCATGATCGGCCGGGGGCCGAACCTGTCGTACCAGCGTCCGACGACCGGGCCGAGCACACCCATCGCGACGCCTCCCGGCAGCATGAGCAGGCCGACGGTCAGCGGCGCCATGCCGAGGGCGTCCTGCAGGACCAGCGGCAGCACGATCATGGTGCCGAACATCGCCATCATCGCGACGGCCATGATGATGACGGCGACGCGGAAGTTCGGCTCGAGGAACGTGCGCAGGTCGAGCAGTGCGGAGTCGGTGCGCTGCCGTGCGATCTGCCGCCAGATGAACAGGCCGAGCACCGCGAGGCCCATACCGAGCGGGATCCACGGGTTGACGGCCGTGGCGTGCTGCGCCGCCTCGCCCAGGCCGGAAAGGCCCCAGACGACACCACCGAACGCGACCAGTGCGAGCAGCAGTGACAGCGGGTCGAGGTGGTGCGCGTCCTTGTCGGACACGTCGCGGACCCACAGGATGCCGGCGACCAGGGCGAGCGCCGAGATCGGCAGGACGACGCCGAACACGCCGCGCCAGCCCAGGGGGTCGACGACTGCACCCGACAGCGTCGGGCCGAGGGCCGGCGCCAGAGCGATGACCAGCGTCACGTTGCCCATGATCCGGCCGCGCGTGTGCGGCGGGACGATGGTCATGATGGTGGTCATGAGCAGTGGCGTCATGATGGCCGTACCCGTCGCCTGCACCACACGTCCGGTGACGAGGAACGCGAAGCCTGGTGCGATCATCGCCAGCGCGGTGCCGGCAGTGAACAGCGCCATCGCCAGCAGGTAGGCACCGCGCGTGCCGAGGCGGTTGATGAGGAAGCCCGTCGCGGGGATGACCACGGCCATGGTCAGCATGAACGCTGTGGTGAGCCACTGGCCCGTCGTGGCGGTCACGCCCAGGTCGGCCATGATCGGCGGCAGCGCCACGGACATCGTGGTCTCGTTGAGGATCACGGTGAACGCGCTCGCCATGAGCAGCGCGATGACGCGGAGATGGCCTGGGGCGAGCTTGTCGGTGCGTGACGGCACGGGGGTGTCACTCGATGCGCCGTCGGATGTGGCCGCGGTGGTCGGTGGATCGCTCAGGTGGTCGGATGTGTCAGTCGTGGCACTCATGGGCCTGCCCTCTCGTACAGCGCATGGGACGAGATCGAGAGCGACGTTGCACGCGACCTGCTTCTGACGGACAAGGCTGGCGCTGCACCTGCGAGATCGTCAAAGATCTTTGCCAGTCCGGCAAATCTCGCAGGTTGCCCGGCTGGCGACCTAGTTCATTTCTTCGAGGTGGTGCGGGCGCGGATGTGTGCGCGCTCGCCCTGTCGTCCGATGAGGCAGAGGTACTCCACGGACTGATTGGTTGCGGCGCCGAACCAGTGTGGTGTGCGGGTGTCGAACTCGGCGGCTTCGCCGGGCGAGAGGACCAGGTCGTGTTCACCGAGCACGAGCCGTAGCTGTCCGTTGAGGACGTAGGCCCATTCGTACCCCTCGTGGGTCTTGGGGGCGGGCTGATCCGAGGGGCGGGCTCCAGGAATGATGAACTTGTAGGCCTGGATGCCGCCGGGGCGCCGGGTCAACGGCAGGACCGTCATGCCCCCTTTGCAGCTGATCGGGCGTAGGTGAATACGCGGATCACCGGTGGCGGGGGCGTCGACCAGCTCGTCGAGCGTGACGCCGTGGGCTCTCGCCAGTGGTAGCAACTGTTCCAGGGTCGGCCGCCGGGAGCCGGACTCCAGCCGGGACAGCGTGCTGATGGAGATGCCGGTAGCGGCCGACAGCTCGGCCAGCGTCGTCTCACGTTCATGGCGGAGGTTTCGCAGCCGGGGCCCGACGGCGTCCAGGCCCCCGCCTTGCTCATCGTTCATGGCTGGAGTTTGCCAGAACGGCAACAATGTTTGCAAGATCCTGTTGCGCCCTCGCAGGGTGGCACCTGAAGGCGCTCGTTCCGGGCGTCAACAGGAACAGGAGGATCTATGTCTACCGAGGACTCTGGCCACACGGGTGCGCCGGTGGAGTATGCGACCTGGCGGAAGAACCGTTGGGAGGAGGTCGCCGGCCCGGGCGGCAAGGCGGGCACCGTCCAGCTGGGCATGGTCTCGCATCTCGAACCGGGGGTGCCTGGCCTGCCTGGTCGATGGGAGGTGAGTGCATCGGGGGTCCTGACCCTCACCGTCACCGCTGCGGACGGCGTGTCGATCGGCGGGCGGCCGGTGACCGGTGCGGTGGACGTGGAGTCCGGCACCCAGGTGGAGCTCGCTGACGGGCGGGTGTGTTTCGTCCAGGGACGGGGCGGAACCTACGGCATGGTCGTCTGGGACCCTGCTGCCCCGGTTCTCACTGGGCTGCGCGAGATCGCGAGTTATCCCTACGATCCGAGCTGGGTCGTCGACGCCGAGTACCGGGCGGTGCCCGGCCGTACCGTCGAAGTAGGGCGACTGACCAGCCCGCGGAGCAAGGAGACGGTCTCCGCTCCGGGCGACCTGGTCGTCGAGATCGGCGGCCAGGAGCACACCCTGGTGGTGCTGGAGTCCGTCCCCGGCCTGCGGCTGGCGGTCTTCACCGATCCCAGCAGCGGCACCGACACCCCCGAGATCGGTCGATGGCTGATCCTCCCCCCGGACGAGGGCAGCACCCTCCGGGTCGACTTCAACCAGGTGATCCTGCCCCACCACGTGTTCTCCACGGCGTTTCCCTGCCCGATCCCGCCCCAAGCGAACCATCTTCCGGTCGTCGTCGACGCCGGAGAACGTGCGCCCGTCCTCGACGAGAGAAACAGGAGCACGGAGACAGAGCCCGACAAGAAAGGACAGGACGGAACCATGGAACCCGAGCTGACGGAGAAGGCAGTCCAGTACCTGCGACACCTGGAGAAGTTCGACTTCGCAAGCATGCGTGCGATGTGCGCGGACACAGCCACCGTCTGGCACAACGACGGCAAGGGCGAGCAGACGATCGAGGAGAACCTCGAGCAGCTCGAGCAGATGTCGGGCGGGGGTGTCGTCGCGTTGCAGTACGAGATCACCCGTCAGTTCCAGAAGCCCGACGAGGTGCTCCAGCAGCACGTGCTGCACATCAACATGCCCGACGGGTCCGGCACAGAGCTGCCCGTGGCGATGTACTTCGGTTTCAAGGACGGCCTCATCGACCGGATCGAGGAGTACGCGAACATGACGCCGCCCGACGAAGGCAACGTGAGCGACGACAGCTGATCCGACGCTGGGGGATCTTCGGCACCTGGCTCCGACTAGCGAAGCGCGTCCAGCTCGTCGAGGGCACGATGTCCGCGCTCGACCACCCCTGGAACGGCGTCGTGGTGCCCTTGACGGACAGGGATCTCGATCATGTGCAAGATGTGCGCCGCTGCGAGCATCGCCGCCCCCTCCCAGCCGACCAGGTCGAGGATCCTCCTCCACAGCCGCGCTCGGACACCGTCCAGCAGCGGGTCCCGGAACGAGTACCACGCGAGGGCGGTGAGATCGATCGCCCGCGTGCCGCTCCCCGCGTTCCCGATGTCCACGACCGCCACGATCGCCCCGTCACGGACCAGGACGTTGGTGGGAGTCGCGAGGTCGGCGTGGACCATGTCGGGTGCCGCTCGTGGTGGTGGGACGTCGGCGGACACGAGCCGCAGGCGCTCGACCAGATCCGACACCACGGAGTTCGACACAACGGAGGAATGGCCCGAGAGCCTGGCTATGGACCGGCGAAGACGCGACTGCTCCGGCGTCTCGTCGAGGTCCGGTCCGGTGACAGCCAGTTCCTGACCGGTGGCGACCCGCCAGGCGTACGACCAGTGGTCGTAGCGCTCGGTGGCCTGGTCGGCCTGGAGCTCGATGATCTCCATCAGCTGCTCGATGAGCGACGCGGTCAGCTCCGGCGTGGGGGCCGCGTCGACGAAGTCCGTCAGATGCCAGACATGGGTGGCTGTGGCCCCCACCGCGAGCCAGGCCGGGGTGGGGTAGCCGCGCCCACGCATGTGCTCGACCACTCTCTGGGCGCGCAACGTCTCGTCCAGGTGGTTCGGGTGTGCCCGGGGCTCTGCTTTGAGCACTGCCTCGGCACCTCCGGCCAGCTGGACGCGTACGGCACCCCCGTTGACGCCTCCGGGTAGGCGACGGAGAAGAGTGACCTCTGCCCCGACCACACGGGCCACGTCGTCCAGGACCTCGGTAGGCAGCTCTTCAGTCGGCAGTTCTTCGGGACGGGTGCCCTGGTTCATCGGCTGGTGGCCGCAACGGCGGGAGCGCAGGACATGTTCAACACCCTACGGCCGGGCGCGTGCGTACTCGTGAGCCGCGAGCTCTCCGGCCAGCTGTATGCAGCGCAGGCGGGCGGGGGAGAAGTCGTAGGGCATCTTTCCGGTGGCCTCGAATGCGCTCATTGTTCTTTGCTCCCTACCGGAGCTTCGGCCGGCCTCGTCCGCACCCTCATCACCGGTAACGGGGTGCAAGGCGTCCCAGGAGTCGAAGAGCGCATCGTCCTCCTGTGCCAGACCGGATTCCTCGATGACTGCTTCGAACGCCTTCTCGAAGGCGTGCCGTTGGGCAGCCACCTGGGCCACGCGGGGGTCATCGACAGCGACCGTGTCATCGAGTGCCTCCTCGGCGGCATCAACCCGGTCGGACTCCTCCCGCAGCTCCGGGTGGGTGGCCAGGGCGATGTAGCGAGAGGCGTTGACGGCCGCACCGAGCGGGCCGAAGATCCGCTCGATGACCAGCAGGTTGTCCAGGTCTGCCTGGCGTAGGGAGCCATCGGGCAGGCTCTTGAGGCGGCTGGTGACGAAGTCGGAGAGCAAGCCCATCCTGCTGCCCTCGGTGCGCATGCGCTGCACTGCGGTCCGCTGTCGCCGCAGCTCTGCTTCCTGGGCGACGAGGGTTTCCTCCACCCGTTCCAGGATGCCCGCTATGTCGCCGTCGGCGTCGCCGTCGCTGCCGTCGTCGCCGGCACCGGCGGAAGCGGTGTCGGCGAAGGCGTCACGGATGTCGTCCAGGGCGATCCCGGCGTCGGCCATCCTGCGGATCCACAGCAGCCGGATCATGTCCTCGTAGCCGTAGCGACGGCGGTCGTCGCTGCCCCGCTCGGGCTCAGGGAGCAGGCCGATCTCGTGGTAATGACGGATCGCCCGCGGTGTCGTGCCGGCGAAGGCCGCCGCGTCACCGATCTTGACCTGGCGCGGCGGGATGAAGGACGAGTACATGGGCGGAGCCTTCCTCGGTGGGGCAGGACGTGGGTCCACACGACCACATTCCGCTACGAGAGGTGCAACTCCGGGGCCCCGCGCCGTCCCCAGAGAGCCAGCGCCGTCGCGACCGAGACGTTGAGGGACTCGACCTGTGGCGTCATGGGGATCGCGAACCGGTGCGTGGCCAGATCGCTCATCCCGCGAGAAGATCCCGCTCTCTCGCTGCCCATCAGCAGCGCGACCCTGCCGCGGATGCGGCTGATGTCCCCGAGGTGCTCGGCACCATCAGCGGCGAGTGTGACCAGCGGGATCCGCTGGTCACCGAGGTGCCGCTCAAGCTCGGTCGGCGTGCTGAGGACGACGGGAAGGGCGAACACGAGCCCGCGGCTGGCGCGGACCAGCCTCCGGTCGAGGACGTCGTCCAGCCCGCTGCCGAGCAGGACGACCCCTGCTGCACCCAGAGCACAGGAGGTCCGGACGATCGCACCGATGTTTCCCGCGAGGCGGACGCCGTCGAGCACGACGACGTCGCCGCCCCGGCCGTCCAGGTCCGGCAGCGTCGCGCGACGTGGGGCATGAGCGATCGCGAACACCCTGGAACGCTTCTCCACGCCGAAGAGCTCCCTGCTCACCGGGCCGGTCAGGGTGTGCACCGGGGCCCCTGAACGTCGCGCGGCCGCCCTCGCACCCGCTGCGCTCGCGGTGTCGCTGAGGTAGAGGCTGTCGAGCCGTACCCCTGCTCGAACGGCCTGGAGGATGTTCTCCTCGTCGTCGATCACGAAGAGGTTCCTGTTCCGGTTCCTGGACCGCAGGACGTCGACCACGCGCCGTGCGAGGGGGTGCTCACGGCGGTCTATCAGGGCACCACGCAGGGTACGACCATGCAGGGCACCACCACGCAGGGCACCACCACGCAGGGCACCACCCTCGCCATGACGAGAGGTGGTGTCCTGCTCCCCGGGTCCGGCCGATGTCGTCACGCGTCCAGCGTTCACCTTGACGCGACGTCAGGATCAAGTCGTTTTTCGTGGCTCGTCCGCCCGAGCCGCTAGGAGCCGGCGGTGCCGGGGCGGTAGTGCAGGAGCACGCTCCTGGAGTCGAACGTCCGTGACTCGACGAGCTCAAGATTCATGCGTTCCGCGGGCTCGGGGAAGAGCGCCCTTCCTCCGCCGAGCACGACCGGGTGCACGACCACGTGGTGCTCGTCGATGAGGCCGTGGGCCGTGAGCTGTCCGGCCAGGGACGCCCCGCCCGTCAACAGCAGGTCCTTGCCCGGCGCGGCCTTGAGTGCCGTGACCTCCTCGACCAGGTTCGAGCCGTCGATGACTCGTGCGCCGTGCCCGGGATCGGTCACGGTGCGGGAGAACACGACCTTGGGTGCGGCGCGCCAGATCGGGGCGAACCTGAGGTCGTGCGGATCGTCCGACATCGACTCCGCCGCGGGCCAGAAGCCCGCCATCATCTCCCAGACACGGCGGCCGTACAGGAAGGTGTCGGCACGCTCCGTCAGGCTGAACGAGTAGTCGGACAGCTCCGCCCCCATGGTCATCGGCCGGCCACGGACACGGTGCTGGAGAATAGGCCGATGATCTCCACCGAGCTCGCGACGAGGCTGCGTGCCGCCGGCCTGGTCTGGACACCGGCGGACGGCGACCAGTTCCAGGTCCAGGCGCCCGAGCTCACGAGTGACGTCTTCACCGTGAGCACGATGACCATCGAGGCGCACGAGTACCCGACGGGCACGATCCTCGGCTTCAACGGCACCACCGAGTGGGCACTGGACTCGGTAGCCATCGAGGACGCGCTCTGGCTGCCGCGCGAGGACCAGCTGCGTGCCCTCCTGCGCTCGAGCTTCCGGGCGCTCCGCCGCGGCGACGGCGGCTACGAGGTCGAGGTCGAGCTGCTGGGGCGGACGCACGTCTTCGCCGAGCCGGAGCCCGCCGAGGCGTACGGCCAGGCCCTGCTCGCCCTCATCGACCTCAGCCGCTGACCCGTACCGCCTGGTGACCCGTACCGCGTCCAGGTGCTGATCAGGGCACGATCCGCGACGACGATCTGACAGCATGCGGGCATGAAGCTGCACGAGCGGATCGATGGTCGGCTGCGCCAGTTCGTCGAACGGCAGCATGTGTTCTTCGTGGCGACGGCGCCGCTCGGCGCGGACGGGCACGTCAACGTCTCGCCGCGCGGGGTTCCGGGCACCTTCGCCGTGCTCGACGATCACACGTTCGCGTGGCTCGACGGCACAGGGAGCGGGAGCGAGACCGTCGCGCACCTTCGGGAGAACGGCCGGATCACCATCATGTTCTGCGCGTTCGAGGGTGCGCCGAACATCGTCCGCTTCCACGGCACCGGCCGCGTCGTGACCCGGTACGACGACGGGTACGCCGCACTGGCGAGCCGGTTCACCGACGTGCCGGGTGCCCGCGCCGTCATCGTCGTCGACGTCGCTCGCGTCTCGGACAGCTGCGGTTGGGGAGTGCCCCTGATGTCGTACGACGGGGAGCGGGACATCATCGGGCCGTACTTCGAGCGCAAGGGTGAGACGGGGCAGCGGGAGTTCCGGCGGACCAAGAACCGGACGAGCATCGACGGGCTGCCCGCGTTCGACGTCGACCCGCTGGACGACGCTGATCTGCTGGACGACGCTGATCTGCTGGAAGATGTGGAGCTGTCGGAGACTGTGGAGCTGTCGGAAGTGGCGGAGCAGCCCGAGGCCGTGGAGCTGTCGGACGGCGTCGGCTCGCGCTGAGGCAGGCAGCGCCCGGCGCGATGACGTCGAGCCGCACGTTGTGGGTCGTCGACGGTGCCGAGCCGCACGGAACACGTGCGTCGGGGCCCGTATGGACTCGCAACCTTCGGCTGGCGGCCATCCGAACGGACAAGTTGCGGTTCGGCGAGGCCGAGCGGCCATCCGGACGGACAGGTTGCGGTTCGGCGAGGGGCAGCGGAAACCCGGACGGGGCAGGTTGCGGTTCGGCGCGCGAACCGCAACCCGGGCACGCCGGACGTCGCAGCTAGACCTGCCGGTCGACGGGCAGGCTGCCCCGCATCTCCGAGATGAGCTGCGGGGTGAGTGTGCCCTCGGTGCGGGAGACCAGGAGCGCCATCTCGTAGCCGACGAGGCCGATGTCGCAGTTGCCCTCGGCGACCACGCCGAGCACCGACCCGTTCGAGACGCTCATCAGGAACAGGAACCCCTTGTCCATCTCGATGATCGTCTGCCGGACGTTGCCGCCGTTGAGCTGCCGGGAAGCTCCACGGGTGAGGCTGGACATGCCCGAGACGATCGCGGCGAGCTGGTCGCCGCTGGTGCGGTCCAGCCGCTCGGACATCGCCATGAGCAGGCCGTCTGCTGAGACCACGAGCGTGTGCCGGCTACCCGGGACGGTGCGCACGAAGTTGTCGAGCAGCCACCCGAAATTCGTTGCTTCGGTACTGAGGGTCACTCTTTGCTCCTCTGGCGCCTGCTTCCCGCGGACGGGTTCGGTCAGGCGACCGGTTGAACTTGTGGAACTGGGGCGAAGGACATGCGTGCGACGCGGTGCAGCATGCTGGCGCGTCCGGTCAACGGGTCGGCGGGGGTGTCGCGGCGTCGGCTTGGGATCCGCCGCTGCGGCCACGATAGCCCTCTGGGCGGTGGTGGAAACGATGCAGTCTCGCACGTTCATCCCGAAATCCGTGTCTGCCAGGTCGGCATCGACGCGGGAGACGAGGGGCAGGGCGCCGGACACAGGGTGTGGAGCGCGTGATCGGCACTGATCACGCGCTCCGAGGGGCCACGACACATGGCGAGGTGCGGCCGGAACCGGCGCCCGGGCGAACGCCCGGCGCCAGGCGGTGCGAGGCCGGGGCGTCGAACGCCCGTGGCCGGGTGTCGCTCAGCCGACGCGGATGAACGTGGGGTTGGACTGCCAGATGCTGGTGTACCGCACGCTCTTGCCGGGGACCGGAGCCTCGATCTGCATGCCGTCGCCCGCGTAGATCGCGATGTGTCCCGGGGTCCAGATCATGTCGCCGGGCTGCGCGTCGGCCCACGACACCGGGGTTCCGGCGTAGCGCTGCGCGGACGAGGTGCGCGGCAGGTCGATGCCGACCTGGGCGTAGACGTAGGACGTGAAGCCGGAGCAGTCGAAGCCCGCCGGTGTGGTCCCGCCCCAGACGTACGGGACGCCGAGGTACCGCATGGCGATGGACACCACTGCCGAACCACGCTGCGCGATGGCCTCGGCCTCGGCCTCGGCGGCACGCTCCGCCTGGTACGCCTCGTTCTCGGCGGCCGAGACGACCGACACCGCGGCCTTCTCGACCTTCAGCTCCGCGTTGGGAGTGACGGCGACGACGTTCGCGGTGGCCATGCTCTGGCGCGCCTGGGTGGTCAGGGCGTTGAGGTCGGCCGTGTTGAGCGTGCCCTGGACGGCCTTGCCGGCCAGCGCAGTGTTGACCGCGGGGAGAGGGGCCGCCTGCGCGGGGGGAGCGATCAGCGACAGCAGGACGCCGCCGCCCGCCGCGGCGATGACCGCACCGCGACCGGTGATCGCGCCGGCCTGTCCGGAGCCTGCTCGCGCGATCTGGGTCAGGACGGGGCCGCGTGCTGCCCGGTGACGGCCACGCACAGGTCGGGACGTGGCCGAGATGGACTGGGGATCCATGAAAGCGGGGACCTTTCCGATCGAAGACGACATATCAGGCTCCTGGCGAGCCAAGAGTAACGGAACGGCCACGGTGGGCGGAACCGTCTCGAGAGACCGGATGCCGGGCAGCTCGGCCGGTCGGAGAGAATGCTGCCCATGAGACTCCTGCTCCTTCGCCACGGACAGACACCCTCGAACGTCGGCGGGCTGCTCGACACCGCGCACCCCGGCCCGGGGCTCACCCCGCTCGGCGACCGTCAGGCCGCCGCCGTCCCGGAGGCGCTCCGTGACCGCAAGGTGGACGCGATCGCGGTGTCACCGCTGGTCCGGACATCGTTCACGGCCGCGCCGCTGGCCAGGGCGCGTGGCATCGAGCCCTTCGTCGTGGACGGACTGCAGGAGATCGAGGCGGGTGAGCTCGAGATGGCCGGTGACCACGACTCGCACCAGCGCTACCTCGGCACCGCCTTCGCGTGGGCGCGCGGCGACGTGGGCCGGGCCGTGCCAGGCGGGCCGGATGGCCGCGCCTTTCTCGCCCGGTACGACGCCGCCGTCGCGGCCATCGCCGGGCGGGGCGAGGACAACGTCGTCGCGGTCTCCCACGGCGCTGCCATCCGCGCCTGGGTGAGCGCCCGGGTGTCGGGTGTGGACATCGACCACGTCGAGCGGACCGCGCTGGCCAACACGGGCCTGGTGGAGATCGACGGTGACCCGGACGACGGCTGGCGGCTCGTCGCGTGGTCCGCCGGGCCGGTCGGCGGACCCGAGCTGGACTCGCCGGCCGCCGAGGACCCGACGGGGGAGCCGGTCGAGGACTGAGGCCCGGCCCCGCCCGCGGGCCTCAGTTCGTGGCGACGAACGTGGTCATGAAGAGGGTGGACGCGATCAGGCTCGCCACGGTCCGGTCATGGCTCCGTCCGTTCGTCGTCGTCCGGTCCGTGCAGCTGGTCAGGTTCGTCGAGGTCGTCGGCGTCGAGCCGCTCGTCCGTCCTGCCCCGGATGATGAGGTCGGCGCGGTACAGGACCTCGAGCTGAGCAGGGTTGTACAGCTCCCGCAGGGACTCGATCATCGTGGTCTCGACCGTGCCCGAGGCCTTCACGGACCGGGTCTCGGGGTCGCTGAGCCACGGGTAGGCCTCCTGCAGCCGCGCGATGATCGGGGCGAAGTGCTCGGCGAGGCGGCGCCGGGTGGCCTTGTCGGCGTCGGCAGGTAGGTCGTCGAACTCGCGGTCGGCGTCGGTGCGCGGCGTCTCGTCCAGGATCTGCCGGAGGTCGCTCAGCGCCGACTGGTCGTAGATCTGCGAATAGATCATGATCAGCGACCTGTCCCGTTCCGGGAGCGTCCGGGCCACGGAGCCGAAGCCCGAGGGCAGGTCGACCGACGCACTGTGCCGCAGGATCAGGGCGAGCTCCTTCCGCGCGCGCTGCAGCCGCTCGATGGTCCCCGCCAGCTCCGCGTCGAGCGCGCGGAACGCCTCGACCGGGTTCTCGTCGGCTCGCCCCATCGACTCGATCTGGACCAGGGGGACGCCGAGGTCGCGGAGCCGTCGGATCTGCAGGAGCCGCAGGAGGTGCGGCACGCCGTACTGCTTGTAGCCGTTCGACCTGCGCTCCGGCTCGTCGAGCAGGCCGGACTCGTGGTAGTGCCGCACGGTGTTGACGGTGGTGCCCGCGAGTTCCGCGATCTGCCGAGTGCTCCACGCCACGTCGGTTCCTGTCGGTCGGCCGGTCTGCCGGTCAGCCCGTGGCCGCCGGCGTACCGGTCGGGGTGGCCGGCACACCTGAAGTGGAAACCATGTTCTTGGCACACAGTCAAGCGTGCCGACGGCGACCGCGCGATCCGGTCCCTCAAGAGGAGGCGGCCAGACCCAGCTCCGGCGGCAGATCGTCGTCGTGCCGGACGGCGAGGGACGACACCGCGCGGGTGAGGCAGACGTAGAGCCGGCGCAGGCCGGTGGCGTGGTCGGGCTCGGCCGCCACGATCCCCGCCGGGTCGTTCAGCACCACGTGGTCGAACTCGAGGCCCTTCGCCAACGATGCAGGCACCAGGTCGAGGTGCGCGTCGAACTCCGAGGCATCGAACTCCGAGGCATCGAGCTCCCCGGTGTCGAGCTCCTCGGCCGTCAGATCCGGGGTGTCGTCCCGCTCACCGACCACCGCGAAGGTGAGGCCGGCCGCCGCGAGCATGCCGCGGAGGTGCGGCACGGCGGCGTCGGGCACGATCAGTCCGACCGAGCCTTCCCGGTGGACGGCGTCCGCCAGCACGTCGTCGAGCGGTGCCGAGGTGATCGTGAGCCGGCCGCGGGCGCGCCGGACGGCGGTCGGGGGCTCCAGCCCGGGCGCGATGCTGGGCAGGAGCCGGGCGGCGAGCTCGATGACGTCGGCGGGCACGCGGAAGCCCGCCGTCAGCTGCTCGACGTGCCCGTCGGGTTTGGCGAGGTGGTCCAGGACGTCCGCCCAGTCCCTCGACGCCCACGGGGTGGTGGCCTGCGCGAGGTCACCGAGCACGGTGAGCGAGCCCGTCGCGGCACGCCGCCCGAGGGCGCGCAGCATCATCGCTGACAGGTCCTGTGCCTCGTCGACGACGATGTGCGCCATCGACTCCGTCCGGTCCAGGAGGTCGGCCAGCTCGTCGAGCAGCACGAGGTCCGCCGTCGTCCAGCGCGCCGAACCGGCCGTGCGGGGCGGCCGGTCCCAGGCGAGGAGGAGCTGTTCGGGCTCGGAGAGCACTCCTGCGGCGCACTCGGCGAGGAACGTCGGATCTGAGAACAGGCGGAAGAGCAGCTTGCGCGGCTCGACCGCCGGCCACACCGCCGCCGCGTAGTCGCGCACGGGCCTGGTCCGGGCCAGGACGTCCCAGGCCTTGTCGTCGAGCGCGTCGCCGGTCTCCTCGATCTGGACGAGCACGCGGTGCGCGAGCGCGTGCCGCAGCTGGGACGCGCCCAGCGAGTAGCGCACGTCCCGCGCCCTGATCTGATCGATGGCCTCGCGCGCCTCGTACGCGGGGACGCGCCAGCGGTACGAGCCGCGCGGCAGCACCAGCGTGTCCTGCGGTGTGCCGACGTGCGACCAGACGGCGCGTCGCAGCACGGCCGCCATCCGGCCGTCTCCCTTGAGGGTCGCCACGTCGGCCGGGTCGGTGGCGCGCACCGGGGCGTGGGTGCCGACCAGCTCCTCGATGGTCGCCTGCGTGGCATGGATCTCGCCGAGGGCCGGCAGCACGTCACGGATGTACCGCAGAAAGCTCTTGTTCGGTCCGACGACGAGCACGCCACGACGGGTGAGCTGCTCCCGGTGCGCGTACAGGAGGTAGGCGGCGCGGTGCAGCCCGACGGCCGTCTTGCCCGTACCGGGAGCACCCTGCACGACCAGCGTGCGTTCGAGCGGCATGCGCACGATGACGTCCTGCTCCGGCTGGATGGTCGCGACGATGTCGCGCATCGGGCCGGTGCGCGGGCGCTCGATCTCGGCCTCGAGGATCGCCGAGCGGGCGGTGTCGCCGTCGGTGAGGTCGGTGTGCTCCAGGGGCTCGTCCTCGAACCCGGTCAGGTGGCCGCGGGCGAAGCCGTAGCGGCGTCGGGCCGTGATCCCCATGGGCTCCTTGGGCGTCGCGCGGTAGAACGGCGTGCTCACCGGGGCGCGCCAGTCCACGACCATCGGCTCGCCGTCGGGGTCCGAGACGTGGCGTCGGCCGATGTGGAAGGTCTCGCCTACCTCCGCGGTGTCGTTGCGGCCGACGTCGATGCGGCCGAAGAAGAGTGGGATCTCGGGGTCGTCGGTCAGCTGCTCCATCCGCCGTGCGAGGGTGGCCTCCAGCACCTCGGCGCTGACCCGGTCGCCCGCGTAGCGCCCGTCCAGCGCCGCGACCCGCTCCCGCATGCGGCCGAGCTGGGACCGGGCCTCGGCGAGAAACTCCCGCTCTTGGTCGAGCTCGGACACGTCGGCAGGCATGGGGAACCCTCCAGGGGTGTGGGTGTCGGGTGAGTCCGCAGTTGGCTCCGCGGTGACTCCGCGGGTGGCTCTGCGGTGACGGTGACGGTGACGGTGGCACGGCGGTTCGTGGGAACGGACGGGCGAGTCTAGTGCTCAGCGGCCGGACGGGGCGGCACTTTTTCGGCCGCGGGCAGGCCACTCAGGACACATATGTCCTCGGAGTCCGTTTCCACTGTCGCGGCAACCGGCCCCACGGTACGGTCGTGGAACCGCCCGGCCAATCGAGGAGCCCCCGTGTCGTCCGACGAGCTGCCCCAGGAGTTCCAGATCGACGTGCCCGACGAGATGGAGACGGGCGTGCCGGCCGACTTCGCTTCCGTGTGGCACACGCCGACGTCTTTCATCCTGGACTTCATCGCCGTGAAGCAGCCGCCGAGCCCGGTCTCCGACCCCGAGTCGGGAGAGGTCACGTCGATCACGGTGCCGGGCCGGGTGGTGTCCCGGGTGCGCATTCCTCCGCAGCAGGTGTTCGAGCTCGCCAAGGCGCTCACTATGCAGCTCGACGCGTGGGAGAAGGAAAGCGCACCGACCGTGCGTAATCCGGGGGTCTCAGAGGGGCCTGATGGCCCGAATCGATCGTCGGAGAATTGAATCCGGTGAATCTTTTTCTTGGACGATTGTCCAACTCGGAGTCCATTTGCCCTGGTCTGACCGGGAGGAATGAGCCGGTTTGACCGGAGAAACTCCAACTTATACCAGTCCTGTGGGCGAAATGTAAGTCTCAGAGGCTGTTCCACTTGCGATCTTCACGGATGTAGGCTTCCCGTGATCGCGACGAAGGCGTTGCAATCTCCCAGAGTTGCCCGGGGGGTCGGGCGACCCGTTCCGGCGGCCATGTCGGGGAGCAATGAACAGGGGCGATGCAAGTGAGCAACACGGAATTCGATAACAGGGGGCGCACGGGCGGGATCATGTTCGAAGAACAGTCCCGGACGAGCGTCGTGAGCATGTGGGGAGAGATCGACGTCTCTCTGCGCGGTGAGTCGAGTGCTGCGATTGCCAATGCCCTGGAGAGGGCCAAGGCGGTCGTGATCGACACCTCGAGGGTGACGTTCATGGACTCGACCGGCGTCGCGTTCCTCATGCAGATGTACACCTACGGAACGCAGGACGGGCTGACCGTGAGCCTTCCGGAGCCGCCGCCGGTGGTCCGGAGCGTCATCGAGATGCTCGGTGTCGACGCGCTCTTCACCCAGCCGGCGCAGCCCGCCGTCGCCCGGGAGGCCTGACCGGTCCCGCCGGCGACCACGCCCGGCCCGGAGGCCGGGCGCGGCTGATCAGCGCCCGGCGGCCAGCGACGCGGCGCCGACGATGCCTGCCGCGTTGCGCAGCTGCGCCGGGACGATCGGCGCGCGCAGGTGCAGGCTGGGCAGGTACTTCTCGTGGTGCTTGCTCACGCCGCCACCCACGACGATGAGGTCGGGGGAGAGCAAGTCCTCGACCACGCCGAAGTAGCGCTGCAGCCGCTCGGCCCACTCGTCCCAGGACAGGTCCTCACGTTCGCGCGCGGAGTCGGCCGCACGCGACTCGGCGTCGTGCCCGTCGATCTCGAGGTGCCCCAGCTCGGTGTTCGGCACCAGGACACCGTCGACCACGAGCGCCGAGCCGATCCCGGTGCCCAGCGTCGCCACCAGCACCACGCCCTCGGTGTCCCGCGCAGCGCCGTAGCGCACCTCGCCGACGCCCGCCGCGTCGGCGTCGTTCACGGCCACGACGTGGCGGCCGGACGTGCGCCGCACCAGCGCGGGCAGGTCCACGCCGGTCCAGGACTGGTCGAGGTTGGCCATCGAGCGCACCACACCGTGCTGCATCGGTGCGGGGAAGGCGACGCCGATGGGCACGTCGTCAGGCAGGTCGTAGCCGCCAACGAGCGCCGCGACCACCTCTGCCACGGCCTGCGGGGTGGACGGGACCGGGGTCGGGATACGAGTGCGCTTCTCCGCGTACTCTCCCGCGACGAGATCGACGGGCGCCCCCTTGATCCCAGAACCTCCGATGTCGATGCCGAACGCCAGGTCATTCATGTCAGGATCGTCTCATGGGCACCGAAGAGCAGTACTGGTACAACACCGAGACGGGTGAGGTCGAGGTGGGGCGCCGCTCCTCCTGGACGCACCTCATGGGGCCGTACGGCACGCGCGCCGAGGCGCAGCAGGCCCTGGAGAGCGCGAAGGCGCGCAACGAGTCCTGGGAGCAGGACGACAAGGAGTGGCGCAACAAGTAGTCACGTGTCAGACACGCAGGTCACCCGAGTGAGTCACCCGAGTGATCTGTACGTCTGACACGTGCGGCAGGGTCTGACTACTTGTCGAACGAGTGCTCCTCGTCCGGGAACGCGGAGTCCTTGACCTCGGCGACGTAGTCCTGCGCGGCCTGCTGGAGCGCGGCGCCGAGCTCTGCGTAGCGCCGGGCGAAGCGCGGGGACCAGCCGGTCATGCCCGCCATGTCCGTCCACACCAGCACCTGGCCGTCGCAGTGCGGCCCGGCGCCGATGCCGATGGTCGGGATCCGCGCGGCCTCGGTGATCCGCGCGGCGACGCCGGTCGGCACCATCTCCAGGACGACCGCGACCGCGCCGGCCTCCTCGACCGCGCGTGCGTCCGCGTCCAGGCGCTCCACGGCGGTGTCACCCCGGCCCTGGACGCGCGGCCCGCCCAGCAGGTTCTCCGACTGGGGCGTGTACCCCAGGTGCGCGACGACGGGGATGCCGGCGTCGGTCAGCGCACGGATCTGCGGCGCCGAGCGGGTCCCGCCCTCGAGCTTGACGGCGTCCGCGCCCGTCTCCTTGAAGATCCGCACGGCCGTCTCCAGCGCCTGCTGCGGCCCGGCCTCGTAGGAGCCGAACGGCAGGTCGATCACCACGAAGGCGCGCTTGGCGGCCCGGGCGACGGCGCGCGCGGCGGGAATCATGTCGTCGACCGTCACGGGGATCGTGGTCGCGTGGCCGTGCATGACGTTCCCGATGGAGTCGCCCACGAGCAGGATGTCCATGCCGGCCGCGTCGAAGATCGCGGCGGTCACGGCGTCGTACGCGGTGAGCATCGCCAGCTTCTCGCCACGGGCCTTGGCCTCCGCCAGGTGGTGCACGCGGACCCTCTTGGGGCCCTGGACGGGTGACGTGTGGGCGGACATGGTTCTCCTGTGGTTCGGGCGGCCTCGGTGCCGCAGGAAAGCCTACGACCGGTCGTCCACACCCGGTACACGCGCCTGTAACAGGGTTGGTGCAAGATGGGCCCATGGACAGGCAGCAGGAGTTCGTGCTCCGCACGGTCGAGGAGCGCGACATCCGCTTCATCCGGCTCTGGTTCACCGACGTGCTCGGTGTCCTGAAGTCGGTAGCCGTTGCGCCCGCCGAGCTCGAGTCGGCGTTCAGCGAGGGCATCGGGTTCGACGGCAGCGCCATCGAGGGACTCACCCGGGTCTTCGAGGCGGACATGGTCGCGAAGCCGGACCCGACCACCTTCCAGGTGCTGCCCTGGCGCGGTGAGCGCCACGGCACGGGCCGCATGTTCTGCGACATCCTGACCCCGGACGGGGAGCCGTCGCTCGCCGACTCGCGCAACGTCCTCAAGCGCACCCTCGCCAAGGCGAGCGACCGTGGGTTCACCTTCTACACGCACCCAGAGGTCGAGTTCTACCTCTTCAACCAGATGGCGAAGGGCGACTCGACGCTCGAGCCCGTCGACCAGGGCGGGTACTTCGACCACCTCGCCAGGGGATCGACGCACGACTTCCGCCGCGCGGCCATCACGATGCTCGAGTCGATGGGCATCTCCGTCGAGTTCTCCCACCACGAGGCCGGTCCGGGACAGAACGAGATCGACCTGCGGTACGCCGACGCGCTGACCACCGCCGACAACCTCATGACGTTCCGCACGGTCGTCAAGGAGGTGGCGCTGGAGCAGGGCGTGTTCGCGTCCTTCATGCCCAAGCCGCTCGCCGACCAGCCCGGCTCCGGCATGCACACCCACGTGTCGCTCTTCGAGGACGACCGCAACGCGTTCCACGAGCCCGGCGCCCAGTTCGAGCTGTCCAAGACGGCGCGCCAGTTCATCGCGGGCCTCATGGTGCACGCGGGAGAGATCACGGCGGTCACCAACCAGTACGTCAACAGCTACAAGCGGCTCTGGGGCGGGCAGGAGGCCCCCAGCTACGTGAGCTGGGGCCACAACAACCGGTCCGCGCTGGTCCGGGTGCCCATGTACAAGCCGGGCAAGGGCAACTCGGCCCGCATCGAGTACCGCGCGCTGGACTCGGCGGCGAACCCGTACCTGGCGTTCGCCGTGCTGCTGGCCGCAGGACTCAAGGGCATCGAGGAGGGCTACGACCTCCTCGACCACACCGAGGACGACGTCTGGGAGCTCACCGCCGCCGAGCGCCGGGCCCTCGGGATCGCGCCCCTGCCACGCGACCTCGACGAGGCCATCCAGCTCATGGAACGCTCCGAGCTCGTGGCCGAGACCCTCGGCGAGCACGTCTTCGACTACTTCCTGCGCAACAAGCGCGAGGAGTGGGAGGCGTACAGCGCGCAGGTGACGCCGTTCGAGCTCAAGCGGTTCCTGCAGCTCTGATCCCGCGGGCGGTCCGGCCGGGACCCAGGGTCCCGGCCGGCTCCGCCGACGTCACGCGGAGGGGGTGCTGCGCCCGCGCCGCCCGTCGTAGGGTCAGGGGGTGCAGAGCCGCCGACCCGAGACCCTGACGACCCTCCTGATCCGGGCTGGTTTCGCCGACCTCACCCGGTCGGCCGCGCTGTGGCAGGACCCCGACCTGACGGCGGTCCTGGACCCCCGGCCGAAGAGCGCCCGGGGCGCGGGCCGCGCGCCGGGACCCCACCGTGGTGCGGTCACCCTCGAACCCGCCGACGCCGCCCTGCTGCGCTCGCTCACCGCCGTCGCGGACCCCGACCTCGCGCTGCTGCAGCTGGTCCGCCTCGCCGCCGCCGCCCCGGACCGGCTCCGCCCGGTCCTCGCCGTCCCGGACGGCGAGCCCGCCGAGCCCCGCGGCGACGAGGACGACGACCGGCCCCGCCCGTCCGCACGCGACCGGCTGCTGCGCGTGCTCGGCTCGTCCTCCGCCCTCGGCGACGAGCTGGTGCGCCGCCCCGCCCTGCTCGACCTCATCTGCGACCGCACCCCGGGCACCGGCGTGCCCGCGGCGGCCGTCCGGGCCGAGCTGCTGCGCGCCGTCGACGCAGACCCGGAGGCCCACGAACCGGTCGCCGGCACCCACGTGCCCGCCGACCGGGCAGGGGCGGCCGAGGGCGGCACGCCGTCCTACACCGACCGGCTGCGTCGCGCCTACCGGGCCCGGCTGCTGCGGATCGCCGCCACCGACGTGACCGCGCCCGACCCGACGGTCGTGCTGCCGGCCGTCGCCGCGGCGCTCGCGGACCTGGCGGCGGCGGCGCTGGAGGGTGCGCTGGCCGTCGCGCGGTCGGAGGAGGAGGACCATGCGGTCGGGGTGCGTCTCGCCGTGCTCGGCATGGGCAAGACCGGCGGCCGGGAGCTGAACTACATCTCCGACGTCGACGTGATCTACGTCGCCGAGCCCGGCCTGCTGCCCGACGGCACCCCGGCGTGCGACGAGGACCACGCCCTGCGGGTCGCCACGCGGCTCGCGGGCCGGCTCGCGCAGGTGTGCTCCGGCGCGTCCGCTGAGCCGGCGCTGTGGCAGGTCGACGCGGCGCTCCGGCCGGAGGGCAAGCAGGGGCCGCTCGTGCGCACGCTGGCCAGCCACGTCGCGTACTACGAGCGGTGGGCCGTGACGTGGGAGTTCCAGGCGCTGCTCAAGGCCCGCCCCGTCGCGGGCGACCTCGCGCTCGGGGACGAGTACGTGGCCGCCGTCGGGCCGCTGGTGTGGCAGGCCGTCGAACGGCCCAACTTCGTCGAGGACGCTCGCGCGATGCGCAAGCGCGTGGAGGACAACGTGCCGGTGGCCGAGGCAGACCGGCAGGTCAAGCTCGGCAAGGGCGGGCTGCGCGACGTCGAGTTCACCGTGCAGCTGCTGCAGCTCGTGCACGGGCGCGCGGACGACGACATCCGGTCGCTGACCACGCTCGACGCGCTAGCCGCCCTGTCCAAGGGCGGCTACGTCGGGCGGGAGCACGCCCGCCGGATGGGGGAGTGCTACCGGTTCCTGCGGGCCCTGGAACACCGGATCCAGCTCTTCCGGCTGCGCCGCACCCACCTCATGCCGACCGCGGAGGCCGACCTGCGGCGGCTCGCCCGCGGGCTGGGCCAGGGCGGCGCGGACGACCTCGTCAAGACCTGGCGGTCGGTGCGCCGCGAGGTGCGCGACCTGCACGAGGCCGTCTACTACCGGCCGCTCCTGCCGGCGACGGCACAGCTCTCGCGGGGCGAGGCGTCCCTCGCGCCACGTGCGGCGATGGCCCGGTTCGCCGCGATCGGCTACCGGGACCCGGCCGGCGCCATGCGGCACGTCCAGGCTCTGACCGACGGCGTCTCCCGGCGTGCGGCCATCCAGCGTCAGCTGCTGCCGGTGCTGCTCGGCTGGTTCGCCGACGGCGCCGACCCGGACGAGGGGCTGCTGGCCTTCCGCAAGCTGTCGGACACCCTCGGTTCCACCCACTGGTATCTCCGGCTGCTGCGCGACTCGGCCGAGGCGGCGTCGCGGCTGGCCCAGGTGCTCTCCTCGTCGCGCTACCTCGCGGACGCGATCGGCCGGTCCCCGGAGTCGGTGCGCTGGCTCGCGGAGTCCGACTCGCTCGCCCCCCGCGGGGTGCGGCGCCTGGCGGCGGAGGCCGACGCGCTGCTCGGGCGGGCGCAGGAGGTGGACAGCGCCACGGTCGCGCTCCGGGCGCTGCGGCGGCGTGAGCTGGCGCGTACCGGCGTCGCCGAGGTGCTGGGCGCCCTCGGTCCGGTGGATGCCGCGAAGGCCATCTCGGACGCCGCCGACGTGGTCCTGGCCGGCGGGCTGCGGATCGCGGAGCACGAGGCGCGTGCCGAGCGCGGGGTCGCGCGCGGGGACGAGCCCGCCCGGCTGCTCATCGTGGCGCTGGGCCGCCTCGGCGGTCAGGAGATGGGGTACGGATCGGACGCCGACGTCATGTTCGTGTACGAGGCGGTGGGCGGCGCGGCGGACAAGGAGGCCAACGACTACGCCCTGGCCGTCGCGAAGGGCCTGCGCCGCATCCTCTCCGCCGTCGGGTCCGAGCCGGGCCTGCCCGTGGACGCCGACCTGCGGCCGGAAGGTCGCAACGGGCCGCTGGTGAGGTCCTTCGAGTCCTACGTGAAGTACTACGGCCGCTGGTCGTCGCCCTGGGAGGCGCAGGCGCTCCTGCGGGCACGGGCGCTCTCCGGCACGCTGAGCGTCGTCGCCGCGGGCGGCCCGGGGGAGGGCGCGGTGGCGGCCTCGCTGTCCGGAGGCGGGGCGGCGGCAGCGGCCGCCGGCGGCATGCCCGACCCCGGCCGCGAGCTCGACCTGGGGCCGGGGGCCGAGGGCGGGGCGTCGCTGGGGGCGCGGTTCACGGCACTCATCGACCCGCTGCGCTACCCGGAGGGCGGGCCCGACGCGGCGGTCCTGCGCGAGGTGCGGCGCATCAAGGCGCGCGTGGAGTCGGAGCGGCTGCCCCGCGGCGCGGACCCGGCCCGCCACCTCAAGCTGGGGCGGGGCGGTGTGTCCGACGTCGAGTGGACCGTCCAGCTGCTGCAGCTGCAGCACGCGTTCGAGGTACCGGGCCTGCGGACCACGGGCACCGTCGCCGCGCTGAAGGCGGCACGCGAGGCGGGCCTCCTGACCGACGACGACGCCGAGGTGCTCCTGGAGGCCTGGCGGCTGGCGTCGCGGCTCCGTTCGGCGATCGTGCTGTGGTCGGGCCGCACCACGGGTTCCGGCGTGGACATGCTGCCGCACGACAGCCACGCCCTGACAGGGATCGCGCGCCTGCTCGGGGACGTCGGCACGGGGCCGGAGCTCGAGGAGCTGTACCTGCGGCTCGCCCGGCGGGCACGCGCCGTGATGGAGCGGGTGTTCTACGGCGCCGAGTGAGCTGACCGCGTAGCCGCGCCATCGCCGTCGGCCGGGAGGGGTCCCGGACCGTGCGTGCCAACCTTCCGCCGAACACCGTCGCGGAGGGGGAACATCAGTGCGCTTGCTCACCGAGGGCCGCCGCATCGGCGACACGTACGAGGTCGAGCGCTACCTCGGCGAGGGCGCCTACTCCGAGGTGTACCGGGTGCGTCACCGGTTCCTGGGCCGCCAGGCCATGAAGGTCCTGAAGCAGGTCGGCACGCTGGCGCAGACGCGACGGATGCTCGGTGAGGCGGTGCTGCTCTCGAGGATCGGCCACCCGAACGTGGTGCGGGTCTTCGACGCGGGCACCGTCGCGACGCCGGCGGGCGACCGTGGGTTCTTCACCATGGAGTACGTGGCGGCCGGGAACCTCGACGACTTCCGGCGGTCGCACCCGGACGGCATCCCGGTGGGCGACGCCGTCGAGATCCTCGCGCAGCTCTGCGCGGGGCTCGCCGTCGCCCACCGGGCCGACCCGCCGATCGTCCACCGTGACGTGACGCCCTGGAACGTGCTCGTCGGGTTCGACCAGGGGCGGCTCCGGGTACGGGTCGGCGACTTCGGGCTCGCCCGGCGCGCCGACGCCGGCACGGGCCTGACGAGGTCGGAGGGCACCCTCGCGTTCCTCGCGCCCGAGGCGCTCCGGTACGGCCAGGGTGCCTCGCCGGCCGGAGACGTGTACGCCGTGGGGACCGTCGCCTACCTGCTGCTGACCAACCTGCTGCCGTACCCGGACGTGCCGTTCACGGTCTTCGGCGCTCAGCACCGGGAACCACCGATCTCCCCGCACGACCTCAACCGGGAGGTCGACCACGAGCTGGCGCAGGTCGTCCTGCGCGCCCTCGCACCCGACCTGCCCGGCCGGCCCGCCGACGCCGGCGAGCTGGGCCGCGAGCTCGCGCCCTGGCGGGCGCACCACCATGCCGGTCCGCCGGCGGAAGGAGCCGGCCGATGAGCATCAGCTCGGACGTCGCCCGTGACCTCGACCGGGTGCTTCGCCCGCTCGAAGGACACGGCCTCTACCGGAACAACGCGTTCCGGGTCACGGGGCTGCCCACCGACGTGTCGCCCCGCCGGGTGCGCAGGCACCGGGAGGAGACCCAGAACCCGTACTACGTGACACCGGTGCCCGACACCGACGTGCCGCTGCCGCCGTCGGACGACGCCGACGCGCTGCGCGCGGCGTTCGAGGTGCTCCGCGACCCCCTGTCCCGGCTCGTGCACGAGCTGTTCTGGCTGCGGCCGGACCAGGCGAGCTGGCACGAGCACGCGGTCTTCGCGCACTGCCGGGCGCTGGAGGCGACGGACCCCGACGGCACGGTGGCCGACGCGGGCACCTGGGACGACTGGAGGTCGGGACTGCGTCTGCTGGCGCAGGCGTTCACCGCCGAGGAGACGTGGGAGTGGGTACGCCGCCGCGCGGCGGAGATCGACGACCCGCGCCTGTCGGTGGCCGTGCTCCGGGCCCTGCGTGAGCGGCTGCCCGAGCACGTCATCGGGGTGTCCGTCGGGCTGGCGGTGCGGGCCGCCGGCGTCTCCCGGGAGCAGGCGGACCAGCACCTGGGGGCGCTCCGTCGGGCCGGGTTCGACCCCAGGCAGGTGCGTGAGGTGGCGCGGGCGGCCGTCGAGCCCTCCGCCGGTCGGGTCCGGGCGGCGTGCGAGACGGCGCGGGCCGCCGACTCCGCCGTCGGGCTCTCGGCGGCGCGGGACCTGCTCGACGGGACGGCGGCGGCCCTGACCACCCTCTCGACGGTGCTGGGCGCCGACGACGATCTCGCGGGTGCCTGCCGGGACGAGGTGGCGCACGTCGTCAACAACCGGGTGGTCGGGTACGTCAACGAGTACCTCGAGGGCGTCGCGGGACCCCCGCCCACCGCATCAGCCCTGGCGCTGCTCCGCAGGGCTCGCGAGCTCGCGTGGTCACCGTCCGTGACTGACCTCGTGGACAAGAACCTCGCCGACCTCGACGAGCTGGCGGCGGCCGTCAGCAGCGGTGCGCGAGAACCCGCACCCGCGTGGCGTGGGTCCGCGGCACAGCGTCGCGGAGCGATGGCGGGCCAGCCGGTGGTGGCGGGCAACCAGGTCAGTGTCGGCTGCCTGCCCCTCGTGATCTTCTTCGCGGTCGGCGCGTGGGTCTCGTGGTGGCTCCTGAACCTGCCCGACATCGGGCCGGTCTGGCCGGTCGTGGGTGCCGTCCTCGGTGGGTTCGTGGCGGTAGGCCTCGCCGTCCGCGTCATCGCGTTCTTCCAGTACCTCCGATGAGGCCCCCGCGAACCGGGGTTCCCCGTACCGGCACACACGAAACTGAGAGGAGTGGATGGGTGAACGCCGCACCACGGCGCCGGGAGGGCGCCTCGAGCCTGTTGGCCTGGTCCCGGCAGCGCCGGTTCCCGGCGGAGTTCCGGATCGCCGCGCCGGTCGTCGTCCCCGGCGTCCCTGGACCGGCGCACGACGCGCCGCCGTCGGCCCCCGAGCCGGCCCCACCAGCGTTCCCACCGCAGCCGTCCCTGTCGCCCGGGGACCTGGCGGGAGACCTGCCCGACGACGTGGTGGCGCAGCTCGTGACCGAGATCTGGCGGGCCCGCAACAGGGTGGACGGACCGGCGGCCGAGCAGGATGCGCCGCGCGCCGTGCGCTGGGCGAACCGTTACCTCGGCGCCGCGACGGACCGCCTGGCCGGTGCGGGCATCGAGATCAAGAGCCACGACGGGCTGCGGTTCGACGTCGGCATGGACCTGCACGTGCTGGCCTACCAGGACGACCCGGACGTCGTCGAGGAGACCGTCGTCGAGACCATCCGGCCGTCGGTGCGCCGTGCGGGGCGGGTCATCCAGATGGGCGAAGTGATCGTGGCGGTACCGGAGAAGACGGAGGCATGACGATGCGCGACACCATTCACATCGGGATCGACCTGGGCACCACGAACAGCGCCGTCGCCCTGGCGAAGGGCGCGAGCGCCGAGGTGGTCCGGAACACCCAGAACCTGGAGTTCACGCCGTCGGCGGTGCACGTGAGCCCCTCGGGGAGCGTGCTGGTCGGGCTCAAGGCGGCCACTCGTGTGGTGGCCGACCCGGACAACGCGTGCGCGGAGTTCAAGCTCCGGATGGGTCGGCGTGACCAGGACAAGCTGTTCGAGGCGTCGGGCCGCACCATGTCGCCGGAGGAGATGTCGGCGGAGGTGCTCAAGTCCCTGCGTGGCGACGTGCGGCGGCGCACGGGTGAACCGGTCGAGACGGCGGTGATCACGGTCCCCGCCGCGTTCACCGCTGACCAGACGGCTGCCACGAGCAGGGCCGCCGAGCTCGCGGGGCTCCGGGCGGCGCCCCTGCTGCAGGAGCCTGCCGCGGCGGTCTGGGCGTACACGGCGGATGTCGAGGTACCCGAGCGGGGGTTCTGGCTCGTCTACGACTTCGGCGGCGGCACCTTCGACGCCGCGGTGGTGAAGATCGAGGACGGCGAGTTCATGGTCGTCAACCACGCGGGCGACAACTCGCTGGGCGGCAAGCGGATCGACTGGGCGGTCGTGGAGGACGTGCTGCTGCCCCGGTTGCAGGAGGACCACGGGCTGAGCGGCATCACGGCCGACCACAGCCGGCACCGCGGGGTGCTCGCGCAGCTCAAGGGCCTCGCCGAGACCGCGAAGATCGAGCTGGCCCAGCAGGACACCGTCGAGGTCACGGAGATCATCAGGATCGACGAGGGCCGTGAGGTCGAGCTCGGCTGCGTGCTGACGCGGGAGGACCTGGATCGCATCGCACGGCCGCTGGTGGCGAGCTCGATCCGGCTGTGCCGCCAGTCGCTGGCCGAGAGCGGGGTCCGGCCCGAGGCGTTCGAGCGGGTCCTGCTCGTCGGCGGCTCGTCCCAGCTCGCGCTGGTGCGCGAGATGCTGGCCGACCCGGCCGACGGCCTCGGCATCCCGCTCGACCACGGCCTGGACCCGATGACGGTGGTGGCGCGCGGCGCGGCCGTCTTCGCGGGGACCCAGCGCATCCCCTCGGTGGTGCGGGCGACCACTCCGCTCGTGCCGGGCCGCGTGCGGCTGAACCTCGAGTACGTGGCCGCGGGCCTCGACCCCGACCCGCTGCTCGGGGGACGGGTGGTGGCGGACGGCGTCGACGACTGGACGGGCGGCACGGTCGAGGTCCGCAACACGACCACGCTGCCGCCCTGGACGACCGGAGCCGTGGCGCTCCGCGCGGACGGGTCGTTCTCCGTGCGGCTGCGCGCCGAGGAGTTCGCCACCCACTCGTTCACCGTGTCGGTGCACGACCCGTCGGGCACGGAGCTGGAGACGGACCAGCCCGGCCTGACCTACCAGCGCAAGCGCGGTGGGATGGGTGGCGCGCCGACGATGAGCCACTCCCTCGGCGTCGGCCTGGTGGACAACACGGTGGCGCCGCTCGTCCAGCGCAACACCGAGCTGCCCGGCAAGGGGGAGATCCGCGGGCTGCGGACCACGCAGGCCGTGACCAAGGCGTCGGGCGACGGGCTGGTGCGGATCCCGATCCTGCAGGGCGAGCACGCGCGCGCCGACCGCAACACGGTGGTGGGCCGGCTCGACGTCCGCTCGGACGACATCACCAGGGACCTGCCCGTCGACACGGA
The DNA here is from genome assembly GCF_054782895.1 of Promicromonospora xylanilytica. Classification (NCBI taxonomy): domain Bacteria; kingdom Bacillati; phylum Actinomycetota; class Actinomycetes; order Micrococcales; family Promicromonosporaceae; genus Promicromonospora; species Promicromonospora xylanilytica. The sequence continues at coordinate 68,596 of NZ_BAAGRP010000018.1, forward strand.
GGTCGAGGTGGTCGTGCGGGTCGACACCAGCGGCGGGATCAGTGCCGAGGCATACGTGCCGTTCCTCGACGCCGAGTTCTCGATCGACGTGGACCTCGCGCGGCCCGTGCTGCCAGGTCTCGACGACCTGCGTGCCTCCAGAGCCGCTCTCGACGGCCGATACCACGACCTGCGCGGCCAGGCCGACCGGATCACCGCCACCGAGGCGCTGGCCCGGCTGGACCGGATGGACGCGGACGGGATCATCGAGGAGATCGACCGGCTGCTGCGGCAGTCCGAGACCGACCCGGACGCCGTGGCGACCTGCCAGGCACGGTTCCTCGACGCCGACTCCACGCTCGACGAGGTGGACGAGCTGCTGGAGCTGCCACGGGTCGTCGAGGAGGGACGCGAGGCGCAGGGCGTCGCGCGCGAGGTGGTGCAGGACGCGGGCGGCGGCCGTTACGCCACCGACCTGCGCCGTGCGGAGGCCGAGCTCGACGAGGCCATCGCGGACGGCAACCGGACGGTGATCGAACGCCGCACGGCCGAGGTCCGGGGTATCGCCATCCGCGTGTTCCAGGACAGCGGCCAGCTGCCCCTGATCCGGTTCGCAGGTCTGGAGAGCGAGCTGGACGGTGATCCGCGCAGGGAGGTGCAGCAGCTCCTCGCCGACGGCCGCGCCGCGGTCGCCGTCGGGGACCTGAACCGGCTCACCGGCGTCAACAACAGGCTCGGCCGGTTCCTCGGCCGCCCCGGCGTGCCACCCAAGCCGACGTCGCTGCTCGGTGAGGGCCTGCTGGGTAACGGAGGGGCGCGGTGAGCGCCGTCGCCGAGGCCGCGCTGCACGCCCGCGCCGGCCGGTACGACGCGGCACGGCGCGTGCTCGACGACGCCACCGGCCCGGACAGCGATGACGTCGAGGCCCTCGACCTCCTGGCCCGCGTGCACGCGCAGCGCGGTGACCTCGGCCAGGCCGACGCGTGCTGGGCGCGCGTCGAGCAGCTCGACCCCGAGCACGCCGGGGCACGTGAGGGGCGCCGCCGGATCCGGGAGACCTGGGCCGGTAGACGCTCCCGCGGGGGTGCGGCGGTCGGCGCGGCGGCGGCCTGCCTGCTGCTCGTCGGCGGGGGAGCCGTCGCCGGCTGGGCCTGGGCGCCAGGACCGGACGACCGGACGGATCCGGCGGTGGCCCAGGAGCTCGACCGGCTACGGCGGGAGATCGGTGAGCTGGGGGCGGCGGCCCAGCCGGCGGACCCATCGGCGGGCTCAGGACCGGTCGCCGCACCGCAGAGCGGGACGACGTCCGACGCGGCGACCCTCCGGGGCGTGCGGGACGCGCTGGAGGACCCGCGCTGGGCCACCACCCTCACCTCGCGGTCGGTCCTCGTGACGTTCGAGGGCCCCGTGTTCCAAGCCGGCGGCGCCCGGACCTCGGACAGCGGCGCCGACGCCCTGGCGGGCCTCGCCGAGCGGATCGGCGGCGTCCCGGACACAGCGGTGACGGTGGTGGGCCACACCAGCGACACCGCCCCGGTCCCCGGCGGGCCCTACGCCGACAACGCCGAGGTGGGACTGGCCCGGGCGCTCGCGGCGGCCCAGGCGATCTCGTCGGGCAGCGGGATCCCGCTCAGCGCGGTGGACGTGGCCAGCGCGGGCGACGTCGACCCGCCGTACCCCAACACGGACGAGACCAACCGGGCCAGGAACCAGACGGTGACGGTGTCCGTCGAGGTGGTGCCGTAGGCGCCACAGGGGTCACCCGGGCGACGGCGACAGCCCGATCGCCGTCAGGAACGCGCGGGTCGCGGGCGTGGGGCCCGGCTTGCCCCAGACGACGTACTCGACGCGGCTCGGGGCGTCCGTCACGGTGACGACGGCCAGCCCGGCGAGCTCCGGCGCGCGCAGGAGGTACGCGGCGGGCAGAAAGCCGATCGCGAGCCCGTGGCCGATCACCTGCGCCATGAGGTGCGCGTCGGTGACCTCGAAGGCCACGTCCCTGCTGAGCCCTGACCGAGCGAAGGCCTGATCGGTCTGGGCGCGCCCTGCGGACCCGTACGGGAAGTCGACGAACGGCTCGCCCGCGAGATCAGCGAGGTTCAGCACCTCGGCACCGGCCAGGGGATGCTCCGGCGCGAGCACGGCGACCAGACGGTCGCGGGCCAGCTCGTGCCAGCACACGCCCGTGGGTCGTGCGCTGCTCGGCAGGCCCAGGAACGCCACGTCGAGCCGCCCGCCCGCCACGTCCGACGTCAGCTCGTCGCTCGGCCCCGTGCGCAGCGAGACGCGCACCTGCGGGTAGCGGTTGCGCAGGTCGCGGAGGGCGGTCAGCACGTCGACGGCAGCGACCGTCGGGATGACGCCGACGCTCAGCCGCCCACGCACCTCGCCGACCGTCGCCGCCGCGTCGGCCGCCGCGCGCTCGGCGGCCTCGAGGGCCTGCCGGGCGGCAGGGAGAAAGGCCTCGCCCGCCGGCGTCAGGCGCACCTGGCGGCTGGTGCGGGCGAAGAGCCGGGTACCGAGCTCGTGCTCGAGCCGCTTGATCTGGTGGCTCAGCGCGGACTGGACCACGTGGCAGCGCTCGGCCGCCCTCGTGAAGTTCGCCGTCTCAGCGACCGCCACGACGTACCGCATCTGCTGCAGCTCCATGAGATCAATCGTCCAGCACGATCGATCACATGAAAAGGATGTGTTGGACTCATGACCGGACACCCCCGGACACTGGGCGTCATGACCACCACCACGCTCCTGCCGGGACGGGGCCGCACGGTGGCACTCACCGCGGTGACCGCACTCGTCCCGATGGTCTGGGGCACCACGTACTTCGTCACCACCGAGATGCTCCCCGCGGGATACCCGCTCTTCGCCGGTCTCGTCCGCGCACTGCCCGCCGGCCTCGTCGCCATCGCCATCGGCGCACTGCTCGGCACGGTCACCCGGCTGGTCAGGGCCCCGAACGGCGGGACGGCGCCGACCAGGGCACTGCCCCGTGGCTCGTGGTGGTGGAAGAGCGCGGTGCTCGGCATCCTCAACATCGGCCTCTTCTTCCCCTTGCTCTTCCTCACCGCCGAACGGCTGCCGGGCGGCGTGGCGGCCACCTTCGGCGCGATCACGCCCGTCGTCGTGGCCCTCCTCGCGCTGCCGGTGCTGGGCGAACCGCTGTCCGTGCACAAGCTGCTCTGGGGCGGGGCCGGCGTCGTGGGCGTCGGCCTCGTCGTGCTCGGCCCGGAGGCCCGGCTCGACGCCGTCGGCGTCGCCGCCGGGCTCGGCGGTGCCGTGTCCATGGCGCTCGGCGTCGCCCTGACCAAGCGCTGGGGCCGGCCCGACGGCGTCGGCCCGATCGCGTCCGCCGGCTGGCAGCTGACCGCAGGCGGGCTCTTCCTGCTCCCGGTCACCCTCCTCACCGAGGGCGCGCCGCCCGCCGTCGACGGCAGGGCCGCCCTCGGCTACCTCTGGCTCGGCCTCGTCGGCGGCCTGGTCGCGTACGTGCTCTGGTTCCGGGGCATCGGGCGCCTGCCCGTCACGTCCGTGGCGTTCCTCGGCCCGCTCGCACCCTTGGTCGCCGCGGGCATCGGCGTCGGCATGCTTGGCGAGACCCTGACACCCGTCCAGGTGGTCGGCCTCGTGCTGGCGCTCGCCGCGGTGCTCGCCGGGCAGCTCCCGCCACCGGGCCGCCGGGTCGCGACGCCGTCGTCGGTCGGGGAGGTCGCCCGCTGAGCATCGTCGTCCTCGGCCCGAAAAACCGTTGCTCTGCTCGTGCCCGTCGGAGCATGGTGGGTGCACCACCCGAGAGATTGGAACACCGATGACAGCTGTCACGCCCCGTGCCCTGACCCACCGCACCTCGGACGTGACAGCCTTTGTCGTACCTCAACCTCGGGATCGTCGCCCATGTCGACGCCGGTAAGACCAGCCTGACCGAACGCCTGCTGCACCACGCGGGCGTGATCGACCGCCCCGGCACCGTGGACGGCGGCGACACCACCACCGACACGCTCGCGCTGGAGCGCGAGCGTGGCATCACCATCCGCGCGTCCGTCGCGTCGTTCCCTGCCGGCGACGTCACCGTCAATGTGCTGGACACACCCGGCCACCCCGACTTCATCGCGGAGGTGGACCGCAGCCTCGCCGTGCTCGACGGCGCCGTCGTGGTGCTGTCCGCCGTCGAGGGCGTGCAGGCGCAGACCCTCGTGCTGATGCGCGCCCTGCAGCGGCTGCGGCTCCCGGTGATCGTGTTCGTGAACAAGATCGACCGCCGCGGGGCGCGCCCGCAGGAGGTGGCCGACGCCGTCGCGCGCCGCCTCAGCCCCGACGTGCTGCCGGTGCAGCGGGTGCTGGGCGCCGGAACGCCGTCGGCCCGGGTCGTGCCGCTTCCCGACGACGGTGTGCACGCCTGGCTCGCGGACGAGTCACGGCGCGGGAGCGCGCATCCCGTGCTGTTCGGGTCGGCCGTGACGGGGGCCGGTGTGCCCGAGCTGGCTACGGCGCTGGGGACGTACCTCCCCTCGGCCGGTGCCGGTGCCGGTGGGAGCGCGGCTGCCGGTGCCGGTGCGGAGGACGCGGCGCCGTCCGGGGTCGTCTTCGCGATCGACCGGGAAGGAGGCCGGAAGCGGACCTTCGTCAGAATGCGGTCGGGCACCCTGCGCGTCCGTGACCGGACCGACCTGGGGCATGGCCGGGGTGAGCGGGTCACGGGGTTGCGCGTCGCGCACCACGGGTCGCTGGAAGCCCGCCCGACGGCGGAGGCCGGCCAGATCGCCGTCGTGCAGGGGCTGACCACGGCGCGGGTCGGCGACGTCGTCGGGCCGGTGCTGCCCGGGGACGAGCGGGCGAGCCAGTTCCCGCCGCCGTCGTACGAGACGGTGGTCGACGTGGCCCCGGCAGACCGCGGGCGGCTGTACGCGGCGCTCACCGAGCTGGCCGAGCAGGACCCGCTGATCCGGGTCCGGCGCCGCGACGAGGAGATGACCGTCTCGCTGTACGGCGAGGTTCAGCGGGAGGTGCTGGCCGCCGTCCTGCAGCGGGAGTACGGCGTCGTGGCGCGGTTCGGGGAGGTCCGCACCGCCCGGACGGAGCGTCTGGTCGGTACGGGGCACGCGCTGGAGGTGAAGAAGCAGGACGGCAACGAGTTCCTCGCCACGATCGGGCTGCGGGTGGAGCCCGCGCCGGTCGGCTCGGGCGTGACGTTCGACCTCGAGTGCGAACGCGGGTCCATGCCGCCCGCCTTCTTCGACGCCACCGAGGACACGGCTCGTCGCGAGCTGGCGCGCGGGCCGCTGCGGTGGCCGGTCCCGGACGCCCGGGTGGTCATGACCCACTCGGGCTACTCGCCGCGGCAGAGCCACATGCACCAGAAGTTCAACAAGGCGATGTCCAGCACCGGAGCCGACTTCCGCGGGCTGACGCCGCGGGTGCTCGCCGCCGCCGTCCGCCGTGCGGGCACCGTGGTGTGCGAGCCGGTCCACCGGTTCGTGATCGAGCTGCCCGACGACACCGTCGGTCCAGTGACCTCGTTGGTGGGTCGGCTCGGTGGCGTGCCGATGGAGTCGGGTGTCGCCGGCGTCGGCATCGCCGTCGTGCGAGGCGAGATCCCTGCGGGGAGTGTCGCCGCCCTGCAGCGGGACCTACCGGGGCTGACCCACGGGGAGGGCGTGTGCCAGACGGAGCACGACCGGTTCGAGCCGGTGCGGAGCCCGCCGTCGCACTGACTCCGTTCACCACAGCAGTTGCTGCCATGGGCGCCTGTCGCATGGCAGCAACTGCTGTGGTGAACCGCGGCCGTGTTCGGGTTCACCCGTGCGGGGGAGCAGACCTCACGTGCGCGGGGGATCCGACGGGGCGCCGTCCCCGCGACGATCGACTGCATGAGCGCTCCGACCGAATCACTGCTCCGGCCCGCGCCGGGAGCCACTTCCGGCGCACGCCGTCTGGCCCACGTCCTCGCCCTGATCACGCTTCCGTCCGGCTTGTGGCGGATCGCCCTGGTGGTGGGGCTCCCGGTCGTCAACACCGCCATCGTGCTGCCGTTCTCCGAACGCGTGCAGATCGTCGGGCTGTCGGTCTTCGCCGAGCTGCTCGCGCTGCTGTCCCTCGGCATGGTCCAACGGTGGGGCGAGGTGCTGCCGGGCTGGCTGCCGCTCGTCGGCGGACGGCCGATCCACCGGTTCGCGGCGACCGTCCCGGCGGCCCTCGGCGCAGCAGCGCTGACCGGGCTCTGGACGTTCGCCGTCGTCAACGTGATGAGAGGGACTGCTAGCTGTTGCGGGTCATGACGTTGGTGACGCGGGGTCGGGTGTGAGGAAGGGGTAGGCCTGGCGGCAGGATGGAAGTGCGAC
>NZ_BAAGRP010000019.1:0-98048 GCF_054782895.1 Promicromonospora xylanilytica
TCGGCCAGCACCTCGTCACCGGCGGCCTGCTCACCAGCACCGCCGGCACCGCAGCCCTCGGCGCAGCCACCGGCACCACCACGAGCACACCACGCTCGTTCGGCCCCAAGGAGACCGCCGTCGCCGCCGGCGTCCTGGCCGCCCTCGCGATCGGCGGCGGCGCCTGGGCCCTCATCGCCCAGCAGAACGACCAACCACCCACCCAAGCCATCCATGACACCGGAGCCGCTGCCGAAGGCGGCGCCGGCGGGGACGGCGGCAGCGGGGGAGGCGGCGGAGCGGGTGCCGGTGACGGTTCTGGCGCCGGCGACGGTGCCGACGCTGACGAGGGCGACGGTGACCGCGGCACGTCGAACCCGCCCGGCGAGCCCGCACAGGAGCAGCCACCGTCCATCCCGCCGGCCGACCCCCAGCCGCGCCCGGCGACCACGCCCAAGGAGGACGCGACCCCGGTGACGAACCCGGTGGTTCCGTCCGAGCCGGACGGTCGCGATCCAGCGCCGGCGCCCGATCAGGGGGATGCCCCGCCGGTGGCCGGTCCGGGCTCCGGCACCGACCCGGACCCGGACGGCGGCGCCGACCAGCCGGACCCCGCTCCCCCGACGAAACCCACGCCGGAGGAACCGGCCGACCCCGAGCCGAGCCCGCCTGACCCACCGGACGCGCCGGACGTTCCCTCGAGCCCGGTCAGCGCGGCCGTGGACGACCTGCTCGACAGCCTGGGTCTCGCCGACCTTCCGGGTATCGATCTCGCGACCACCACGCTGGACGAGGTCTGGGCCCTGCTCTTCGGCACGGCCACGGACAGCGCCGGACAGGCAGCTGACGACGTTCAGCCCGTGGCCAAGGACTGATGACCGTGCGGGCTCCTGACCTGGCCCGCGACTCCTCGTCACTGTGCGGACGCACAGCCCTTCTGGGCTGCAGCCCAAGATCGGCGCGTGATCACGCCAACACCTTCCATGCGCCTGCATTCTTTGCGAGCATGCACCCCCGAGGTTTCGTGCAACGTGAGATCACGCGGCGCCCCGTCGCGTGCAGTAGGGGGGAAGCGTGACCGTCACCGGCGCAGACCTCAGCCAGTGGGCAGCACACCGACGCGCTGTCGTTCTCACGGTCTCCCGACGGGTCCCGGGCGTGGATCCCGAGCTGGCCACGAGCCGCGGGCTCGAGCTGCTGTGCCTCGAGCTCCTGAACCACGGCGACGTGTCCGACCCCGTCGCGTTCTGGAACGCCGCGGCCGTGGACGTCGCCCTGGCGATGGCACACGAGGAGAGCCTCCCGGATGATCGGGGCACACCGGGCGAGGCCATCACGGCGCCGATCCCCCGAGCACTGGACTTCGAGGTGCTGACCGCGGCAATGGAGCGGCTGTCGGCCGGTGACCAGCAGCTTCTCTGGGACCACCACGTGGGCTCCCGGCCGGTGGCCGCGATCGCCGACGAGATCGGAGTGCTGCCCTACGCCGCCAAGCGCCGCCTGCGCCGCGCCGAGAACCGTCTCGCGAGCAGCTTCGCCGAGACCCACACGAACACGGCCGACGACGTCGAGTGCGAGTCCGCCCGCGCTTCGATGCACGACTTCGTGCGAAATCGTCTTCTACCCCGCCGTCGCCAGCGGGTGGAGGACCACATGGTGGGCTGCGCCGGCTGCACCAGGGCCTTCGTCGACGTCCGGGAGTCCTACTGGATGCTGCGAGCTGCCGCTCCCGTCCTGCTGCTCGGTGCCGCGACCGCCGCAAAGGCGGGTACGGCGGTCGCCGGCGTCGCAGTGACGGGAGCTGGCCTCGGCGGCGGGATCGCGACGCTGGGCACTCGCGTCGCGCTGACCGTCCGGAGCGCGCTGACCGACCCGGTCAGCCTCACGGCGACCGTGGCCGGAGGGCTGTTCCTCACGACCGCCGTCACCACCGGCGTGGCGGGTGACGCGGGAGCAGCGCCGACGTTCATCGAGAACGGAATCGTCTCCGTCTCCACACCGGAGCACAGGGAAGCCCTGCCCCCCGGCGACGGTGGCTCCTCCCAGGAAGAGGACCACGCGAACCGTCCGGAGTCGACGCGATTCGTCCCAGCCGGGCCGGCGCGCGCCAACGGCGTGCCACCGGGTCTGGCCAAGCAGGACGGCCTGCCGCCCGGCCTCGCCGAGCAGGACGGTCTGCCCGCGGGCCTGAAGCAGGACGGCCTGCCCCCGGGCCTGACCAAGCAGGACGGGATACCGGCAATCCCGGACGGGACCGGAAACGCGGTGAACCCGGACGAGCACGGCGTGTCCTCCTCGCCTGGCCAGACGCCGACGGACCGCACGCCGCCGGGCCTGGCGAAGAAGGACGGAGCACCTCCCGGCCTCGGGACGAAGGACTGGACGCCGCCGGGCCTGGCGAAGAAGGACTGGACGCCGCCGGGCCTGGCGAAGAAGGAGGAGACTCCGCCGGGTCAGGCGAAGAGGGACGAGACGTCGCCCGGCGGCTCAGGCGCGGCGACGCGCCCGGATCCGCCGGGCCAGGCCGATTTCCGCGCGGCTCCCGGCCGAGGCAGGTCCGGCCAGGACGGGGCAGCCCACCCCGGCAACGGCCGGTCGAAGGGCGAACCGAGGGATGCCTCCCCGGGAACGGCGCACGCGCCGGGCAGCGAGCGACCGGTACCGCCTGATCACGCCCGTTCCAGGAGCACGAGCACCTCGTAGTGCGAGGTCTGCGGGAACATGTCGAGCAGGCGCGCGGCCACCGGGCGCAGCGACGGCATCGCGGCGAGGTCCTTGGCGAGCGTCGTCGCGTTGCAGCTCGAGTACAGCACGTGCTCGATCCCTGAGGCGTCGAGCCACCGCGCAAGGTCCGGACCGATGCCCCGCCTGGGCGGGTTCACGATCACCATCTCGGGCAGCGAGGCGGTGTCCGGTCCTACGGCGAAGGCCGTCGCGTCACCCGCTGCGAACGTGACGTCGCGGAATCGTCCGGTCGCGTCGTCGGCGCGGAGCTTCTCCACCGTGCCCGACGCCGCTGTGATCGCCTCCGCGCTGATCTCGATGCCGGTGACGGTGCGGCCCGGTGCCGCGCAGTGCAGCGCGAAGCCGCCCACACCGCAGTACAGGTCCCAGAGGTCGCTCGGCCCCACCTCGTCCACCCACGCGCGCGCCTGCCGATAGAGCTCTGTCGCGACAGCCGTGTTGGTCTGGAAGAAGCTCTGCGGCCGCAGGTCGAGCGTGATGTCGTCGATCCGCATCGGCAGGGTGGCGCGCTCGGTGAGCGGGATCTCGAGGTCACCCTCCAGGACTGCCGCGTGCGCGGGCTGGATGTTCGCCGACGCGACGGCCAGGGCGGGGAGCTCGGCCCGCAGCCAGCCGAGGTGCTTGCGGATCCGCGCTATCGACTCCTGGGAGCGCAGCACGAACCGGACCATGAGCTCGCCGTCGGGCGACAGGGTGACCAGGAGGTACTTGAGCTCACCGCGCTGCTGAGCGCGCTTGCCCCGGCCGGAGACCTCGTACGGCTCCAGGTTCGCCCGCGTCACGAAGGACGCGAGCGGCGCGAACGACGCCTGGAGCGTGTCCGGGTAGAGACCGCAGTCGGTGAGGTCGACGCCGCGTCCGGTCCCGTCCAGGATGCCCAGCACCGGCTCGGCGACGGTGCCGCTGACCACCATCTTGGCCTTGTTGCGGAAGCCCGACTCCGCGCTGCTGACCGCCGGGAGCCAGGTCAGCCCGGCAGAGACCGGTTCGAGGAGCGCGGCGACGTGCCGCTCCTTGTCGAGCACCTGGGTGGGGTAGTCGATCTCCAGGAGGGTGCAGGAGTGGCAGCGGCCGGCGTCGTAGTGGGGGCACTGCACACCACCATTATCCAGGGCGCACGGTCAGCTGCCGTCATTCCTCGTACTCGAAGTGCCACGGCTCCTCACGGCCCCCGCCTGCTCGCGCCCACTCGGGGTGGTGCCAGCCGGCCCGGGGTCCGTTCGCGGCGAGCCACTCGAACTCCGGCTGGCCGAAGCGGAAACCGTCGTCCGTCGGTACGTCGATCGCCAGTGCCCAGCCATGGTTCGAGGTGCCGGGTGCCGCCACCTGCCCCGCGCCGAACTCGTCGAGCGCCTGGAGCTGCCAGTCGTAGGGGCGGTACCCGTACTCCACGCGCAACGGCTTGCCGAACTCGGCCTCGAACTCCTTGCCGAGCTTCTTCCATGCCTCGGTCGCGTCGCACCGCAGGTACTGGTCCTGCCCCTCGGGCCCGACCCCGACCTTGCACAGGGAGTCCAGGTCGAGCCGGCCGTTGGAACCGTCGGCCACGGTCGCCCGGGCGTCCCACGCCGCCGCCTCGATCGCGGCCCGAGCCGCCTCGCGCCGCTCGCCCAGCTCCCGCACGGAGCTCAGCGTGGTCGGGTCCACCCCGGCGGCGAGCGCCGCCTGGCCTTCTGCCCGATGGGTCGCGAGGGTGTCGCGGACGGCGGCGGGCGCTCCCGTGTCAGCGGTCCAGCTCAGCGTGTACCCGGAGTCGCGCACGGAGATCTCGAGCTGGGCCGTGACCGCCGTGAGGGTCTTCTTCGCCGTCTCGAGCGCCGCGGCGGTCTTCCTCTCCTTCTCGGCGGCCGCGCGGGCCTCGGCCCGCGCGTCCTTGCGGTCCTGCTGCCACTCGCGGTTCGACGCCCTGACGTCCTCGGTCGCCGCTGTGAGCGCGGTCGAGGTGGTGCGCAGGGTGCCCGCCCACTCGGTGGTCCTCGTCCGCAGGGTGTCGAGGTCCTCGCGGGTGGCATCGGCGGCGCCGGGCTCGGGGACGGCTGGTGGCTGCGTGGTGCCGAGCTCCTTGGCCGCGGCGACGTGTCCGGCCAGGTCGGCGCGCACGGCGTCGTCGGCCACCTTGCCCTGGGTCTCCTGGAGGACCTGCTCCGCTTCCGCGACCTGCTGAGCCAGGTCCTCCTGGAGGGTGCGTCCGTCGTCCACGGCGTGCACGACGTCGGCGCGGGCACCCGCAAGCTGTTCCAGCTCGCGCTCGTTGCCGGCGTGGACGAGCGCGAACACGATGGTGCCGACCAGCGCGACCGCGGCGGCGACCAGGAAGACGACCAGGGGCCGCCCGGACCCGCCTTCCGACGTGGCGGCGGGTTCGGGCGGCCCTGCGGGTGCGGGTGGCTCCACGTTGAGGGGCATGGCCCGAAGTGTGGCGAATCCAGGGCCCGGGCGCTAGTTCTCCGCCCGCTCCGCGAGGTTCTTGAGCTTGTCGATGTAGACGGCGGCCTCGCCGGCCTGCCAGTCCGGGATGTTCGTGTTCTGAGGCAGGAGGCCGACGGACCGGTCGGTCAGCTCACGCAGGATGTCGGCGTGCCCGGCGTGCCGGGCGAGGTCGTTGCCCACGTGCGTGATGATGCGGAACAGGGTGACCTCACGGTTGCCCCACCAGGGCACGTGCCCGACGGTGTGCAGCGGAAGGGTGTCGATGGTCTCGTCGCAGAACACCCGGGCACGCCGGTAGAGGTCGGTGACCGAGGCGATCGACTCGTCCGCCGTCGCGTACCAGTCCGCCTGCGGGTCCTCCTCCAGCGCCTGGTCCGACGTGATCTCCTCCGGCGTGGGCCACTCACGACCGAAGCAGGGCCCGAAGTAGCCGATCTCGGTGTTGACGCAGTGCTTCACCAGGCCCAGCAGGTTGTTGCCGGAGGGCACGAGTGGCCAGCGCGCCTGCTTCTCCGTGAGGCCCTCGAGCTTCCACAGGAGGGCCTCACGGGTCTCGTTCAGGTACTGCTTCAGGATCTTCTTCTGCTCGAGCTCGTCCGTGTACTCGGTCGAGCTGCCAGTCGTCTGCGCCATGGGGACAGTGTGTCCCGTGCCACTGACATCTACGGAGCCGGGTGCGCCCGGGCGCGCCGCTTCGGCCTGCGGTGGAGCCACCACTCCGCGAACAGCAGGTTGACCACCCAGGACACCCAGGCGGACGCGGCCGCGGCCGACATCGCCTCGGGCGAGGATGCCAGGTCCCCGTCGAACGACGGGACGAAGGCGATGACCAGCACCACACCCCAGAAGCGGTTCGCCACGATCGAGAAGGCGAGCGCGGCGCTCCGGACCATCCACGCGCGATGGTCGGCGAAGCGGCGCTGCCGTACCGCCCGGTACCCGAGCAGCGTGAACGTCAGGAGCAGCACCGCGAGGAGCGAGTTCGCGATCCGCTGGCTCGGTCCTTCGCTCGGGAACTGTGCGGTGACCAGGGCTCCGACCCCGGTGGGGATCGCCGCGACCACGTAGACCCGTCCGCTCCAGCGGTGGACGCGCGGGTGGTTGGCCCGTAGCCACGGCCACAGCTGGAGCACTCCCGCGGCGAGCAGCACCGAACCGGTGAAGATGTGGGTGACCAGTGCCGGGTAGTAGGCGGGCCCGCGGTCACCGATCTCCCCGGCGGGCAGAAGCGCCTGGGACGGGTCGAGGCCCACGTAGCGGGGCAGCGTCGTCGCCAGGAAGATCGCCGTGACCACGGCGAGCGGCGCGATCCAGGGGCGGCGCCACCAGCGGGCCGGCTCCCGTCGCGGTGCGGGTGTGTCGTTCGGCGCGGCGCCGGTCGTCGTGTCGGTTGCCATGTCTGCCTGCTTTCAGGTCGTGAGCTCGAGGGCGGCGTTCCGGGTCATCGCCGGGCACGGAAAGCCAGGCCCGCCGCGACCGCGAAGAGCAGCCCGAGGCCGAGGCACCAGACGACGGCGAGCACGGCGGTACCGACCGGGTCGGCGACGCCCGCGGCGTCACCGCCCAGCAGACCGCGCACCGTCTCGATCACCGGCGTCACGGGCTGGTGCTCCGCGAACCCGCGCAGCCAGCTCGGCAGCGTGTCGACGGGCACGAAAGCACTCGACACGTAGGGCAGGAACATCACGAAGAAGGAGAAGCCGGCGGCCGCCTCCGGCGACCGGACCAGCACCCCCACCAGGGCCGCGAGCCAGGTGATCCAGCCGACGAAGAGCAGGATCATGCCGACGGCGGCGAGCCACTCCAGGGCGGAGGCCTCGGGGCGGAACCCCATCAGGATCGAGACCCCGAACACGATGGCGGTGGTCACCAGGTTCTTCACGAGGCTCGCGGCCACGTGCCCCGAGAGCACGGTCCAGGCGGTGACGGGCATCGACCGTAGCCGTTCGACCATGCCGCTCGACATGTCGTGCTCGACGGCGGCGGCCGTGCTGGCGGCGCCGAACCCCGCGGTGAGCAGGATGACGCCAGGCGTCACGTAGTTGATGTATCCGGTTCCGGTGTCCATGGCCCCGCCGAACACGAGCACGAACATCAGCAGGATGATCACGGGCAGCACCACGGCCGTGATCATGGCGTCCAGGTCGCGCGAGACGAGGCGCAAACCACGCACCGTCATGGTCGAGACGTCTCCGAGCAGATACGTCATGCCGCCACCTCCGCCGGTCGCGCCGCACGCTCCTGGCCGACGTGGCCGGTCAGCGTGAGGAAGACGTCGTCGAGGGTGGGTGCGCGCACCTCCCAGTGGTCGGGCGTCACACCTGTCGCCTCGACCACGGACAGCACCGACCGCACGTGGGCGACCGATCCGTCGGTGGGTACCCGCACCCGCGCGCCGTCGACGGTGGCCGCGAGCGCCGGGGCGACCTGGCCGGCGTCGGACGCGGAGGCGAAGGTGAGCTCGACGCCCGCTTCGCCCACCTCTCGCTTGAGCTGTGCGGGCGTCCCCTCGGCGACCACGCGGCCGCCGTCGACGAGCGCCACCCGCTGGGCGAGCCGGTCCGCCTCCTCCAGGTACTGGGTGGTGAGGAAGACGCTGGTGCCTTCGTCGACCACGCCGCGGACCACGTCCCAGAGCGCCTGCCGCGATCTCGGGTCGAGGCCGGTCGTCGGTTCGTCGAGGAACATGACGCGTGGCCTGGTGAGCAGGCCGGCGGCGAGGTCGAGCCGTCGGCGCATGCCGCCCGAGTAGGTGTCGACCCTGCGGCCGGCGGCGTCCGCCAGGTCGAACGCGGTGAGCAGCTCGGTGACGCGGTCTCGCACCACCCGGCGTGGGAGGTGCGCGAGGTGGCCCATCATCGTGAGGTTCTCCGCGCCCGTCTGCTTGCCGTCGACGGCTACCTGCTGGCCCGTGAGGCTGATGATCTCGCGGACCCTGCGCGCGTCTCGCACCACGTCGTACCCGGCCACGGTGGCCCGGCCCGCGTCGGGCCGCAGGAGCGTGGACAGGATGCGGACGGTGGTGGTCTTGCCCGCGCCGTTGGGGCCGAGCAGTGCGAGGACCGAGCCCTCCTCGAGCGTCAGGTCCAGCCCGTCCAGCACGGGCGGGCTCGTCGAGCCTCGCCTGCCGAAGGACTTGTGCACGCCTTCGGCCGTGACGATCGCTGCCATGGTCTCCCTCTTCTCCTCTGCTGATGATGCATACTGTTTATGTCGTACGCGTTTCAGTGTGGACCGTAAACAGTATTCGGTCAAGAGAGTTCCGAGTCGGAGCCCGCGGCGGATCAGGGCAGGATGGGAGCCGATGAGCACCGACAGCACGCCCGAGCCGGCCGAGGGGCCGCACACCGACGAGTGGCCGCAGGACGCGGACCCGCGGGCCGAGCTTCCCGCTGCCGTCCAGCGCCTGTGGGGAGAGGCCGCGCCGCGCCGCCGCGGACCCAAGCCGGCGCTGTCCGTCGCGCAGATCGTCCAGGCCGCGCTGGACGTGGCCGACGCCGAGGGTCTGGCCGCCGTCTCGATGGCGCGCGTCGCGAAAGCCGTCGGCTACACCCCGATGGCCCTGTACCGGCACGTCTCCAGCAAGGACGAGCTGCTGGTCCTGATGTCGGACGCCGTGGCGTGCGACCTGCCCGACCTGTCGGCCGACGTCGGCTGGCGCGCCGGGCTCAAGGCCTGGACGCGCGCGCAGATCGACATGGGGCTCGACCGGCCGTGGATGCTCGACCTGCCGCTGTCGGCCGTGCTGCCCGGGCCCAACCGGTTGCGCTGGATGGACCAGGCGTTCGGCGTCCTGCGGCACGTCGATCTTCCTGCCGACGAGAAGCTCGCGATCATCGGCCTGCTCGCCCAGCACGTCCTGGGGGAGTCCCGGGTACACATCGAGTCCCACCGCGCGGCGCTCCAGCGGGTGCGCCGTGCCGGTGGGATGCCCGACGACACGCCGGAGTCCGAGCTCGACCCCGCGGCGGTCGCGGCGGCCGACCCCTACTCCGACTTCGAGGCGGTGCTCGCCCGGTACGCCGACCCCACGCGGTACGCCCATCTGTTCGCGGCGTTCGCGGAGTGGACGGGTCCCGCGGAGGCCTCGCCGGTGGCGGACGACATCACGTTCGGGATCGACGTCGTCCTGGACGGGATAGAGGCCTACCTGCGGCAACGTGGCGCGATCCCCGACGACGAGTCATGAGCCCCCCGGATCGGCCGCACAACGGTCCTGGCGCGACCACAGGCAGCGGATTTCGGACGTTGTACACAGGGCGGCGGCCGCATCGCGTGGAGTGTCGGTGGTGTGCGTCAGAGTAGTGGGCGTGACCAGTGATCCCAGAACAGACGGCAAGACCGTGACGGCGGCGGCAGCAAGCCCTGCCCTGCGTTGCTTCGGTGACGGAGACCCCCTCTACGCGGCCTATCACGACGACGAGTGGGGCGTGCCCGTGCACGGCGAGCCCGCCCTGCTGGAACGCATCGCGCTGGAGGGGTTCCAGTCCGGGCTCTCGTGGATAACGGTGCTGCGCAAGCGCCCGGCGTTCCGTGAGGTCTTCGAAGGGTTCGAGCCGGAGAAGGTGGCCGCGTTCGGGCCTGACGACGTCGAGCGCCTGCTCGCCGACGCCCGCATCATCCGTAACCGCATGAAGATCGAGGCCACCATCGACAACGCGCGGGCCGTGGTCGCGCTGCACGACTCCGGCCGCACGCTCGACGAGCTGTTCTGGTCCTTCGCCCCTGATCCGGCCGCGCGAGAGCGCCCGGCCAGCTTCGCCGACGTGCCCGGCTGGACCCCCGAGTCGAAGGCCATGAGCAAGGCGATGAAGAAGCACGGGTTCCGGTTCATCGGCCCGACCACCGCCTACGCGGCGATGCAGGCCTGCGGCCTCGTGGACGACCACGTGGCCACGTGCCCGGTGGCGCTCGGCCGCGCCCCGGTCGCCACGCCGGGGGCGGCTACCTGAGCGTCACGGGCGTCGCGGCTGCCCGGGCGTCACAGCTCCGCGCACGGCTCCACGACCGGCAGAACCGCGTCGCGCACCCACTCGGCCAGCGACGTGGCCGGCGGCCGCAGCATCACGGTGTCGACACCGTGCTCCGCGAACCCGCGCATCTCCTCGACGAAGGCGGCGGTGTCGCCGGGACCGATCGGCGCACCCCGGTGCAGCATCGTGACGCGGATGTCGGCAGGGTCACGCCCCACGTCGTCGCAGTGCCGCCGCAGCACCTCGAGCAGGTGGCGCAGCCTGTCGGGTGTCTCCGCGAACAGGTTGCACGCGTCCGCGTACTGCGCCACGAGCCGCAGGGTGCGCCGCTCCCCCGACCCGCCGATCATGATCTCCGGGCCCGACAGCGGTGGCGGTGAGCAGATCGTCTCGGCGAGCTGGTAATGCTTGCCCTCGAACGGGCCGTCGTTGTCCGGGTCGTACATCTGACGTGCGATCCGGACCGTCTCCTCCAGCATCTCGAAGCGGTCCTTGAGCGGCGGGAACGGCACTCCGAGCGCGGCGTGCTCCTTGTCGTACCACGCTGCCCCGATGCCGTAGGTGGCCCGCCCGCCCGAGACCACGTCGAGCGAGGCCACGATCTTGGCCAGCAGCCCCGGGTACCGGTACGTGACGCCGGTGACCAGGGCGCCGAGCCGCACGTTCTCGGTCACACCGGCCAGGTAGCCGAGCGTCGTGTACGCCTCCAGCATCGGGTCGGACGCCGGAAAACCCTGGTGCTCCATCTGGAAGAAGTGGTCCATCACGGAGACCCACGCGACGCCGCCGTCGTCCGCGTACCGGGCGGCGTCCGCCAGCTCCGTCCGCATCCGGGCGGGTTCCATCGAGTCGAAACGCATGAAGTGGGTGCCGATTCGCATGTCACGATCCTCCCCCGCCCTCGCGCGGCGTCAAGTGCGGGAGGCGCCACGTGCGCACGGCGTCAGGCGCGCGGGGCGACGAGCTCTTCCGTGAGGCCCAGCACCCGTGCCACGAGCCAGGTGATGGAGTCGGCGGTCTCGCGCGGCGTCGCCGTCGGCTGCATGACGTGGCTCAGCGCCGACCGCACCACGATGTCGATGACCGCGGTGACCCGCTCCGGCTCCAGGTCGATCTCGTACTGGTCCACCCGGTCCTGGACCACGACCAGCAGGGTCCCCAGCAGCGGTTCCGAATGGGTGGTGAGCAGGGGCAGCAACTCGGTGTCCGCGCCGTGCGTGGCCGAGACCACGGCACGCAGCAGCGCGTTCCCCTGGGCGAGGACGAGGGTGTTCTCCACCGCCTCGTGGATCGCGGACAGCAGGTCGTCGGGGTGGTTGTCGAACCCTTCGACGATCTCGAAGATGAACTTGGCCGACTCCGTCAGCACCATCGCCTCGGCGAGGTCGTCTCGGCTGCCCACGGCGTTGTAGACAGTCTGTCTGCTCACACCCGCGTCGGTCGCCAGGCGCCCCATGGTCACCTTCGACCAGCCGTCGGCGCACGTGAGGCGGACCGCAGCCGCGATGATCCGGCTCCGGCTGGAGATCGGGTCGTCGTGCCCAGCTACCACCTCTGCCATGCCTCGATCGTAGGCAACAGGCGGCATCCCGGCCGGAGTCGCACGCCCGACACGACGGATTTCACCCCCTCCGGCCACCGGCGAGCGCCTCAGGCCGGCCTCGTCCGCGCCGCCGGAGGGGGTGGTGCACCACGCCAGGAGCCAACGGCCGCCACGAAACCTCCGGCGTCGAAACCCCATAGGGTGGCGAACATGGACCTCGAAGAGCGCCTTGCTGTCTTCATCGACTACGAGAACCTGGCGCTGGGCGCCCGGGAGCACCTGGGCGGGATGCAGTTCGACTTCGGCCCGATCGCCGACGCCCTCGCCGTGCGTGGCCGGGTGGTCGCGCGCCGGGCCTACGCGGACTGGTCGTACTTCGACGAGGACCGTCGCATGCTGACCCGGCACCAGGTCGAGCTGATCGAGATGACGCAGCGGATGGGCGCCTCCCGCAAGAACGCCGCGGACATCAAGATGGTGGTCGACGCCATCGAGATGGCGTTCGAGCGCGACTACATCTCCACGTTCGTCATGTGCACGGGCGACAGCGACTTCTCGCCGCTCGTCCACAAGCTGCGCGAGCTCAACAAGCGGGTCATCGGGGTGGGCGTCGAGAAGTCGACGTCACGCCTGCTGCCCGCGGCGTGCGACGAGTTCCTCTTCTACGACCGCCTCGAGGGCGTCGAGGTGCCCGACGAGGACCAGGGCGCCCCCGCCCCCAAGCGCGGTACCCGCTCGCGCAAGCCGGCGACGACGACGGAGCGCGCCACCGCGCAGAAGGCCCCCACACCGTCACGCCGCGCCAAGGCCGCCGAGGCGGTCGCGGAGGCCGTCGCCGAGCCGTCCGTACCCGCCACGACCGACGTCGCCGAGCCCGAGGCCAAGCCCGCCACCCGCCGCCGGCGCAAGGCGGAGCCCGCCGCCCCGGCGCCGGTCGAGGCCGTGCCAGAGGTCGAGGTGAGCGAGCAGGACGAGGAGGCCCCGGCGTCGAGCGACGCGCCGATGGAGGTGCGCGTGGCCCAGACCCTCGCCGACCTGCAGTCCTCCACGAGCGGCCCGGTGACCGCGTCGGCCCTCAAGCGCACGCTGCTGCGCAAGGACCCGACCTTCAGCGAGTCGGACTACGGGTTCCGTACGTTCGGCGAGTTCCTGCGCTTCCTCGCGGACCGTGGGTTCGTGGAGCTCGCGACAGGGCCGTCGGCAGGTGACCCCGAGGTGTCCCTGCCGGAACAGGGCGACACCGACGCCGCCTTCGTGCTGCTGCGGGCCGTCGTGCAGGAGTCCGGCGGCTCGGCCGCGCTGTCCGGTCTGAAGAACGCCGTGCGCAAGAAGCGCCCGGACTTCTCGGAGAAGGCGCTCGGCTTCCGCGGGTTCCTGCAGTTCGCGAAGGCGGCGGAGGCCGCAGGCACGGTCGCCCTGGCCTGGGACGACGACGCCGACGACTACCTGATCACCGCCTGATCACCACCTAGGACCCCGGTGACTCCGGGCCGAGCACACCGCGCACGGTGGCGAGATGCCGGGTGAGCTCGAACCCGTCGCGGCCCGTGACGGTCGGTACCTGCGGGATGGCGGAGTCGTCCACCCCGGAGCCGGCGTCGGGCGCGTTCCCGGCGAGTACCTGCTGTCCGCCGGTGAGCCGCCGGATCGCCACGGTCCGCACGCGGTCCGGACGGCGCCGGACGGCCTTCGCGTAGATCTCGGCGTCGTGCTGGCCGTTGTCGCCGAAGAGTACCCAGCGCACGTGCGGGAACCACGACATCAGCAGCTCGAGGCTCGCCTCCTTGTGCGCGGGACCGCGACGGAACCATCCGGTGAGGGTAGGTCCCCAGTCGGTGAGGAGCAGCGGGCCTGCCGGGTACGCGTGGCGCGAGAGGAACGCGCGCAGGGTGCCGGCGGTGTTCCAGGCTCCGGTCGACAGGTAGAAGAAGCAGGCGTCCGGGTGCGCCTGCTGCAACGCCCGGTACAGCTCGGGCATACCGGGCACCGCACGGCGGCTGCTGGAGTGCCGCACGAACGTGTTCCATGCCGCGAGCAGCGGGCGCGGCACCGCCGTCACCATGGTCGTGTCGTCGATGTCGCTGACCACACCGAAGCGCGTGTGCGGGCCCACGATCAGCAGCGACGCGTCCGTCGGGCAGGGCTCCGTCCCGTCGAGGTGGGTCAGGACCGCGGACTGCCGGCCGGCGGGCAGCGGGACCTCGGTAGGCACCTCGACGTCGATGTAGCCGGCACGGTCGCTCGTCGCGACGGTCGTGTGCCCGCCCACCTGGACCCGTACCCGGTGGTCCGGCGCCGGCACGGTCAGAAAATGGCGGAACCCGCGCCGGCCGGCGCGGAGCGCGTCACGGTCGGGCACGACCGGCCCCGGCCGTGCGAGGAGCACGCGCGCGAGCACCCGCACCCGGTCCGGTGTGCCGTAACCGGTATAGGTCTCGATGCGGGGCCGCCAGCCCGCACGGGAGAGCGCCCACCCCGCCGCGGCGTAGAAGCGGTCTTCCACCACCGCGGCGAGGTGCGGGCGCTGTGAGGGGTGCGGGGTCGGAGTAGCCACACCCGATTGTGGCTGCTACTGACCGCCCATGCCGGTCGTCGCCACGCCCTGCACGATGCGACGCTGGAAGAACATGAACAGGATGAGCAGCGGCAGGGCCGCGATCATCGCGGAGGCCATGTTCTGGGCGTACTGCACGCCGTAGGCGTCCTTCACCGTCGACAGGCCGACGGGCAGCGTCATGAACTGCGGGTCGGTGGTCACGATGAACGGCCACAGGAAGTTGTTCCACGCGCCGATGAACACGAAGATCGCCACGGCCACGAGGATCGACCTCGACAGGGGCACCACGATGGTCCAGAACAGGCGCCACGGCCCGGCGCCGTCGATCCGGGCGGCGTCGAGCAGCTCCTGCGGGATCGCGTCGAAGAACCGCTTGAGGATGAAGACCATCACGGGTGCCACGATCTGCGGCAGCACGATGCCCGCGAACGTGTCCACGAGTCCCAGGACCTGCATCTCCCGGAACAACGGCACGATGAGGATCTGCGTGGGCATCATGATCGCCGCGAGAGTGAGCCACTGCATCAGCGCCCGGCCCTTGAACAGCGTCTGCGAGAAGGCGTAGGCGGCCATCGCGGAGATCAGCACGGTGAGCGCCGTGACCAGCACCGCGACCACCAGGCTGTTCCACATCCACAGCAGCAGGTCGCTGTTGCCGAGCACGGACCGGTAGGCGTCGACCGTCCAGCCCATGGTGGGCCACAGCGAGGCCGGGAGAGCGGCCTCGGCCTCGTGCTTGAAGCTCGTGACGGCGCCCCAGACGAGGGGCACCACCCAGATCCCGGCGAGCACGACGAGCGCCACGAGCGCACCGACCCGTGCCCAGGGCGACGGCCCGATGGTCAGGTTGGTGAGGGTCCGGTTCTCGGCCCGCTCCTGCGCGGCCTTGTTCCGGCGGATGTCGGTGAGGTCGGCGACAGCCATCTCAGGCCTCCTTCCGGGCCGGCATGAGCCGCACCAGCGTGAACACGAGGATCAGGGCGAAGAACACGTAGGAGATCGCCGAGGCGTAGCCGAGCCGGTAGTTCGTGAACCCTGTGTCGTAGATGTACTCGAGGATGGGCCGCGTGCTGCCGTTCGGCCCGCCCGCCGTGAGCATGTAGATCTGGTCGAACACCTTGAGCGAGGCGAGGAGCTGCAACACCACGATGACGCCGGTGATGGTGCCCAGCTGGGGCAGCGTGATGGAGAACAGCTTGCGCCAGCCGCCGGCGCCGTCGATCGTCGCCGCCTCGTACTGCTGGGCGGGGATGCCCTGCAGCGCCGCGAGGTAGAGCAGGAAGTTGAAGCCGACGGTCCACCACACGGTGACCCCCGCGATGGAGAACATCGCGACGTTCTCGTCGGTGAGCCAGCCGAGCGGCTCCAGGCCCAGGCCCTTCATCCAGGTGTCGAGCAGGCCGATGTCGGGCTGGAACATCCAGTTGCTCAGATGCCAGACCACGGCGCTGGTCAGCAGGTAGGGCGCGAAGAACGACATGCGCCACACCCACTGCCCGGGCAGGCCGGTGTGGACGAGCAGCGCCATGACCAGGGCGACCAGCACCAGGGGAACGGTGCTGAGGATCGTGAACCACACGGTGTTCCAGAGCGTCTGCCAGACCTGCGGGTCGCCGAACGCCTCGGCGTAGTTGGCGAATCCGATGAACTCGCTGCCGGTACCGGTGAGGCTCTGGTTGGTGAAGCTCATCCACAGGCCGTACAGCGTGGGTATCACCAGGAAGACTCCGGTGGCCACGGCGAACGGCGCCACGAACAGGTAGCCGGACCGGTCCCGCGAGCGCAGGGACTTCTCCGTGGTGCGGGTGGTCGCGCCGCCGCTGGTGGTGGCCCGCCGGCCGGGCAGGGCCCGCCCCGGGGGCGCGGTGACGCCGGTGTTCGAGACAGTCATCGTCGTCCTCTCGATCAGGCGGGGTTGGGCAGAGCGAGGAAGCGGTCCATCTCGCTCAGCATTCGGGTCACGGCGGTACGGGGCGGTGCGGTGCCGGCGAGCGTGTCGGTCATCGCGTCGGCCATGCGGGTCTGGAAGTCGCTGCCGCCACCCGTGAACCAGGCGTCGGGGTCGAAGACGGCGACCTCGGCCGCCGGCGCGTAGTCGCGCTGCGGGGTGAGCTCCTGGTACGCCGGCTGCTCGACGATGGGCTGGTAGGCCGGGATGTGCCCGGCCGATGCCCAGGTCAGGCCCTCCTTGAGGAGGCCGGCGAGGACCCGGTACGTCGCCTCGCGAGCGGCGGGATCCGCCTGGGCCTGCCGGGGAAGCACGAACGCGTGCGAGTCGGCATAGTTCGCCGGGGTGTCGAAGATTGCGGGGAACGGTGTGGCCCCCACGTCGGGCAGGGCGTCGCGGAACATCGGCAGGTCCCACTCACCGGCGAACATCATGCCGGTGCGCTTCGCCATGAACCGCGCGGACGCGGCGTTGCCGTCCTGGTTCTTCGCGGCGACCGTGCCGTCGAGCATGGCCTGCAGGAACTCGAAGACCTCGGCGGCTGCCTCTTCGTCGAGCGCCGCCGGGCGGCCGGGCGTGAGCTCGTAGCCGCCGCCGTTCTGGGAGTAGAGGCCCCAGAACATGCGCCAGCAGCCGGCGGGGTCGCGCTGGTAGCCCCAGCCGACGCCGGACTCACCCGTCACCTCGGCCAGCGCGCGGCCCGCCGCGAGGAAGTTGTCGGCCCCCGCCACGGCGTCGACGTCGAGCTTGCCGTCCGCGGTCGCCAGCCCGGCGTCCTTCACGATCGTCGGGTTGTTGAACGCGATGTACGGGTGGGTGTCCAGCGGCAGGGCGTAGAGCTGGCCGTCGAACTGGGCCTTCTCCCACACGGCTGGGGCGAAGTGTTCCTCGCCCACCCCCAGCGCGGCGAGCGCGTCGAGGTCGAACGGTTCGAGGAGCCCGCCGGGCGCGTACCCGGCGAGCCGGGACATGTGCATGACGGCGGCCTCGGGCGGTCGGCCTCCCGACGACGCCATCGCCAGCTTCGTGTAGTACGGCGGCCCCCAGGCGAGGGTCGTCGACTCGACGGTGATGTCCGGGTTGGCCGACGCGACCACGCCGACCATCTCCTGCATGAGCGCACCGTCGCCGCCCGAGAAGAGGTCCCAGATCATGACCGACGTGCGGCCGGCGCCTGCCGCGTCCGCTGTGGCACAGCCGGCGAGCGTCCCGCCGAGCGCGACCCCGCCGGCTCCTACCAGCGCAGCACGGAGGAGGTCGCGGCGGCTCAGGCCACCGGAACTCTCCGCTCGGCTGCGGGTCCTCGACGCGATCACGGGGCTGCCTTGCCCCGGGACGCCACGTCCTCGTAGCACGGTCATCATCGACCTCCAATGGTGCAACGTTGCGCTCCAACGTTGGATCACGATGGACTAGGGCGGGCGTCCCGTCAAGGGGCAACGGTGCGGAAGGAAGTGACGGGGTTGTCGGAACAGCCGGGCCGGCGGGTCGGTATCAAGGAGGTCGCTGCCGCGGCCGGGGTCTCGTGGAAGACCGTCTCCAACGTTGTCAACGAGACAGGGCGTGTCGGCGACGCGACCAGGGCACGGGTCGAGGCGGTGATCGCCGAGCTGGGCTACCGGCCCAACCTCGCCGGACGACAGCTGCGGCGCGGGCGCACCAACACGCTCGCCCTCGCGGTTCCGTGGGTGCACGCGCCGTACTTCTCGGTGCTCGCACACCAGATGATCGACGTCGGCAACTCGCGCGGCTACCGGGTGCTCATCGAGGAGACGCGGTCCACGCGCGAGACCGAGCTCGAGGTCGCGCGGGGCTTCGACGTCCAGTCGATCGACGGGATCATCTTCTCGCCGTTGGAGCTCTTCCCGGCCGAGATCGACGAGGTGCGCGGCAGCGTGCCCCTGGTCCTGCTCGGTGAGCGTGCCGACCAGGACCCGGCGCGCGAACGCCGCACCGACCACGTGAGCATCGACAACGTCCGCGCGGCGGCGCAGGTCACGGAACACCTGCTGGCGTCCGGGCGGCACAGGCTCGCGTTCCTCGGCGACGAGCCGCGGGGCGTCGCACGCACGGGCGCCCCGCGCGTCCAGGGGTTCCGCGAGGCGCACGCGGCGGCCGGGATCGACGTCGACGAGCGCTGGGTGCTCGGCGCGGCGGAGTTCTCGCGCAGCTCCGGTGCGGCGTCGGTCGAGGCGGTGCTGCCGCGCATCGGCCAGATCGACGGGCTCGTGTGCGCCAACGACGAGCTCGCGCTGGGTGCGTTGTACGCGTTGCGCCGCAACGGGGTGCGCGTCCCCGAGGACCTGGCTGTGACGGGTTGGGACAACACGGAGGACGGTCGTTTCTCGAACCCGTCGCTCACCACTGTCGCGCCCGACCTACGGGCGATCGCGGAGACGGCGGTGGACCGGGTCCTCGCCCAGCTCGAGGACTCGTCCATCGAGCCGGTCGACGCCGTCATGCCCCACCGACTGCTGGTCCGGGAGAGCACACAGGCCTGAGCCCGGGGCGCCGTACGGAGCCTCGCCGCGCGAGACGCCCGGGCGTCTCGCGGTGATACAACGTTGCATTCCGATCGGAAGACGTGTTGAATCACGGCGCACATGTCGTAGACGCAATGGAGCAGCTGATGACCTTCCTCGACCGCTTCTCGCCGGCCGGCGCGCCGACGGCCACAGCCGTGCCGCGCCCCGAGTACCCCCGCCCGCAGATGGCCAGGGACCACTGGCTCAACCTGAACGGCACCTGGCAGTTCGAGATCGACTCGGGCGACTCAGGGCTCGAGCGCGGGCTGGTCGACCGACCGCTCCAGAGCGAGATCGTCGTCCCGTTCGCACCCGAGTCACAGCTCTCCGGTATCGAGAACACCGACTTCCTCGAGGCCGTCTGGTACCGCCGCGAGATCACCGTCCCCGCGGAGTGGTCCGCCGTCGGCGACGACCCGCACGTCCTGCTGCACTTCGGCGCCGTCGACCACGACGCCACGGTGTGGGTGGACGGCACGGAGGTCGTACGGCACCGCGGCGGGTTCACCCCCTTCACGGCCGACCTGCACGGGATCGCGAGCCCCGGTGACACGGTCACCGTCGTCGTGCGGGCCAGGGACACGCGGCACGGACCGCAGGCCCGCGGCAAGCAGAGCAACCGCTACGAGAACTTCGAGTGCAACTACACCCGCACCACGGGCATCTGGCAGACCGTGTGGCTGGAGCCGGTGCCCGCCGCGCACCTGCGCCGGCCGCGGATCACGCCGGACCTGGCGAGCTCGGCCTTCGACGTCGTGGTCCCGCTGTCGGCGAACCGCCGCGGCCACACGGTGACGGTCACCCTGACCGACGCGGAGGGTGAGGTGGCGGCCGCCACCGCGCGCGCGGACCTGGACCTGGCGCCGGCGCTGCGCGTCGTCGTGCCCGCGGACCGTCTGCGTACCTGGGGCCCAGGGGACCCGCACCTCTACGGTGTGGACGTCGAGCTGCGGGACGCCGACGGCGCCGTCGTCGACTCCGTGCGCTCCTACGCGGGCCTGCGCTCCGTGTCCATCGACGGACAGGTGGTGCGCATCAACGGCGAGGCCGTGTTCCAGCGTCTCGTCCTGGACCAGGGATACTGGCCGGAGTCGCTCATGACCGCGCCGACGGACGCCGCGCTCGCGCGCGACGTCGAGCTCGGCCTGGCGGCCGGTTTCAACGGCGCCCGCCTGCACCAGAAGGTCTTCGAGGAGCGCTACCTGTTCCACGCCGACCGGCTCGGCTACCTCGTCTGGGGCGAGTTCGGCGACTGGGGCGTCAGCGGCTACGGCACACCGGCGGACGGCCAGCGGCAGACCACGTCGTTCGTCGCCGAGTGGATGGAGGCGCTGCAGCGCGACCACTCGCACCCGTCGATCATCGGGTGGTGCCCGCTCAACGAGACGCACCAGGACCTGCACGACCGCATCACGCAGCTCGACGACGTGACCCGGGCCATGTGGCTCGCCACCAAGGTGGCCGACCCGTCCCGGCCCGTCCTGGACGCCAGCGGCTACTCGCACCGCGTCCTCGAGACCGACATCTGGGACTCGCACCTGTACGAGCAGGAGCCGACGGAGTTCGCGAAGCAGGTGGGTGGCCTCGCCGAGGGGCGCCCGTACGAGAACACGCGCGACAACGGCACGAAGATGTCGGTGCCGTACCGTGGCCAGCCGTACTTCGTCAGCGAGTACGGCGGTATCTGGTGGAACCCGGAGGCGGCAGCCACCGCGTCCGGCAGCTCCCCCGACTCCTGGGGATACGGCCAGCGGGTCGTGGACGAGGAGGAGTTCCACGCCCGGTTCCGCGGCCTCACCGACGCGCTGCTCGGCGACCCCCGCATGTTCGGTTACTGCTACACGCAGCTCACCGACGTGTTCCAGGAGGAGAACGGCGTCTACCGCTTCGACCGCAGCGAGAAGCTCGACGTCGCACGCGTCCGGGAGGTCCAGGTCCAGGTCGCAGCCATCGAGGCGGCCCACGGCGACGAGAGTGCCGGCGACCAGGTCGCCTGACCGGCGGACGAGGTTGTAGGTCTCTTTAGTCTTTTTCACCACATATCACCCCGTCCACAGGGACGCTTGAGGGGTGCACAATAGGCCGGTGACGTACCGGTTCCTCAAGCTCATCCTCTCGATCCTCGTGCTCGTGCTTCTGCGCCCGCGCGTCACTGGCCTGCAGAACATCCCGAAGCGCGGCGCCGTGATCCTGGCGAGCAACCACCTGTCGTTCATCGACTCGCTGCTCATCCCGATCATGGCGCCGCGCCACGTCGCGTTCCTGGCCAAGGCCGAGTACTGGACCGGCAAGGGGATCAAGGGGCGCCTCTCCCGCTGGTTCTTCACCAAGATGGGTGACATCCCGGTACAGCGGGACGACCCGCGCGCCGGGCAGCGCTCCCTCGAGGACGCCCTGGCAGTGCTGCAGCGTGGGGGCGCTTTCGGCATCTATCCCGAGGGCACCCGCTCGCGCGACGGCAAGCTCCACAAGGGGCACACCGGCGTCGCGTGGCTGGCCCTGACCGGCAAGGCCCCGGTGGTCCCGGTGGCGCTGCTCGGGACGGACAAGGTGAAGCCCATCGGCAAGATGCCGCGGTTCGCCCGGGTAGAGCTGCACTTCGGGGTCCCGATCGACCCGTCGAGGCAGATCGCGGCCGGCACCAAGCCCGCTCAGGCCCGCCGTGAGCTGACCGAGCAGGTCATGCAGTCCATCCAGGCGATGAGCGGCCAGGAGCGCGCGGACAACTGACGCCGCTCCCGGTCGGGTGCAGGCTCCGCCGCCGTGTGCCGCTGCTGCTGCCGACTGGCTCTCCGGCTGCCCCTCCGCCGACTGCAGACTTTGTCGCCGACACCGCTGCCGAGTGCAGTGTTGGTCGCGGCTGAGGAGTCCTCAGCCGCGACCAACACTGCACTCGGCGATCAGGTCCGCGACTAACTCTGCACTCGCGGGGATGTGGACGGTGGGGCGGGCAATCTCACAGCCACACCGTGGGACCACTGGATGGGCTGCACCGCTGTGCACCGCCGGGCGCCGTCAGCCGCCGACGGACCGGCCGGTTCACGCCGTCAGGCCGCCGCACGCCCCGTCAGGCCGACGCGCTCGAGCAGGTCGAGCGCCGGCCGGTGCTTGTTGAACGTGTAGACGTGCACACCGGGCGCTCCCGCGTCGAGTACCTCGCGGGCGAGGGCAGCGGAGTACCGGAGGCCGTGCTCGTGCTGGGCCTCGGCGTCCACGGAGCCGTCGGGTGCGGTGAGCCCGTCCAGGTCGCGCAGGAGACCGGCCGGCGCCACCACGCCGGTGAGCTCCTCGACCCGGCGCAGCCGGCGAGCCTCCGTGGTGGGCAGGATCCCGGCGAGGATCGGGATGGTCACGCCGGCCGAGCGCGCCTCCTCGACGAACCCGATGTAGGACTCCGCCCGGTAGAAGAACTGGGTGATCGCGAAGCTCGCGCCGGCCTCCTGCTTCTCCAGCAGCCGCCGCACCTCCTGACCGCGCGTGGTGCCCGCCCCGGGGTTGCCGTCCGGGAACGTCGCCACGGCGATGGTGAGGGGTCGGGCGGCAGCCCGCAGCGCAGCGCTGGCGTCGGCGGCGACACGACGCTGGTCCACCTGGGTGAGCAGCCGGACCAGGTCGACGCTGGAACGCACCCCGTCCGACGCCGGCCGCCAGTCGGGCTCGTCGCGCGGCGGGTCGCCACGGAGCGCGAGGAAGGACCGCACACCGGCCTCGAGGAACTCGTCGATCACCTCGGACACGTCCTCGCGGGACGCGCCCACGCACGTCAGGTGGGCCACCGGGAGCACGGGGGTACCGCTCAGCAGCGTGGCGAGCACCTCGCGCGACGTCGCCCGGTCACCCCCGCCGGCGCCGTAGGTGACCGAGACGAAGTCCGGACGCGCCGCCACGAGCCGCCGGGCCGTCTCCCAGAAGTTGGGCGCGGCCTCGGGCCGACGCGGTGGCATCAGCTCGAACGACACGGTGGGGCGGTGCGGATAAGCCTCGACGACCATGGTTGCTCCATCGAACCTGGCGTGAGCACCTTACGTCCACGCGCCACGGTTGCGGGGCAGGAAGTCTGCAGGTTGCTGCGGTGTCAGGGAGCCAGGACTCTCGACCGCTCTGGATGGGATCGCCACCATGCTAAGCGATTGTCCAGCACTGGGACGGATTTCGTCCGTGGGTCGAGACGCCCTGGTCCACCGACTATCCCGCTACTTCACCGACCCTGCCACCAGGCCGCCCACCAGGCGCTTCTCGATGGCCATGAACAGGATGATCACGGGGATGATAGCCACGATCGACACCCC
Source organism: Promicromonospora xylanilytica (assembly GCF_054782895.1). Lineage (NCBI taxonomy): Bacteria > Bacillati > Actinomycetota > Actinomycetes > Micrococcales > Promicromonosporaceae > Promicromonospora > Promicromonospora xylanilytica. The sequence goes on from NZ_BAAGRP010000019.1 coordinate 22,990, forward strand.
GAACACGTAGTGCCACGAGGTCTCGTACTGGCCGACGAACTTGGTGAGCGCCACCGACAGCGGCTGGTTGCCCGGCGTGGTCAGCAGCACCAGCGAGGCGGCGAACTCGTTCCAGGACGCGACGAACGTGAAGATCACGGCGGTCACGATCCCCGGCCACACGAGCGGCAGGTTGATCTTCGTCAGGACGGCGAACGTGCCCGCACCGTCGATCTGCGCCGCCTCGTCGACCTCCCGCGGGATGGCCGCGAAGAAGCTGTGCATGATCCACACCGCGAACGAGAGATTGAACGCCGCGTTGACCAGGATCATGGCCGCCCACGTGTCGAGGATCCCGATGGCGATGAACTCCCGGAACAAGCCCGAGGTGAGCACCGCCGGCTGAACCATCTGGGTCACGATCACGAGGAACAGGAAGACGAGCCGCCCCTTGAACCGGAACCTCGCCGTGTAGTACGCGGCGGGCAGCGCGACCGCGAGCACGAGCAGCGTGGCGCACAGCGAGATGACGAGGGTCGAGATGACGTTCTGCGCCAGCGGGGTCTCCGGCGTCGACCACATCGTGACGTAGTTCTCCCAGTGCCACTCCGTGGGGAAGTAGGTGGGATCGACCGACCTGATCTCCGCCTTCGTCTTCACCGAGCCGAAGAACATGATCAGGTACGGCAGCAGGAACACCACGGCCACGACGAACCCGGTGAACATGCGCAGCAGCAGGGACCCCATGGGCACCTGGTCGGCGGTGTACTTGCGCACCCGTGTGCGGTCGGCGCCCGTGGGGCGGCTGGTCCTGCGGGGGGCCGTCCCCGTGATCGCGGCCATCAGACCTCCTCCAGGGGTCGGACGACCCGCACGTAGATGGCCACGATCCCGATGACCACCAGGAACGCGATGACCGACAGGGCGCTCGCCAGGTCGATCTGCCGCTGGTTCTGCAGGTACTTGAAGATCATGGTCATGACGGTGTCGGCGTCATAGCCGGGGATGGATCCCGTCATCACCCGCAGGATCGGCAGCGAGTTGAACACGTTGATGATGTTGATCAGCACCGCCACCGACACGGCACCTCGCAGCTGGGGCAGCACCACGCTGAAGTACGTGCGCAGGCCCCCGGCGCCGTCGATGCGGGCCGCCTCGACGGTCTCGCCGGGAACGGACTGCAGTCCGGCCAGGATCGTGTAGGTGGTGAACGGCAGCGACACGAACACCGCGACGACCATGGCCCAGGCGAACGCCGTGACCGGGTGCCTGGTCCAGCCGTAGCCCTCCGGCGACGCGATGAGGCCGACGTCCACGAGGAACGAGTTGATGATGCCGAAGTACGGCTCGAGGCCGTAGTGCACCACCATCGTCGTCATCACCACGCTCGACGCCCACGGCACGATGACGGCCATGCGCACCAGGCGGCGTCCGGGGAAAGACTTGTTCAGCAGCGCGGCGAGCGCGAGCGACCCGAGAAGGGTGATGCCGACGACGCCGACGACCCAGATGACGGTGCGCCCGAGGATCGGCCAGAAGTACTGGAAACCGACCACCGTCGCGAAGTTCGCGAGACCCACACCTCCGTCGTCCAGCCCGCTCTGGCTGATGTCGCGCGTCGAGTTCCAGAACATGACGCCCACCGGGAACAGGACCACGGCCGCGATGAGTGCGGCCGCGGGCCCGATCCACGGCAGGGCCTTCAACAGGTCCTTCACGAGGCTCCTCGTGCTTTCAGTTCAGCGGTGCGTGAGCGGCGGGCGTCAGCCCGCGTCGACCTGTTCCTGGATCTCGGTCAGGACGTCCTTGGCCGACTTGTTGCCGCCGAGCTGGCCGAACAGCGCCTTGAACGCCGAGTCCGCCGCCGCCCAGTCGGGGTTGGTGCTCGGGTAGAACTGCGCGTCCGGAAGGGTCTCGAGGAACGGGGCGAGTGCCTCGTCGTCGGCGAGCTGCTCCGAACCGGACAGCGTGGTGGGCAGGAAGCCCTCCGCCTCGACCCACGGGACGTAGACGTCCGCCGAGTACAGGTGGTCGAAGAAGGCGGTGATGGCCTCCTGCTTGTCGCCGTCGTTCTCGAAGGCCATGAGGTGGTCCGCCACGCCAAGGGTGAACGGGCTGCCGTCCTTGGTGGGGATCGGGTGGATCGAGTACTCGAGCTCCGGGTTGTCCGACTCGATCTGGCCGACGCTCGGCGGCAGGCCCACCTGCATGCCGATCTTGCCCTGGACGAAGATGTCGAAGAGCGGGCTGCGGTCGGACGCACCGGCGTCGGCCTGGGTCGCGCCCTCGTCGATCATCTTCTTGATGAACTCTGCACCCTCGAGGTTCTCCGGGGTGTCGATGGTGATCGCGTCGGCGTCACCGAAGGTGCCGCCACCGCCCCAGAGCCACACGCCGGCCTCGGCCTGCGCCTCCTCGGACCCGAGCGGCATGCCGTAGCCGGCCACGCCGCCGCCGAGCTTCGAGACCTTCTTGGCCGACTCGAGCAGCTCGTCCCAGGTGGCCGGCACCTCGGCGCCCGCCTCCTCGAGGAGCGCGTCGTTCACGAACAGCGCGCGGGACGACGCGATCCACGGCAGGCCGTAGGTGGTGCCGTCGACCTGGGCGTTCTCCAGGAACGTCGGCTGGAAGTCCGCGTAGGTCTCGTCGGAGGTGATCTCCTCCACCGGGTACAGCAGCTCGTCCTCTGCGAAGCCGGCGAACGGACCGCCGTTGTAGATGTCGGGTGCGTCGCCGCCCTGGATCTTCGTGGCGATGACGGACTCGAGGTTGTCCCACGACTCGACCTGGAGGTTGACCTTGACGTCCGGGTTGGCTTCCTCGAACCCGGCGATCACGTCTTCCCAGAGGCCCTGGGTGGCGTCGGAGTAGCTGGGGACGAGCAGATCGAGCGTGGCTCCGTCGCCGCTCTCTTCACCGCTCGACCCGCCGAACCCGCAGGCCGTCAGTCCCGTTGTCGCGGCGAGCGTGATCGCCATGATCCCGCCGAGCCTCTTGTACTGAGCCATTACCGTCCCTCTCCTTCGTGGTGGTGCAGGTCACGTTTGCACTTGCCCCTGAATCTGTCAACAGTTCTAACAAACCTGTGACACAGGGGTGACATGCGGCCGTCGAGGCAACTCCAGAACCGGAAAAGACGACAGCGAGGGGGGCCGCGGCACCGGCCGCGGCCCCTCTCCTGCGATGTTCCGTGGTCCGAAGGTGGACCCTGCGGTCAGCAGCCGCAGCCCACGCGGTCCGGGAGAAAGGTGAGGGTGCGGTCGAGCCGGCGGCCGGAACGTTGTGGGCGCGGGAGCCCGGGCATGCGAGAGCGCCCGCCCGGTCGGGACCCGGACGGGCGCTCTGCTGCGTGTGCGCTGCTTACCGCTCGGTGGCACCGATCATCGGCAGGCCGAACGCCAGACCGACGACGAGGATGCCGCCCACGAACAGATACGGCGACGACGCCGCGTCACCGATGGCACCGACGGCCATCAGCGCGAACCCGCCGGCGAAGAGTGCGAAGCACCCGATCACCCGGACCAACAGAGTCGCCGTGGGCTCCTGCTTCTGCCGACGGGCCACCTCGAAGTTACTCATGGGGCAAATCTACCGTCCTATCGGGTCGCCCGGACGGCCAGCTCGCCGACCTGGCCGTTGACCGTGACGGTCACCACTGCCTGACCGGCTCGCAGAGCCGTCAGCTCGTGCGTGTCCGGGTCGACCGCCAGCACGGCGTCCCGGGGGCACTCCCGCAGAGCGGCGCGTCCGCTGCCGTCGGTGGTGCACACCCGCTCGCCACCCCAGGCGGACGACACCGGCCACTCGACCGGCACCGCACGCGTCTCGTCCTGGACGACGACGGCGTGCGCCACCGCGGACTCGCCGACGTCGAGCAATCGCGGCCCGGAGACGGTGACCTGCTCGGCGCGGGTGTTGACCTCCCAGCTCAGCCAGGGCCCCGCTCCGCCGTCGCTCGCGGCCGGCCGGAGGCCCAGCATCGACCAGCCGGTGAAGCCACCGTCGGCAGGAGTGCTCGCCGGGCTCTTGCCGGAGTTGCCGTTGACCAGGTAGGGGACGCCGTCCTGTGTGCTCGCGTGGAAGACGCCGACGTGCGAGCCCACCGAGGTGATCGACTTGCCGGACGTCTCCCGGAAGTCCTCGAACCAGCCGCGCAGCGTGTCGGCCTCCAGGCGGTCGGAGAGCTGGCTCGCCTTGGTCGGCAGGGGGTCGTCCAGCGGGTGGTGGGCGAACACCACGACTCCCGTGACCGAGCGGTCGGTCGCCGCGTCGTCGAGCGCGTCACGCAGCATCCGGACCTGTGCGAAGTCGGCGCCCAGGCGGCCGGCCGACGAGTCGAGCATGACGAGCCGCGTGGTGCCGCCGGCGTCCGGGCGGGCCGGGGTCCGGGGTGTCGGCACGTCGAGCACGCGGGTCCGGTCGCCGAACTCCTCCTCGAAGTTCGCGATGGACCCGCCCATGACCTCGTGGTTGCCCGGCAGGTAGTACCAGGGGAAGTTCGCGTCGGCGAGCTCCTCGCTGAGGATCCGCCGGGCGAGGTCGAAGTCCTCCGGTGCGGCCTCGTCGACCAGGTCACCGTTGATGACCAGGAGGTCCGGGTCGTCGGCGACGATCTCGCGCAGGGCGTCCCGCGCGCCGGCCACCGCTCCGGACTCCGGGTCGCGGGCCACGAACTGGGCGTCGGACAGCACGGCCACCCGCAGGGGAGCGTCGTCGGTGGCACCGTCCGCCACCACCGTCGGGTCCTCGACACGCTGCGCCTGCGGAGCGTCCACGGCGGGCGGGACCTGTGCCGCGATCGTCGAGAACGTCAGGCCACCGGAGTACTGCTTGCCCGCCGCCGTCTCCATGGCGCGGATCCGCTGCAGCTGGAGCGGGAACTCGACGCCGTCGGGCACCGGGAAGGTGACCTGGCGCCAGCCCGTCCAGGTGACCTCCGGGCCGTCGAGCTGTGTGACCACACCGTCGCCCTGCCGCACCTGCAGCCGCAGCCAGGAGCCGTTGCCGTCGCCGTCCACCCACATCGTCACCGCGCGCGGCGCGCCGGGCAGCTCTCGCCCTCCCGTCGCGGCCTCCGGCAACAGCGCGTACTGGCCACGCGTCGCCGTCGACTGGGTGAAGTCGTACGTCATCCGCAGTCCGGCCGCGCCGTCGTGCCCGTCGGCGGGTGCCACCGAGCCGCCCGGGGCGCGGGCATGCGCCGACGTCCAGGAGGCCGCGTCTGCGAGGTCCGCGACCACGTGCTCCTCCAGGCTGACGGTCACGGCGACCTCGGTCGTCAGCTCCGCACCGTCCGGGCCGGGCACGGAGAGCTCGAAGGTGGTGCCGCCGACCTCGGCGAGCGCCCGGACCTCGAACGAGCCGTCGGGAGCGGGGACCAGCTCGGCGACGGGCTCGCCGGCCGGGCCGGTTCCCGTGTCCCCGGACACCGAGACCGTGACGTCCCGCGCCTCGATCGGGGCAGCGTAGCCCTGCGCGTCATAGCCGGTCAGGACCAGCGGCGCGGTCGCATCGGCGTCGTCCAGCCCGATGACGGGGGTGTCCACGCCCGTCCGGACCAGGCTGCCGAGCACCTCGACCTCCATGGTCCCGGTGGCGAGACCGCCGCGGCCGAGAGAGGCGGCCGTGACGACCGTGGTGCCGGGCCTGCGGCCGGTCACCACACCGTCGCGCACCGACGCGACCGACCCCTTGCGAGTGCGCCACGAGGACGGCTCGGTGTCGACGGGCCCCATGGCCTCGTCGTACCCCTTGCCGGTCAGGGTGCGGTGCAGGCCGGGGAACACCCGGTCGGCGTCGGCGGCCGGGACGGTGGTGCGCACGTCGAACGCCGTGACCCGACCCGAGCCCGGCTCGACGAACAGGCCGAGGCCGTTCGCGTCCGACCGCTCGTAGCCGTCGGACGGGCTGTTCAGGATCGTGGTGCCGGTGTCGCCGGGCAGCCGGGCGACCATCTCGGAGGAGCCGCCGCCGTCGAGGTTGATGGCGTCGTCCGCGCCGAGCTGCGCCATGAGCTCGCCGAGCTCGTAGAGGTTCATGCCGATGCTGTGGCTCTGGCGGCCGTCGACCACCACGAAGTACGCACGCTCGCCGGTCTCGTCGAATCCGACGGCGGTACGCGGGTGCCGCAGCTCGACGTGGTCGCCCGTCGCGGACGTGACCTCGCCGTCCTCCAGGAGCGGGTCCTCCGGCCCGCCGCCGATGGCGACCGCGACGTCGCCCGCGTCCTCGCGCAGGCCGTAGGACACCTCGACCTGGTCGCCGGGCCGCAGCCCCGCGAGGGCCTCGGCCGCCGCACCGGGCCGCGCCACGAGGGCGCGCGTACCATCAGGCAGCTGTCCGCCGGAGGGCTGCCCGACGGCGGTCACTCTCCCCTGGGCGTCCACGGTCACCTCGACGCCCTGCTCCCCTGGGGCGAGCGGACGGGCCCGCGTGAAGGTGCCCCAGCCGGCGTCGTACACGGCGACGCCGCCGGCGGGCAGCGCCGTCACGTTGAGGCCGCTGACGGGCACCTCGCTGGTCGAGCCGGTCGAACCCCAGCTCACCGAGCCCTCGAGGAAGATCTGCGCGAGACGCCCGGCGCCGTCCGACCCGAACACGACCGAGCGCTCTCTGCCGGGTGACGCGGACTTGACCAGCGTGCCGCCGTCGACCGCCGCGCCGAGCGCCGCACCCGAGTTGTTGATGTCGAAGTAGTCGCCGTTCACGGCGGCGACCGCGCCACGGGAGGCGGCCATCTCCGAGACGGTGGCATTGCCGGCCACGTGGTCCGGGCCGACGTAGCCGACCCGCACGTCACCCGGACGCGGTGCCTCGCCGCCCGACGAGCCGACGTCCGCGACCAGCACCTCGCCGCTCAGCCAGCCGTCCTCGCTCAGCCGTGCGAACCGGGTGAGCTCCAGGCCGGGCGCGATGCGCTGCTCGTCCCTGCGCGTGACGATCGCATTGCCGTCGTCGTCGAGCGGAAGGTGGGTGACATCTTCGGACGTCTCGACCGGTCTGCCCGAGTGGGGCGGCGCCTTCGCAAACGGTGTCGGAGCCGTCAGTGCGGCGGCGTCACGGGGCACGTCCTCCGGCGAGGGCGACGGTGCTGCTGCGGCGCCCGCTGTGGGTGTGACCAGGAGAATGGCCGTGATTCCGCAGGTCAGCGCGTTGGTCAGGGTTCTGCGCGGCATCGCTGCCGGCACTGCGGGCATCACTCGTCGCATGCTCGTTCCTTCTGGGGAATCGGGTGGAGCGTTCGGCGGCAGCGTTGCGCGGCGAGGTTATGGCCCGGCGGCCGGAGTGTGAATAGTGCCGGAACCGCAACGGTGTTCGCTGAGCGCGAAACATGGGCGAGTTCGGGTGACACTACGATGCGTTCGTGGCAAACACGTCCCCCGCCTTCGACCAGCGTCCCGCCCGTGTGCGCACGGACTGGGGTATCTCCGGCGCGCTCGCCCTGACCGCTACGGATGCGCGCTCGTCGCTCGTGGTCGTCGTGGACGTGCTCTCCTTCTCCACCACGGTGACCATCGCGTGCGAACAGGGCGCCGGCGTATACCCCTTCCCGTACAACGATCCCGCCGGCGCCGCCCGGCTCGCGCGCACGATGCGCGCCGCTCTCGCCGGCCCGCGGTGGGAGGACGGCATCAGCATCTCCCCGGCGTCCCTGCAGGACCTCGATGCCGAGCGCCTCGTGATCCCGTCGCCCAGCGCGGCCCAGATCTGTCACACCATCGCCAACCGGGGCGCCCTCATCGTCGCGGGCAGCCTGCGCAATGCGAAGGCCGTGGCCGGCCTCGCCGCGGCACATCTCGACGCGTCGGACAAGCACGACGTCGTGCTGGTCCCCGTGGGTGAGCGGTGGCCCGACGACACCCTGCGCCCCGCCCTGGAGGACTACCTCGCCGTCGGGGCCATCGCGGCGCGGCTCACCGGGATGCTGCCCACGGTCAGCATCTCCCCCGAGACCGCCGCCACCATCACCCTGTGGAAGGGCACCAAGGACACCGCCGACTCCGTGGGTGGCACCGCGAGCGGCCGCGAGCTCCTCGACTCCGGGTTCGCCGACGACGTCACGATCGCCACCGAGGTGGACGTGACCGACGTGGTGCCGGTGCTGATGGACGGTGCGTTCGTGCCGCTCGGGCACCGCGTCGCCGCCGCCCGCAACCGCAGGAACGTGTCCGCCGGCGCGCGCTGAGGCGTCCGGGTCCGACCACGTGCGCTATGCGGGCAGGAGGTGCTCGGCGAGGGCCGCCACGATCTGGACGTCGCCGTCCAGCCACGGGACGTCGTCCAGCTCCGCCGCCGTCAGCCAGCGCAGCTCGTCATGATCCTCCAGCGGCGCTGGAGCACCGTGCCGCAACCGCGTGAACCAGACGCGCATCCGGTGCCTGCTGGTGATCGGCCACGGCCCGCCGTCGGGTCCCGGCAGCTCAGGACCGACGGTCACGGTCACGCCGAGCTCCTCGGTGAGCTCACGGCGCAGCGCGGCCACGGGCTCCTCGCCCGGCTCCACCTTGCCGCCGGGCAGCTCCCAACGGCCGGCGAGCGCGGCAGGAGCCGACCTGCGGGCGGCGAGCACGCGGGTGGGACGGTCCAGGTCGTCCACGATCGCCGCGGCGACCACGTCGATGAGGGTCTCCTGCATGCCGAGCAGTCTTGCACCCGACACCGACACACGGCCCTGGACACAGGACGACGACGGCACCTCTGGGGACGGGCGCCGTCGTCGTGGACCTGTGTGTGTCAGTCAGCGATGTGGAACTCGTTCGCCTTGGCAATCGCCTCCGCGCGCGAGGACACGCCGAGCTTGCGGTAGACACTACGAACCTGGGTCTTCACCGTGTTACGGGTGACATACAGGCGTCGAGCGATCTGCTCGAGCGTGGCGTCCTCGGTGAGGTTCGCCAGGATTACCCGCTCGCGGCGGGTGAGGCTGGGCACACGGTGGTCAAGGGTCATCGCAGTCATGATCGGTTTCCTCCACACAGCGGCCGGTTCTGGGGTTCCGGCCTACGGTTGCTGCTATGAGATAAAGCGGCTCGTGCGGAGTTCATGACGCGGTTCTGGAAGAACTTTCTGACCGTTATCTTTCCGAGACCGAACCGCCCCCCAGGGAACGCTCAAGGGCGACCTGAGGGGCGGTACGACGTGGGCCTGGGAGGGCTGCGATCAGCTCCCGGTGTGCGCCGCGTACTCGGCCGCGGTGAGCAGCTCGCCGGCGCCCGTGACCTCGACCTTGAAGAGCCAGCCCTTGCCGTACGGGTCCTGGTTCACGATCTCGGGGTTGTCCACGGCCTCGGAGTTCACCTCGGTGATGGTGCCGCTGACCGGGGTGTACAGCTCGGACACGGACTTGGTGGACTCGATCTCGCCCACCACGGAACCGGCCTCGACGGTGGCGCCGACGTCGGGGAGCTCCAGGTAGACCACGTCACCGAGCGCCTCGGCGGCGACGTCGGTCACGCCGATGACGGCGGGCGTGGACTCGTCGAGCCACTCGTGCTCGGTGGTGTACTTCAGGTTCTCGGGAAAGTCGGCCATGACAGCTCCTTGCGCGGTGATGTGGGGGATCAGTTCTGGGGACGACGGTAGAACGGCATGGGCACCACCACGAACGGTTCGGCCCGCCCGCGCACGTCGACCGCGAGCTGGGAGCCCTCCGCCGACACCTCTGGCGTCACGTAGGCCATCGCGATCGGGTACCCGAGCGTGGGCGACGGCACGCCGGAGGTCACCCGCCCGACGACCGTCCCGGGTGCGGTGCCCTCGCCCCGCAGCACGACGTCGTAGTCGGCACGGGCCGGGCGCCTGCCCTCGCCGCGCAGCCCGACCAGCACGCGAGCGGGTGGCGACTGCTTGCGGGCGGCCAGCGCGTCCCTGCCGATGAAGGGGAGCGGCGAGCCGTCGTCGGACACCTTGTCGAGGCGCACCACGCGCCCCATCCCCGCCTCGAAGGGCGTGGTGGTGGTGTCGAGCTCGTGCCCGTAGAGCGGCATGCCGGCCTCGAGACGCAGCGAGTCGCGCGCCGAGAGCCCCGCGGGGACGAGGCCCAGCGGCTCACCCGCTGCGAGCAGCGCGCGCCAGAGCGCGACGGCTCGCTCCTCGGGGACCCAGATCTCGAACCCGTCCTCGCCCGTGTAGCCGGTGCGGCCGACGAGCACCGGCTCGCCCTCGAAGCGCATGCGCAGGCAGGCGTAGTACTTGAGGTCCGCGAAGTCGGTGCCGCCCGAGATCTCGGCGTCCTCGGCGAGACCCGCGGTGGCGAGCATGATCTCGGCGGCCCGCGGACCCTGCACGGCGATCAGCGCCTGGCCGGCCTGGACGTCGTCGAGCGCCACGTCGAACCCGGTGGTGCGCTCCTGCAGCGTGGCGAGGACCAGCTCGGCGTTGGCGGCGTTCGCGATGACCGAGTACTCGTCGGGAGCCAGGCGGTAGACGATCAGGTCGTCCAGCACGCTGCCGTCCTCGGCGCAGATCATCGAATAGCGCGCGCCCATCTCACGGACCTTGGAGATGTAGCCGACGAGCGCGTGGTCGAGGAACGCGGCGGCGTCGGACCCGGTCACGTGGATGTTGCCCATGTGCGACAGGTCGAACAGGCCGGCGGCCTCGCGCACCGCTCGGTGCTCGGCCAGGTCGGACGTGTATCGCAGGGGCATGAGCCAGCCGCCGAACGGCGTCATCGAGGCGCCGAGCGCCACGTGCTCGTCGTACAGCGGAGTCTTCCGGTCACCCATGGATCAATCCTCTCGTCGGCGCGTTGTCAGACGTACGGGTCACCCGGGTGATCCGTACGTCTGACACGTGCGGGGTCGTCTGACAGCTCACTCGGCGTAGGCCTCGACGGGCGGGCAGGAGCACACCAGGTTGCGGTCGCCCTTGGCACCGTCGATGCGGCGCACCGGCGGCCAGTACTTCGCGGCCCGCAGGCTCGCCACGGGGAAGGCCGCCAGCTCGCGCGAGTAGGGCTTGTCCCACTTGTCCGTCATGAGGGACGCCGCCGTGTGCGGTGCCCCGCGCAGCGGCGAGTCGGCGACGGTCCAGCGCCCCTCGGCGACGGCGTCGATCTCACCCCGGATGGCGATCATCGCGGCGATGAACCGGTCGAGCTCCGCCAGGTCCTCCGACTCGGTGGGCTCCACCATGAGCGTGCCCGGCACGGGGAAGGCCAGCGTGGGCGCGTGGAAGCCGTAGTCCATGAGGCGCTTCGAGACGTCCTCGGCGGTCACGCCCGTCTCCGCGGTGATCTTGCGGAGGTCGAGGATGCACTCGTGCGCCACCAGCCCGTTCGGGCCGGTGTACAGCACGGGGAAGTACGGGTCGAGCCGCGAGGCCACGTAGTTCGCCGTCAGGACGGCGGTCTTGGTCGCCTCGGTCAGCCCGTCCGGGCCCATCAGCGCCACATAGGCGTACGAGATGGGCAGGATGCCGGCGGAGCCGTACCGGGTCGAGGCGACCGGGGTGCCGGCCCCGCCCGTCTCGCCCGCCCCGGACCCGGGTGTCGGGTCGCCCGGGAGGAACGGCACGAGGTGCTCGGCCACCGCGACCGGGCCGACACCCGGGCCGCCGCCGCCGTGCGGGATGCAGAACGTCTTGTGCAGGTTCAGGTGCGAGACGTCGCCGCCGAACTCGCCCGGCCGGGCCAGCCCGACCAGGGCGTTCAGGTTCGCGCCGTCGATGTACACCTGGCCACCGGCCTCGTGCACCAGGTCGCAGACCTCGCGCACGTGCTCCTCGTACACGCCGTGCGTCGACGGGTACGTGATCATGATGCCCGCGACCTGCGGCCCGTGCTGCTCCAGCTTGGCGCGCAGGTCGTCCAGCAGGACCTCGCCGTCGTCCGCCGTCGCCACCACCACGACCCGCAGGCCCGCGAGCGCCGCCGACGCCGCGTTCGTGCCGTGCGCCGACGCCGGGATGAGCACGATGTCGCGGCCGGCCTCGCCGCGCGACGCGTGGTACCCCTTGATCGCGAGCAGACCGGCGAACTCGCCCTGGCTGCCCGCGTTGGGCTGCAGCGAGACGGCGGCGTAGCCGGTGATCTCGGCGAGCTGGTTCTCCAGCGCCGAGACGAGCTCCTCGTATCCTTGCGTCTGGTCGACGGGCGCGTACGGGTGGATGTCCGCGAAGCCGGGCCAGGAGATGGCCTCCATCTCGGCGGTGGCGTTGAGCTTCATGGTGCAGGAGCCCAGCGGGATCATGGTGCGGTCCAGCGCGAGGTCCTTGTCGGAGAGCTTGCGCAGGTAGCGGAGCATGCTGGTCTCGGAGCGGTGTGTGTGGAAGATCGGGTGTTGCAGGTAGTTCGTTTCTCGCTTCAGTCCGGCGGGGAAGTCGGCGAACGCTCGCGCGGCAGCGTTCACGGGCGCCAGGGCGCCCTCCACTTCGGGAAGGGATACTGCCGCGCGAGCATTCGCCGACTTCCCCGCCTCTGCGTTCGGCTCAAGACCAAGGGTGGTGAGGAGGGTGGTGGTGACCGTCTCGATGTCCGACTGCGTGGTCGTCTCGTCGAGGCTGATCTGGAGATGGTCGGCGTCCGGGACGTAGAGGTTGTAGCCCGCCTCGGCTGCTGCCGCCGCTACTTCCTCGGCCTTGCCGGGAACGTTCAGGCGGATCGTGTCGAAGAAGGTGGCGTGCTCGATCTCGACACCGGCCGCGTCCAGGGTGGTCGCCAGGGTCGTCGCGTGGGTGTGGACGCGGGTTGCTATCGCCTTCAGGCCCTCCGGGCCGTGGTAGACCGCGTACATGCTGGCGACGATGGCCAGCAGGGCCTGGGCCGTGCAGATGTTGCTCGTGGCCTTCTCGCGCCGGATGTGCTGTTCGCGGGTGGCGAGTGCCAGGCGGTAGCCGGCGGCGCCGTCGACGTCGATCGAGACACCGACCAGGCGACCGGGGAGCTGACGTTCCAGACCCTTCTTGACCGCCATGTAGGCCGCGTGCGGGCCACCGTAGAACAGCGGGACGCCGAAGCGCTGCGCGGAGCCCACGGAGATGTCCGCGCCGAGCTCGCCGGGGCTGACCAGGAGCGTCAGCGCGAGCAGGTCGGTGGCCACGGTGACGAGCGCACCGGCTTCCTTGGCCTCGGCGATCACGCCGCGCGCGTCGAGCACGCGGCCCGACGCCCCGACCTGCTGCACCACGAGCCCGACCAGGGGCCCGGCGGGCAGCTCGGCCGGCAGGCCGGCCCGCAGCCCCTTGCTGAGGTCGGCCACGACGACCGGGAGGCCGATCGCCTCGGCGCGGCCCTTCGCGACCGCGAGCGACTGGCCGAACAGGTCGGCGTCCAGGACGACGTACCCCTCCTTGGCCTTCGACCCGCGCCACATCAGGGCGACGGCCTCGGCGACGGCGCTGGCCTCGTCGAGCAGCGAGGCGTTGGCGATCTCGAGCCCGGTGAGGTCCTCGACGGCGGTCTGGAAGTTGAGGAGCGCCTCGAGCCGGCCCTGGCTGATCTCGGGCTGGTACGGCGTGTAGGCCGTGTACCAGGCGGGCGACTCGAGCACGTTGCGGCGGATGACGGCGGGCGTGTGCGTCCCGTAGAAGCCCTGGCCGATCATCTGCGTCTTGACCTGGTTCTTGCCCGCGAGCTCACGGAGGTGGGCGAGCACCTCGGGCTCCGTGCGGGCGGCGGGCAGGTTCAGCGGCGCCTGGCTGCGGATCGCCTTCGGGACGGCCCGGTCGACGAGGGTGTCCATGGTGTCGATGCCGAGCTGGTCCAGCATGGTCGCGACCTCGCGGCCACGGGGACCAAGATGCCGGTCGGCAAAGACGTCGGGGTTGTGGGGCGTGCTCACGGCGGGCTCCTGGCTGTCCGAGGGCGTGGGGACGACTGCGGGTCCCTCCCCGCTCTGTCACCGGACGCCCTGCCCGCTCGCGGGCGTGCGTCTACCTGAGAGTTTTGCCGGTCCGCCGTGGCCCTGCCCGGAAGTTCGGGAGGAGGTCGGGACGCGCCGGCTTGCACCGTCGGTGGAGCCCTCGCGCCCGGTTGTCCGGCCACGACGGCTCGCTTTCCAGAGTTGCCTCACCGCGACGGTACGGGGGCCTGAGAGATTCCCGGGGAGGAACTTGCTCCTTCGGCGCCGGGTCTCGCGACGTCTGTACGACGACGGCGCGGGCCGGACTCTCCCGTCACGGTTGATGGCGGCACGGCCCGGGTGATCGAGCTGTCGACACCCGGGACCGTTGAAGATCTTCAGTTATGCGCACATCGTAACGGCGCGGGCACGCACGCCGTTCAGGGAGGCCCGCGCCGGCGGCTACCCGAGGTCGATGTCGCGGGCCGCCGCGACCATCTCGTCCACGACCGCCCGCACCGCCGGACCCGGCTCATGCCGGTTCTTGCGGTGCCGCACCACCATGCGCCGGGAGCCCAGCCCGGCCAGCGCCACCACCGCGACGCCGTCCGGCACCTCCTGCTGCAGGGCGAGCGCGGGGAGCATCGCGATCCCCTGGCCGGCGGCGACCAGCGAGATCGCCGTGTCGAAGTCGTTGTACGCGTGGCGCATGTCGAAGGCCGTGCCGAGCTGGGCCGCCAGGCGGCCGACCGCACGGTCCGCGGCCGATCCCGCCTGCGGGCCCACCCACATGAGCCCGGCGAGGTCGTCGATGCGTTCGGGCTCGGGCAGGCTGGTCGGCACCACGATGCGCCACGGCTCGTCGAGCAGCGGGACGTCGTGCGCTCCGCGCGGAGCCGGGGCGTCGACCTCGACGTCGCGCTCCAGCACGATCGCGTCGAGGTCACCCGCGCGCAGGCGACGGGTCGCCTCCGGCGGGTCGTACTCCTGCACGTCCACCTCGATGTGCGGGTGCCGCTCGGCGAGCGAGACGAGCATCGGCGCGACGACCGTGCGGATCGCAGTCTGGATCGAACCGACAGAAACCCGCCCCGTGAGTTCGCCGCCCAGCGCGGCGACGGCCTGACGCGCCTGGACGAGCTCCGCCTCGATGCTCTCGGCCGCGTCGGCGAGCACCCGGCCGGCCGGTGTGAGCGTGACTCCGCGAGGCCCGCGGTCCAGCACGTCGATGCCCTCCTCGGCCTCCAGCCGAGCAATCTGCTGGGAGACCGCTGAGGGCGTCACGTGCAGTAGATCAGCGGCTGCGAGCACTCCGCCGGCGCGATGCACGGCGAGCAGGAAGGCGAGTCGTCGCGGGTCGGTTGGCATGTAGCAATGCTACATCCCGGAGTCACGAACATTCGATTGTGCTGAACTTGATTCTGCCTCATGCTTGACCGTGGCGGTGGTCGAACTGAGCTCTCCCGGCCTGATGCCAACACCCCCACATGGATTCCGCTCTGGACTCCACCGCACCTCTCGAATCGTTTCGATCCGTCTTTCTCCCAGGAGTATTGCCATGACCTTCATGATGGTCATCACCGTCCTCGGCTGGTTCGGCGCCATCGCCGGAATCGTGGCGTATGCCATGGTCAGTCGCGGTCGCTGGAGCGCCGATTCCCTCGCGTTCCAGGGCACCAACGTGCTGGCGGCGACCATCCTGATGACCGTGGCCGGGGCCAACGGCGCCTGGCCGTCCGCCGCCTCCAACACCGTGGTGATCGTGATCGGCGCGAACGCGCTCTTCACCGTGCTGCGCGGCCGCCGCCGCCGGTCGCAGAGCGCACCGGTGCTGGCGGTCGTCGAGGAGGCCGCACAGGACGCGCCGGAGGCAGTCGGCGTCGCGCAGCCGGTCGCCGCAACCCACCGGGCCTACGCCGAGGCAGCCTGACCCACGCCGCGCCGGGTTCCGTTGGCACCCGGCGCGGAACGTGATGGGCTGTACCGGTGACTCCGCGCATCCGACAGGTCGTGCTCGACACCACGGACGCACGCGCCCTCGCCGAGTTCTATCGGGAGCTGTTCGGGCTCACCTACCGCCCCGGTGACGAACCGCCGCCGGACGGCGAGGCCGACCCGAACGGTAGCGACTGGCTGGTCCTCCAGAACGACGGCGGCGTACCCCTCGCGTTCCAGCAGGTCGACGAGCTTCCGAGATCGACCTGGCCGGAACCCGGTGTCCCGCAACAGCTTCATCTCGACACCACGGTGCCCGACGTCGCCGCGCTCACGGAAGCGCGGGACCGTGCCTTGGCGCTCGGTGCGACCCTGCGCCTCGACCGCTCCGACGACCCGGAGGAGCCGCTCTACGCCCTGGCGGACCCCATGGGTCACACGTTCTGCATCTTCGTCGCCTGACGATCAGAGCTCGCTATCGCGCCGGCGGGGCAGCCCTCAGGTCCACGACCAGTGCCCGGTGGTCCGACACTCCCGTGTCGACCGCCCGGCCCTCGGCGTCGGGTGCCGCGCCGCCGTCCCACAGGATGTGGTCGATCTGGAACCGCGGATCGTGCCGGGGAAAGGTGTCGCCCGTCGCCAGGGGGTGCCAGCCCGTGCGGTCGGCCGGCACGGATCCGCGCAGGTTGAAGTCGCCCAGCAGCACGAGCGGCCGTGGCAGTCCCAGGAGCTGACGCCGGAGATGGTCGACCTGGCGTTCCGCGTGCCGTTCTCCGGGCGTGCCCCTGCGGTATCCCATCGTGCGCCGGGCGACCCCGCCCACCCAGCTGACGGACGGGAACCGGTACACGCTCAGGTGCGTGCACACGACGGTGACGGGTCCCTCCGGCGCGTCGACCTGCGCCGCGAGCGCCACGCGCGGCTCGTCGGTGCCGAGCTGCACCCTGCCGAGCACCCACGGCGTCGCGGGCGGCAGCAGGACGGGCCGCCAGTGTCGCACCGGATATCGGGAGAGCAGCGCTATGCCGTACCCGGGGACGCCGGGCCGTTCGGTACGACGCGCGCGGCGCCGGACGCCGGGGTAGCGGAACGGGCCCGCGAGCGCCGGCAGGAACCGGTGGTCCACGGCGCCCATGGCGCGCGCGCAGAGCCGCGCCTGGTCCACTCCTCCGGACCGCGCCTGGCGCAGGTCGACCTCTTGCAGGCCGACGACGTCCGCGTCGAGCGCCGCGACCGCATCGGCCAGGCGGCGGTTGTCGACGCGCCCGTCGGGACCGCGGCCGTGCTGGACGTTGAACGTGGCTATGCGCACGTGCTGATCTTGAGCCCAGGTGGCCAGGTCCGCTACCGCGCGGGTGACGTGCGGAGGTGTACCGGTCCGGATGTCAGGTCAGTCGTCCGCCGGTGGAGCCGGGTCGTCCAGGAACTCGTCGATCGCCTCGCGTGTCGGGAACGCCGTGACGTCCGGTCCGGAGAACAGGTGCACGAGCGTCTGCGCGATGTCCCGGACCGGGATGTTCGCCAGGTTCGAGGCCTGCCGCAGCAGCTCGAACGCCGACTCCTCGTTGGTGCCGTACACCACCATGAGCACGCCCTTGGCCTGCTCGATCACCGCTCGCCGCTCCGCCGAGGCCCTGATCGAGGCCGTCGCGTCGCGTGCCGCGGCTTCCCGGTGCGACTCGGTGACGTCGATGAAGTAGCCGAACAGCTCGGTCACCCGGCCGGTTGCGGGGTCACGCCGCCCCTGGCCCGTGACGGCGAGCGTGCGGGTCTTCCCGTGGGCATCGCGGATCCGGTGCACCGAGCTGAACGGCTGCCCGGTCTCCGCCGCGCGGCGCAGGAGCCCGTCGACCCGCGCACGGTCGTCGGGGTGCTTGTGGGACAGCATGAGCGGCGTGGTCGGCACGATCTGCCCTGGCTCGAAACCGTGCATCACGTAGACCTCGTCCGACCATGCCCACTGTCCGGTCGCCAGGTCGAGCCGGTATCGCCCGACCGGCGGGCGCGCGCCTCCGGCGAGCACTTCCTCAAGAGTCTCGTCGAGTGGCGGCTCGCCAGGTGTTGTCGCGGAGGTCACGAGGCTCCTTTCAGAACAGTTCGTAGAACCGGTGCTCTGACAGTACGGGATGTGCGACACAAGAGCGCACGGGCTAGCGTGTTTTTCAGGGTCGAGGAGAGGCCACCACGTCGGTCGGACACGCCACACGGCGATGGAGGACAAAGATGAGCCCGGACCAGCCCTTCCCACCGCAGCAGCAGAACCCGCCCGGAACGACCGATCAGATGATCCCGACTCCGGATCACGGCGAGGCCAGCTACGTCGGCAGCGAGAAGCTGGTCGGCTACAAGACCCTGGTGACCGGTGGTGACTCCGGCATCGGCCGCGCCGTCGCCATCGCGTTCGCCCGTGAGGGCGCCGACGTGGCCATCTCCTACCTCCCCGAGGAGGAGAGGGACGCGCGGACGACGGCGGAGTGGGTACACAAGGCGGGACGCCAGTGCACGCTCCTGCCCGGCGACCTCCGGGACGAGGCGACCGCACGGGGCATCGCCCACCGGGCGGCCGGCGAGCTCGGCGGGCTCGACGTGCTCGTGAACAACGCGGGCTATCAGATGGCCCGCCGGCAGTCCGTCGAGGACGTGACGACCGACGAGCTGGACCGCGTGCTCAAGACCAACCTGTACGCGCTGTTCTGGGTGACGCAGTCGGCGCTCTCGCACCTCGGCGAGGGCTCGGCGATCATCAACAACTCGTCGATCCAGGCGTACCAGCCCTCGACCTCGCTGCTGGACTACGCGGCGACCAAGGCCGCCATCAACAACGTCACGGTCAACCTCGCGGCGGAGCTGGGGCCCCGTGGGATCCGGGTGAACGCCGTGGCCCCCGGCCCGATCTGGACACCGCTGCAGCCTGCCACCCAGCCCGAGGAGAAGGTGGCCTCGTTCGGTTCGGACACTCCGCTGGGCCGTGCGGGACAGCCCGCAGAGGTGGCACCGGCGTTCGTGTTCCTCGCCTCCCCCGTGACGGCGTCGTACGTCTCCGGCACCGTGCTCGGCGTGACCGGCGGCAAGCCGGTGTTCTGACGGCACGACCGGCGGGCAGGTCAGCCGTTCCCGGCGCCCGCCGGCTCCAGGACCTCCACGGTCCCACGCGCGCCGTCCACCCGGAGCAGGTCGCCCGTGCGGAGCCGCATCGTCGCGTTGCCGCAGCCCACCACCGCTGGGATGCCCAGCTCACGAGCGACGATCGCGGCGTGCGAGAGCGGCGCGCCCACGTCCGTCACCACCGCGGCCGCGCGGGGGAAGAGCGGCGTCCAGCCGACGTTGGTGACCGAGGTGACCAGCACCTCGCCGGGCCGGAGCGCCTCGCCGTCGTCCACCGTGCGCACCACCCTCGCGACGCCGTCGACCACACCCGCGGCACCCGGAAAACCTCTCACCTCGTCCCCCGGTTCGGTCTCCCGGCCGTGCTCGTCGAACATGTCGGTGCGGCGTGCCGGGTCGGCCGCCCACCGGACCGGGTCGAACCGTCCGCGGATCACCGCCGGGTACGCGGGCAGGTCGCGGTACTGCTCGTAGGTGGCGCGACGGATCGCCATGCGCGCGCGAGGTACCTCGCCACCGTCGAGCATGGTCGACAGCTCGTCGTGATGCAGGGAGAAGACGTCGTCACCCAGACCGGTGAGCTCGCCGGCTCGCAACGCGAAGGTACGGAGCGCCCAGAACGTACGGACCACCTCGGACCGTGCGCTCTCCCGGTCCCGCACGGTCCTGGACCAGCGGGTGAGCCGGCGCCGCAGGGCTGCGGCCTCGCGCGGCGACCGGGCGTCAAGGCGTGCCCACGCGGCGGCCCGGGCCTCGTCCTGCCGTGCCAGCAGGGCGTCGACATCCGTCTCGGCCAGGCCGGCGAGCTGTCGGTCCAGCCAGCCCGCCTGCTCCGCCGGGCGGGGTTCCGAGACCTCGAGCTCGTCCGCGCAGCGATGCCCGTACCGGCGCACGTACGTCTCGCGGTCGATCTCGCCACGGGCCACCTCGCGCAGGCCGATCAGCGGCCCCATGCTGGCGAGGCCCTGTCCGCCGGCGGACAGACCGGACGTCAGCGTCTCGGCATCGGCGTCGCCGAGCTTCTCCCGCAGGTCGCGGCGGAGGCTGAGCAACGCGTTGCCGTCCTGCTTGCCGGCGCCGCGCAGCATCCGGGAGCTCTCCACCAGGTACGGGGCGAGCTCCTCCCGCCAGAACGCGGCCAGCTCCCGCACGTCGTCGATACGGGCGGCGCGCTCGCGCAGCTCGGTGCCGCGCCGCTCGGCCGTCGCCAGGTAGCCCGGCAAGGCTCGCAGGTCGGCGGCGAGCGCCTTCCGGTTGGCCCGGACCGCCGGGACGAGCATCTTGATCAGGGCCCATCGCCCGATGGGGATGACGGGGATCTCGACGTGGCCGGGGAGCTGACCGAAGACCTCACGCTGCGCGGCGTCGGACATCTTGGTCATGCCGAGTGCTCGACCGACGGTCTCGGTCACGCTGAGGTTCATGTAGAAGCGGCCGCCGATCGTGCCGTACACGGGATGGCCGAAATCGGCGGAGGCCATGGCGTTGGCCATGAAGACCTGTACGAGCGACCAGGTCAGCGGCGTCATCACGCTGGGGAGCGCCTCTCCGAGGTTGGCGTTCGTCCACAGGTAGTCACCGCGCAGGCTGTCGTTCCACACCTCCGTGACGGCTCGCTGACCGGCGGCGCCCGTGACAGGCCGCGCCTGAAGGATGAAGGGTGACCCGTCGCGCAGTGCCCACTCGATGTCCATGGCCACCGCGTACAGCTCCTCGATGCGGGCGCCGAGCGCCGCGAGCCCGGCGGCCTGCTCGTCGGTGAGCGCCGGCCGGTCCCGCAGCGCGGCGGGCACCGGTTCGTTCCGCGTCCCGTCAGCCGTCCGCACGGTCCGCACGTCCTTGGTGATCACCCTGGCCTCGACCGCGCCGCCGACGCGGGCCACCAGGTAGGTGTCGGGCGTGACCTGCCCTCCGACGACAGCCTCCCCCAGCCCCCACGCCGCGTTGATCAGCACCCGGTCGCGGGAACCGGTCATCGGGTCGACCGTGAACAGGATGCCCGCCGCATCGGCGTCGACGAGGTGCTGGACCACCACGGCGAGGGCCACGTCGGAGGCGGGGATGCCGTGCCTGGCCCGGTAGCCGATGGCGCGCGCCGTCCACAGGGACGCCCAGCAGTCCCTGACGGCGCGCAGCAGGGCGTCCGCGCCGCGGACGTCGAGGAACGAGTCCTGCTGGCCGGCGAACGACATTCCGGGTAGGTCCTCGGCGGTGGCCGAGGAGCGCACCGCGACGGGCGCGTCGTCCGCCTCACCGGCGGCGCGCAGCGTCGAGTACCCCGCCCGGACGGCGTCGGCCACCGCCGCCGGGACCTCCAGGGCCGCGAACACCTCGGCGATGCGGGCCGCCGCGGCCTCGTGCGTCTCGGGCCGGTCCGGGTCCACGGATCCCATCGCATGGATGATCGAGCGCTGCGGTGCGCCCTGCACCGCAGCGCGGTACGCGTCGGTGGTGACGTGAAAGCCGCCGGGGACCGGCAGTCCCGCCAGAGCGAGCCGCGCCAGGGACGACCCCTTGCCGCCGGTCAGCTCCAACCGGACCGCCTCGGGGTCCGCAAGGTCCAGGGCGAACGGCAGCTCTACCTCAGTCGTCACGGTGTGGGCCCTTCTCCGGCGGGAGGTCGTCACCGAGCGACTCCCGCAGCTTGGCCCGCGCGATCGCGTGAGCCCGGTCGACGTACTCGAGGGTGGCGGCGGCGCAGGCGGCGCGCGCGGCCTTCGACGGCGCCCGGTCCGCGGCGAGCAGACGCTCGAACGTGTCGTCGAGCAGCTCGCCCCTGCGCTCGTCCGACACCAGGAACGCCTGAGGCAGCATCTGTGGGGACACCACGGAGCCGTACAGGACCGTGGCGAGCACGGTGAGATGGTCCTGCGCCGTCAGGTCGGCGCGCGCCATGCCGTGCTCGCGGAGCGTGGCCAGGTACTCCCGGAACGGCTCGACGACCTCGCCGCCCGTGCCGCTCGTTCGTTTGCGGCGCACGAGCTTGCCCAGCACCTCGGAGTCCTGTGTCAGTGCCGCCTGGAGCAGCGGGCGCCGGTGGATCTCGCGCGCGAGGTGGCCGAACAGTCCAGGGAGGGTCGCCGAGGCCGGATTCTCGCGGAGCCGGCGACGCACGGCGCCGACCATGTCCGCGCGGTCCCAGCGCATGAGGGCGACGAACAGCTCTTCGCGACTGCTCCAGTGCAGGTAGATGGTCCCCTTGGCGACACCGGCGCGGCGGGCGACGTCGTCGATCGTCGTCTTGTCGTAGCCCCAGCGCAGGACGAGCCCGCTCGCGGCCTCGAGGATCCGCTCGGCGCGCTGGATCCGGCGCTGAGCGGTCCCGTGGCGGCGGGTGGTGGCGGTCATGTGGCTGGCTCCGAGCGAGTGACGTGAACTCATGACCAGATTCGTCATTCTGGTCATGAACTCATGCTAGACCCGGGTATCAGCCCGGTCAATCGACCTGCTAGGGCCGTCTGACCAGTGGATTCGGAGGCGGCCCCGACGGCGTGGAACCTTTCGTACAGCCCCGCACGTGGTGGGGAACATGACGAGGGAGAGCACGCGACCGTGTCTGCCCAGATGAGCGACGATCAGCAGGTTCGGGTCGACGTTCCCCGGACCAAGGGCCAGGAGTTCACGGCGTTCGTGCACGACGCCGGGCCGTACCTCTACAAGACGGCGCTCCTCCTGTCCGGCGATCCCCACCGCGCCGAGGAGCTGGTGCAGGCGACGTTCGAGCGCTCCTACCGGTCCTGGCAGGCCGCGGGCGCCTGCGCGACGGCGGCCGCCGTGGCGTTCTCGCTGGCTCTCGCCGGCCCGGTGCCCGTACCCGGGATGGGCGAGCTCACAGTTCCGGGCGGCGCACAGCTGCGGGAGCTGGTGGGGCTTGACCAGACCCAGCATGACAATCCGGCGGACCCCGGGCGCTCGGCGAGCTTGATGCCTAGCGGTGGCGCGCCGCGCGTGACAGTCCCGGAAAACGCCAAGCTCCCCACCTATGACTGACGTGTGGTCGCGGACACGCAGAAAGGTCCGTCTCGACCATGCTGTTCAGCATGCATCCTCGTGAGAAGGCATGCTGAACAGCATGGTCGAGACGGACCTTCGCTCGACTACCGGCCGCCGCTAGCCGACCGTGATGCCCACCGCGTCCTGGGACGGCGCCTGCAGGCGCGTGCCCGCATACTTGGCGATCCACCGGCCGGAGGAGTTCGTCACGACGCGGGTCGAGAAGGTGCCGTCCGCTGCCGTCGTGACCGTCTTCTTGTAGACGGCTCCTGCGGAGCCCGCCGGGTCGAAGTACAGCTTGACGTCGGTGTTCGGTGCGGGCCGGTCTTGGGCTCCGCCCCCGCTCACGAGCTGCACCTTGCGCACCTCACCCCGCAGCCTGATGTTCCCCGCCTCGGGGATCGACGTCGAGGACGCCGTGACGGTGGTGGTGCTCGCGCGCTTCACCACGATGGTCGCGACCGTGGAGTCCTGGACCAGCACGTCGTGCGTGCAGTTGCTCGCGCCGCTGGCCGCGTCGTTCTCCACCCAGTCCGGTGCGGAGCAGGCCTTCATGGCATCCCGGATGCCGAGGTCGTAGACGCCGGCCGGAAGCGTCGGGTTGAACGTGAACGTCACGTGGCTCGTGCCGACCCCGGAGTGCACCAGCTCCTTCTGCACCCGGTACCCGTCGGGGAAGCTGCCCTCGCCGCGCCGGCTGTCCGCGCTGACCCAGCCGGACTTGCCGCCGATGCTGAACCCGAGGCTGCCGACGTCGACCCGCCGCTGCACCGGGGCCAGGCCCACCACCACGTCGTGCGTCATCAGGTGGTTGCCCGCCGTGAAGCCGCCCTGGGTGGCGCTGACCGAGCCCTGCCGCAGCCGGGTCTTGCGCTCCCGCTCGGCGGAGGTGATGGTCCACGCCGTACGAGCGCCTTCATCGGTCATCGGCATCTCCGCGCGCCACTTGCCGGACGCACCGGCCACCTGCCGGGTCGTGAAGTAGCCACGGTTGTCCGTCGTGAGGGTCGCGCGCAGCGTCTCCGGTGCGTCCCCGGTGGGATCGAAGTAGACCTTGACCTCCTGCCCCGTCGCCGGCGAGTAGTCGCCCGTCCCCAGGCTCCTCATGTTCGCCGCGCCCGAGACCGAGATGGTCGAGCCGGCCGGTGCGCTCGACGGCGACGTCCAGATCATGGGGATGCTCCGCTGTGCGCGGAACGGCACCAGAACGGGGTTCGCCGTGCGGATCGGCACGTTGACCACACCGTCGTCGGTGGTGATCGCGACCTCGGCGTCCACATCTACCTGATAGATGCCCGACGCGGCGTCCGCGGACAGCGGCACGGTCGAGGTCCAGGCATTGGCCGTCCCGGACGCGGTGAACTGCCCACCCACGAGGTTCCGGCCCTCCGGGTCGACCATCGTCATGCGCCCGGACCGCATGGCGGCCGACGTGCCGTTGTGGGTGATGCTGAGCGTCCCGACGATGGACCCCTCCACCGACGACCCCGGCGGCAACGAGATCTTCGCGGTGACGACGACGTCGTCGACCCGGGTGGTCATCGCCGTCGCACCCGGCGAAGCCACCGAGTCCGCCGAACGCAGGGAGTCCGCCGAACCCGCCTCCGCCGCGACGCTCGGCGTCGCCGCCACGCCGGTCACCATCAGTGTCGCGCCGAGCGCCATGCTCAGCGGCAGTCGCATGATCGATCTCATCAGTGCATGCCCCCTCGTTCCGGGGACGCGGACGCGTCCCGCCCCAGCGGCATATTCCCCCGGCCGCCGGGGGCGGGCCACGGGAGGCGGTGATGCGAGAGGGTGAAATCCGGCCCGACCGCCCGGCACGCCCGAATCGCGCCACAATGGGGACCGTGGAGACCGATGGACGCAACGAGTCACCCGCCGAGCGGGCAGACCGCAACTGGAACGAGCTCCTCCAGGAGCTCCGAGTCATGCAGACAGGCGTGCAGATCCTCACGGGGTTTCTGCTCACGCTGCCGTTCCAGGCACGGTTCGCCGACCTCGACGACTTCCAGCGCACCGTCTACCTGGTTCTGGTCGTGACCTCGGTGACGGCGACGGCCCTCATCGTGGCCCCGGTAGCCGTGCACCGGTCCCTCTTCCGCAGGCGGATGAAGGTCAACATCGTCACCCTCGGTGACCGGCTGACCCGGGTGGCACTCGGCGTGCTCGGCCTGGTGATCACCGGTGCGACGCTGCTCGTCTTCGACGTCGTGGTGGGCCGGACCGAGGGGATCGTGGTCAGCTCCTGCGTGCTGGTGCTGCTCGCCGTCGTCTGGGTCGCGCTCCCCGAGGTGCTGCGCCGCCGCGACTGAGCCGGGTCGCGATCGGTCAGAGCGTCGCGTGCCAGGCGGCAATCCGGTCGACGGCGCGTGACACCGTGTCAAGGGACGACGCGAACGACAGCCGCACCCAGTCGCGCCCGTGCACCCCGTCGAAGTCCGTCCCCGGGGTGATCGCGACGTCGGCCTCGGCCAGGAGTCGCGCGCAGTAGGTGACGGAGTCCAGGCCGAACGCCGAGATGTTCCCGTACAGGTAGAACGCGCCGTCCGCGGGCGCGACCGGCCGCCAGCCGAGCTCGCCGAGGCGGTCAAGGAGCAGGGTGCGCGACGCCGTGTACCGGGCCACGTTGTCCGCCGCCGCCGCGTAACCCTCGGGCGTGAACGCGGCGATGCCCGCCTGCTGCGCGAGCGCGGGCGGCGAGAGCGCCACGTTGCCCGCGAGGGCGTCGACAGGCGCGACCAGCTCGTCCGGCAGCACGAGCCACCCGAGCCGCCAGCCGGTCATCGCCCAGTACTTCGAGAACGAGTTGACGACCACCGCGCCCTGCCCGACGAACGTGGCCGCCGTAGCCTGTGCCACCTCGTCCGAGTAGGCGATGCCGTGGTAGATCTCGTCGCTGATCAGCCGCACGTCGTGGTCCGCGCACCACTCCGCGATCGCGGCCAGCTCGGCCGGCGTGATCATCGTGCCGGTCGGGTTCGCGGGCGAGGCGACCATGACGCCGTCGAGACCTCCCCCGTAGTACGCCTCGTTGAGCTGCGACACGGTGGGCTGGTAACGAGTCTCCGGGCCGCAGTCGAGCTCCACGACCTCGCAGCCCAGCGCCGACAGGATGTTCTTGTAGGCGGGGTAGCCGGGACGGGCGAGCGCCACCCGGTCACCGACGTCGAACGACGCGAGGAACGCGAGCACGAACCCGCCGCTCGAGCCCGTGGTGACGGCGATCCGCGCGGGGTCGACGTCGACGTCGTACCAGCGCTTGTAGTGGCCGGCGATCTCGGCACGCAGTGCCGGGACGCCCATCGCCTCGGTGTAGCCGAGAGCGCCGTCACGGAGGATCTCGATGGCGCGCTCGCGCACCACGTCGGACGCGCCGGTCGACGGCTCCCCCGCGCAGAGGTTGAGCACGTCGGCGCCGGTGGCACGGCGCGCGTTCGCGGCGGCCAGCACCTCCATGACGGCGAACGGGGGAACGAGCGACCGACGAGAAACCTTCATGCGGCCCATCATGGCCCACGCGGTCGCAGTGCCGCCCTTCCCCGCCCCTTGTGAAAGTCGTAACATGGCTGCCATGGCGCCGGGCTCGCGCAACGACGCAGACAACGACCCGCTCCGCCGGGTCGCGCAGTACCGCGTGGACCGGGAGGCGGCGAGCGCCGAGGACCGGGACGACTCCCTCGACGCCGAACGCCCGGACGAGAGCGCCGAGGAGAAGAAGTCGCTCGGCAGCATGAGCGTCGAGGAACGCTCACGCTACGTCGACACCGTGGTCGACCAGGCGATGCGGCGCGGCGAGTTCGACAACCTCCCGCTGCAGGGCAAGCCGATCCCCGGGCTGAGCGGTACCCACGACCCCGACTGGTGGCTCAAGGGCCTGATCGAGCGCGAGAACATCACCGGTGTCCTGCCGTCGGCCCAGCTGCGCAAGGACAGCGCCGAGCTGGACGACACGCTCGACCGTGAGGTGACGGAGGAGCGGGTGCGCGAGACCGTCGCTGACTTCAACGCCCGTATCGTCGACGCCCGGCGCCAGCTCCAGGGCGGACCGCCCGTCGTCACGCCTACCCGGGACGTGGACGAGGAGGTGCGCAGGTGGCGGGCCAGGCGCGCGGCCCGGCGGACGGCAGGATCCAGTGCGACGCCGGCCACGCGTCAGCCGGCGACCTCGCAGAACCGGCCCTGGTGGAGGTTCTGGTGAGGCGGTGGAACGGCGTCAGAACCCGTACACGGTCACGATGACCACCGCGGTCATCAGCCAGTAGGGAACGGACCCGAGCACGAGCCCCAGCCCCGCTGCCACGGCCAGGCGGGCCCGGCGGGCGCCGGCCTTGCCCAGCACCACGCCGGCAGCCATGGCGAGACAGCCGGCGATCGTCACCCCCTCCGCTGTTCCCTGAGAGATCAGCATGCCGAGGACCAGTGCGGCGATCCCGACGGCTGCCTCGTTCCGAGCGAGAAACAACCCGCCCCGGCGAGCCCGGGGATGGGTCTCCTGGTGCGTTGTCATGGCGCATCGCCCTTCGTGCCCGACGTCGGTGTGGGCACCTCGACTCCCTTCAAGGATCCCACCATGCGCGCGGCCTCGCCAGGGGCCGGAGGCCCGGAATCGCGCCCCTGCGTCAGTCACCGGCCAGCACGTAGCCGCGAAACCAGCGGCGCGTCTCGCGCCACACCTGCTCACGCACGGGCTTCGCCGAGAGAGTCACGTCGTGCAGGCCTCCGGCGATGCGTACCAGGGTGGTGAGTGAGCCGACGTCGGGCACCCTGCGGGCGATCCCGACGACGTCCAGCACCGAGTCGGTGCTCTTCATGTCCTCGCTCCACCGCGTCGGGATGGTGCTCCGGGTGCTGAGCAGCACGAGGACCGGCACCTGGATCCCCAGCCCGCGCGCCACCTGGTCCTGCCCGCGGAAGATCGCCGCGAGCCAGCCCGGCGTCGCGCGCCATCCGGCGTCGGGACGCCAGGCGACGTCGTAGTCCCACTCGCCGTCGAAGCGCGCGGAGATCGAGCGCGCGTAGAGGCCGCGATCGAGGTTGACGAGCTGGCTGCGCGGCACGAGCGCCGACTGCACCCGGATGCCGGGCTCCATGATCTTGCGCACCGCCTCGCGCGGCTGGAACTCCAGCCACGGCGAGTTCAGGACCAGTCCGGCGACCCGTTCCTGGTTGCGCGCCGTCCACAGGCTGACGATCAGACCGCCCGTGCTGTGGCCCATGAGCAAGAGCTTGCGTTCGGTAGCCGCGTCACGTCCGTGCCCCATGGCGGTGAGCGCCGCCTCGATCTCCTCGTCGTAGGTGCCGAGGTTGCGGACGTATCCGGGGGTCTGCCCCTCCCGCAGGCTGCGACCGTAACGCCGCAGGTCGAGGGCGTGGAAACGGACTCCGAGGGTCTCCCAGAAGTCCGCGAGATGGGTCTGGAAGAAGTAGTCGAGCCAGCCGTGCACGTACAGGACGTCGACTCCGGCGTCGGGCACGACGACCTTCGGGTCGGTGGCCTCGGCCGCGTCCTCCGCCGCGTCAGTGTCCTGACGTGCCGCACCCCGCAGGTGCAGCCGCCGTCCCAGCTCCGACAGCTCGTCCCAGAGGCGCGCCACCTGTGGGTTCTCGGCACCCACCCGGCGCATGCCTCGGCGCGACGGGACGCCGTCGCCCTCCGAGGGCTCGTCCGGCGCGGGCCGGGCTCGGCGCACGAGGGTCGCCACGACCTCCGGCTCGTCCTCGTCGGGGTGCAGAGGCAGTGTCAGGCGTTCGAAGCCCGGCAGCACATCGGGCTCCCACGCGGGCTCCGGCGTCGTTCCGTCGTCCAGGTCCGAGGAGAGGCTCGTCATCTCACCGACGGTAACCGCAGGTGCGCCCACTCCGTCGGATAGTCGTCGAGCCACGCCTCGAGCGACCGCGCGCCGCGCCCCGCCAGATGCCTGACGTCGGGGCTCACCTGGGCCAGCACGCCTGCCGCGATCGCCTGGCACTGCGTGATCCAGTCCTCGACCTCCGCGGCGGTCGACCGGTAGAACAGCGAGCGCGCCTCGTCGAGAGTCTGTGGCGCGTACCGGATCGTGCGGCCCGTCGCGGTGGACAGGGCGGCGGCCACCTCGTCAAGGCTCAACGCCTCCGGTCCGGTGAGGTGGTAGGTCCGGCTCGCGTGACGCTTGGGGTCCTCGTCCAGGAGCACGGCCGTGGCGACGTCGGCCACGTCGTCGTGCGAAACGGAGGCGACCCGGCCGTCCCCGGCCGGCGCGCGCAGCACGGCGCCCTGCCCGGACCTGCGTGACTCGTCGTAGACGGCGAAGGTCAGGGTGCGGTGGAACATCGAGACCCGCAGCATCGTCCACGCCAGGTCGGTCCCGCGCAGGTACTCCTCGGTGAGCCAGTCGTCACGGGCGGCGGACGACACCGCGTCCGCCCCCGCCCCCACCGATGACACGTAGACCACGTGCCGCACCCCTGCGAGCACCGCGGCGTCGATCACCGCACGGTGCCTGGCCACCCGCCCGGGGCGTTCCCTGCCCGGCACCAGGAACACCGAGTACGCACCATGGAACGCGGCGGCCAGGACCCGCGGGCCTGCCTCGGCGGGGACGGCGACGATCTCCGCCTCCGGCAGCGGGGTGCCGTCGGGCAGGCGCGGTGCCGCACCCTTGCCGGCGACCAGCAGGCGCTGGTGACCACCCGCCGCTGCCACGCGGAAGGCGAGCCTGGACCCCAGGCGGCCGTCGGCCCCGGTGAGGACGACCAGCCGGCCGGGCGACGCGGACGTCATTCCCACACCGTAATCGGCGTGGCGTCACCGAGCCGGATGTAGCGGGGTGAAACGCCCCTGCGTCAGCTGCGGGTGGGCGCGCCGAGCCGCGCCCGGACGAAGGCGACGACCCCGTCGGCGGCCGCCTCGATCTCGGCCAGGCACACCTCGAAGTCGTCCGGGCCGCCGTACCAGGGGTCGGCGATGTCGAGCTGCTCCTCGGCAAGCCCGTCGGCCGCCGGATCGAAGGAACGGTACATCCGGATCGTGGTGTCTCCGGGCACCCGCCCGGCCAGGTCCCGCAGCCGGCGCGCGTGCCGGGCCGTCATCGCGAGCAGCAGGTCTCGCGATCCGACGTCCGCCGCGGCCACCTGGCGCGCGCCGTGTGCGCTACCGGTGTCGTAGCCGTGCTCGGCGAGGACCGCCCGTGCCCGCCGGTCCACCGGGTTGCCGTGCTCCTCGTCGCTCACGCCGGACGAGTCCACGACGACGGACTCGCCGAGGCCCGCCGCTTCGAAGCGGTCACGGAGCACGATCTCGGCCATCGGGGACCTGCAGATGTTGCCCGTACAGACGGTCATCACACGGTAGGCAGTCACGCGCCCCATTCTCCCCGTCCGCAGGCGCGGGAAAGCCCGCGGGGCGACTTTCGTCAGCCGTGCTGGACGAGGGCACGGCACCCGCGGGCTCCGGTGGTCGCGAGAGACTCGCCACCATGTCCCGTTGCGCCCGAACAGATCAGCGAGGCCCCGTGCTGAGCCTTCCGACCTGCGTGGGCGCGAAACGCATACGCGTCACGCGACTAGCGCGCGACCACCTCATGGGTCCGATGTGAAATCACAGCTCGGATCACCTCCCTTCTCATGTGCCCACGAACCTACGCCTCGACACGGCAGTCGCCCAGGTTTTTTCCTCGCGGCGAAATCGCCGGCCCCGGTCACCTGCCCGAGCGACGACTTTTGGGGGTGCGGGCCGTCTGCCCTGCATGACCACCAGCACCGTCGACGCCTTCACGACGTCGGCAGACGGCACCCGGCTCGCGTACGACCTGACCGGTCCGACACCCGGCCTCGCTCCCGCGATCGTGGTGGTCGACGGCTTTCTCGCCCACCGCCTGCCCGTCACGCTCGCCGTGGCGTCGGAGCTGGGCGACCGGGCGACCACCCTGCGGTACGACCGACGGGGACGCGGTGGCAGCGGCGACACTCCCCCGTACAGCGTGGACCGGGAGGTCGACGACATCGCCGCCCTGCTGGAGGTGACCGGCCCGGCGGCGCTGCTCGGTATCTCCTCCGGCTCGTTCCTCGCGCTGCGCGCGGCGGCGGACCTCGGGGACGGCGTCACCGGCGTGCTCTGCTACGAGCCCACGTACGACGTCGCGAGCGGCGAGCCACCCACCGATCCCCGGATGATCGCCGGGGTCGAGAACTGCATCGAGGAAGGCGACCCGGGCAGTGCCGTCGAGCTGTTCCTCGACGTGGTCGGCATGCCGTGCCGGCTGCTGCCGCGCATGCGGGAGTCGCCGTCGTGGCCCGGGCTCGAGGCGATCGCCCCGACCATCGCCTACGACGGCAGGGTCCTCGCCGGCGTCGCCCTGGGTCAGCGCGCCCTGATGGGCCGGTGGGACGTGATCACCCAGCCGGTCGTCGTGGCCGACGGCGCGGCGAGCGCCATGTCGGTCGCGCTCGCCGCGGAGTCGCTGGCCGCCGTGCTCCCGGCGGCACGGCGGGTGACCCTGCCGGGCCACGGCACGGAGGTGCCGCCGGAGGCGATGGCGAACGCCGTGGCGAGCCTGCTCAGAAGGGCCGGCGCGCCGTGACCAGGATCCGCGGCGCCTCGTCGACGAGCTCGTTGCCCGTCGCGAAGTGCATGTGCAGCGCGCGCAGCCCTGCCTCGTGGCGTGCGACGGCGGCCGGGCTGAGGTCGGCGAGGTCCGGCACCTGCCATGCCGCCGTCCGGAGGTACCAGAGCACCGAGGACAGGTCCTTGAACGTCCGCGTGCCCGCGAACTCGGTGGCCTCGACGATCTCCAGGCCGGAGGCGACGAGCCCGTCGGAGACGACGTCGATCGTGACGCCGTCCGGGTCCCAGCCGAGCGGCACCCCGAGGGCCCGGTTGAGGGCGATACCGTCGCGCGTGTCCACCTGCTCGGTGAGGAACGTCCCGCCCGGCTCCAGGACGCGGCCCACCTCGTTGGGCTCGATGGTGCTGAACCGGCTGAGCACCACGCTGTACTGACCGTCGAAGAACGGCAGCAGCACGTCGCCCGTCCAGGACGGCTCGGCCCGGCGTACGTCCACGCCGAGCGGCTCGAGCCGGCGTCGGGCGGTGAGGAAGGCAGGGCCTGTCTCCGTGGCGGCCGAACCCTTCGGGAGCGGGCCGAGGCCGGCGAAGAAGTCACCGCTTCCGGTACCGATGTCGAGCACCGCCCCCCGGGACCGCAGCACGGCCTCGCGGGCAAGCGCCGGGTAGTCCCACGCGGGGGCGTCGACCGTGAGACGGTCGTCGACGGGAGCGTCGGTGAGACCGCCGGTGAACAGCGCCGCGGGGGTCAAGGGGGTAGCAGGGGCGTTGCGCGCCCATTCGATGTGGTCCTCGAACGGCGCGTCCGGCGCCGGAGCTGGGGCGATCGAGACGTCGAGCATGGTGGAGATTGTGGCGCAAAGTGAGCCCAAGGGGGTAACACTGGCGCAAACACGACCGGAGGAGTCGGTCCGATGGGGAAACCGATACCCAGAAATCACGCATCACCTGCGAAGACGGCGCCGCCGCTCCGGGTCGTCGGACTCATGTCCGGCACGTCCCACGACGCTGTCGACGCGGCGGCGTGCGAGCTCCGGCTCACCGGGGACACGCTGGCGCTCACGCCGCTCGGGCACCTGTCCGTGCCCTATCCGCCGGGTCTCCGGTCCGCGCTCGTCGCGGCGCTGCCCCCGGCCCACGCCACGATGGAGGCGGTGTGCCGGGTCGACACCGGCATCGGCCAGGTCTTCGCCGACCTGGCCGCGCGCGCCGTGGCCGAGCTCTGCGCCGGGCAGGCCGACCTGGTCGTGTCGCACGGTCAGACCGTCTTCCACTGGGCGCCCGACGACGGCGGTGTGCGCGGCACCCTGCAGCTCGGCGAGCCCGCCTGGATCGCCGAGGCCACCGGGCTGCCCGTCGTCTCAGGGCTGCGCACCCGCGACGTCGCGGCGGGCGGGCAGGGCGCTCCCCTGGTGAGCCTGTTCGACGCCCTGTGGCTCGCCGGCCGGCCCGGCACCGCCGTCGCCCTCAATCTGGGCGGCATCGCGAACGTGACCGTGCTGCGGGGCGGGACCACCCCGCTCGCCTTCGACACCGGTCCGGCCTGCGCACTGCTCGACGCCGCGACGCGGCACGTCACCGGCGGCCGCCTCGCCCTCGACACCGACGGCCTCCTCGCCGCCGGCGGGCGGGTACTGCCCGACCTGTTGGAACACCTGCTGGAGGATCCCTACTACGTACGCCCGGCCCCGAAGTCGACGGGCAAGGAGCACTTCCACCTGGACTACCTGCTGGACCGGCTCGGGACCGTGCCACCGGCCGCCGAGGACCTCCTCGCCACCCTCGTCGCACTCACGGCGCGCACGGTCGCCGACTCCGTCCGGCACACCGCCACCGAGGTCGTCGCGTCAGGCGGCGGTACGCGCAACCCCGCGATCATGGCCGCGCTGCGGGACGAGCTGCCCGGCACCACGGTGCGGACCTCGGACGAGCTGGGCGTACCGAGCCAGGCCAAGGAGGCCCTGGCGTTCGCGGTGCTCGGCTTCCACACCTGGCACGGCCTGCCCGGCGTGCTGCCCGGCGCCACGGGCGCGCGGCACCCGCGCGTGCTGGGCTCGGTGACGCCTGGCCAGGACGGGCGGTTCCCGCCGGGGCAGGCCTCCGCCGTCAGCCGGCCGGCACGGCTGGAGATCGCAAGCGCCGTGTGACGCGTCGGCGCGCCCGGTTCGACGTTCGGCAAGGTGGCAGGATGCCGGGGGTGAGCAGCTACACGATCCGACCGGTCAGGGCCTCCGAGTGGCGGGAGGTCCGTGCGCTGCGTCTCGCCGGGCTCAGGGACGAAGCGGCTCCGCTCGCCTTCGTCGAGTCCTACGACGAGGGTGCGGCGATGCCCGACAGCTTCTGGATCGACCGCGCGGCCGGATCCTCGCTCGACGCGGGACCGGCAGCCGGCGCCCGGCAGTTCGTGGCGGTCGCGGACGACGGCGGCTGGGTCGGCACGTCGGTCGTCATCGTCGAGTCGGCCGGGGAGAAGGACTTCGAGGGCAGAACCGTCGAGAGGTCCGGCGGCCACGTCGTCGGCGTGTTCATCGAGCCGCGGCACCGGGGATCCGGGCTGATCGAGCGGCTCCTCGAGGAGAGCCTCGACTGGGCGCGGGGACGCGGGCTGGACCGGGTCAGGCTCTACGTCCACGCGGAGAACCGTCGCGCGCAGGACGCCTACCGGAAGTGCGGGTTCGACCCGACCGGGGTCCGGCTGGACGGCGCGCTCGGTCAGGAGATCGAGATGGCGCGCTCCGTCTGACGTACGGCAGTGCCGCCCGTCCGGAGCGTGACTGGCCCGGGCATGACGAAGGCCCCGACTCGAGCCGGGGCCTTTCGTAACAACGTGCGCGAGGGGGGAGTTGAACCCCCACGCCCTTTCGGGCACACGGACCTGAACCGTGCGCGTCTGCCTATTCCGCCACTCGCGCGCTGCTGGATGAGGCTAGCACGGCAAACGGGGGGACTCCGAATCCAATAACAGTGAAGTGGTTCACGTCCCGCCGCAGGTCTAGTAGCGTGCGGATCCGCCCACGCCTCTCTTCACCGCGCCTCCTGAGGGAAGATCGGAGAAGATCCGCAGGACATCCACAGTATTGGAGTCTGCGGGGACCTACCGGTCTATACGATCTAGGTAGTCTGCCCGGCGCAGACCCGGAAGGAGGTGGCATGGGCGCCCTGGACCGCTTCGAGAAGAGCGTGGAGCGCATGATGAACAACGCGTTCGCCAAGGTGGGACGTGGCGAGGTGAAGCCGGTCGAACTGGCGAGCAGGCTGCGACGTGAGCTGGACGACCGTGCCGCGGTCGTCGGACGTGACCGTACTGTCGCGCCGAACGAGTTCACCATCGAGCTCGCTCCCGACGACTTCGCCCAGATCGAGGCGTGGGGTGCACAGACCCTCGCCGACGAGCTCGCGTCCAACATCACGGCGTACGCCGCGACGCAGCACTACGCGTTCGTGGGACCCGTGAGCGTGACGTTCGACGAGCAGTACGAGCTGGTACCCGGCCGCTTCACCGTACGGTCGCGCAGCGTGCAGGGGAGTGTCGCACCGGCGACGTCCGGCGCGCCGACCGGGCGGCACCCGCTCATCGACATCGATGGGCAGCGGTACCTGCTCACCGGCCCGGTCACCGTCATCGGACGGGACGCCGAGGCGGACATCGTGGTGGACGACCCGGGCGTCTCCCGGCGCCACCTCGAGATCCGCGTGACGCCGGACGGCGTGGTGGCCACCGACATGGGCTCCACGAACGGCCTGTACGTGGAGGGCCACCAGGTCCCGGCCGCGACCCTGCTCGACGGCAACACGATGACCATCGGCCGTACCCGCATCATGTTCTGGACCGGTAGCGCATCCGGTGCAGACAACGAGGACTGGTGAAAATCCCGACATGAGCGAGCTGACGTTCACCCTGCTTCGGCTGGGCTACCTCGTGCTGCTGTGGGTGTTCGTGCTCTCCGCCGTCGCCGTGCTCCGGCGCGACCTGGCAGGACCACGCACCCCCAGCAGCCGGCGGCGCCGGCCGGAGCTCGCGGGGCCGGCCCCGTCGCCGGCCCCCGGTGGCGGCGCGACCCGCGCTCCCCAGCGCGGAGGACCGTCGCGGCTCGTCGTGGTGGCAGGCCCGCTCACGGGCACCACCATCCCGCTCACGTCGTCCGGCGTCCTGATCGGACGGGCGCCGAGCTGCACCCTCGTGCTCGACGACGACTACTCGTCGTCGCGCCACGCACGGATCTTCCCGCAGGGCGGCCAGTGGTTCGTGGAGGACCTCGGCTCCACGAACGGCACCTACATCGGCGAGGAGCGCGTGCAGGGCATCCTCCCGCTCGCTCCGGGTGTGGGTGTGCAGATCGGACAGTCCGTCGTCGAGCTCCAGGGATGACCATCACGTGACCGTGACCTTGCGGTATGCCGCGCGCTCCGACGTCGGCCTCGTCCGCTCCAACAACCAGGACTCCGCCTACGCGGGGCCCAACCTGCTCGTCGTGGCCGACGGCATGGGCGGGCACGCCGGCGGCGACGTCGCGTCCGCGCTGACGATCGCGGCCCTGGTGGGCCTCGACCGGCCCGACCACAGCTCCGACCAGTCGATGTCCGAGCTCGAACGCTCCATCGACCGCGCACGGCAGGACCTCGTCGACGCGACGACGGCCGACCCCGACCTGGCGGGCATGGGCACCACCGTCACGGCACTGCTCAAGTCGGGCAACACGCTGGCCATGGCGCACCTGGGCGACTCTCGCGCGTACCTGCTGCGCGACGGGACCCTCGCGCAGGTCACCGTGGACCACACCTTCGTGCAGCACCTGGTCGACACCGGCCGCATCACGCCCGACGAGGCGGAGACCCACCCGCAGCGCAACGTCGTCATGCGGGTGCTCGGCGACTTCGACCTGGACCTCACCCCCGACCTGTCGATCCGCGAGGCAGTGCCCGGCGACCGCTGGATGCTCTGCTCCGACGGCCTGTCGGGGTTCGTGCCCGACGACGAGATCGCCGAGGTCCTCGTCTCGGTCACCACGCCGCACGACGCCGTCGAGCGGCTCGTCTCGATGTCCATGCGAGCGGGCAGCACCGACAACATCACGGTGGTCGTCGCCGACGTCCTCGACGAGGCCGCCGCGGCCACGACCGCCGCCACCGTCACCCCGGAGATCGTGGGTTCCGCGGCCCTCGCGGGCGTGACCGCGGGCGGCGGGGACCCGGCGTCACCCACCTCCCTGCCCGGCGCCGACCTCGACGGCGACACCGTGACCAGCTTCACCCGGTCCACCGTCCCGGGTGGTGGCCAGCCCGCCACGTCCCCCGTCGCGGTGACCGTGCTGCCGGACGCCATGGCGCAGGACGGCCTCGCCGACACGCTCGAGCAGGCCATGCTCGCCGGCGGCACCGAGGAGGAGCAGTACCAGCCGGACATCCAGCCGGACGACGACCTGGACGACGAGGTCGACGAGGAGGAGTCCGCGCCCAAGAAGCGCGTCTGGCTCACCGTGCTCAGTGTGCTGCTGGTGATCGCCGGACTCGGCCTCGCGGGCTGGGGCGGCTTTCGCTGGACCCAGACCCAGTACTACGTCGGCGAGTCGGACGGTCAGGTCGCCGTGTTCCGCGGCATCCCCGCGACGGCGGGCCCCCTGACCTTCTCGACCCCGGTCGAGCTCACCGGAACCCGCGTCGACGAGCTGCCGGAGTTCGTCGCCAACCGGGTGCACGAGAGCATCCGTGCCACGTCGCTCGAGGACGCCAGAGGACGCGCCGACCGCCTCATCGCGGACGCCACCGAGGAGACCGAGCCGACGCCGTCGCCCTCGCCGACCCAGTCACCCGAGCCCACCACGAGCGACGAGCCCGACGGCCGCTCCACACCGAAGTCGGAGAAGTCGTCGAACGACTCCGACCAGGAGAAGAACGGATGAGCGCGCTCCGCCCCGAGGAGAACGCCCCGTCTCGCGTGGCGGAAGCCGTCCTGATCGTCGTCGCGCTCGCGCTGGGCATGGGCGGCATGTGGATGGTCGGCTACTCGCTCGAGGACGGCCTGCCCGAGGGTTTCTGGACCTACTCGATCGTCCTCGCCGCCCTGGCCTTCACCGCGCACATCGTGCTGCGGCTGCGTGCCCCGTACGCCGACCAGGTGATCCTGCCCGCGGTGATCCTCCTCAACAGCGTGAGCATGGCGACGATCCTGCGACAGGACCTCGTCGACATCGACGGCGCCAACGCGTCACGCCACCTCATGTGGACGGCGCTCGGGATCATCGTGGCCTGCGTGGTCCTCTTCCTGATCAAGGACCACCGCAGCCTGCGCCGCCTGACGTACACGGCGATGATCGTCGGCATCGTGCTGGTGATCCTGCCGCTGATCCCCGGTCTGGGCCGCGAGCTCAACGGCGCGAAGATCTGGATCTTCATCGGCCCGTTCTCCGCACAGCCGGCCGAGTTCGCCAAGATCGCCTTCGCCGTGTTCTTCGCGGGGTACCTGGTCGCCAACCGCGACACCCTGGCGCTGGCCGGCAAGAAGTTCATGGGCCTGCAGCTCCCGCGCCTGCGCGACCTCGGCCCGATCCTCATCGTCTGGGCCGTGTCCCTCGCCGTCCTCATCGGTGAGAAGGACCTCGGTACGTCGCTCCTGTTCTTCGGCCTGTTCGTCGGCATGCTCTACCTCGCCACCGACCGGGTGGGCTGGATCGTCATCGGCCTCGCGATGTTCGCGGCCGGCGCCGTCGTGGCCTGGTCGATCTTCAGCCACGTGCAGCTCCGCGTGAACATCTGGCTGGACGCGCTCAACCCCGATCTCATGAACGGGGCGTCCTACCAGCTCGTGCAGGGCCTGTTCGCCATGTCCTACGGCGGCATGTTCGGCGCGGGCTGGGGCGAGGGCTACCCGCAGTACGTGCCGTTCGCCTTCTCCGACTTCATCTACGCCGCCCTCGGCGAGGAGCTCGGCCTGACCGGGCTGCTCGCGATCCTGCTGATCTACCTGGTGATCGTGCAGCGCGGCCTGCGGCACGCGATCGGCGTGCGCGACGGCTTCGGCAAGCTCCTCGCCGGCGGTCTCGCGTTCGTCATGGCCCTGCAGCTCTTCGTGGTCGTCGGCGGCATCACCCGTGTCATCCCGCTCACCGGCCTGACCCTGCCGTTCATGGCTCAGGGTGGATCGTCCCTGCTCGCGAACTGGATAGTCATCGCACTCATGCTGCGCATCTCCGACGCCGCCCGACGGCCCTCGGCCCTGCCGACCCGCGGCGCGCTCGCCGACCCGGCACCCGCCGTGGTGGGCGGCGGCGCCATCGAGGTGGGAGGCGGAACCCCCGTCCAGGCGGAGACCGAAGCCGGGGCCGGCGGAGGCTCGACCCCTGACGACGCGACGCAGATCGTGCGGGGGGTGGACCGGTGAACGCGACCCTGCGCCGCCTGTCGACCGTCGTGCTGGTCATGTTCCTGGCCCTGATGGTGTCGACCTCCTGGATCCAGTTCGTCGCGGCCGGCGAGCTGAACGACCACCCGAGGAACGTGCGCGGCATCTACAGCGCCCTCGCCCGTGACCGTGGACCCATCGTGGTGAGCGGCGGCGAGGCGATCGCCACCTCCGTGCCGGTGGACGACAACTTCAAGTACCAGCGCACCTACTCCGAGGGCGACGGCGGAGCTGCCAGCGTGTACGCACCCGTCACCGGCTACTTCGCCATCAACGGCACGGTCACCGGCATGGAGCGGTACGCGAACAGCTACCTCGCGGGCGAGGACGACTCGCTGTGGCTCGACCGCCTGCAGAACCTCATCACCGGTGAGGAGGCACAGGGCTCCTCGGTCGAGCTCACCATCGACCCCGCGGTGCAGAAGGCCGCCTGGGATGCGCTGGGTGACTACACCGGCGCTGCGGTGGCCCTCGACCCGAAGACCGGGGCGATCCTCGCGATGGTCTCCAAGCCGTCGTACGACCCGAACACGCTGGCCGTGCACGACGCCGCCGAGGTCAAGGCGAACTCCGAGGCGTTGATCAACGACAAGCCGCAGGTCAACACCGTCGACGGCGAGGAGCGGTTCAGCCCCTACGGGCCCACCATCAACCGCACGATCAACGCCACCTACCCGCCCGGGTCCACGTTCAAGCTGCTCACAGCGGCCGCCGCCATCGAGTACGAGGGCATCACCCCGGACACGTCGATCCCGGCGGAGGACGTCTACCAGCTCCCCGGCACCACCGGCGACGGCGGCAGGGTGCACAACTACGGCGGCACGAGCTGTTCGGACACGGGCGAGATGCCGCTCAAGGAGGCCATGCGGATCTCCTGCAACACCGCGTTCCTCGACCTCGCCGACGAGGTCGGCAAGGACGGCATGCAGCAGATGTTCCAGGACTTCGGCTTCACCGAGTCGATCGACATCCCGATGTCCACCTCGGTCGGCTCGTACCCCGGCCTGTCCGAGACCGCCACGGACGACGCGGCCGCGCGCATCGCCCTCTCGGGCATGGGCCAGGGCGACCTCCGCATGACGCCGCTCCAGGTCGCCATGTTGTCGGCCGCCATCGCGAACGACGGCGACCTCATGGAGCCGTACCTCATCCAGAGCGTGCGGGACAGCGACCTCGAGCTCGTCAGCCAGACCAAGCCGAGCCGCTACAAGAGCCCGTTCTCGTCGTCCACCGCCGACGCGCTCACCGAGATGATGGTCAATGTCGTCAACGACGGGTCCGGCACGGGTGCGCAGATCTCGGGCGTCGAGGTGGCCGGCAAGACCGGTACCGCCGAGGACGACCCGCGCTCGCCCAGCCTGTGGTTCACGTCGTTCGCACCGGCCGCCGACCCTGAGGTCGCCGTGGCCGTGGTGCTGGAGAACGAGGGACAGTCCACCGACGAGTCCACGGGTGGCGCCCTCGCCAGCCCGATCGCCGCGCAGATCATGCAGGCGGCGATCTCGAAATGAGACCGGTCGAGGGTCTGTCGCTCGGTGAGCGCTACACGCTGGTGCGGCGCATCGCCATGGGCGGAATGGGCGAGGTCTGGGTAGCGCGCGACGAGAAGCTCGCGCGCGAGATCGCCGTGAAGGTGCTCCGTGAGGAGTACACGGGCAACGAGGACTTTCTTCGTCGCCTGCGCACGGAGGCACGGAACTCGTCGACCCTCGTTCACCCCAACATCGCGCAGATGTTCGACTACGGCGAGGAGCGCGGAGCCGGCTACCTCGTCATGGAGCTGGTCCTGGGCGAACCGCTCGCCGACCTCCTCGAGCGGGAACCGGTGCTCCCGCCGGCCCGGCTCCTCCCGATCCTGGCGCAGACGGCTCGCGGTCTGCACGCCGCTCACCTCGCCGGGGTGGTGCACCGCGACGTGAAACCGGGCAACATCCTGCTGGAGCACTCCGGCACCGTGAAGATCACCGACTTCGGGGTCTCGGTAGCGCAGAACCAGGTGCCCATGACTGCCACCGGCATGGTCATGGGCACCGCGCAGTATCTGTCGCCCGAGCAGGCGGTCGGCCAGTCGGCCACCGGAGCGTCCGACATCTACGCGCTCGGCGTCGTCGCCTACGAGGCCACGGCCGGCCGCCGACCCTTCACGGGCCGTACCCCGGTCGACATCGCGATCGCGCACGTCAACGCACCGGTACCCCTGCTGCCGACGTCGGTCCATCCGGGTCTCGCCGAGACCATCACGAAGATGCTGGAGAAGGACCCCGCGCAACGCATCGCGTCGGCGGACCAGCTCGCACGGCATCTCGACGTGCTCGCCGCCGAGATCGCGGAAGACCCGTTCGGCAGCTCGCGCTTCGCGCGCCGCACGCGCCGTGACGGCCAGCCGTCCGGCCCGCAGCGCACGGGCAACGGCCGCAACGGCGCCCCCCAGCCCGGTCCTTCCCACGCGCGGCGTCCGGCGCCGTTCGGCCAGGGCAACGGCGGCCGGCACACGACGGTCGCGAACGCGCAGTCGGCGCCGCCCGGCCCGCAGCAGGGTTCGCCGGCGGGCGGCAACGGCTCCGGCACGCCCGCGGGCGGTTATGGCTCGGGACCGTACGGTTCGGACTCGGCCGGCTACGGCACGACCTCGGGCACCTATGGGACGGACGCCTATGGGCGTCCGTACTCGCCTGCGCCGGGTACGCCGGCCGGTGGTCCCGGATCAGGTCCGTACGGCACGAACTCCGCCGGGTACGGAACGGACTCCTCGGGGTACGGCACTGATTCGGCCGGGTACGGAACGGACTCGGCGGGCTACGGCACGACGTCCGGCACGTACGGCACCGACGCCTCCGGCCGTC
This sequence comes from Promicromonospora xylanilytica, assembly GCF_054782895.1. Taxonomy (NCBI): domain Bacteria; kingdom Bacillati; phylum Actinomycetota; class Actinomycetes; order Micrococcales; family Promicromonosporaceae; genus Promicromonospora; species Promicromonospora xylanilytica. The sequence continues at coordinate 64,570 of NZ_BAAGRP010000019.1, forward strand.
CGCACGGTGCCGGGTACGTTCCCCCGCCGTCGGGCATCGCGGCAGGCAACGGCGCGGGAAATGGTGCGCGGTCCTACCCGTCGCGCCGTGATCTGCACTCGACACGCCAGGACGGGCGAAAGGTCCCCCCGCAGGGACGCTCGGGAGGGCACCCTGGGAGACGACGGAGTCTGTCGTCGGACGTCCAACGCTGGGTGGGCGGGATCGAGGACCGTATCGGTGTCCGCGTGTCCTGGCCGCTCGTCGCACTGGTCGCGTTGCTGCTGGCCGTGCTCATCATCACGCTCGTCACCGGTGGTGGCGACAACAGCGCTCTGCAGGAGCCGTGGGGTTCCTCCGAAATCTACGCCGAAACGCTGAATCCCCCGGCAGCGGCCGCAGTCGCCGCTTCTGGGATGATGCTTTTCAACGAGCCGTATGCCCTGAGGCAGATGGCCACGACATCTAAGGACGTATGAGTGGTGGAGAACACGCCCCGCGTACTCGCCGGCCGTTATGAGGTCGGTGAGCTGGTCGGCCGTGGCGGCATGGCCGAGGTACACATCGGCCACGACACCCGACTCGGCCGTACGGTGGCGATCAAGGTGCTGCGCTCGGACCTCGCCCGTGACCCGTCCTTCCTGGTTCGCTTCCGACGCGAGGCGCAGTCGGCCGCCGCGCTGAACCACCCCGCGGTCGTCGCCGTGTACGACACGGGGGAGGACATCCACCAGGATGCCTCCGGCCAGGACGTGCACGTGCCGTTCATCGTCATGGAGTACGTCGAGGGTCATACGGTCCGCGACATCCTCACCGACGGCGCCGCCGTGCCCATCGAGGAGGCCGTCGAGATCACCGTCGGTGTGCTGAGCGCGCTGGAGTACTCGCACCACGCCGGCATCGTGCACCGCGACATCAAGCCCGCGAACGTGATGATCACGCCGACAGGTGCGGTCAAGGTGATGGACTTCGGCATCGCGCGCGCCATGGCGGACTCCGCCGCGACCATGACGCAGACCCACGCCGTGATCGGCACCGCGCAGTACCTCTCCCCCGAGCAGGCCCGTGGCGAGCAGGTGGACACCCGTTCGGACCTGTACTCGACCGGTTGCATGCTGTTCGAGCTGCTCACGGGGCGCCCGCCCTTCCAGGGCGACTCGCCGGTGGCCGTCGCCTACCAGCACGTGGGACAGGAGCCGCAGCGCCCGTCGGAGGTGGCCACCGACGTCCCCGACGTGCTGGACCGCATCACCCTCAAGGCGCTGACCAAGGACCGCGAGCAGCGGTACAGCACGGCCGCCGAGTTCCGCCGGGACCTGGAGGCCGCGATGCGCGGCGGCCAGATCAGCGCGCCGATGGTGGGCGCCATGATGGGTGCGACCCAGGTCGCCGGCCAGCCCGCCTACGGGGCCACCCAGGTCATGTCGCCGACCCAGGCGAACTGGGGTCCGGCGACCGCGCAGCAGAGCCCGGTCACGCCCGGTGGGGGATACCCGGGACAGCCGACGCGCGGCGAGCGGGAGCCCGAGAAGAAGAGCAAGGCCCTCCTGTGGTGGCTGCTCGGCATCGCCCTGGCCGCGGTCGCGGCCATCGCCATCGCCATGGCGATCGAGAACGCGGCCAACCAGGAGCCGACGACGGTCACGGTGCCCTCGATCGAGGAGGGCCTGACCGCCGAGGAGGCCCGCGGCCAGATCGAGGCGGCCGGCCTGACGTTCGAGCAGGCGATCGACAAGGAATCGGACCTCGAGGAGGGCAGGACGACGGGGGAGACCGACCCTCCCGCCAGCTCGGAGGTCTCCGAGAACTCGACGGTCACCGTCTTCGTGGCCGGCGCCCCTGGCCAGGTCACGATCCCGGACGTCAGCGGCCTGTCCGAGGCAGACGCCCGGAGCCGGCTCGAGGAGGACAACCTCACGGTCGGCGGTACGGAGTCCGAGAACAGCCCCGAGGTCCCCGCCGGCATGGTGACCAAGAGCGAGCCCAGCGCCGGGCAGACCGTGCAGGAGGGCTCGGAGGTCTCCCTGTACCTCTCGACCGGCCAGGTCACCGTGCCCAACCTCGCAGGCCTGTCCCGGGAGGCCGCCGAGCAGCAGCTCCAGGAGGTCGGCCTGAACTACGCGTTCAAGGACGAGCCGAGCGAGGAGGTGGCCGAGGGACTGGTGGTGCGCACCGAGCCCACCGGAGACGTCGACCAGGGTTCCTACGTCGATGTCTTCCTCGCCACCGCACCAGAGGTCAAGGAGACGCAGGTCCCCAACGACCTCGTCGGCAAGACGCTCGAGGAGGCCCAGGTCGCGTGCACCGGCGTGAAGATCTCCTGCGAGGCGACGTCCGAGGAGCCCTCGGAGATCATCGAGGCCGGACGGGTCATCAGCTCGGACCCGCCGCCCGGGTCCACCGTCGAGGAGGGTGCCTACATCGGCCTCGTCATGTCAACCGGCCCCGCCGGCGACACCGGTGAGGGTGGCGGCGAGGGCGAAGGAGACGGAGAGGGTGAGGGCGAGGGTGGCCCCATCTTCCCGTAGCGTCCTGCGCTGACCGGGTACCTCGGTCAGCGCGGGACCGGCATGGCGTCGGTGGTCACGAGGTGACCAGCGGCGCCATTCCCTTTGCCCGTTCCACGGCGCCCTCGAGCCCGCACGCCTCGAGCCAGTTCGCCAGCAGCCGGTGCCCGCCCTCGGTGAGCACCGACTCGGGGTGGAACTGGACGCCGTGCAGCGGCAGCTCACGGTGCTGCAGGCCCATCACGATGCCCGAATCCGTCACGCAGGTCACCGCGAGCTCCGCCGGCACGCTGTCAGGCGTCACGGCGAGCGAGTGGTAGCGCGTGGCGGTGAACGGCGTGGGCAGACCGGCGAGGACGCTGGGCCGGTCCAGGCCGCTGTCCTGTGCGAACACCTGGCTCGTCTTGCCGTGCATGAGCTCCGGCGCGTGCGTCACCTTCCCGCCGTACACCTCGGCGAGGGCCTGGTGTCCCAGACAGACGCCGAGCATCGGGGTGCTGGACCGGGCACAGGCGCGGATCACGTCCTCGGAGGCTCCGGCCTCCGCCGGCGTCCCGGGACCTGGCGACACGAGCACACCGTCGTACGGCACGGGGGAACCGTCACCGCCGTCGTACCGGTACCGGCCGTCGGCGTCGGGGGAGGGCACGGCGTCGTTGCGGACCACCACGGTCCGGGCGCCGATCTGGTCGAGGTAGCCGACGATCGTGTAGACGAACGAGTCGTAGTTGTCGACGACGAGGATGCGCGTCATGCAGGAATGCTACGCGCCGACCGTCGTCTCGTTGAACGGCATGTAGTCGCTGAGCCAGGGGAAGAACTCGGTGAAGCACACGGCGACCACCCCGAACACGAGCACGAGGCAGACGAGGAACTTGAACCAACCGGGCCCGGGGATGGCCCGCCACAGCAGCGCGTACATCAGCTCACCAGCTCCTTCGGCTTTCCCTCGCCCACAGGCGCCCAGTACTCGAGCTCGCCGTGCACGATGTACCGCTCGGTCGCGGAGAACATCGGGTGGCAGGAGGTCAGCGTGATGAACCGCTTGGTCGGTTCGGGCATGGGCTGGTCGCTGGTCACGCCGGGCACCGGAGCGATCACCTCGACGTTCTGCGGGTAGACGATCTTCGACTCCGTCACCTTGTAGACGTACCAGGTGTCTTCGGTGCGGACCACGACCGGGTCGCCGTTCTTGAGCTCCGCGATCTGGTTGAACGGCTTGCCGTACGTGGTGCGGTGCGCCGCGAGGGCGAAGTTGCCGAGCGCTCCCGGCATGGCGGTGTCGACGTAGTGGCCGATGCCGATCGTGTCGAGGACCGTCGCCTTGTCCGTGCCCTCGGCGATCGGCTTCACATAGTCGTCGCCGAAGCGCGGGACGTACATCTGCGCGAAGAGGCCACCGGCCTCCGGCTCCTTCATGACCGGCGGTGGCCCGTGGTTCTCCGTGGCCGTCGCCGGGCCCTCCGGAGCGGACTCCCAGTCCATCTCCGCGATGATCTCGCTCTGGGCGCGCGCGCCCTCCACGTCCGTCCACCAGAGCTGCCACACCACGAAGAGACCGAGCACCACGCCGGCGGTGACGAGGAGCTCGCCCAGCGCACCGATCAGCCAGGCGACGGGGCGCATGGGTGCCGCCGAGCCGCGTGACGGACGTCGCGCGTTGCGCGGCCCCATGCCGGAGGGGCCGCGCTGATACGCGATGGGGAAGACCTCCTGTGGCAGCGGCACGTTGTGGCCGGCCTGCGCGTGGGTCATCCAAAGACCTCCGTACCGTCGGGAACCGTCGCATACTGCAGACCGCCGCCGCCGTACGCGGGGAGGTCGAGGTGGTCGCTACGCTGCACATCCCAGCCCAGATGGACCCAGTCGACGTACTCGAGATACGTCTGGACGCCCTCGGAGCTCGTCAGTGCGTTCTCCATCTTCGCCGGGTCTCCGACTGCCGTCACCTTGTACGGGGGTGAGAACACCTTGCCGTGCAGCAGAAGGATGTTTCCGGAACAGCGAAAGGCCGACGTGGAGGTCACCCGTTCGCCCTGCAGCGTCATCGCCTCGGCTCCGCCCGCGAACAGCGCGTTGATGACGTGCTGCAGGTCCTGCTGATGCACCACCAGGTCGTCGGGCTGCGGCTCCACACCGCCGGGCCCGGCACCGACGGACGTCGACGGCGCGTCGTCGAGCGTGACCGTGAGCCCCGGCCCCTCCACCGGCGCCGACCCGGACACCACGCCCTCGCGCTCCACCAGGTCACGGTCCTGCGTGGGCACGGTGGTGCCGGCGTGCGCACTGAGCGTCTCGATCTCGCGGTCCAGCTCGCTGGTGCGTTCCGTCAGCTCTGTGACCCGAGCCGTCTCGGCGTCCACCAGCTGCGAGAGGTCCTGAGGATCGCGGGTGCCCGCACCCCCGCCGTCGGCCAGCCGCGCACTCGCGCTGAACATGAGGCCCGCGAGCACGGCTACCGCGCCCACGCTGAACCAGGAGCGCCACCGCGTGTGCATCGCGGCGCGGAAAAAGCTCCGCGCTCCACCCGGCGCGGGCCCCGCAGGGGTCGGTTGGGCTCCGGTCACCGCGTCCCTCCTGCAAGATTCGACAAACCCGCGGACGCGTCTGGTCACGACTGCGGCCTGTGGACCACTACGCTAGTCCACGAGCAAGCAGACGTCGGCTCGGCACACCCGTCGGGCGACCACACCAGGACAGGAGCCCGCCTCGTGCCCGAGTCGAAGTCCCGCAACAAGAAGAAGGCCACGCCCAAGGCTGAGAAGTCCGAGGCCAAGGTCGGCCTGCCCGGAGAGGCGACCAACCCGCGTTGGCTCGCCCCGGTGATGCTCGGCCTCATGATCCTCGGCCTCGTCTGGATCGTGACGTTCTACCTCACGAGCTCCGAGCTGGGTCTGCCGATCCCGCAGCTGGGCCAGTGGAACCTCGCGGTCGGCTTCGGCCTGATCATCGTCGGTTTCGGTCTCACGACCCGCTGGAAGTGACAGTGCCGCGGCCGCACCGAAGCGGCCGCGGCACTGTGTCCCCATTTATCCACAGCTGTGGGTAAAGCTGGGGAAAAGAGAGTGGTGGCCGGACGCCACGTGTGCAGATCGGCCTGATTCCACGGGTTCGGCGGGTACGCCGAGGCAGCGCAGGTTGTTCACAGGATGCCCAGCGAGCTGTAGCGCAGCACGGCCAGGCCGACCAGGAGCGCGACTCCGGCGACCGGAACCACCCAGGCGACGGCGGCCCGGCGCTCCTTCGGCGCGTACGCGTAGGCCGCAGCCACCAAGGCTCCCGTGACGAGCCCACCGAGGTGTGCCTGCCAGGAGATGTTCGGCACGAAGAACCCGATGGCACCGTTGATCGCGAGCAGCACGAGCACCTGGCCCATGCTCCGGCCCAGCCGCCGCATCACCGGAAGCATCGCCCCGAACAGGCCGAACACCATCCCCGAGGCGCCGACCACCGGAGTCACCCAGGCGGCGGACGTGGCCGGGTCACCGGCGAGAAGCAGCACCGCGACCGATCCGCCCACGGCGGAGAGCAGGCACAGGACCCCGAAGCGCAGACGGCCGAGCAGCGGTTCGAGGAACTGCCCCGTGATCCACAGGGCGTACATGTTGAACAGGATGTGCAGCGGTGACGTCGAGTGCAGGAACGAGGCGGTGAGGAAGCGCCAGGGCTCGATCACGCCGCCCCAGGGCCAGAACCACAGCGCCTCCGTCCACGCGCCCGCCGTCACCAGCTGCAGCAGCCAGCTCACGGCGCAGATGCCGATGATGGTGAGCGTCACGAGCGGACGACCGTTGACGGCGGCGCTGTCGGCAGCGCCGCCGAAGACGGTCCGCACCCGGGGCGCCGTCCGCTTCGACTCCCGGACGCAGTCGACACACTGAACGCCCACGGCCGCCGGCCGTTGGCACTCGGGGCAGGCCGGTCTGCCACAGCGCTGGCAGCGCACGTAGGACACCCGGTCCGGGTGTCGCGGGCAGACGGGAGCCGCGGCCTCGGTCGGCTCCTCGGCGGCCGGGTCGTTCATCGCGATACGTCCTCAGTCCCTCGGTCCTCAGTACTCCGGTGGTGTCCGGCCGGAGCGGCGCTGTGGCCGCCGTGGCTCAGGGCTCGATGGTGACGGACGTGATCGTGATGTCCTCGACGGGGCGGTCGCCAGGACGCGTGCGCGTCTTGCCGACCTCGTCGACGATCAGGCGGGACGCGTCGTCAGCGACCTTGCCGAAGATGGTGTGCTTGCCGTTGAGCCAGGGGGTCTCTGCGGTGGTCAGGAAGAACTGCGAGCCGTTGGTCCCCTCGACCTCGCCCGTCACCGGGTTGCGGCGCTTGCCGGCGTTGGCCATGGCGAGGATGTACTTCTCGTTGAACTGGAGCTCCGGGTGGATCTCGTCGTTGAACGTGTACCCGGGACCGCCGGTTCCCGTCCCGAGCGGGCAGCCGCCCTGGATCATGAAGTCGTCGATGACGCGGTGGAAGATGAGGCCGTCGTAGAACGGGTCCTTGCGCTCCTCACCCGTGCGCGGGTCCGTCCAGGCCTTCTCACCGGTCGCGAGGCCGACGAAGTTCTCGACAGTCTTGGGCGCGTGGTTCGGGAAGAGCTCGATGCGGATGTCACCGGAGGTGGTGTGCAGGATTGCGAACATGTATCAATCCTCCCACGGAGCGGCCGGTTGGCGCTGCATCCTCCGTGCCCGCCCTCGCCAGCAACGGCAGGCGGTGGCAGAGTGGCACCTTGAGGAGTATCTGAACAGTTCGGGGGGAGCTTCATGACCCGCAAGAAGGTGACCGATCACGTGGACACCAGCAAGATCGACTCCGAGAAGGTCAAGGAGAGGGCCGCGGAGGCCTCAGCCCTGCTGTCCGACGTCAGCTCCAGGGCCGCACTACAGGCCGAGGCCCTCGCCGCACAGGCCAGGGGCCAGGCCTCGAGCGCCAGGGAATGGGCACAACCCCGCGTCAACGACTTCATCGCCTGGCTGACGCCACGGGCCGAGAAGGCCTGGCAGGACAGCCTCCAGGCTGCCGCACCCCAGGTCGAGAAGGTCGCGGGGAAGGCCGCTCCGCTCATCGACTCCGCGCACGACAAGCTCGTGGACGACCTGCTTCCCAAGATGGTCGCCACGTTCAACGACGCCGCGTCCAACGCCGCATCGGCACAGGGCAAGGCCTCACTCGCCGAGAGCGTCACCGCCGCGGCGGACAAGGCGAACAAGAAGGGCTCCAGGAAGGGCTGGCTCATCGCGCTGGCCGCCGGAGGTGCCGCGGTCGCCGGCTACGTGTTCTGGAAGCGCGCACAGCCGCAGACCGACCCGTGGGCGGAGCCCTGGGAGCAGGGCACCGGCGCCGACTACACGGACGGCAGCGCGAAGCACTCGTCCGGCGTCGGCTCCGCGGCCGGCTCCGCCGTGGCCAAGGGCAAGGAGGCGGGAGCCAGGGCCGCGCAGTCGGCCAAGGATCTCGGCGTCCGGGCGTACTCGGCGGCGAGCCCCGCGTTCGAGGCTGCCAAGGAGAAGGCGACCCCTGTCTTCGACGCCGCGAAGGAGAAGGCCGCCCCGGTCTTCGACGCCGCGTGGTCGTCGGCGCAGAAGGCGAGCCAGAAGGGCCGTACCGGCAGCACAGAGCCCGTCGCCACGACGCCTGGGACAACACCACCCGTCGCTCCGGCGCCGGAGAGCTCGGTCCTGGAGGAGCCCGGCGCGGCCACGCCGCCTGTGGACGAGCCGGTCACCGGCACGGTCCCGCCTGCGGAGCCCGTCCCGCCTGCGGAGCCCGAGCCGACGGGGGAGAGCAAGAAGGAGAGCTGACCTTCACCCGCCCCTGAGCAGTGCAGTACGGAGGGCCCGGCCGCTGCGGCCGGGCCCTCCGTGCTGCACTACGCGGTGCTGTCGTCACCCCCCGATCGGCGTGGCGGCCCCGCTGAACGGGTCGAGCTGGATGAACGCCTCGGTCGGGTCACCGTCGTGCACGAGCGACTCCTGGTTGACCACGTCGTCGAACGCGAAGGCGTACGCCTTGCCGTCAGCCATCTGCTCGTGGATGTGCTTGGCGTAGTAGTTGGTCACCGAGTCCTGGTAGAACCCGGCAGGGTCCTGGGTCGGCTGCGTGCTGCTGTCGAGCAGGGAGGACCGGTTGAAGCCGGCGCACAGGGTGCGGGCGATGGCGCCGACGTCGTCGTTCGGCGCGGCCAGGTCTCCGGCGCACCCGAAGATCGACTCGCCCGAGGGCTTGGGGAACGTGGCCACCTGGGCGCCGGAGGTGTCGGTGAACGTCATCGTGTCGCCCGAGACGGTACCCAGGAACTTCGTGTCCGGCTGGTCGCCGTAGGGCACCACGGTCAAGGTCTCGCTGGAGTACTTGGTCCAGACCCTGTCGACGTAGTCGGACAGGATGCCGGCGTCGATCTGTCCCGTGCCGACGGCGTGGCCGGGGGAGAGCACCCGCAGAACCGAGCCGTCGGGCGCGGTCTGCGCGAGGCCGTCCCAACCGTCCTGCTGCGACAGTGCCGAGATCACGTTGTCCCAGCCGTCCGGCTTGAGCATGCCGGTGTGCATCAGCTCGCCGCTCGAGGAGCGCAGACCCGTCTGGTACGGCGCGGAGAAGAAGTCCACCTGCGTGCTGTTGATCCACAGGCCGGAGTCGTTGAGCGTGTACTCCGTCCAGTTGAAGAGGATGTCACGGTTCGGGTCGTCAGGGTTCTGCACGGCCGGCTGCACGAGCTGGCCGTCGTTGACGATCTTGAAGTCGAGCTTGCTGCCGTACGAGAAGTAGACCCGTCCCGAAAGCTTCGGCATCTGGATCGTGACGTCCTGCCCGGTGGCAGGGCCTGCGATCGACGCGTCCGGCGCCGGCTCAGGGACGCTTCCCGCGTCCGGCCAGGCGTGGAACGTGCCGTCGGCGTCGGCGTAGCCCAGCTCGCCGCCTTGCTCGCCGAGAACGTAGATGAACACCTGGTCACCACGACCCGAGTCGTTGGTGATGGTGAGGGGGATGGTGTCGGGTACTGCGGTGGCCGTCGGCATCGCGACCACTGCGGCCGACAAGGCTGCGGTCAGCGCGGCGGCGGTGCCGATGAGTTTCCTGGTCAGGGACACGCGGTGCTCCTCGGATCACGAGGGGCCGGTCAGTTTGGGTGGTGCGTGCCCCTCGCGTTCGAGGTTATGGAAGGAGTCCTGACTTGTCAGCACTCTGCCCGCGATCGAGGGTGAAAAATGCTCGAAGCGGCCAAATCTAGGGGGAATCCCACAGGCCCGGGGTACGGGTTTTCGCTGAGGCGGGTCACCCGACGGCTCTCGGCCCTGCGATGACAGCCGTTCTCCGTCATTCGTTGGCGCGGGGCACGTCTCGGACATCGGTTCTCTGCGTCGAGCCTCGTTCCGGCCTCTTTCGGCGACAGCGCGCATCGGCTGGCTCATGCTCCCGCCTAGTCACCGGCTGGCGTTCGACAGCCCCTTGAGCACAATCAGTGGCAGCCAGGCGGCTGTAGAGAAGACGGTCCATTCCAAACGCTCCGCGGTACCAACTGTTGGCAAGCAGTCGTCGCTGGGGACGTCACTGGCGTAACCATAGGTCGTGATGCCGTGTGGTGCGGAGGGATCGGGGCATGTCCACATCTGCTGGGGCTGCGTCTCGATCGAGAAGACGACGCCGATGGCCAAGTAGACACCGACCGTCACGAGTGCCACATGGATGCGCCTCTTCATGGGGCGGACGGTAGCAGCGCTGGGTCGCTGGCTAGGCATGGAGCGGTTCCGGAGCTGGATTCGGGACCGCTTCGTCTTTGACGGGCATTTTCAGCCCCGGAACGAAAGAACCCACCTGCACCGATGGGTATCAGTGCAGGTGGGACGTGGTGGAGCCAGCGGGACTCGAACCCGCAACCCCCTGCTGGTGGAGCGGGTTTCGACGCTCGCTCACAAGGCTGTCTTGAGTGGGCTGGGATTGCCCTGGTAATGGCGTACGAACGGCTAGATTCCGCCATTCCTGCGCCGCTCGGGTTCAGCCTGACACGGTTGGCACTCATGGGCAAGCGTTGTCGCCGATGGTCGCCCCAACCGTGTCATCTTGCGTGTCACGGGCGGCAACCGTGTCAGGAACCGTGTCACGGCTCGAATCGCAATGCGGCAGTGGGGCACGGCGGCATGGGGCGCTCGGCACTGGTTCTGAACTCGGCGTTTGGGAGCACCCCGGTGTCATGCCAAACCATATGGAGGTTCCCCCGAGTACAGTGCCAGCGACCGCAGGTCCGGATCAGGCACTGACAGCGCCGGCCTGGCGGACGGCACGCACTCGTAGTGCGAGCGTCACGCCGAGCACAGCGACAGCGCCTGCCGCTGCGGCCGTCGCCGTCGGTCCTGAGTGCGGCATGGTGTCCCATCGAGCCACGGCGATCCAGGCCAGACCCCAGGCGATGGCTGCGGCCACGGCGATGCGGCCCTTGCTCCGTGCGGCCAGGGCGATCCCGATCCCGCCGACGATCACCAGCATCGTGACCGCCCACCACTCAGGTTCGAGGCCGCCTCCGTCGAAACCGGAGCTGGTGAGGGCTGCCGCGACGTTGGCCGCGGTGGCCACGCAGACCCAGCCCAGGTAGAGGCCGAGCGTCCCGTCGACGAGTAGGCGCTCCAGCGGCCCGCTCGCACGGGACCGCATCAGGATCACCAGAACGCGGCTGAGCAGCGCGAGCAGGACTGCGATGACCGCAACGCTTACCCAGATCCAACCGGCCTGGACCACCAGGATCCAGGCCGCGTTGAGCAGCATCGTCCCGGCGACCGGCAGCCGGAGGCGACGCTGCCGGGCAGCGGATGCCGCCGTGGGGAACCACTGCAGCGCCGTGTATCCGGCCAGTCCGAGATAGATCACCGTCCACACCGAGAACGCAGCGGAGGCCGGGGCGAGCAGGGTGGCGTCGGCAGCGAGCGCACCGTCTGCCGCGGATGCGATCGGTGTGCCACCGAAAACGCCGACTCCGATCATGGAGCCGATCAGGCACACCAGAAAGCTGGCGGTGACGGCGATCTGCTGGGTCCGGTCCTTGGTGCGCATGTCTGTCTGGTGTTTCGTCACAAGGTCCTCCTCCTGGGTCGCCACCGACCCGGTTCGGGCCACGGCAGGCCGATGGCCGTGACGTTCGCTAGCCTATCTAGTAATCCCATCAGTCACATGAGGGCCGAGCGAAGAGCGGGAGCGGTCGCGATGGCATGGATCGAACGACGGCGGACGCGCCGGTGACGGGCCAGGTGCGGGTCCTGGTGACCGGGGCCACCGGCTATATCGGGGGGCGGCTGGTGCCTGAGCTGTTGGCCGCCGGGTACGACGTGCGCGTGCTGGCCCGCCACCCGGACCGGATCGCCTCCCGTGACTGGTCCGACGACGTCGAGGTGGTGGCCGGCGACGCCACGTCGCGCGACGACCTGCGCAGGGCGCTCGACGGTGTGGAGGTCGCCTATTACCTGATCCATGCACTGGGGGCCGGGTCCGGCTTCGCCGAGCGCGACCGCAGCACCGCGCGCGGCTTCGCGGTCGTGGCTCGGGAGATCGGCGTCGGCCGCGTCATCTACCTCGGTGGCCTGTACCCAGAGGGTGAGCGGCTCTCACCCCATCTGCAGTCCCGTCGGGAGGTCGAGCAGATCCTGCTCGACGGCGGCGCGCCGACCCTCGTGCTGCGGGCCGCGGTGATCCTCGGCTCGGGCAGCGCGTCGTTCGAGATGATGCGGTACCTGACGGAGCGTCTGCCGGCGATGGTCGCGCCGCGCTGGATCAACAACCGCATCCAGCCCATCGCAGTGCGCGACGTCCTGCGCTACCTCGTCGGAGCGGCCGGGATCCCGACGACGGTCAGCCGCGGCTTCGACATCGGCGGACCCGACGTCCTGACCTATCGCGAGATGATGCAGCGCTATGCCGCGGTCGCCGGGCTGCGCCCTCGGCTCATCCGCGCCGTCCCCGTGCTGACGCCCGGGCTGGCCAGCCACTGGGTCGGTCTGGTGACCCCGGTGCCGCCGGGAATCGCGCGACCGCTGGTGGGGTCGCTGGTGCACGAGGTCGTGGCCCAGGAGCACGACATCAAGGAGTACGTGCCGGACCCACCCGAGGGGCTGATCGACTTCGACACGGCGGTCGAGCTCGCGCTCGCCCGGATTCGCGACCTGGACGTGCGGACGAGCTGGGTCTCCGCCTCCACTCCCGGCGCGCCGTCCGACCCCCTGCCCGAGGACCCGGACTGGTCCGGCGGGAGTCTGCTCGTGGACGACCGGTCGAGCGAGGTGGACACTACGAGCGAGGCGCTGTGGACGGTGATCGAGGGCATCGGTGGCGCGCGTGGCTGGTACTCCTGGCGTCTGGGCTGGGTGGCCCGCGGCGTCATGGACCGCCTCTTCGGTGGCCCCGGACTCCGGCGGGGCCGCAGGCACCCGGACCGCCTCGCTCCCGGTGACGCTCTCGACTGGTGGCGGGTGGAGACGGTCGACCCCGGTCGGCTGCTGCGGTTGCGGGCCGAGATGCGCCTGCCGGGCCTGGCCTGGCTCGAGCTGTCCATCGAGGGCGACCCCGATCACCGACCGACGTTTCGTCAGCGTGCGATCTTCTCACCGCGCGGGCTACCCGGACAGCTGTACTGGTGGGCGATCAGCCCGTTCCACGGCATCGTGTTCGGTGGGATGCAGCGCAACATCGCTCGTGCAGCCGAGCAGCAGAGCCGCAGGAGGTTGCCGTGAACGACGCGAGCCGCTCCTCGTCGGCCGGTTCAGCGCTCGTGGCGTGCGTCGGAGCAGATCCTGCCACTTTCGGTCCGGTCTACGACGCACTGGCGCCGGTGGCGTTCGGTGTCTCGCTCGGTGTGGTGAGCAACGCGGATCGCGCTGCCGAGGTGACTCGAGACGTCATGTTGGAGGTCTGGCAGACCGCCGCACTGTACGACCCTGCACACGCTTCCGCCAGGACCTGGGTCGCCACGATCGCTCGCCGACGAGCCGTCGACCGCGTCCGGACCGAGCGTTCCCCGCAGGACCCGGACAAGTGCGACCTGGGTGTCGATGTAGGAGCCCTGCGCCGTCACCTGGACTCGTTGGCGCCGGCTCAGCGCGAGGCCATCGCCGAGGCCTACTGCCGAGGCCTCACCTATCGTGAGGTCGCCGATCACCTCGGCGTGGAACCCATGACAGTCAAGACCCGTATTCGTGACGGGCTCGAGCGCCTGTGCGGCCGCCGGGGGAGCCCGCGCGCCTGACGACAGTCACGACGAGCCCCGACCGCCCGTGTGCGAGGTGTGGCCGGACGGCACAGACTGCCGTCATGAACGAGAAAGAGGTCCACCAGGGAGACGAGGTCACCTGGTCCAGTCATGGGCAGACGGTGCACGGCGAGGTGGTCGAGGAGATCACCGAGGACACCGAGGCGGCGGGCCGGACGGTTCGGGCCTCCGAGGACGACCCGCAGTACCGCGTGCGCAGCGACAAGAGCGGGAAGGACGCGGTGCACAAGCCGTCCGCGCTGGGGGACGACGCGTGAGCGGCGAGTTCGACGAGGCCGTGAACATGACGGCGGCCGAGCTCGAGCGATGGTTGGCCAGCGACGAGTCGAGGTCGGTGGGCCAGTCCGACGGGGGCGAGTCGGTCGGGCACGGGTCGGGCCGACGGATCGTGGAGCTGCTGCGCAAGAAGCAGGGCGACCTGACGGAGGACGACCAGGCGCACATGCGCAAGGTCGTCGGGTACGTCCACCGGCACCTCGCCCAGCGCCCGGACGGGGACGTGGAGCACACGAGGTGGCGCTACTCCTTGATGAACTGGGGACACGACCCCCTCAACGACTGAGGCCGGCCGGCGGGGCGGCCGGCCCGTAGAACCAGCCGTGGAAGGCCGTGCGTGCGGGTTGGGGGAGCGCCCAGGCGATCGCGACCATCGCCTTGGCCTGCAGGCCGGGAATGGCCTCGGCGCGGCCGTCCTGTAGTGCGCCTACTGCTCGGCGGGCCACCATCGTAGGACTCTGCTTCGGGATCCGGCCGATGCGTGTGCGTTCCATATGGGCCGTGCGGTAGATCGGGGTCCGGGTGGCCGAGGGCAGGACCGTCGTCACGCTGACGCCCGTGCCGGCGAGCTCGCGGCGCAGCGACCAGGCGAAGGAGCGGAGGAACGCCTTCGACGCGGCATACGTGCCGAAGAGCGGGGCGGGCATCGTCGCAGCGATCGACGACATGATCAGCAGCCGTCCCGCGCCCGCCGCGACCAGGTCAGGGACGACAAGGTGTGCGAGGTGCACCACGGAACGGACGTTGAGGTCGACGAGCCGCAGCTCGTCCTCCAGGGGGGCGTGCCGGAACGCTCCGTGCACGGCGACGCCCGCGTTGAGCACGAACGTGCGCACCTCCAGCTCCCGGGCACGGGCGATGACCTTCTCGACACCGGCGGGCACCGAGAGGTCGACCTCGAGGCCGGTCACCCGGGTGTCCGTGTCCTCGCGCAGCCGGCGCACGGCGTCGTCCACGCCTCGGTCGGCCACGACGAGCACGTCGTGACCCTGACGTGCGAGCTCACGCGCTATCGCGAACCCGATGCCGCTGGACGCGCCGGTGACCAGCGCGACACCCGGCCCTGTCCCCGAACTTTTGGGCCGTGTCCGGTGCCGAGAGCGGCGCATCACAAGCTGCCTCTCGACGCGTTGTGCCGCGACGCAGGGCTACCGGTGCAGAGGAATGGATCTCGGATCATCGCTCCCTGGTTCGGGCTGCTCCCCGTCTCGAAGCTGTCTTCCTGACCATAGGCACGGTTTCTCCCGCACGCATGCGACCGTGAGCCGGCTCCCCGACGCACAGCGCCAGGTGTGACTTCCGGTCCCGTGTTGGGCATCGCAGTGCTGGTCGTGCTCCTAGTTCAGATGACGGTTCCAGCTTTCAGACGGCGCAGGACTGCCTGGGCGGTCCGGGTGCCGCTGGCCATCGCCCCCTGGATGGAAGGCGTGTCGCGGTGGTCGCCCGCGACGAAGAGACCGCGCCCGAGGTCGACGGACCGACGCAGGTCACCCAGGGACGGTGGCGCGGCGGGCAGCGCGTTCGGGATAGTCACGGTGCGTAGATGCTCCCAGTGCGTCGTGGGTACGCCGTAGAGACGAGCGAGTCGCCGGCGTACAACTAGTTCATCGGCCTCCACGGCTCCCACGAGCGAGGTCGCGATGAGCGCGCGACCGTCGGGGGCGTACTCGGGAGCGGCGTTGCTCAGCACGACCGAGTTGGCGATCATGCGGTCATGATCGCCGTCGAGCAGCAGGATCGGCTCGGCGCCGGGCGGGTCCGGCGCGGCGTGATAGATCGTCGTCAGACCACGCATCGGCGGGACCATGAGCGAGGGCAGAAGCTGTCCCGCGGTCGGCGGATCGGTGGCGACGATCACCGCGTGGGCGTCCAGCCGTCCGCCGGAATGGCGCACCTCGCCGGTGTCGACCCCGTGCACCTCGACGCCGCACCGCAGTACGCCGTCCGGCAGGCGCGCGGCGAGCTGGTGCGGGACGGCGGCCATGCCCGTGGCGGGCACGCCCACGCGACCGCGGACGAAGCTGCGCCAGACCAGGTCGACATAGCGACTCGACGTGTTCAGCTCGTCCTCGCCCAGCACACCGGCGAGGAACGGGCGCAGGAAGCGCTCGAGCCCGGCCCCACCGAGGCCCCACCGGCGTAGGGAATCGGCAGCGGTTGTCTCCTCCCACGTCAGCAGGCGGTGGACCGGTCTGTACGCCGCGTGGGCGGTGTAGGCGGCCAGCGCCAGCTTGTCGTTCCACGGCAGCAGCCTCGACCCGACGGTCGCCGCGAGCCCGCCAGGGTGTCGGCGTGGATCGACGACCCGATGCAGCCGACCACCGTGGCGCACGAGCGCGCCCGCGGTGAACAACCGCAGGTCGAGCGACGGAAGGTCCAGGCGGCGACGCACCTGGGGGTAGGAGGTGTTGAGCACCTGGAACCCGCGATCGACCACGAAACCATCGACGCGATCCGTGCTGACCCGGCCGCCGGGCCGTTGCGAACGCTCCAGGAGACAGACGTCGAGCCCCGCGTCCGTCAGATCGATGGCGGCGACGAGCCCGGCCATGCCTGCGCCGACGATCACCACGTCGTGATCTGTCACCGAAACCTCCCAGGTCTGGCCAGCTTTCCACGACCTTCGCACCCGTCCCGGTCACGCGCATGGCGGCACCTACCGGGCACGGCTACGTTAATGCAGACATGAATGACTCCCCAGCGCTGGTGTGGTTCCGCCGCGACCTTCGCGTGACCGACCAGCCCACGTTCCTCGCCGCCGGGCAGAACACTCGTGCACTGGCACTGTTCGTGCTCGACCAGCGCCTGCTCGCCCCCGCTGGAGCGCCACGGCAGTGGTTCCTCTACGGCTGCCTGCAAGAACTCGACGAGAGCCTGGGCGGCCGGCTGCTGGTCGTCGAGGGTGACCCGGTCGAGGTCGTCCCCCGGGTCGCCCGCGAGATCGGCGCGGACAGCGTCCACATCGCCGCCGACTTCGGGCCCTACGGCCAGGCACGCGACCGTGCCGTAGAGCGGGCACTCACCGAACAGGACCGGGAGCTGGTCCGCACAGGTTCCCCCTACGCAGTGGCACCTGGTCGGGTCCGGACCGCGGACGGCGGTCGCTACCGCGTGTTCACCCCGTTCCGACGGGCCTGGGCCGAGCACGGGTGGCGCGCCCCGGCCGACACCGATGCCGAGTACCTCGACTGGATCGACCCAGGGACGGTCAAGGTCGAGGCGACACCAGTGCCTGACGACGTCCCTCTCACTGCGGAGCTGCCTGATCCCGGAGAGGCGGCAGCGCGGAAGCGGTGGGAGAGCTTCGTGCATGATCATCTCCAGGACTACGCGGACGGCCGAGACCGGCCCGACCAGCCCGGTACCTCGCGCATGTCGGTCTACTTGAAGTACGGCTGCGTGCACCCCCGCACCCTGCTCGCCGACCTCGCTGCCAAGAGATCGGACGGCGCGCAGTCGTTCCGCAGCGAGCTCGCGTGGCGCGACTTCTACGCCGACGTCCTCGACCAGCGCCCGGACTCCGCCCACCGTAACTACGACCGCTCGTACGACGCGCTGAAGACCGACAGCGGGCCGGAAGCCGACCGGCGGTTCATCGCCTGGCAGGAGGGCCGCACCGGCTTTCCCATCGTCGACGCCGGGATGCGGCAGCTGCTGGCCGAAGGGTGGATGCACAACCGGGTGCGGATGATCACCGCGTCGTTCCTCGTCAAGGACCTGCATCTGCCGTGGTGGTGGGGGGCCAAGCACTTCATGCGTTCGCTCGTCGACGGCGACCTCGCCTCCAACCAGCACGGCTGGCAGTGGGTGGCAGGCACCGGTACCGACGCAGCACCGTTCTTTCGGGTGTTCAACCCGGTACTGCAGGGCGAACGGTTCGACCCGAACGGCGACTACGTGCGGACCTACGTGCCCGAGCTCGCTGACGTGACCGGTAAGGCCGTGCACCAGCCGTGGAAGCTGCCGGACGGTCCGCCCGCCGGATATCCCGCACCCGTCGTCGACCACAAGCACGAACGGGCAGAAGCGCTGGACCGCTACGAAGCCGTCCGGGAGTTCAAACGCCGCGAACGCGGAGAGCGCTGACGGTTTCGTCGACCCGGGCTCCTGTTGCCTCAGAGGGCGGCCAGCGCGGCGCGCGGATTGGGGCAGCAGGTCTGCTGGCAGTAGGCCGGCGGTCCGTCCTGAGTGCCGCGAAGCGCCGGGGCGATCTGCTGCCCGCGTTCGGCCGACGCTCGTTCGAGGACCAGTTCACGCACCATGGACACGAATCGAGGGTCGATGCCTGGTGTCGCCGCTCGGGCGAAGGGCAGCCCGACACGCGCCGCAACGTCCTTGGCCTCGGTGTCGAGGTCGTAGATGACCTCCATGTGATCGGAGACGAAGCCGATCGGTATCACCGCGGCGCCGGGTGTGCCGCTCGCCGCGAGCTGTTCCAGGTGGTCGCCCACGTCCGGCTCCAACCAGGGCTGGCTCGGGGGGCCGGACCGGCTGCAGTACACCAGGTCGTAGGCAGCTGACCCGCCGGTGCGTCGGGCGACTTCGCCCGCGACCGCCCGGGCCACGGTGTGGTGCTGGGCGACGTAGGCGCCGCCGGCTCCGCTCGCGTCGTTCATCGCGGTCGGGATCGAGTGCGTCACGAAAACCATCCGCGCACCCGTCGGCAGTTCGCCCAGCGCGGCGAGCGTCGCGTCGACGAATGGTTCGATGAAGCCGGGGCGGTCGAAGTAGTGCGGCAGCCGGTGCAGCTTGGGCGCGTCGTCACCGACCGTGGCCACCGCGGCGGCCAGGTTCTCGCGGTACTGCCGGCAGCCGGAGTAGGACGCGTAGGCGGCGGTGACGAAGTACACGGCGCGCTGCACGCCGTCGGCGGCCATGGCCCGCAACGTATCGGGGAGGTACGGGTCCCAGTTGCGGTTGCCCCAGTAGACTGGAAGGTCGATGCCGTTCGCGGCGAGGTCGGTCTCGATAGCCGCCTTCAGTTCGCGGCACTGATCGTTGATGGGACTGCGCCCGCCGAACCCATAGTAGTGCGCGCCCACCTCGACCAGTCTCTCGTCGGGGATCGCACGGCCTCGAGTGACGTTCTGCAGGAAGGGGAGGACGTCGTCGGGTTTCTCCGGCCCACCGAAGGAGACCAGGAGCAGGGCGTCGTACGGCTGGGTGGCAGCTGACATGGTTTCTACGTTGCCTTTCATCGAGCTGAGTCCCCGACGGGATCTGGGGTTCTGCAGTTCAGAGTCCGGGTCGGGGACGTGCTTCGGCGTGCTCCCGGCCGAGCAGGTGTCGCAGTGCCGGCTCCAGGGTGGCGTACCGGAACCGGTGTCCCCGTGCGAGCAGGGCGGCGGGCGAGACGCGTTGGCTGGCCTCGGCGAGCTCGGTCGCACCCTGTTCGCCCAGCAGCAGCCGTGGCCCCAGAACGGGAACCGGCAGCACCGCCGGCCGCCGCAACACCGTGGCCAGGGTCTTGGCGTAGGTCGCGTTGCGTACCGGCTGCGGCGCGACGGCGTTCACCGCACCGGACAGCGCGGTGTCGTAGATCGCGCGGTGGTAGACGTCCACCAGGTCGTCGATCCCGATCCACGACTGCCACATGCGCCCGTGGCCGAGCTTCCCGCCGAGCCCGACGGCGAACAGCGGGTAGAACAGCCGCAGCGTGCCGCCGCGCGGGGACTGCACCAGCCCGGTCCGGACCTGGACCACCCGTAGTCCCGCGTCGGCGGCTGCCGACGCGGCGTTCTCCCAGTCCGCGACGACATCGGCAAGGAATCCGTCGCCCGGTGCGCTGGACTCGTCCAGCATCTCGTCGCCGCGGTCCGGGCCGTAGTAGCCGATGGCCGACGCGCAGACGAAGACCGCCGGTCCGCCCCGGGTGCGGCCGGCCAGCTTGGCCAGCGCCCTGGTCGGTCCGATGCGCGATCCGCGCACTGCGGCACGGTGGGAGTCGTTGAAGCGGCCGGCGATCGAGGCTCCGGCGAGATGGATGACGGCGTCGACGCCGCGCAGCAGGTCGTCGGCCGGTGCCTGTGGGTCCCAGCGTCGCTCGTCGGGCCCCTGCGGCCTGCCCCGGACCAGCCGGATGACGCGGTAGCCCGCCGTGGTCAGGAACGGCGCGAGGGCGCTCCCGACCAGGCCACTGCTGCCGGTCATCACAACGACCCTGGGTCGGTCGCCGTTGTTCCGGGCCGTGGCCTGCGCCGCCAGGTCCAGGCTGAGCTGGCGGTACCGGTAGGTGAACATGCTTTGTAGCAGTGCCCGCGGCACCGGGGTCTGCACCGTGTCCGTGATGCGGGTGTGGTTGCCTTCGGTACGGAATTCGTGGGTGTGCCGCCACGGCAGCACCCAGCGCAGCGGCGCGGAGACCTGCTCGTCGACGAACCGTTCCGGCGGTCGGTAACCCGAGTGCCGGGCCACCCACCGCAGGCCGAGGGGCAGCCTGAGCACGGCCTCGCCGTCGGCCAGTGACCGTGCCTCCTGCACGACGTGCAGGGGTGCCCAGGGTGGCGTGAGCCGGTGGATCGCGCCGGGCTGCTGGTGCCAGGCGAAGACTTCGGACCGTGGGTAGGGCACGACGCTCGAGAAGGTTCTAGGCATGGTTCCTCCTAGTCAGATGTCGAAGGTGGCGATCGTGAAGAGCAGGATCGTCACGGCGGCGCCTACCGCATAGTTGACCCACAAGAAGTGCCGCCAGCCGCCGTTCGCGCGTGCTGAGTCCTCGTCGCGCAGCCGTGCGTAGGGGAGGGCCAGTGCGAGATAGGGCAGCACGAGCAGGCCGGCGAGCGCGCCCGGCCACCCGGTGGTGGCGACCAGCAGCCCGGCGGCGACCCAGGCACCCAGTGCGCACCGGACGGTGCGGGCCGCGCCGAACGCCGTCGCGATCGAGGAGATACCGCCCGCGCGGTCGGGGACCACGTCCTGGACCGCACCGAAGGCGTGGCTCGCCATGCCCCACAGCAGGAAGGCGCCGAGCACAGCGATGATCTCGGGGGTGGCGGCAGCCTGGGCCAGCGCCAGGCCGTAGACCGCCGGGCTGACGAAGTGCACGCTGGAGGTGAGGGAGTCGAGCACCGGCACCTCCTTGAAGCGGAACGGCGGCGCGGAGTAGGCGACGAGCGCGAAGAGGCTGGTCGCGAGCGCTAGCCACGACAGCGACGGACCGAGCAGGACCAGCGCGACCACGAACGGTAGACAGGTCGCCACCGATGCGACCAGGACGGTGCGGTGCCGCCGCGGTGGCAGCAGGGCGCCCTCGACGCCGCCCTTGCGGGGGTTGGCGAGGTCGGACGCGTAGTCGAACACGTCGTTGATCCCGTAGAGCGCGAGGTTGTACGGCACGAGGAAGAACAGCGTCCCGATGATCAGCGTGGCGTCGATCTCGCGCACGGTCAGGAGGTACGCCACGGCGAACGGGTAGGCGGTGTTGATCCAGCTCAGCGGTCGCGACGCGCGCGCGAGGTCAGCGATCACGACGGCTCCCGAGGTAGGTCCAGAGCGCGGGCAGCAGGATGACGGCCGCCAGCGGGTAGGCGAAGTCCTCGACGGGCGCCAGGCCGATCCGGAGCCCCGAGATGTGGGCGTCGGAGTAGGCGAACAGCCCGCTCGCGATCATGACTGTGTCGAACACCGCGGTGAGCAGCAGCAGGGCCACGGTGGCCAGCACGACGGCACGCCAGCCGGCGGGATGCGCCCCGGTGCGGCGCGCGGCGGCTACCCCCGCCACGACGGCGACCGCCGTGGCCGCCGCGAGGAAGCCGAGCGCCAGCAGGAGGTAGGTCATCGGAGCCCGTGCTCTCGTCCGCGAGCGCGCTCGTCCCATCGGCGGTCGCCTCGCCGGCTCGAGCGGTGCAGGACGCGCTGGGCGCCGAGGACGAGGACCATGGTCAGCTCACAGAGGAACAGGAGGAACACGAGCTCCTCGACGGGCAGCTCAGGGGCGAGCATGAGCCCGGTCATGTAGCGCCCGGAGCCGTGGAAGAACACCCCGAGCCCGATGCCCGCCAGATCCCAGAGCAGGAAGAACACGGTGCCCAGGACAAGAACTGCCGCCGCCCGGGCGGGATCCTGCCAGCAGAAGAGCCGGTACCTGCGGTCCAGCAGCAGCACCCCGGCCGCCGAGACGAGCAGCGCGGCGAGGTAGGCGAAGCTCATCGGCCCTCCCGGAGCGGGCCGCCACTGGTGTCGCCCCGCAGGCGCTTGACGACCAGCTCCGCGCTGATGAGGCACATCGGCAGCCCGATCCCCGGGATCGTCGTCGCGCCCGCGTACAGGAGACCGTCCACGCGCGCCGAGACGTTCGGCCCGCGGAACATCGCGCTCTGCCGGAGCGTGTGGCCGGGGCCCAGGGCTCCGCCGCGCCAGGCGCCGAAGTCGCGCTCGAAGTCGGCGGGCCCGATCGTGCGCCGGACCACCACCCGCTCCGCGAGGTCCAGCGTCCCTGTCCACTGCGCGATCTGCGCGATGGCTTCGTCGACGATGAGTTCGACGTGGGCATCCCCGCCACTATTGATGCCGCCCGCGCCGATCGCGGTGTCGGCCGGTACGGGGATCAGGACGAAGAGGTTCTCGTGGCCCGGCGGCGCGACGTCGTCGGTGGCGCTCGGCCGGCAGACGTAGAGCGACGCCGGTGCCGGGACCGACCGGGAGTCACCGAAGATCGCGTCGAACCCTTCCTGCCAGTCGCGGGCGAACAGCAGCGAGTGGTGCGCGAGCTGCGGGAGCTGGCCGCGCACCCCCAGCAGCGCCAGCACCGCGCCGGGACCCGGGTCGCGGCGCTTCCACCAGCGGTCGCTGTGGCTGCGGTGCTCGGGATCGAGCAGGGCGTGCTCCGTGACGTGCAGGTCCGCGGTCGAGACCACGACGTCGGCCTCTAGATGTCGCGAGTGACCGGTGAGGTCGGTCACCTCGACGCCGGTGACGGCGCCACCAGTCACCGTGATCCGGTTCACCCGCTGTCCGGTGAGCAGCCGCGCGCCCTGCCCCTCGGCCGCGCGGGCGACCGCGTCGATCACGGCGCCGAACCCGCCGCGCGGGTACAGCACGCCCTGGGTCACGTCCAGATGGCTCATGAGGTGGTACATGCTCGGCGCCGCGCTCGGCGAGGTACCGAGGAACACCGCGGGATAGCCGAGGATGCGGCGCACGCGGTCATCGGTCGTGTGCCGGGCGATGAAGCGGTCCAACGGCTCGGTCAGCAGCCGGACCAGGCGCGGGAGGCGACGGACGAGGTCACGGTCGAGGAAGGGCCGCGGCGACGCGAACGTCGCGTAGAGGAACCGCTCGGTGGCGATGCGGTACGTCTTCGCCGCCGAGTCCAGGTACGCGCCGAGCTTCGCGGCGGACGGCGGATCGAGCGCCACCAGGGCTTCGCGGGCGCCGTCGGCCGGCAGGTCGAAGGGCTCGGGGTCGCCCTCGAAGAAGACCCGGTAGGACGGGTCGAGACGCACGAGGTCCAGCTCCTTGGCCGCGCTCGTGCCCAGCAGCCGAAAGAAGTGCTCGAAGACTTCCGGCATGAGGTACCACGAGGGCCCGGTGTCGAACCGGAAGCCGCCGTGGTGCCACTGCCCCGCACGGCCACCGAGCTCCGCGCGCGCCTCCAGCAGAGTGACCGCCGCACCCTCCCGCGCCAGCAGGGCGGCGGTCGCCAGGCCCGAGATCCCACCGCCGACCACGACAACCCGTCGACCGCGCACCGCATCGTCCGTGACGTCGTTCATGTGTCCCTGCCTTCGCGCGCTCCGGCCAGTGCCGTGGCGACGATGCGAAGCTTGACGGCGGTGGGCACGGAGACGCGCTGGCCGCGCAGCCGGGCGGTGGGCGTGTGCCGCAGCCTCTCGTTGAGCTCGGTGAACAGCCCGGCGGCCAGCGCGGTGGCCCGTCGTGGGCCCGGGGGAAGCAGGGGGACGACGGCTCGTGCTGCGGCCAGGTCGGCGTCGATCTCTTTGACGATCACTGCCTTGTGCTCGTCGTCGAACCCGTCCGGAGCCATGCCGGGGAAGTAGGACCGGCCCAGGCGGTCCTGGTCGTCGCCGAGATCGCGCAGGAAGTTGATCTTCTGGAACGCGGCGCCCAGCCGGCGGGCACCCTCCTCGAGCCGTTCACGTACAGCGGGAGAGACCGGGTGCTCGTGCAGGAACGCCCGCAGGCACATCAGGCCCACCACCTCGGCGGACCCGTGCACATAGGTGCGGTACTCCTCGTCGGTGAGCGAGACCACCGGGTCCAGGTCGCGGCGCATGGAAGCGAAAAAGGGGCGCACGAGCGCCTCGTCGATACCGACGGTCCTAGCGGTGACGGCGAAAGCATGCACGACGACGTTCGCGCTGAACCCGCTACGCAAGGTCGCGAGCGTCTCGCCCTCCAAGGCGTCGAGGGCGCTGCGACACTGGGCCGGTGCGAGCCCTGCCTCATGCGCAGGGCCGTCGACGACCTCATCGGCCACCCGCACCAGCGCGTAGATGTCCTCGATCATCGCTCGCATCACGGGTGGCAGCAGGCGGGTGGCCAGACTGAACGAGCTGGAGTATGCCCCCAGGACGCGAGCCGCCGCCAGGTGGGCGGTCTCGGAGTACAGAGCGAGAGAGGACGACGGGTTCATGACACACGCTCCGCGACGGTGTCAGTGAGCGCGACCAGCTGCTGTCGCAGGCCAGCGGGCAGGGTCGTCTCGCCGATGATGGTGATCGTCTTGCGCCGCATGCCGTCGATGAGGTCGACGGTCGCGTCGCGCGCGCCGCTGGTGACCAGTGCGGCCCGGAGGCGTTCGGCGCCGGTCTCGTCGAGCTGCGGGTCGCCCCACAGGTGGTGCACCGCGCTCCACGCGGGCTGGCCCTCGGCGAACGTGACCAGCAGCGTGCGTTTGCCCTGGCGCAGGTCGCCCGTCGTGCTCTTTCCCGTGCGGTTCGTGTCGCCGAAGACGCCGAGCAGGTCGTCACGCAGCTGGTAGAGCACGCCAAGCGCGATACCGACCCGCTCCAGCTCGGTGGACGCCTGTTCGCCGGCCTGGGCCAGCGCCGCCCCGGCGCGCAGCGGTGCAGCGAACGAGTAGCCGGCCGTCTTGTTCTCCATCATCCGTACGACGTGCTCGGGTGTGGCCGACGCCGTACCGAGACCGAACGCGACGTCGTCGTGCTCGCCGGCTGCGGCGCGGAACAGGCTCTCGTCGATGAGGTCGGCGAGCTCGGTGCGAACCGCCGGCCGTACCTGGGCGACGAGGGCGTGTGCGGCACTGAGCAGCAGGTCGCCGCCCAGGATGGCGGAGGCATCGCCCCAGGCGGACGCGGTGCTGGTTGACAGGCCTGCCTGGCTCGCGTCGGCCGCGAACTCGGCGGACACCGTGGGCCGTCCCCGTCTGCTGAGGTCCCGGTCGATGACGTCGTCGTGCAGCAGCAGTGCGGTGTGGAGCAGCTCGAACGCCGCGGCCGCGGTGGTGGCGTCCTCGGGGTACGGGGCGCCGAAGGCCTGGTGGGTGTCCAGCAGGAGGCGCGGGCGCAGCCGCTTGCCGCCGCTGCTCGCCAGCTCCAGCCGCCGCCACAACTGTGCGTAGTGCTCGCCCAGCGGCGCGGCTCGCTGGATGCGGTCCGCGAACAGCTCGGCCAGGACGACGTCTACCGCATCTCGGGTGAGGATCGCGGTCATCGGTGTGCCCGCTCGCTCGGGGCTGCGACCGTGTAGTGGGACATCTCGGTGGCCTGGCGTACGAACCAGGGCGAGAACGCCCAGGGGGCAGCGCGCAGAGCCGAGCCGAGTGCGCCCGGTTCGGACCACCGGGCCTCCATCACCTCGTCCGGGTCCAGGCTCGGTGCGTCGTCGGTGACTGCCACGTAGACAGGGCACAGCTCGTTCTCCACGGTTCCCGTGGCATCGGTCGCGCGATAGCGGAAGTCAGGTAGCTGCACCGTGAGCCCGTGCACGGTCAGGCCGAGCTCGTCACGGGCTCGCCGCGCGACCGCGTCGTCGATCGACTCGTCCGGCTGCGGATGGCCGCAGAAGGAGTTGGTCCACACACCCGGCCAGGTGCGCTTGTGCAGGGCACGGCGGGTGACCAGCACCTGACCTGCAGGGCTGAACACGTGGCACGAGAACGCCAGGTGCAACGGCGTGCTCGCGGAGTGCACGACGCTCTTGAGCTCTGATCCGATGGGTGTGCCGTCCTCGTCCAGCAGGACCACTCTCTCCGTTGACATGGGTCCCCTCAGGTTGATTCTTGCTAGCCAGGCTATATTTAAGCACGGGAAGCATTACTCGCAAGGATAGGATCTGAGCGTGGTCCGAGAACGTGTGTCGGGCGGGTCTGTCGAACCGTCGATGCTGGACCCGCGCGTGCTGGATCCCGATCAGGAGCTGGTCCGCAGGGCCGGTCTCACGGATCGCGACGTCGACCAAGTGGTGCGCCTGCTGGAAGGGCTGCGGCGCTGGCGCGAGACCGAGCGTCGTGTGAGCGAGGCCTCGCGGCGCTATATGAAGCTGGGCGAGACCGATATGCGCGCTCTGCGTTTCATCATCACATTGAGCAATCAAGGTCGCCTGGCGACGCCGGGTGCCATCGCCACCCACCTCGGCATCTCGTCCGCTTCGACCACGAAGCTGCTGGACCGGCTGGCCGAGAGCGACCACATCCGCAGGCTTCCGCACCCAACCGACCGCCGCAGCGTCGCCGTCGAGGTAACCGAGGAGACCACGCGCGTCGCCTATGAGACCGTCGGCCGTAGGCATGCCCACCGGTTCGACGCCGCCGCGCGGCTGACCTCACCGGAGAGAGAGATCGTCACTCGGTTTCTCGATGACTTGGCCGCCACTGGCGAGGGCCTGTAGTGCTTGAGAGCCAGGACACGGCGCGGCTCGGGGCGCCCTGCCGCCGACCGGTCAGAACCGACAGCAGGTGCTAGCGGCGCCCGCGGGCGAGCTTGGAGGGCCACCAGATCGCCCGGCCGGCGTCGTAGGCGAGCGCGGGAACGAGCAGCGAGCGGACGACGAACGTGTCGAGCAGCACGCCGAACGCGACGATGAAGGCGAGCTGCACGAGAAACAGCACCGGGATGACCACCAGTGCGGTGAAGGTGGCGGCGAGCACCAGGCCCGCCGACGTGATGATGCCGCCGGTCAGTCTCAAGCCACGCAACACGCCCTCCCGGGTGCCGTGTGCTATCGACTCCTCCCGCACGCGTGTCATGAGGAAGATGTTGTAGTCGATGCCGAGTGCGACGAGGAACACGAATCCGAACAACGGCACGGCAGGATCGGCGCCTGGGAAGCCGAGCAGGTCGTTGAACACCAGCGCGGCCACTCCCATCGCCGTGCCGAAGGACAGCACCGTGGTGAGGATCAGGAGCACGGGCGCGAGGATGGCGCGCAGCAGGAGCATGAGGATCAGCAGGATGACGACCAGGACGATCGGCACGATGAGCGTGCGGTCGCGGATCGATGCGTCGTTCGTGTCGAGGTCCGTCGCGGACACGCCCCCGACGATGGCCTCGGGAACGGCGTCGGCGTAGCCGGCTCGCAGGTCGCGGACGGTCTCTTCCGCGGCGGCGGAGTCGGCGGCGTCGGACAGGGTGGCCTGGAGCAGTACTTCCCCGTTGGACACGACGGGCTTGGGCGCCGGGGTGCCAGGTGGGCCGAAAGGCTCAATACCTTCAGCGGTGACGGGGGCGGTGTTGCTCGGGGTGTCCGCGGTGACTGCGACCGACGCGATCCCGTCCTCGTTCAGCAGGACGTCGGCGGCGTCCTGCAAATCCTCCTGGGGTGCGATCACATAGGCGGGGCTGCCGGAGCCTGCTGGAAAGTGCTCGGCCAGCCGCTCCTGTCCGGTGCGCGCCTCGGAGGCGCCGAGCACGAGCTCCGACTGCGGTACGCCTGACGCCTGCAGCTGGGTCACGCCCACGCAGCCGACGGCGAGCACGAGCGCCGTGGTGATCCAGGTGATGCGCGGCCTGGCGCGCACCAGACGTGCGACCCGGCCCCACAGGCCACCAGCTCCACCACCGGCCCGGGCAGCGGCCGGGTCGTACATCGGGCGCCGGGGCCAGAACGCAGCGCGGCCCATGGCCAGCAGCAGCGCAGGGAGCAGGGTGAGCGCCGCGAGCATCGCGAACGCGATACCGATCGCCGCGACCGGTCCAAGGGTGCTGTTGGAACGCAGCTCGCTGAGCAGCAGACAGAGTAGGCCCACGATGACGGTGCCGCCCGAGGCCAAGATCGGTTCGAACGAGCCGCGCACCGCGCGCTTGGTGGCGGTCCACCGGGCGGGCGTGTGCACCAGCTCCTCGCGGTAGCGGGCCACGTACAGCAGGGCGTAGTCGGTCGCCGCTCCGATGACGAGGATGAACAAGATGCCCTGAGTCTGTCCGCTGAGCAGCAGCACCCCCTGGTTCGCCAGGTTCCAGATGACCAGCAGGGCCGCGCACAGGGCGAACATGCTGGTCGCGAGCACGGCGAGCGGGAGCAGCAACGAACGGTAGACGATGACGAGAATGACCAGCACCGCGGCGAGAGCTACTCCCAGCAGGAGGCCGTCGATCCCCGCGAAAGCGGTCCCGAGGTCGCTGGACAACCCTGCGGGACCAGTGATGTACACGTCGACACCGGCGGGCAGATCGATCGTCAGCGCGTCACGGAGTGCGGTGGTCGCCTCGCCGAGGTCGGCCGAGCCGGACAGCGGGACGAACGCCTGCGCTGCAACGCCGTCATCGGACGGAATCACCGGAGAGACGTCGCCGTCCACCGTGTCGAGTTCGCCGGCCTCTGCCAGCCGGTCACCGATGGCGCTCAGGTCCTCATCGGACAGGTCGTCCTGCGAGACGAAGACCACGACCGCGGGAATGGCATCGCCCTCGGAGAAGCCGTCGAGCCGTTCCTGAACCTCAGTGGCCTCGGCGGTGGTGGGCAGGTAGGCCGTGCGGTCGTTGGAAGAGACCTCGTCGATCCGCCCGAACAGGGGCCCGCCGAGCCCGGCGGCCGCGACCCAGACCAGGATCAGGGCGGCAGGCAGCAAGACACGCAGCCAGCGTGGCACGCGCGAGGACGCGGCGCCCGACACCTCGCCGCCCGACGGCGAACGGCTCGGGTCGGTGCGCGGCGGTCGCGATCTCATGTGCGAGGTTCTCCAGGTCTTGTTGTTCAGAGGTCCGCTTCCGGGAAGCACGCATCGCCCGCCGCCCAGCAAGATCCGGGGCTGCCGAGCGTGATCAAGCGGGGCAGGTCCACCATCAGAGCCGCGCGATCAGGATGCCGATGCTTTCGTTAGCCTGGCTATATTCAAGGATAGGACGCAATCACCAGAGCGGTAAAATCCGCGGGTGGATCCAGAACCTGTAGCGCGCGACGAGCCCGAGCCGTCGATGATGGACCCTCGAGTCATGGATCCCGACCAGGAGATCGTGCTCCGCTCGGGCATGGGCGACCGGGACGTTGACCAGGTGGTGCGCGTCCTGGAGGCGTTGCGTCTCTGGCGTGAGACCGAACGCCGGATGAGCGAGGTCTCCCGGCGGTACATGAAGCTCGGTGAGACCGACATGCGGGCGCTGCGCTACATCATCGCGATGCAGAACCACGGGCGCGTCGTAACCCCGGGCGCCATCGCCGAGCACCTCGGCATCACGACGGCGTCGACCACGAAGCTGATCGACCGGCTGGCAGCGGGCGACCACGTGCTGCGGTTCCCGCACCCCTCTGACCGGCGCAGCCTCGCGATCGAGGTCACCGAGGACACGCGGCGTGTGGCGCGCGAGACGGTCGGCCGCAGCCATGCCCGCCGGTTCGCCGCGGCCGCCCGCCTGACCGCGCACGAGCGGGACATCGTCACTCGCTTTCTCCACGACCTCGCAGACCCAGGCATGGACGAGCAGTTGGCGTAAGTTCGTGACACGCGCGCCGTCGCTCCACGGCGTCGGTCAAACCTGGTGACGTGGCGAACGCTGCGATGCAGGCGATCGTGCGTGCGGTCGGGTGCGGGGTGACACTGGAGGGCCGTCGTCCCGATCTGTGCCGGAGGGGCCATGCCTCGTGTTGCCGTCGAACAGGGCCTCGTGCTGGGCGACGTGGTGCGTGCCGCGGCGGTAGGCAGTCTTGCCGTCGGCATCGTGGCTCTCGGAAGTGTCGCGGGCGCGCTGTTCTTCCTTGTGCTGGGCGGGGTCTTCGTCCCGCGGTTCCTGCGTCTGCCGACGGTCCTCGACCTCTGCTTCGGGTTCAGCCTCTTGCTGGCGGCGTGGGCCTCGCAGCTCGGGTGGTACGAGGCCGTGCCATGGCTCGATCTCCTCATGCACGCGGTATGCACGGGCCTCATCGCAGCTGTCGGTGTCATCATCATGATCCGCGGGCAGATGCTGGAGGCCGGTGCACTTCCCGGGAGAGCGAAGGCCGGACTGGTCCTGATGACCACGGGATTCGGTGCACTGAGCGCGATCGTGTGGGAGCTGGGGGAGTGGGCCGGTCACACCTACCTCCACGAAGGCATCGACGTCGGATACCCGGACACCATCGCCGACCTCGCCTTCGGCCTGCTCGGTGCGATGCTGGCCGGAGCCGTCCTCGCAGCCCGGGGCCAGGCATGGAGGCGCGGGCGTGACATCTGATCTCGCGCCGACGGTCTCCGTGGTCGTCCCGGTGCGCGACGACGCACCGGCGCTGGACAGGTGCCTGTCCCTGCTGGCCCGCCAGACCGTGGCCCCGCTGGAGATCGTCGTGGTCGACAACGCCTCGACCGACGCGTCCGCTGCGGTGGCGCACCGCTGGGGCGCCGTGGTCGTCGTCGAACCCAGCGTCGGGATCCCCGCCGCCGCGGCAACCGGGTACGACGCCGCGAAGGGTGCCGTCATCGCGCGGCTCGACGCCGACTCCCGGCCCGGCCCGCTGTGGGTGCAGACGGTCGTGGAGCGTATGGTCGCCGACCCGGGGCTCGACGCGCTCACAGGTACCGGCAGCTTCTACGATGCGCCGCCGGGCCTGCGGACCGCTGGGGCCGTGGCCTACCTGGGGGCGTACTACGTCCTCGGGCACCTTGCGCTCGGACACACTGCCCTGTGGGGCTCGTGCATGGCGATGCGCTCCAGCGCCTGGCGGGCCGTGCGCCGAGATGTCGTACGCGATGACGCAGAGGTGCACGACGACCTCGACCTGGCGTTCCGGCTCGGTCCTCGCCGACGCATCCGACTCGACCGTTCGTGGCGGGTGGGCGTGTCCGCGCGTAGTTTGCGCGGGCGGCGCCAACGCCGTCGGCGGCTCGATCGCGCGTGGCGCACCCTGCGGCTCAACTGGAAGGTCTCGCCTCCGTGGGAGCGGTGGCGGCGCCGAACGCCGGGTCCAAAAAGGGTCTGGCAACACTGACTCGGACTCGGCTACGGCGTTACCGCCTCGCCCCTCATGGCAGATGAAGCGCCTGATGCGTCGTTGTTATCCATCGAGGGTGAACGTCAATCGTCGTCCAAGGACGTCCTCCGCGACGGATCGCAGGCTCGTCGAACGCAGGAAGGCATTCGCCCGGATCACCGCGAACGCATCCTCTGCGCGTATCCCCAGTTGGGCGATGACCATTCCGGCTGCCCGATGGAGCAATGCTCGCTCTGACCAGTCAAGGAACTCGGCGTTCGCCAGGAGGTACGCCCCGGTGAGGTCGGCGAGGACCTGCAGGTCCTTCGCGCTACGGACTCGAGAATCCGTCACGTAAAGGCTGAGCACCCCGACGACGCGGCTCTGCGCCCGCATCGGCACCGCGTAGAGCGTCACCTCACCGCCGACCGAACCAGCCAGCTGGGAGAAGACGGGACACTCGTCCACCACCCCAACTAGGCGCATGACCACCAGCCGGCCCTCGGCCATCGCCTGGTGCACCGGGCCCTCGCCCAGGACCTCCTGGAGCGGTTCGAGGCCCTCGAACGCCCCTGACGTACTGACGGCGACTCGCTCGTCCGGCCCTGCCGCGACCGTCAGCGCACCGCCTTGCGCCCCCAAGGCGTCGACGCATGCCTCGCACAGCTGCATCGCCCACGTACGGTCGGTTTCGGTCTTGGCTAGAGATCGCGCAAAAGAACTGAAAAGTTGCGGCGCGTCCATCCGTGCGTCACCTCCCGTGCCCCCAGCCCCACTCTCACACCACGACTTCCCAGTCGCATGCCCCGGCTTCGTCACAGCCGGCGAAGCGAGAACAGAATAGTCGCCGCGCAGCGCGGTGGTGCTTCCGGACCGCCGGAGTGTCAGAGGTCGTCCGGCCGGATCGGGTCGGCCAAGAACTTGTCGATGGCCTCACTCGTCGGGAACACCGTGACATCCGGCCCGGAGAACAAGTGCACCAGCGAGTAGGCGAGGTCCCGGACGGCGATGTTCGACTGGTTGGACGCCTCACGCAGCTGGTCAAACGCCGCTTCCTCGTCGATGCCATGGATGACCATGAGCACGCCCTTGGCCTGCTCAATGACCGACCGCCGCTCCGAGGACGCCTGGATCGAGGCCGTCGCCTCGCGCGACGCCGCCTCACGCTGCGTCTTGGTGACGTCGATGAAGTACCCGAACAGCTCGGTCACCTGACCAGTGACGGGATCGCGCCGCCCTTGACCGGTCACGGCCAGCGTTCGGGTCTCTCCTGCCGCGTCCACGATGCGATGGACGGAACTGAACGGCTGCCCTGTCTCCGCCGCACGTCGCAGGACGCCGTCGACGCGGGCGCGGTCGTCCGGGTGCTTGTGCGACAGCATCAGGGCCATCGTCGGCACGATGTCCCCCGGCGCGAAGCCGTGCATCACATACACCTCATCCGACCACGCCCACTCACCCGTCGCCAGGTCGAGCCGGTAACGCCCGACAGGTGGCCTAGCGCCTCCACCGAGCGCCTCTTCAATATCGCTGTCCGACGGCGGTTGGTTGTGCCCTGGTGTGGAGTTCATGAAGTTCCTCTTGGGGGCGGAGTCGTACGGCCGATGTCCCTACTGAGGAAGGCACAGGACCTGATGGTGGTCAGACTAGCGTGGAGCGGGACCGTCAGCAGCAGACCAGCTCGTGTTGATGGCACTGCATACGGGGGACGCTCACTGCCAGCCCTGGCTCCGTAGTCGCCTCGGCACTTCGAGGCCTCGGTTGGACGATGTGCTCGCGTGCAGCCTCCGTCTGCTTGCGTGCCGCGTGCGAGTGCGACACCGGCGGGCCGTTGCGTCCCACCGAGCACCGGCGCAGACTCGAAAGTGAGTCCCGCGATCCTTGCCGGTCGCGGGACTCACCATCAGAACGGGCCAGCAGCCTTCCGTCACGCGTGCGCTACCCCATACCGAGTTGGAGCGCCACGTCCGCGAAGCGGTCCTGATCGAGGCAGCCCGGGCTGCCCGCGAGCACGTGCACGCGTACACGAACTGTTGCGAGCGGACCACGCCGTCGCGAGCCTGGGGCAAGGCCCAGCCTCGGGCCCTAGCTGTTGCGGGTCATGACGTTGGTGACGCGGGGTCGGGTGTGAGGAAGGGGTAGGCCTGGCGGCAGGATGGAAGTGCGAC
>NZ_BAAGRP010000020.1:0-154582 GCF_054782895.1 Promicromonospora xylanilytica
GGGGGCGGGTGGGTGGGTGGGAACTGAGGGATGTCCACAACCAGGCCGTCCGCAACCGACCCTCCCGGGGCCACGCCATGTCTGAATCCTCCAAACGGCCCGCGCCGGGGTTGGTCTGGGCTCCAGACTTTTCGCCGGGTGTCCCGAGGCGGTACGTCGGCCCGGTACCAGCGGGTTACGGTGAGCCGTGCCCAGTTCCAGCCTGCCCCGAACCATCTCGAAGGTGCTCATCGCCAACCGCGGTGAGATCGCCGTCCGCGTGGCCCGTGGATGCGCCGATGCGGGGCTGACGTCCGTCGCCGTGTACGCCGACCAGGAGCGCGAGGCGCTGCACGTCCGCATCGCCGACGAGGCGTTCGCGCTCGGCGGTGCCCGCGCGGCCGACACGTACCTGGACCCGGCCAAGCTGCTCGACGTCGCGCGCCGCTCGGGGGCCGACGCCGTGCACCCCGGCTACGGGTTCCTGTCCGAGAACGCGGAGTTCGCCCAGGCGGTGATCGACGCCGGACTGACCTGGATCGGGCCGCCGCCGTCGGCCATCGAGTCGCTCGGCGACAAGGTGAGCGCGCGCCACATCGCGCAGCGCGCCGGAGCGCCCCTCGTTCCCGGCACGCCCGACCCGGTCAAGGACAGCAGCGAGGTCAGGGCGTTCGCCGAGCAGCACGGCCTGCCCATCGCCATCAAGGCGGCATTCGGTGGCGGCGGCCGCGGTCTGAAGGTCGCGCGGACCTTCGACGAGATCGACGAGATGTTCGACTCCGCGGTCCGCGAGGCCGTGGCGGCGTTCGGCCGGGGCGAGTGCTTCGTGGAGCGCTACCTGGACAAGCCGCGCCACGTGGAGACGCAGTGCCTCGCGGACACCCACGGCAACGTCGTGGTGGTCTCGACCCGTGACTGCTCGCTGCAGCGCCGCCACCAGAAGCTGGTCGAGGAGGCGCCGGCGCCGTTCCTGACGCCGGAGCAGGAGAAGACCCTGTACGCGGCGTCGGAGGCGATCCTCCGTGAGGCGGGCTACGTGGGCGCCGGCACCTGTGAGTTCCTCGTCGGGGTGGACGGCACCATCTCCTTCCTCGAGGTGAACACGCGGCTCCAGGTGGAGCACCCCGTGACCGAGGAGGTCACCGGCATCGACCTGGTGCGCGAGCAGCTGCGTATCGCGGCGGGCGAGAAGCTCGAGTACCACTCCCCCGCCGTGCGGGGGCACTCCATCGAGTTCCGCATCAACGGCGAGGACCCCGCGATGGGCTTCCTGCCGGCGCCGGGCCGCCTCAACACGATCGCCTGGCCGTCGGGCCCGGGCGTGCGCGTCGACACCGGTGTCGTCGCGGGCGACTCGGTGTCCGGGGCGTTCGACTCCATGATCGCCAAGCTCATCGTCACGGGCGCCACGCGCACCGAGGCCGTCGAGCGGGCCCGTCGCGCGCTGCGCGAGCTCGTGGTCGAAGGCATCCCGACGGTGGTCCCCTTCCACAAGGCGGTCCTCGAGGCCGACGCGTTCGTCCCGGCCGACGGCTCGCCGTTCCGGGTGCACACCCGCTGGATCGAGACCGAGTTCGCCGACACGCTCAAGACGCTGGCTCCCGCGGCGGCCGCACCGGCTCCGGAGGCCGACGAGGAAGAGGTGGCCGCGGAACGGGTGGTCGTCGAGGTGGGCGGACGCCGGCTCGAGGTCGTGCTGCCCGCAGGCCTCGGTGTCGCCGCCGGTCGCGCCCGGTCGGCCAACGCCGCTCGCCGGCCCACGCGACGCGCCGCCGGGGCGAAGGCCTCGGGCGGCTCGGCGGGAAACACGCTCGCGTCGCCCATGCAGGGCACCATCGTCAAGGTGGCGGTCGAGGACGGCACCCAGGTGGCCGAGGGCGACCTCGTCGTCGTGCTGGAGGCCATGAAGATGGAGCAGCCGATCCTGGCCCACCGCGCGGGCACGGTGCGGTCCCTGACGGCTGCGCCCGGTGCCGGGGTGACGGCCGGCGCCGCGATCTGCGAGATCGTCGACTGAGCCGGATTCGCCCTCTGATGGGTGAATTCGAGACCAGCTCGGGTGAAAAGCGCCCAATGAGCACGGATATCCACGAGAAGCGCGATGAAGGCTCCCTTTGATCCGCTAGGTTCTGCGACGTGACACACGTCGTAGTACTCAGCCCCGAAGAGGCCATCGCCCTCGTCCGTCCCCGCAAGTCCCTTCCGTCGTTCGTCAGCGAGCTGACCTGCGACGACGGGGTCATCTCCGTGACAGCGGACCTGCGCCGCCTGACCTATGCCCCGCTGCCCGTCAAGATCGCGGCCAAGGCCGTCCCGGTCGTGCACGCGTCAGCGCGGATCACCTCGTTCTGGCAGAACATCGCGGTGCTCCAGGTCGACGCCGACGCGGCGGGCCTGCCGGCCACCAAGCTGCTCCCGCTGGCCTCCGGCACGGTCGCCAAGATGGCGCGCAAGAGCGGACTGCCGGACAACGCCGTGCAGCTCCGCAAGGACGGCACCGTCTCGCTGGACGTGCTGGCCCTGATGCGCGGCCGGTTCACCGAGGTGACCGGCTTCCGGTTCGAGGGCGGCAAGGTGATCGTCGAAGGCGTCCCCGCCGACGTCTGAGCCGGCCGAGGCCGTGCCCCGCCACCGGCTCGATCCGACGGATCGGTGGCGGACACACCTCGGCACCCACCCGCCACGTCGCACGCCAAGACCTGACAGACTGGCGCTGTGCCGAACGCGACAGTGCCTCCGACCGACCTGCACCGGCACGGAGGCGACGGCTGGGTGACGTGCGGGGACCATCGGCACTGGGGGCTGTTCGGCGCCGCCGGACTGCTCCTCGTCCGCCGGGACCCCGACGGCAAGCCCTCGCACGTCGTGCTGCAGCACCGCGCACTGTGGTCGCACATGGGCGGTACATGGGGCATCCCCGGCGGTGCCCTCGCACCGGACGAGAAGCCGGCCGCGGGTGCGCTGCGCGAGGCCGCCGAGGAGGCCGCGATCGACCCGGCCGCCGTGCACGTCGTGGGCACGCACGTGCTGGAGCACCCGGCCTGGAGCTACACGACGGTCGTGGCCGACGTCGCACCAGGTCACCGCGTGGAGCCTCGCGCCGCGGACCCCGAGAGCCTGGAGGTCCGCTGGACGGGACTCGACGACCTCGGCGGGCTGACGCTGCTCCCCGCCTTCGGCGAGGCGCTCCCGCGGCTGCTGACCATGCTGCGCTGATCTGGATCGACCTGACGCGGGGCGGGCCGGCCCGGTAACACCCGACCCTTTTCGCCCGCTCTCGCACCCCAGGAAATGGCAGGAAGCGCAAGAATGAAAAGCGTGGCACCTCTGCCTGCTGACGCCGCGCCACGTCCAGGCGCCCGCCTCCCCGAGATCCACGGCCTCCGTGGTCTCGCGCTCGTGCTCGTCGCACTGTTCCATCTCTTCGGCAACGGCCGGGTCTCGGGTGGGGTCGACGTCTTTCTCGTGGTCTCCGGCTACCTGGTGACCCGCTCGCTGGTCCGCCGGGCCGACGACGGGACGCTCCGGCTCGGCGCCGTCTGGGCGCGGAACGCCGCACGCCTCGCGCCGTCGGCCCTCACGGTGCTCGCCGCCGTCGCGGTTGGCGCGTGGCTGCTCCTGCCGGAGTCCACCTGGGAGAGCATCTGGCGACAGGTCGTGGCCTCCGCGGTGTACATGGAGAACTGGGACCTCGTCACGAACGAGCTGAGCTACGGAGCGGCCGGCCCGGCGGCCAGCCCGTTGCAGCACTTCTGGTCGCTGTCCGTGCAGGGCCAGTTCCTCCTCGCGTGGCCACTGCTCGTGCTGCTCATCGGCCTGGCCGTGCGCCGTAGCCGCCTGCGCGTCGGCACCGTGCTGCTACCGCTGCTCGCCGTGGCGACGGCGGCCTCGCTCGTCTTCGCCGTCCAGCTCACCGCCGAGCTGCAGCCGGTGGCCTACTTTCACACGGCGGCCCGCTTCTGGGAGATGGGTGCCGGTGCGCTGCTCGGCCTGGTGCCGCTCGGCGCCCCCCGCCGCCTCCGTGCCGTCGGCGCCTGGGTGGGTCTCGGGCTCGTGGTCGCCTCCGGGTTCGTGCTCGACGGCGGCAGCCTGTTCCCCGGCCTGTGGACGCTCTGGCCGGTGGTCGGCGCCCTGCTCGTGATCGCGGGCGCCGGCACGCCGACGTCCTGGGGACCACGGAGCATGCTGGCGTTCCCGCCGCTGCGCTTTCTCGCGGACATCTCCTACGAGCTGTACCTGTGGCACTGGCCGATACTCATCTTCCTCATGGCGCTGACCGACGTGACCGCGGTCGGGTGGCAGGAGGCCACCGTGGTCCTCACCGTCTCGGTGCTCCTGGCCTGGGCCACCCAGCGCCTGGTGGCTCAGCCGGTGGCGCGGGTGGTACCGCGGACCCTGCCGACCGGCCGGGCGCTCGTGGCGCTCGGCGGTGCCGTGACCGCGACCGCCCTCGTCGTGGTGCCCGTGCTCAGCCTCCAGGCCGACCTCCAGCGCCAGGTCACCGCCGCGGCCGCGGAGTTCGGCCAGGTCGACACGGCGCATCCCGGCGCGACGGCGATCCGTACGGCGGACGCCGCACCGGTCACG
Organism: Promicromonospora xylanilytica; assembly: GCF_054782895.1. Taxonomy (NCBI): domain Bacteria; kingdom Bacillati; phylum Actinomycetota; class Actinomycetes; order Micrococcales; family Promicromonosporaceae; genus Promicromonospora; species Promicromonospora xylanilytica. Next base: position 4,567 of record NZ_BAAGRP010000020.1, read on the forward strand.
GACCTCCGCCCGGCGGCCGAGGCCGCCCAGGCGGACAAGAGCCTGCACTTCACCGACTCCGACTGCGTCCAGCCGGGTGGCAGCGGCCCCGGCTACGAGGAGGCGGTCTGGTGCGATCTGCACGCCCCGGAGGAACCCACCGCCACGGTGCTGCTGGCCGGAGGGTCGCACACGTACCAGTGGTCGGACGTGTTCCTGGAGATCGCGCAGGAGAACGACTGGCGGCTGGTGCTCGCGGGCAAGGGGCAGTGCCGGGTCAAGCACGTCCCCGACCCGCAGCACGGGTGCGTGCAGTGGGGCGACAACGTGATCGAGCTGGCGGCGGAGCTGCGGCCGGACGCCATGGTCGTCGACGGCACGCACACCCACTACAAGGGCGAGCTGGAGGACATCCCCGCCGAGCAGGTGGCGGCGTGGCAGCTGCTCGACCAGGCCGGGATCCGGCTGATCGGGATCCGGGACAACCCGCGCAGCGGCGAGCCCCTCGTGCGTGACTGCCTCGCGGAGCACGGCGCGAGCACCGCCCTGTGCGACCTGACCCGGTCGAGGGTGTATCCAGAGGTGTCACCCGCGCTGACCACCCCGGGCGTGCCCGAGTCGATGGTGCACATCGACCTGACGGACTGGTACTGCCGGGAGTCCGACGACCGCTGCCCCGCCGTGATCGGCAACGTGCTCGTGTACCGCGACGCCAGCCACCTCACCAACACCTTCCTGATGTCGATGCGACCGATGCTCGCCGAGGCGCTCCGCGCGCAGGCTCCGTGGCTGTTCTCGCAGGTCCCTGCCGGGGGTGGTCTGTCGCGATAGGGTCGACCCGTGCATATCCGGATCGCTCCCGAAGAGGTGCTGGGCCTGGCGAGGATCGCCAAGCAGGCGCCGCCCGTCATCACGTCCGTCGTCGGCGACGGGGACGTGATTCGCGTGGTCGCGGACCTGCGCCGTCTCGAGACCCTCCCCGGCCCGCTCAAGCTGGCCGTGAAGATCGCGCCGATCGTGCGGGCCGACGTGAAGCTCGCCGCCTTCGAGCGTGGCGTCGCCACGCTCACCGTCGAGGTGAACGCCGCGGGTCTGCCCGCGCACCGGCTGCTCAGCCTCGCCGCGGCCCCCATCGAGCAGGAGGTCGCCAAGCAGGGGCTGCCCCCGGGTGTCGTGGACGTCCAGCCGGACGCGCGCATCGCCGTCGACGTCGAGCGCCTGCTGGAGGTCAAGGTGCCCGGCCTGACGGTCTCGGGCGCGAAGGTCGAGGGCGGTCAGATCGTCCTGGACGCGTCCGTCGCCTGAGCCTGAGCCCTACTTCCCCACTCGCGCGTCCAGCACTCGCGCACCCTCGGCGATCGAGCCGGACAGCGACGGGTAGATGGTGAACGCCGAGGCCACGTCCTCCACGGTGAGCCGGTGCTGCACGGCGAGCGTGATCGGGAAGATCAGCTCGGACGCCCGCGGTGCCACGACCACGCCACCGAGCACGACGCCCGCCTCGGGGTGCGCGAAGAGCTTCACGAACCCGTCCTTGACGCCGAGCATCTTGGCGCGCGGGTTCCGGGCGAGCGGCAGCGTCGTCGTGATGAAGCGGGAGCTCTGCGCGCGCAGCTTCTCCTCGCTGTAGCCGACGGTGGCGATCTCGGGCGCGGTGAAGATATTGGAGGCCACGGTGCGCAGCGCGAGCGGCTGCACGGCGTCGCCCAGGGCGTGTGCCACGGCGATGCGGCCCTGCATGGCGGCGACGGACGCGAGCGGCAGCACGCCGGTGCAGTCACCGGACGCGTAGATGCCGCGCACCGAGGTGCGCGAGACCCGGTCCACGACGACGTGGCCCGACTCCGACAGCCGCACCCCCGCCTCCTCGAGCCCCAGGCCCGCCGTTGCGGGCACCCCGCCGACCGCCACCAGGACGTGCGAGCCGTGCACCACGCGGCCGTCGGACAGCGTCACCTCGACGCCGTCGTCGGTGCGCACGGCCGACGCCGCGCGCGAGCGGGACAGCACGGTCATGCCCCGCGCACGGAACACGCCCTCGAGCAGCTCCGCAGCGTCCTCGTCCTCGCCGGGCAGCACCCGGTCCCGGCTGGAGACGAGCACCACGTCCGCGCCGAGGGCGTTGTAGGCACCGGCGAACTCCGCGCCGGTGACACCGGAGCCGACCACGATCAGCCGCTCCGGCAGCTCGCGCAGGTTGTACATCTGCGTCCAGGTGAGGATCCGCTCGCCGTCGGGCACCGCTGTGGGCAGGGTGCGCGGGGTGGCGCCGAGCGCGAGGAGGATCGAGTCCGCCTCGAGCGTCTCGGTGGCGCCGTCCGCCGTCTCGGCGACCACGCGCGCCGGGCCGTCCAGCCGGCCCTTGCCCGCGACGATCCGGATGCCCTCGCGCTCCAGGCGGCCACGGATGTCCGCGCTCTGCGCGCGCGCGAGCGCGAGCACACGCTTGTTCACGGCCTGCAGGTCCACGAAGTGCTTGCGCTTCTCCTCCGCCGTCCCGGCCGCCGACGCCGCCGCCTGCACCCCGGCGCCGCCCAGCGCAGGGGCCGCGTAGGCGGACACCACGGGGATGCCGCCGGTGGCCAGCGAGACGTTCACGTCGGACAACGGGTCCAGGACGTCGTCGGGCGTGCGGATGCCGAGCTCGGGGGCACGGTCGGCGATGGTCATCCACTCGGCGGTCGCGATGAGCGTCTTCGACGGGACGACGTCGGTCAGGACCGCCGCACCGCCCAGGCCCTGCTGTTCGACCACGGTGACCTGCGCGCCGTGGCTGCGCGCCACGAGCGCCGCCTCGTAGCCGCCGGGTCCACCTCCCACGACGACGACATGGGGCGGGACAGCTGCGGGATCGAGGGGGGTCACGGTTCCATTCTCGCATCGTCCGCGAGTGTCACGGATCCCGTGCGCTCGTGGGCGCGTGCCACGGCGAAAGTGGCGTTAACCTCGGACCATGAGCACGGAGCCAGATCTGGACGACCCGACGACCGACCCCTTCGACGTCGCCGCCGCCGCCGCCGAGTACATCGCGGCCAAGACGGGGGTGCCGGGGCACGACGTCGCGCTCGTCCTCGGGTCCGGATGGGGTGGTGCGGCCGAGCTGGTCGGCGACGTCGTCGCCGAGATCCCCACGGCCGAGATCCCCGGCTTCGTCAAGCCCGCGGTCGACGGGCACCGGTCGACGACCCGCTCGATCCGCATCGAACGGCCCGACGGCTCGGTACGGCACGCACTCGTGCTCGGCTCCCGCACGCACCTCTACGAGGGCATCGGGGTGCGCCGCGTGGCGCACGGCGTCCGCACCGCCGCGGCCGCCGGCTGCGAGACCGCGATCCTCACGAACGGTTGCGGCAGCGTGCACATCGGCTGGCGGCCCGGACAGGTGGTGCTCATCAAGGACCACCTGAACTTCACGGGGCAGACGCCGCTCGAGGGTGCCAAGTTCGCCGACATGACCGACATCTACACGCCGCGCCTGCGCGAGATCGCCCGGAGCGTCGACCCCGACCTGCCCGAGGGCGTGTACGCGCAGTTCCACGGCCCGCAGTACGAGACCCCGGCCGAGGTGAAGATGGCGAGCCTCCTGGGCGCCGACCTCGTCGGCATGTCGACGGCGCTGGAGGCCGTCGCCGCCCGCCACTGCCGCATGGACGTGCTCGGCATCTCGCTGGCCACGAACCTCGCCGCAGGCATCAGCCCCCGCCCGCTCTCCCACGAGGAGGTGCTGGAGGCGGGCCGGGAAGCCGGCCCGCGCATCAGCGACCTGCTCGCGCGAGTCATCAAGCAGATCTGATGCCCGTGTCCGCCAACCAGCCGACCACCGCGGGAGCGCTCGACGCGCCCGACCTCCTCGCGCGCGCCGAGGCCTGGATGGCCGCCGACGTCGACGCGGCCGACGTCGCGGACCTGCGCGCCCTGATCGCCAGGACCACCGGCAGCGGCGTGCGCTCGCGTGCGGTCGCCGAGCTCGCGGACCGGTTCTCCGGCACGCTGCAGTTCGGCACGGCGGGCCTGCGCGGCGCCATGGCGGCAGGGCCCAACCGGATGAACCGTGCCGTGGTGATCGCGGCCGCAGCCGGGCTCGCCGCCTTCCTCAGGGCTGAGGCCGGAGCGTCCCCGCGGGTCGTGGTCGGGTTCGACGCCAGGCACCGCTCCGCCGACTTCGCCCGCGACACGGCAGCGGTGCTCGTCGCCGCGGGCGCAGAGGTGCACCTGATGCCCGCGCCCGGTCCCACACCTGTGCTCGCCTTCGCGGTGCGCCACCTGGACGCCGACGCCGGCGTGATGGTCACCGCGAGCCACAACCCCGCAGCGGACAACGGCTACAAGGTGTTCCTCGGTGGGCGGGTCGTCACCGACGCGGGCCAGGGCGCGCAGATCGTCCCGCCTGCCGACATCCGGATCGCCGAGGAGATCGCCCGGGTCGGCCCGGCCAAGGACGTGCCGCGCGCCGAGTCCGGCTGGACGGTGCTGGGCTCCCGCATCACCGACGAGTACCACGCCGCGGTGGCCGGCCTGCACGACGGCGAGCCCCGCACCAAGCTCCGTATCGTGACCACGTCCCTGCACGGTGTGGGCGGCGCCGCCGTCGCACGCGTGCTGGCGGAGGCCGGATTCACCGACGTCGTACCGGTGGAGGAGCAGGCCGAGCCCGACCCGGACTTCCCGACCGTCGCGTTCCCCAACCCCGAGGAGCCCGGGGCCATCGACATGGCCCTCGCCCTGGCGCAGGACGCCCACGCCGACCTGGTCATCGCGAACGACCCCGACGCCGACCGGTGCGCCGTCGCCGTGCTCGACCCGCAGTACGGGACGTACCAGGGTGCCGAGACCGCGTTCTCGCAGGGTTGGCGCATGCTGCACGGCGACGAGGTCGGCATGCTGCTCGGCTGGGACGCCGCCGAACGTGCGGCGCGCGCCGGCACGGGCGGCACGCTGGCCTGTTCGATCGTGTCGTCGCGCGCACTTGCCGCGATCGCCGCACGGCACCGGCTCGACCACGCGACCACGCTCACCGGCTTCAAGTGGATCTCGCGGACCCCGGACCTCGTGTTCGGGTACGAGGAGGCGCTCGGCTACTGCGTGGACCCCGCGCACGTGCGCGACAAGGACGGCCTCTCCGCGGCGGTCGCCGTCGCGCAGCTGGCCAACCGGCTGGCCGCCGACGGCAGGACCCTGCTGGACCGGCTCGACGACATCGCCCGCGCCTGCGGGCTCCACGTCACCGGCCAGGTGTCGGCGCGGTTCGAGGACCTCACACAGATCGAGTCGACCATGGCGGCGCTCCGCACGTCGCCGCCGAAGATCCTGGCGGGCTCCCCCGTCAACTCGGTCCGCGACCTCGCCGAGGGCTTGGACGGCCTGCCCCCGACCGACGGCGTGGTGCTGCTGACCGCCGACGACACCCGGGTGATCGTGCGCCCCAGCGGCACCGAGCCCAAGGTCAAGTGCTACATCGAGGTGGTCTCGCCGGTCGAGCCGAACGCCTCGGCGAGCGCCCTGTCGACGGCCAGGGTCGCGGCACGCGACCGTCTGGCCCAGGTCCAGGCCGACCTCCGAGCGGCACTGGGCCTCTGACACGACCGGCCCCGCGGCCCCGAGGGTGCGGCGGGACCGGTCGCGGGATGTCAGGTCGTCCTACTGCACGACCGCCGGCAGCACGTCCATGGCAGCCGGGTTGTCGGCCAGGAAGTCCGGCACCTCGTCCTTCGCCACGGCCTTCATGAGCGGGTCGAACGTCGCGCGGTCGAGCACCACGATGGACTGGCCGTCGGCGCTTCGTCCGGTGCCCGAGTAGGGGGCCGTCATGAACGTGATCTCGTTCGTCGAGATGTCCCCCGAGCCCGCGAACAGCTCCTGGATGCGGTCGAGGGTGAGGTCCTGGTCGACCGCGACCGAGCTGGTGATGGCCTCGAGGAAGCTGGCCATCTTCAGGGGCTCGCTCATGCTGTTCTTGGCCTTCGCCACGATGGCCCGCATCCAGGCCTGCTGCCGCTGCACGCGGCCGAAGTCACCGTTGGACAGGGCGTAGCGCTCCCGGGTGAAGGCCAGTGCCTCCTCGCCGGTCATCGCCTGCCGCATGGAACCGCCCTCACCGTCGGGCACCGTGATCTCGACGCCGTCCAGGGAGTCGGTCAGGGCCTTGAACGACTCGAAGTCGGTGACGGCGAAGTGGTCGATGCGCACGCCCGTCAGCTCCTCGACCGTCTGGATCATCAGCGGCGGACCGCCGTAGGAGAACGCCGCGTTGATCTTCGCCTCGCCGTAACCCGGGATCGGCACCCAGGAGTCGCGAGGGATCGAGATGGCCGCCGCCGACTGCCGGTCCGCGGCCAGGTGCACGAGCATGATCGCGTCCGTGCGCTGCGCGCCGGCCTCCCAGGCGTTCGGGTCGCCGGCCGAGATCCGGCTGTCCGAGCCGAGCACCAGGATGTTGACGGGTGCCTTCGGTCCCTCTACCGGCTCCGCGCTGGGGCGGGTCGAGGGGTCGATCTCGGCGAACGGGTCGATGCGCTCCATGTTGTTGTCGAGGGACGCGCGGTACCCGAAGTACGCCGCGGCACCGCCACCAGCGACGAGCACGAGCGCCCCGATGACGAGGCCGGCGACGAATCCCTTGCCCCGACGGCGGCGGCGTGCGTGACGGAGAGCACCGTCGACAGGATTAGGTACGGCGAGAAGATCGTTCTTTCGATCGGGTGCGGCCATAGGTCGTGATCCTAGTGTTGTTTTGGGCTACTACCCTTATGCCTGCACCGCAACCGGAAGACGCCCTTCGGGGCGAAATTCGATGAGTCCTGGCGGGGCGCCGAACAAAGAGGGGAGTCGCAGTGATCGCTCGCGTGAAACGCTCGCAGAACCGCACGATCCTCCTGGTCACACACCATTATGCGCCTGAGTCGGGTGCGCCCCAGCGGCGCTGGGGAGCCCTCGCCGGCCACTTGGTACCTGCTGGATATCCGCTTACCGTTCTGACGCCCCCACCGCACTACCCGTCGGGAAAGATCACCCATTTTTCACCCGAATACCGCCCCGGATCAGTCGGTTCAGGAAGCCATGGGGAAAAGATCATCCGGGTGAATTACCGCGAGCATTCTCAAGGGCTCGGTTCGCGCGCCGCCGACCAGGTCGTCGCCGCCGTCAGCTCGGTGCTGCGTGGGGTCGGGCCGGCGGCTGGCCGACCCGCCGTCGTGATCGCGACCGTCCCCGGCATCCCGAGCGTCGTCGCGGGCTGGGCGCTCGCCCGGTGGCACCGTGCTCGCTTCGTCGTCGAGATGCGGGACGCGTGGCCGGACCTCATCCAGCCCAGCGGGATCCTGCGGCGTCGCGGACGCGGCGGCGGCCTGCGGCGCGGCCTGCGCGACCTCGCGGCACGCGTGGTGCACCGCACCGTCACACGGCTCCAGGCGCGCGCAGATCTCGTGGTCACCACCACCGCCGCGTTCGCGGAGGTGCTGCGGTCCCGCGGCGTGCGCAACGTCGCGGTGGTGCGCAACGGGACCGCGTTCGCGCCCGTTCGTGCCAACGCGTCCGTCGCCGTGACCGGTCGCCCGCTGCGGGTCGTCTACGCGGGCACCGTCGGCCGGTCCCAGGGCCTCGAGGTCGCGGTGCGGGCGGCCGCCCTGGTCAAGGCGCGCGGCCACGCGCTCGACGTGCGCATCGTGGGGCACGGCAACGAGCTGGAGCCGCTGCGCCTGCTGGCGGCCGAGCTGGGCGCGCCCGTCCGCGTCGAGCCCAGCGTGCCCTCCACCGAGGTGCGCGAGCTGTACGCGTGGGCCGACACCGTGATCGTCTCCCTGCGCGACTGGGAACCGTTCGAGTGGACCGTCCCGTCCAAGCTGTACGAGGTCATGGCGTCCGGCGTGGCCGCGTCGGCGTGCCTCGCCGGCGAGGCCGCCAGCCTGGTCGCGGCGAACGGCGCCGGCGCCGTCGTCGCGCCCGGCGACGTCGAGGGCCTCGCCGACCTGTGGTGCGGCTGGCTGTCCGACGGCGTCGTGCCCGCCGCGTCGCCGGAGGCCGCCACCTGGGTGGCGGAGCACGCGAGCGACGCGGTGCTCGGCCACCGCTACTCCGAGCTGCTCGACGAGCTGCTCCCCCACCCGTTGACGGCTGAGAGCGCCGGCCGAGGGGCACGGTACTGATGGCGCCATCGCTGCGGCGCGCGGGTGAGCTCGCGCGCAACCTGAGCTTCACCACGTCCTTCGTGGCCAGGACCCTCGTCGAGGACCCGCTCTGGCTCGCCGTCCAGACCGCCCGGCGCGCCCCGGAGCCGCTGCGCCGTCCGCTCGTGCGCGCCCTGGGGTTTTCGCCGACGCCGTCCGCCCCGCACGCCCTGGGCCGCATGCTCGCCGGCGATACCACGCGCGCCGTGGACGAGGCACAGGAGCTGCTCGCGCGCCGCGACGGCCGGGGCCTGCGGGTCGCGGCAGAGGTCGCGGTGGCGGTGGGCCGGCCTGATCTGCTCGACGGCGTCGACGGGGCCGGCCCCGCGCGCTACCGCGCGGCGTGGCTGCTCGGCGACGCCGACGCGATCGGTCCCGATGCACCCGCCGGACTGCGGGCGCAGGTGGCCCTGCTGCACGCCGAGCCGCAGGCCGACTCGCCTGGTCGGGCGGCCCCGGCCGGCGGTACCCGGAAGGGGCCGGCCCGGCCCACGAGCCCGGACCGCATCACCGTGCTGCACCACCTGACCAACTCGCTGCCGCACACGCAGAGCGGCTACACGCTCCGTTCGCACGCGATCCTGGTGGCGCAGCGCGCGGGCGGGCTCACCGCGTCAGCGACCACCCGTCCCGGCTACCCGCTGACCATCGGGTCGCTCGCGGCGCGCGGGACCGACGTCGTGGACGGCGTCGGCTACCACCGCCTGGTCCCTGCCCGCGTGCCTGCGGATTCCACGCTGCGGAGCGCGCAGGAGGCAGACCTGCTGACCGAGGCCGCCCGCGAGGCGGGTGCCTCCGTCCTGCACACCACGACGCCGTCGGCCAACGGCGTGCTGGCCCGTACGGCGGCTCGGCGCCTCGGGATCCCCTGGGTCTACGAGGTGCGCGGCCTGCCCGAGGAGACCTGGGTGGCCTCGCACGGCACGCCGGAGGGCCGTGCCCGGGCTGCGACGTCCCGTCGTCGCGCCCTGATGCAGGCCAAGGAGACAGAGCTCGCGCTCACCGCCGACGCCGTGGTGACGCTCAGCGGCACCATGCGTGACGCGCTCGTGGCCCGCGGCGTGCCCGCCGCGCGCATCACGGTGGTCCCGAACGCCGTGTCGGACTCCCTGCTCACCACCGAGCACCCGACGCCGGAGGTGGCGCGGGCCGCCCTGGGCCTGCCCGCGGGACCCGCGATCGGCACGGTGAGCAGCCTGGTCGACTACGAGGGCCTGGAGACCGTGGTCCGTACGGTAGCGACACTGCGAGCGCGCGGGCACGACGTGACGGGACTGCTGGTGGGCGACGGTGTCTCGCGGCCCGGGCTGGCGCGCCTCGCGCGCGAGCTGGGCGTGGCCGACCACGTGGTGCTTCCCGGGCGCGTGCCGTCCGGCGTCGCGCTGACCTGGCTGGCCGCGCTGGACGTCGTGCTGGTGCCGCGCCGTGACCACGAGGTCACCCGGCTGGTGACCCCCCTCAAGCCCGTCGAGGCCATGGCGGTGGGCCGCCCGGTGGTCGCGAGCGACCTCCCTGCCCTGGTGGAGGCGGTCGGCGGTGCGGGACTGCACGTCGGGGCCGACGACGCGGAGGGCTGGGCGACCTCCGTCGGCACCCTCCTTGAAGACGCGGGACGGCGCGCCGAGCTGGTCGAGCGCGGCCGAGTGGTAGCAGCCGAGAGGACATGGGTGCGCAACGCGGAGACGTATCTGGGGATCTACCGAGCCTGCCTGGGGGTGCCGGTATGAGCGGCCCCGAGACCGGGTCGTACGCGGCACTGTTCGACGCGTCGCCGACGACCACCAAGCTGGTGACGCTCGGCAACCTGTCGCGCGTCGGGGCACGGCCGCCGCTGGGCAAGTACATCGAGCTGCTCTGGGAGCGGCGGCACTTCCTGTGGGCGGACGCGCGGGCGAAGGTGACCAGCGGGACCAGGCAGAGCCTGCTGGGCAACGCCTGGCTGATCCTGAACCCGCTGATCAACGGCGCCGTGTACTACCTGGTGTTCGGTCTGCTGATGAAGAACGCGCGCGGCATCGACAACTTCGTCGGGTACCTGCTGATCGGTGTGTTCCTGTTCCAGTTCACCACCCAGTCGATCAACGGCGGTGCCCGTTCGGTGCAGGCGGGCAAGAACCTGATCCGCGCGTTCACGTTCCCGCGGGCGGCGCTGCCGATCTCCGTGATGCTGCGCAACCTCCTCAGCCTGGGCCCCACCCTGCTGACGCTGGCCGCGCTGATCTACTTCGTGCCACCTGCCGAGGAGTACACCTGGCGCATCGCGCTGGTGGCAGGTGCCCTGGCGCTACAGGTCATGTTCACGACGGGACTCACGCTCCTGGTGGCTCGCTGGGCGGCAGCTCTGCCCGACGTCACCAACCTCATCGGCATGGTGATGCGCATCTGGCTGTACGCGTCGGCGGTGTTCTTCTCGTTCGACCGGCTGGTCGACGACCCGGACCTGCTGGTGTGGCTCGAGGCCAACCCGATGTTCATCGTGCTGGACATCGTGCGGGACTGCGTGCTGTACGCCACCACGCCCGACCCGATGCGCTGGGTGGTACTCGGCGCCTGGGCGGTGGGCACCTTGGTGATCGGGTTCGTCACCTTCTGGCGAGCGGAGGAGAGCTATGGCCGCTGACCTCGACTACCCGATGCCCGCACAGCTCGGTCAGGGCGGCCCCGCCTCGATGCCGGTGCCGGCCCAGGGACCACTGTCAGCAGCAGCTCCCATGTCGGTGCAGGCGCCACCGCACACGGGTCAGATCGCGGCCGTCGCGCCGCGGTCCGGCAGCACCCCCGTGCTGTGGCCCACGGTCGCCGTGCAGGGTCTGCGGATGTTCTACCGGACGCCGTCGACCGACACGACCCGCGGACGCCGCGCCAAGCTGAAGCGGTCCGTGCTCAACGCACTGGGCCAGGAGCCCAAGGTGACGGTGCGCGCGCTGACGGACATCTCGTTCGTCGCGAACTCCGGCGAGCAGATCGGCCTCGTGGGTCAGAACGGGTCCGGCAAGAGCACGCTCCTGCGGCTCATCGCAGGCCTGGAGAAGCCCACCAAGGGCCAGGTGCTGGCCGAGAGCACGCCCGTGCTCATCGGCGTCAACGCCGCCCTGGTGCCCGATCTGCCGGGTGAGGAGAACGTGCGGCTCGGCTGCCTGGCCATGGGCCTGTCCCCCGCCGAGGCGGAGGCCGCCATCCCCGACGTCATCGAGCTCGCCGGCCTCGGCAAGTCGATCTACCTGCCCATGCGCACCTACTCCTCGGGCATGGCGGCGCGTCTGCGCTTCGCCATCGCGACGGCGGCTCGCCCGCACATCCTGCTCATCGACGAGGCCCTCGCCACGGGCGACGCCGCGTTCAAGGAGCGCAGCGAGGTGCGTATGGAGCGCTTGCGGAAGGAGGCAGGCACGGTGTTCCTGGTGAGCCATGCGGCGCAGACCATCGAGGAGTCGTGCACGCGTGCCATCTGGCTGCACCACGGCCGCCTGGTGCTCGACGGCGAGGCGCAGGACGTCGCGGTGCGGTACCGCAAGTGGGCGTGGGCCCACGCGAAGGACAAGCCGGAGGAAGCGAAGCGGGTCCTCGAGGACGCGTTCGCAGAACGACGGGAGACACAGGTGCGATTCGATACGCCCGAACCCCCCAAGGGGCGGGTCCGGGAGCGGCACGCGCGGCCCACGGGGCGCGACGCCAAGCAGGCCAGAGCCACGGCCGCCCGTGCCGCCGCCCTGCGCGCGGAGGTGGGCGACCTGTGAGCCGTCCCCTTGTCATGACGATCTACGGGACCCGCCCCGAGGCCATCAAGGTCGCGCCGGTCGTGGCGGCCCTCGAGGCCGACGACCGGTTCGACTCGCTGACCGTCGTCACGGGTCAGCACCGGGAGATGCTCGACCAGGTCAACGAGGTCTTCGGCATCGTGCCGGACCACGACCTGGACATCATGAGCCACGGTCAGACGCTCGGGCAGATCTTCGCGCGCGTCGTCAGCCTGCTCGACCCGATCCTGGAGGCACGCCGGCCCGACGCCGTCATCGTGCAGGGTGACACGTCGACCTCGACAGCCGCTGCCCTGGCGGCCTTCTACCGGCAGATCCCGGTGATCCACCTGGAGGCCGGCCTGCGCAGCGGCGACATCACGTCGCCGTTCCCCGAGGAGGCGAACCGCAAGATCACGTCGCAGATCGCGTCCCTGCACCTCGCGCCCACCCTGCGCAGCCTCGCCAACCTGGTGGCGGAGGGCGTCCAGCTCGACGACATCGTCGTGACCGGCAACACCGTCATCGACGCCCTCTACCTTGCCGTGGAGCGGCGGACGGCCTTCACGGACCCGGCGCTCGCCCGCGTCGCGGCGTCGGGCCGTCGCATCGTGCTGGTGACGACCCATCGCCGGGAGAACTGGGGCGACGCCATGGAGGGTGTCGGCCGTGCGCTGGCACGGATCGCGCGCCGGTTCCCGGATTCCGAGATCGTCCTCCCGGTGCACCGCAATCCCGTGGTGCGCGACGCCGTGCTGCCCCACCTCGAAGGGCTGCCCAACGTGACGGTCACGGAACCGCTCGGCTACGGCGAGTTCACGCATCTGCTCTCGCTGTCCACCCTGGTGCTCACCGATTCCGGTGGGCTCCAGGAGGAGGCGCCGAGCCTCGGCAAGCCGGTGCTGGTGATGCGGGACAACACCGAACGCCCCGAAGCGGTCGAGGCCGGTACCGCCCGGCTGATCGGCACGCTCGAGGAACGCATCGTCGGCGAGGTGTACCGGCTGCTGACGAACGAGAAGGCCTACGCCGCCATGGCACAGGCCGTCAACCCGTACGGCGACGGGCGCAGCGCCGGTCGGGTGCTGGACGCGACCGCACGGATGCTCACGCCCGTGCTGCCCGACGTCCTGCCGGACTTCGACCTGGTCGACGAACAATTCACCGCAGTTTCCGCAGAGGGTGGGGCATGAGCAAGACCAGGGTCTTCATCTACGGCTCGTGCGTGTCACGCGACACGTTCGAGCATCTCGATCCCGAGCAGTTCGAGCTCGTGGAGTACGTCGCGCGGCAGTCGGTGCTCAGCGCCTACACGAAGCCGGTGGAGCTGATGGCGCCGCCTACGCTCAAGTCGCGGTTCCAGCAGCGCATGATCACCGGCGACTTCTCGTCCAGCCTGCGTTCGCAGATGGCGACGCACAGCGCCGCCACGGACTTCGTGCTCGTCGACCTGACCGATGAGCGGCTCGGGGCGTACCTGCTGCCGGACGGCTCCATCGTGACTCGCTCGGTAGAGCTCATCGAGTCCGGCGGAGAGCAGTATCTGCCGCAGGGCACGCAGCACCTCGCCTTCGGCACCCAGCAGCACTTCGAGTACTGGACCACCGCGATGGAGTACATCGGCGAGCAGATGCGGACCCAGATGCCGCAGGCCACGATCGTGCTGCTCGACATCCCGTGGGCGGAGTGGTCCGAGTCGGGCACGGAGACCCCTGGCAGCTTCGGGATGCGGGCCGCGGACGCCAACCCTGTCTTCCGGACGTACGTCCGGACGGCCGCCCAGGCACTGGGCGCCCATGTGATCTCCATGGAGCCGTCCGAGGTGGTCTCCAGCCCGGACCATCCCTGGGGGGACGCGCCCTTCCACTACTCGGAGAACGTGTACCTGGAGATCGTCCGACGCCTGACGGGGGCTGAGGGGCGGGTGGTGTGGGGGCCGGGAGCCAAGGCCACCAACCCCTCGAGCACGCCGACCGCTGCGACCCGGCCGGCAACGCCCACCACACCGGCTACGCCTTCCTCTCCCGCGGAGAAGCCTCGTGTGGCACGCCTCCAGTACGGACCGAACCTGATCCTCGCCGGGACGCAGAAGGGTGGCGTGGAATGGCTCAAGCGAAACCTCGCGAACCATCCGGACGTCTTCATGGCAGACACTTCGGGATCCAACTTCTTCAATCAGCGCACACGCGTGCGCGACTCAGGGGCCGCTGCGTCCTACCAGGCGGCCTTCGCCGATGGGCGGCAGTCGCCTCTTCGGGTCGACGCGTCGCCGAACTATTTCTGGCAGGGTGACGGCAGCGCACTGTCGGTGACACCGCACGAGACGGCAGAGAACATACGCGCCATCGCACCCGACGACGCGCAGATTGCGATCATTCTTCGCAATCCGGTGGAACGGGCGCTTTCTGCCTACTGGGCGCAGTTCGCGACAGGATCGTTCGACCTGCCCCACAGCATCTTGCAGCGCCCGTCATCCGCCGGTGTCATCGATATCGGGTTCTACGAGCGGCACTACACCCATTGGGCCAACACCCTGGGCGAGCACAGGATCAACGTCTTTCTCTATGACGACCTGGTCGCCGACCCGCAGAACTTCCTGACCTCGGCACTGCGCGCCCTCGAGCTCGGCGACTCTCCCGAGTTCTGGGCCAAGGCCGTCGTCAAAGCTCCGAGCGACAGCACCAAGTGGGTGGTTCCGTTCAAGAAGCGCCACCCTGTGACGAAGCGAGAACTGTCGGTGCTCAGTCGGATATACGAGAGTGACATCAGATTCGTCGAGCAGCTCACCGGCCGAGATCTTTCCTCCTGGAGAAAGCTCGGGCAGTAGGAGAGAAAGGTGGGGGCAGCAGAAGCTGCACTCGTCAGGAGTTCCGGTCACAGGTGCGGGCTCGCGCCTGTGACCGGCGCACCCCGACTACCCCTTCGCCCGGGACAGACGCCGCTCGGCGCGCTCCCACATTCGACCAAGAACGAAATCTTCGTCGGCTGACGGCTGGTAGTGCTTACCAAAGTAGAACCCACCAGGGACGAGCGTCATCTCACCGAGCACCGCCCCCTCGGCTGTCGCGTACATGTCCACCCTGACGAAAGGTGTCGGGGCGGCCACCGAGGCCCTTCTGGCAAGCTCGAGGAGATCGCGCCACGCCTGAGGCCGGCTCGGCGACTCCTCCAGTTCTAGATACCGCAGGTTCGTCGTCACTCGAGAGAGATCCATCGGGTCGAAGTTCTCGTCGAACCACGACAGCCGGGTCTTCTTTCCGTTTCGGTCGAACCCGATGACGAACGCGATCTCGCCCTGGAACGCGTACGCCTTGTAATCCATCGGGACCGCACGCCCGGACTCGTCGACGATCCGCTCCTCGACAATGGTCATCCTGTTGGGCTTCGTCGACCGGTCATATATTTCCTGATGCCTGGCGACGATATCGTCGAACGACAGGTCCACGGACCGCATCGATTCATGGTAACCGTCGCCCGTGCGAGCAAGAACCATCACTCCAATTGAGGAGGACTCGTAGGTGGGCTTCAGCACGAACCTGTCCGGAAGTCCGTTCAGGTCGATCTGACCAGGGTCGTCGAACGTGCGGAGGATCTCGACGACTGGAACTCCGATGAGCTTGGCAAACTCGTAGCACTTGATCTTGTCGTGCAAGAACCAGGGAACTCGGGACTCTTTGCCGCTACCTCGCAGCTGAAGGTGCTCGATAAATCTCATGTCTTGATCCTTAGTTGACGACTGCAGACAGCTCGGAAACAAGTCGACGATCCACCTCGGACTGCGTTCGACCATTGCTCACGACGTCGCGTCCTGCCTTCTGAAAATGGCCGTAGGGCTCATCAGCCATGATTTCACGGAGAGATTCCGCGACCGACACGTTGAGATCCGCCGCGGGGACGTAGTCGCCGAAGTTGCAGTCAGCGGCGACCTCGAGCGCATCGGCCCCTGAGATCCCGACGCTCGCACGCGCACCGGCCCCGTACACCGGCGTGCCGACCGCAAGGGACTGGAGGGCTCCTCGACCGGCAGAGACACAGATCAAGGACGAGCCCAGCCGGCCGGGAACCTCAGCCGGGTCGAGCCATCCATCCATCGCGACCCGGTCGGCTCCGAGCGCGGCACGAAGCCTCCTCTCGAAGTCCCCTCGCCGAGGCCCGTCCCCCAGGACGCGGACCTGTGCGTGAATGCCGTGGTCGGACTCCAGTGTGCGAGCGACTGCGATTCCACCGTCGATCATGCGCAGCTTGTCATGGGAAAGCCGACCGACGATCGCGACGACGGGAGATGTCAGCTTGTCCGACAACGGGATCGTCGGCCGCTCGAGGATGGCGTCATCAATTCCATTTGGAATGACCGTGATCTTGTCTCGAGGCACGAAGGAGTATCCCTCGACTGCTGCACCGATTGACGGCGCTGTCACCAGCAGCCGATCCAGCCCGTCGTGCCACAGATGGATGTTGTCGTGCGCGATACCGTGAAACATGACAACGAAGCTTGCGCCAGTGGCTTCACTGATCTCCTGGCCCAGTTCACGGGAGTTGAATGGTTGCGAGAACACCAGGTCCGGGTGCCAGTCGATCGCTTGCTGACGGACCGCTGCGATACCAGTGTTCCAGTCAACACCGATGACGAACGGGATCCCGAGCCTTCGCGCCGCGTCACATACGGCGCCCTCGGTGCCGATGAACATCACCTGAGCACCTGCCTCGTGCAATGCCTTGCAGGCACCGATGACGTTCTCGTGCAGCCCGCCCCAGCTCGCCACCGTGAACGCCGTCAGCACGATCCGAACACCGTTCATCAGATTCCCTCCGCATCGAGCCGGACACCCGCGGACAGCGCCAGCCGCGCGGCAGGCAAGAGCTCTTTGGGCGACACGCCGTATCCGACGAGCCGAACATGACCGACGTCCAGCCGCGATGCTGCGAGAAGAGCCCCGGCGACGTCGACCCTCCACGCGTCCTGCAGACCGAGATGCGCCGCGAAGAACTGCGAGTTGGACGGGATCGCCAGCGCACCTCGTGATGCCTGTTGTCCGTAGTGCATGTCGCCGGCGACCAGGTGCAGGTTCAATGCATCGACCCCAGGTGCCTGATGATCCACCGCTTGACCGGAATGAAGCCGGAGTGTTTGTGCTCCCCGGCTCCGGACCGCGTCATTCGAGACTCTGACCGGTCTCAGATGCCGCTTTCCCAGGTAGACGAATACTGCTTCTGCCATATGGGATGACATCCCCCACGGCGGATCGAAGACCGAGCCCACAAGGTTCCCGAAGGCGAGGGCCGCGGCAGCGGCAGCCATGTCCGGAGTGGGATCGGCAAGAGGGCTGTCTATCCAGAGCCACGGGTTCCCGACCCTGCCGTCATCTGCGTCGAACCTGTCGACGCGGACACCGGCCCGCCCGTCGGGCTCGCGATGAAATTCGAAGCGCACGCTACAGAACCCCTTCAGTGACGTCACCGCTGAGGCTGTCTACAAGCTCCTGCGGATGGCTTCGCGCAAGTCGCGCCATCAATCCTTCGGACCGGTCCTGCTCGACGATCCACAAGGTGAGTTCGACGAGACCGGTCATGTCGGACCGAAGAACGATCGCGCAGGACTCGGTCACGACAGCGCCACGTGGCGTGTCGTACTCGCCGAACGCCACCACACCCACATGGGTGTGGGTCGGGCGTCGGTCCCGGACGATCGAGTTGAGAAGGATCCGCTCCCAGTCGACGATCGTGCCCCCACGCGACCGCCGCCGCTTGTGCAGGACCACGACATCGACGCCGCGCGACCGAAGCTCGCCGAGCTCACCGAGCGTGACATCACCAAGCACCACGAACTCGCTGCCGGGGCGACCCTCCTCGAGAACATTCGCCACCGCACGGACCTTTTCCTGGAGGCGTGCCTCGACGACGCCGTTGAACGGCCTCCCCCTCGCGATCACCACCCGTTCGATCAGGTGATCCGGAAGATCTCCACCCAGGTCGTCGAACGGCTTTGCCCTGTTCCTCATCACCGGCCAGCGATAGTCGGACTGGGCTGCGGCGACCGCGCGTCGATCCTCCTCGCGCAGCCCCACGCCCTGAAGGATCCGGGATATGCGCGCCGCGCTCTTCTGAGCGGTTCCGTCGACCGCGCTCACCTGCGCGTCATGGATACGCCGGAGGGTGACGACCTGACCGCAGTGGACCCACGTCGTCCCGAGACGGAGTGCCCGTGTCGCGACATCGTGGTCCACTGCCGACGTCAGGCGTTCGTCATAGGGGACGGCCTCGAGCAGTGAACGGCGCACGAGCCACGTTGGATGCCCTGGTGTCTGTCCGTTGTGCAGGACGACAGGCATCCCGAATCTCTGTCGTGTGAGGTGGACGAGCATCTCGCCGGTCTCGTCGTGAAAGTTGGCCCATGCACCGTACACAGCATCGGTTCCCCTGCTGAGGGTACGAAGCTGCAGCTCGATGCGGTCCGAAACCATGATGTCGTCGTCGTCGTGAACGGCGATCCACTCGCCGCGTGCCTGGGACGTCGCGAAGTTGCGTGCAGCGGAGATTCCCGTCGCCGGCCTGCTGAACCAGCGGAGACGAGGATCAGTGACCGAACGCAGGACGTCCTGCGTCTCATCGGCTGACCCGTCGTCCACAACGATCAGTTCCAGATTCGACATGCTCTGGCCGAGCACCGAGCTGATCGCATCGGGCAGGTACCTGGCGCGGTCGCGGGTCGCGATGACCACACTGACAAGTGGTTTCTCTGGAGCGAACTCCCAGCGGGGCAAGTTGGCAATGATCGGCCGGCCTTCGAGGAACTTGAACTGCGGTTCCTCGGGAGCGATCCATTCCCTCGACGAGTCCAGGTCGCCGACGCTACAGACGACGCGCCTTGCTCCCGTCCACTGGACTCTCTGGGCCAGGTCCTCGACACACTCTCCAAAGGCGCCGATGTTCTGGTCGACTCCGCGGACGGAGTCGTACGACGCGCTCGTCACCGTGAAGACACGGCGCGGGTCGTGCGCGTGGTACGCCAGCGCCTCTGGCCCCGCCGGCGTGCCGACACGCGACTCGAGCACGACCGAGTCCGAGGTCGCTGCCGCCCCGTCGATACCGTCCACCAGCTCAGTGACGGCACCGTCGAAGACGCCACTCGCGAATGTGTAGGTCGCAGCGGGCACCGCAAGTGCAACGGCATAGTTGATCCGTCGCCCTGGCGTCCATCCCGCCGGGCACTCGATGGCTCGAGCGTGGGCGCCGATAGGTGTGAGGGCGCCGGCTGACTCAGGCACCACGATCAGCACCTCGAACCCGCTGCTGACGAGCGTGTCGACGAACTCACCGATCTCGTGCCGGTCCAGGTCCGGCGTGTCGTAGAGGTCAAGGACGAACAGGCGATTCATGTCGCTCACCGCGTACCCGCCGTCATCCCCCGCGTATCGATGGCGTCCTTCTCCACGAGCCGCCCCACCACGGCGCGGAAGGCAGCGTGGTCCACCAGCAGCACGTGCACGTCGGCCTTTGCCAGCGCCTCCTCGGCGTCCACCAGCAGTACGTTGGGCAGCTCGGCCAGCTCGGCTGGCAGCTCGTCGATGTGCGGCTCCACTGCCAGTACCGTCGTGTGCGGGAACGTCGCCGCCAGCTCACGCACGATCCCGACCGCCGGCGACTCCCGCAGGTCGTCGATGTTCGGCTTGAACGCGAGCCCGTAGGCAGCGACTACCGGAGTCTCGATCCCGGCGACGGCGTCGAGCACCTTGTGCAACACCCAGCGCGGCTTCGCGTCGTTCACCTCGCGGGCCGTCCGGATCAAGCGCGCTTCCTCGGGTGCCGCGTCCACGATGAACCACGGGTCGACGGCAATACAGTGTCCACCGACGCCCGGACCGGGCTGCAGGATGTTGACCCGCGGGTGGTGGTTGGCAAGCCGGATGAGCTCCCACACGTCGATTCCCAGCTTGTCCGCCACCAGGGACAGCTCGTTCGCGAAGGCGATGTTCACGTCGCGGAACGAGTTCTCCACCAGCTTGGCGGTCTCGGCGGTCTCGGCGTCCGTCAGCAAGATCTCGCCCTGGCAGAACACCTGGTACAGGTCACGTGCGCGCTGAGCGGCCTCGGGCGTGATCCCGCCCACGATCCGGTCGTTCGTCACGAGCTCGACCATGACGCGCCCTGGCAGCACCCGTTCCGGGCAATGGGCGACGTAGATGACCGGCCGGCCGTCGGATCCGTCGAGGCTGAGGTCAGGACGCTCGGCCAGGATCCAGTCCGTCATGCGGCGGGTCGTTCCCGGCGGCGAGGTGGACTCCAGGATCACCAGCTCGCCACCCCGCAGGGAGGGCGCGAGCGCCTCCGCGGCCAGCTTGATGTACGACAGGTCGGGCTTGTGGTCACCCATGAACGGCGTGGGAACAGCCACGATGTACGCGTCGGCCGGTTCTGGCGCGGCGACCGCCCGAAGCTTCCCGGACGACACTCCTTCCGCGACGTATCCCGCCAGGTCCGGCTCCACGAACGGCACCTCACCGCGGTTCACCGCGTCGACGGTCTCCGGGTTCACGTCGACCCCGGTCACCGCCACCCCGTTCGCCGCAAGGATCGCCGCGGTCGGGAGCCCGATGTACCCGAGCCCGACCACGCCGACAGTGCTGATCCCCATAGTTCCCCGCCTCAGAAGATGACGTGCGTCGCCGCACGCCCGTAGTACTTGACCTCGCCGCTCGCGAGCAGCTCGGTCTCGGACGCGTCCCAGGAGTGCCCGCCGCCGGCGGACCGCACCTGGACGAAGTTGAAGCGGTCCGCGGAGTAGACCGTCCCGCCGGCCTCGACGAGGTCGGCCAGGAACGCCGTGTCCTCGCCGCGGGGCAGGTCCCGGAACCGCACGCTGGATGCCGCGCCGCGCCCGGCGACGATCGTCGGCCCCATCACGCGGTCGGTGTACCGGTGCTCCCGGTCCGCGAACCGCAGGATCGTCGCGTCCGGGCCCTCGAGGTACATGTAGTGCGCCTGCTTGCCCACCACGTCCGCCCCCGAGTACGCCATGGCGTAGAGCTGGTCGGACAGGTACTGCGGTCCGTACAGGTCGTCGTCGTCGACCTTGGCCACGACGTCGCCGTCGGCCGCCTCGAGCAGCAGGTTCAGGCAGGAGCCCAGCGGCACGTCGGACGGCGCCGACAACAGCTCAAGTCGTTCGATCCCTGCTTCCTTGGCCCGCGCCCGCAGGTCGGCGTCGTCCACGTCGAACCCGTGCGCCAGCAGGGCGACCTGCAGCTCGACGCCCTGCTGGGCGCCGAGCACCGCGAGCACGTGATCGAGCTGGTGCGGCCGGTTCGTCGAGACCAGGGCGGTCACGCTCGGCCGCGGGACGGCAGGAGCAGCGGCCAGTCCGGCGTCGTGCAGCACCTTCTGCGAGCGGGTGGCGTAGGTGTGCTCGCGCCAGATGCGGCGCTGCCCCTTGTGCACGGCGCGGTCGCGCAGCTCCGGGGAGCGCACGAGCGCACGGATCGTGTGCGCGGCGACCTCACGGGTGCCGGCGACGAAGACCTCGTCGCCGGGAAAGTACTCCCCCACCGCGGCGCTCGGCGTGGAGACGACGGGGGTGCCGCTGGCGGTGATCTCGAAGATCCGCCGCGCGCACATCGACGGCGAGCCGACCACGGAGTTCACGTTCAGGAACACCTTGTACTCGCGGTACGCCGTCAGCATGCGGTCGTAGTCCAGCGAGCCGACGACGCGCCCGTCCAGCGGCGCCGGGAACTGGTACTTCTGGTCCTTGCCGCGGAACCGGCTGAAGATCTCCAGGCCGTGCTCCATCCTCGGGGACACGTCCAGCGCCGCGCCGAGCAGCAGGTCCATCTGTTCGCGCCGCTCGGGGTACTTGTGCGCGAAGTACATTCCCGCGAACGCCACGTCGCGCTCCGGGCCGCGCCCGTGCAGGCGGACGGGGTTGTGGATGGCCGGCTGCGCGGCGAACTCCAGCACCCCCACCCGGTCGTGTCCGAGGGCCTGGGTATAGGCGGGCAGCCGGTCGACGTCGGTGGTGTACACACGGTGGAACAGCCGGGCGGCGTCGAGGAAGTCGTCGAAGTGGACCGGATCTTCCTTGTTCCAGAACACCGTGGGGACCGCGGCGGCGCGGCAGGCCTCGACGAGCTCGACGAACGCCGGCCGCGGGGCCGACGTGCCCGTCAGGTGGTACTGCCAGGCACCACCGTTGCCGTTCCACGCCGACTCCACGAACAGCAGGTCCAGGCCCGCCGTCAGCTCGTCACGCCACGTCGCGGGCGTCAGGGCTACCTGATCCCATTCGGAGGCGAACGCCAGCCGCGAGAAGTCGTCCAGGATCACGCCGACGCGCAGGTCCCGCCGGCCGGACACGGCCGGCCCGCCGAAGCCGGCGACCGGACGAGCGGGCCACGGGTCGAACGTCAGGCCGTTCTTCGTCAGCCGCGCCCCGCCGGCCTGTGCCGCCATGGGCACACGCTGCCGCCGCAGAAAGGTACGCAGCTGCTCGGGCCCACCCTGACGGAGGTGCCAGGCCGCACGACGGAACTGACGCACCAGGCCCGGCGCACGATCCTTCACAACAAGAATGTCCCTGTCTGCCCGAGAGCCATCTGGAGAGAAACAGCACCCCGCCAGGCGCAAGATTGGAGGTGCCAGACGTTCGGGATGCGCCATTGATCGGCTCATGTTACAAGCGGCAAATACCTTGCTTCAGCCACTTTCGGGTGAAAAGGAGCCCAGTTCACCCGGGTGACAAATACACCATCGGCCGCGGACGAACGCGCTCCGAACGCACTGACAGCCGTCCCGGGGAGACCTCGGCGCTACGGCTCGATCTGCTGCAGCTGCTCGTCGAGCGAGATGCGGTGGCCGAGGTAGGCCACGGCCCCGTTGGCGCACAAGAGCACCACGGCTGCGGCGACGAGCAGCGCCAGGAAGCGCCTGGGGCGAGGCGCACGTCGCCGAGGGCGCCGTGCGGGCTCGGAAGGCTCCGGCGCGGGGAGCAGGTCGGTGCCTCCGTGGGGCTCATGCATATCCATGTATTTACAGTCCCCGATACCCCGGCCGCATCACCCTTGACCGGAGATCACCCGCTCATTCACCCGGATGTCATCCGGGGACGCCAACGACCACCCGAACCATGGAAAGATCCGCCCCATGCGCGGAATCATTCTCGCCGGCGGCTCGGGCACTCGCCTGCACCCGATCACCCAGGGCGTCAGCAAGCAGCTCGTCCCGGTCTACGACAAGCCGATGATCTACTACCCGCTGTCCACGCTGATCCTGGCGGGGATCGACGACATCCTGGTGATCACCACTCCCCACGACGCGGACCAGTTCCACCGGCTGCTCGGGGACGGCTCCCAGTTCGGCATCTCGATCAGCTACACGACGCAGCCGTCGCCCGACGGGCTCGCGCAGGCGTTCGTGCTCGGCGAGGAGTTTCTCGGTGACGAGTCCGTCGCCCTCGTCCTGGGCGACAACATCTTCTACGGCCCGGGCCTCGGCACCCAGCTCACCCGCTTCGCCGGCATCGACGGCGGCGCCGTCTTCGCCTACCGCGTCGCTGACCCCACCGCGTACGGGGTGGTCGAGTTCGACGAGCGCGGCCGCGCGCTGTCGCTCGAGGAGAAGCCGGTCCGGCCCAAGTCGAACTACGCCGTGCCCGGGCTCTACTTCTACGACAACGACGTCGTCGCCATCGCGAAGGCCCTCGAGCCGTCGGCCCGTGGTGAGTACGAGATCACCGACGTGAACGCCGAGTACCTGCGCCAGGGGCGGCTTCAGGTCGAGGTGCTGCCACGCGGCACCGCCTGGCTGGACACCGGGACCTTCGACTCGCTGCTGGAGGCCTCCGACTACGTGCGTACCGTCGAGCGGCGCCAGGGCCTCAAGATCGGGTCTCCGGAGGAGGTGGCCTGGCGCCGCGGCTTCCTGTCGGACGACGACCTGCGTGCCCGCGCGGAGAAGCTGACCAAGTCCGGCTACGGCAGCTACCTGCTGGGCCTGCTGGACGACTGACCGGCGGCCGCGCGCTACGGAGCGCCCAGCACCGCGGGCGCCGCCGCCTTCCACCGTTCGGCCCAGTCGCCGATCGGCTCGACGCCGGCCGCGCGCAGCCGGTCGTGCCCGAGCACCGAGTACGCGGGCCGCGGCGCGGGCAGCTGGTAGGCGGCGCTCGTCGTCGGATCCACCGGTGTGGTCGACCCGGCGGCCGCCACCACCTCGCGCGCGAAGCCGCACCAGGTCACCTGGCCCGACGACGTGCCGTGGTAGACGCCGCCCGGGGCCTCGGCCGCGACGAGCCGCACGATCAGGTCCGCCAGGTCGGCGGTCCACGTGGGCTGCCCGGTCTGGTCGTCGACCACGCTCAGCCGGTCCCGCTCACCCGCGACGCGTGCGATGGTCCGGGGGAAGCAGCGTCCGCCCGCCCCGTACAGCCACGCGGTCCGCACCACGACGGCGTCGGGCGCCTCCGCGCGGACGGCCCACTCGCCGGCGGCCTTGGTCCGGCCGTAGGCCGAACGCGGGCGCACGGGAGCGTCCTCCGCGTAGGGCGCGGTCGCGCCGCCGTCGAACACGTAGTCGGTCGACACGTGGACCAGCCGCGCACCAGCTGCCGCCACGGCGCGCGCAAGGTTCGCCGCGCCGGCCGCGTTGACGGCGAAGGCCTCCGCCTCGTGCGCCTCGGCGTCGTCCACGGCGGTCCAGGCCGCGCAGTTGACGACGACGTCGTAGCCCACCACCGCGGCGCGCGTCGCGGTGGCGTCGGTGACGTCCAGCTCGCTCCGCCCAACGCCGGCGACGTGGTGCCCGGCGGCGCCGGCTGCCGCGACCATGTCCTGGCCGAGCATCCCGGCGGCCCCCACCACGAGCCATCGCCGCGCCGGCCGCTGTCCGTCGGTCACTCCGGGAGTCTCGCTCACCCTAGGATCCTATGGCGTACGCCCCACCCCGTGAGGAGCCCCATGAAGTACCGCGAGCTGACCGTTCCCGGCGCGTTCGAGATCACCCCCCGGCAGTTCGGTGACCCGCGCGGCCTCTTCCTCGAGGCGTTCAAGGCCGGCCCGTTCGCCGACGCCGTGGGGCACCCGTTCGACCTGCAGCAGGTGAACACCTCCGTGTCGGCCGCCGGGGTGCTGCGCGGCGTCCACTTCGCCGACGTGCCGCCCAGCCAGGCCAAGTACGTCATGTGCGCCAAGGGCGCGGTGCTGGACGTCGTCGTGGACATCCGCGTGGGCTCGCCCACCTTCGGTACGTGGGACGCCGTGCTCCTGGACGACGTCGACCGGCGGGCCGTCTACCTGTCCGAGGGCCTCGGCCACGCGTTCATGTCCCTGGAGGACGGCTCGACGGTGGTGTACCTGTGCTCGTCGGGCTACGCGCCGGGCCGCGAGCACGGCATCCACCCGCTCGACCCGGACCTGGCCATCGACTGGCCCACCACCGCCCGTGACGGCAGCCCGCTGACCCCGCTCCTGTCGGAGAAGGACGAGGCGGCCCCCACCCTCGCCGAGGCGCGGGAGCAGGGCCTGCTCCCGACCCAGGACGCCGTCCAGGCGTACCTGACCAGCCTGCGCTGACGGCCGGACCCGCCGTCGGCCGACCGGCGTCGCGCGGATGGTGCTGCGTGCCCGGTGCTGCGTGCCCGGCACCACCCCGAACGCCGAGTGCAGAGTTGGTCGCGGCACGACTGAGCGACTGCAGACATCGTCGCGGCCCGAGCAGCACTCTCCGCGACAAACTCTGCACTCGCCAGCAGGGGGCGTGCGCCCCGCCAACTGCCCTGCACAGCCCCAGCCCCAGCCCTGTAGTCCCCGCCAACTACCCCGCCCCCAGTTCCAGTCCGCGACCGACCCGGCCTTCTACTGACCCGCAGCCGCGTACTTCGCCTCCGTAGCTGCCTTCGCACCCCTCCACCAGGCCTCGTTCTCCCGGTACCAGCTCACGGTCGCCTCCAGCCCCTCGCGGAAGTCCGTGTACCGCGGCGCCCAGCCCAGCTCCGTCCGGAGCCGACTCGCGTCGATCGCGTACCGGAGGTCGTGCCCGGCCCGGTCGGTCACGTGGTCGAAGTCGTCGGCGTCCCGCCCGAAGATCTCCAGCAGCGTCCGCACCACGTCGAGGTTGCTGGTCTCGCCGTCGGCACCGATGAGGTAGGTCTCGCCCACCTCGCCCTTCTCGATGATGGCCCAGACCGCCGAGTTGTGGTCCTCGACGTGGATCCAGTCGCGCACGTTGAGGCCCGCTCCGTACAGCCGGGGGCGCACGCCGTCGATCAGGTTGGTGACCTGGCGCGGGATGAACTTCTCGATGTGCTGGTACGGGCCGTAGTTGTTGGAGCAGTTCGAGATCGTCGCCTGCACCCCGAAGGACCGCACCCAGGCCCGGACCAGCAGGTCGGAGCCCGCCTTGGTCGACGAGTACGGCGACGACGGGTTGTAGGGGGTCTCGGAGGTGAACCGCTCGGGGGTGTCCAGCGGCAGGTCGCCGTAGACCTCGTCCGTCGAGATGTGGTGGAACCGCACCCCGTGCTTGCGCACCGCCTCCAGCAGCGTGAACGTGCCCACCAGGTTGGTCTGCACGAACGGCGACGGGTCGTCCAGCGAGTTGTCGTTGTGCGACTCCGCAGCGAAGTGGACCACCAGGTCCGACTCCCCCACGAGCCGGTCCACGAGCGGCCCGTCGGTGATCGAGCCCTCCACCAGGTCCACGCGGTCGGCGACGCCGGCGAGCGAGGAGCGGTCGCCCGCGTAGGTGAGCGCGTCGAGCACGGTCACCCGCGCGTCGGGGCGCTCCCGCACCGTCTGCTGGACGAAGTTCGCGCCGATGAAACCCGCGCCGCCGGTGACCAGAACCTGCATTGCTCTCTCCTCGCGGTCGGACGTCGGGTCAGTCGCGACCGTAGATGTCGCGCGTGTAGACCTTGTCGGCGACGTCGTCGAGCGCCTCCGTGCGACGGTTCGCGACGATGACGTCGGCCCGGGACTTGAGCTCGTCGAGGTCCCTGACCACCTCGGAGTTGAAGAACTGGTCCTCCTCAAGGCTGGGCTCGTACACGATCACCTCGATGCCCTTGGCCTTGATGCGCTTCATGATGCCCTGGATGCTGGAGTCCCGGAAGTTGTCGGACCCTGCCTTCATCACCAGCCGGTACACGCCGACGGTCGTCGGGTTGCGGCGCAGGATGTCGGCCGCCACGAAGTCCTTGCGGGTGGTGTTCGCGTCGACCACCGCGTTGATCAGGTTCTGCGGCACGTCCGCGTAGTTGGCGAGGAGCTGCCGGGTGTCCTTGGGCAGGCAGTAGCCGCCGTAGCCGAAGGACGGGTTGTTGTAGTGCGACCCGATCCGCGGGTCCAGGCCCACACCCTCGATGATCTGCGCCGTGTTGAGGCCGCGGGTCACCGCGTACGTGTCGAGCTCGTTGAAGTACGCGACGCGCAGCGCCAGGTAGGTGTTGGCGAAGAGCTTGATCGCCTCGGCCTCGGTGGGGTCGGTCAGCAGCACCGGGGCGTCCTTGGTCAGAGCGCCCTCCAGCAGCAGGTCGGCGAACTGCTTGCCCCGCTCGGACCGGTCGCCGACCACGATGCGCGACGGGTGCAGGTTGTCGTACAGCGCCCGGCCCTCGCGCAGGAACTCCGGGGAGAAGAAGACCGCGGCGCCGTCGTGCTCCTCGCGCACTCGCTCGGTGAAGCCCACGGGCACCGTCGACTTGATCACCACGGTCGCCTCGGGCTCCCGCGCCAGGACGTCGTCGATCACCGACTCCACCGTCGACGTGTCGAAGAAGTTGGTCCGCTCGTCGTAGTTCGTGGGCGTCGCCACGATGACCATGGCGGCCCCCGCGTACGCCTCGTCCTTGTCGAGCGTGGCGGTCAGGTTCAGCTCCTTGCCCGCGAGGTACTCCTCGAGCTCGGCGTCCGCGACGGGCGAGATCCCGTCGTTCACCTGTGACACCTTGGCCGGGTCGACGTCCAGCGCCCAGACCTCGTGGTTCTGCGCCAGCAGGACCGCGTTGGACAGACCGACATAACCCGTGCCGGCAACAGCGATCTTCACGACGGGACTCCTGACAGAAAGTGGTCGATGACGTACCCAATGCTAGGCGGGCCGACGTACCCCGCCGTCACCTCCGGTGCCGGTCGCGGAAGGTTTCAGCCAGTGACGCACGCCACATCGGCCACCTGACCAAGGAGGTTAGGCTTACCTCACAATGACGCAGACCACGAACGCACCGAACGGGAAGCCCCGCACCAAGGGGGTCCGCACCACGGCGACCGTGACAGCTGTCCGGTATCTGACGCCGCACATGATCCGGGTGACGATCGGCGGCGAGGCGCTGGCCGCCGTCGACCCCACCCCGATGACCGACCGCTACATCAAGCTCGTCATGGCCGAGGCCCCGGAGCCGGAGGGCCGGCCCGTGCTGCGCACCTACACGATCCGCAGCGTCGCGGCATCGAGCTGGGACATCGACATCGTCACGCACGGCGACGTCGGCTACGGCGGCCCGTGGGCGCAGCGCGTCCGGCCGGGCGACGAGGTCTCGTTCCTCGGCCCCGGCGGCGACTACGCACCGGCGCCCGACGCGCCGTGGCACCTCATGGCCGGCGACGAGTCCGCCCTGCCCGCCATCGCAGCGGCGTGCGAGGCGCTGCCCGGCGACGCGGTGGCCCACGTCTTCATCGAGGTCGCCGACGCCACGGAGGAGCAGGAGATCGCGAGCTCCGCCGACGTGCGCCTCACCTGGGTGCACCGGTCCACGGGGGCCCACGTCGCCGACGTGGTGCAGGCCGCAGAGCTTCCCGACGGCGTGCCGCACGCGTTCCTGCACGGCGAGGCGGGCTGTGTCCGCGACCTGCGCCGCTGGGCGCGTTCCACGCTGGGGGTGCCGCGCGAGCTGCTGTCGGCGTCGGGCTACTGGCGCCGAGGCCGCGACGACGAGCACTGGCGCGCGGAGAAGGCCGAGTGGCGGGCCGCGGTGGAGCAGGACGACCTGGTGCTCAGCGCGCCCTGAGGTGAGCGGCCCGAGCGGTCACAGCCCACCGAGATCGGTCAGTACCCGTCCGATGCCGGGGCGTCCGCGCCGGCCCCCGCGTCGAAGCCGGCCAGGACCGAGGCGGTGCCCGACAGGCCGAGGCGTGTCGCGCCGGCGCCGATCATCGCGAGCGCCGCGTTCAGGTCACGGATGCCGCCCGAGGCCTTCACCCCGAGCTTGCCGCCGCCCGCCGCGCCGACGGTGCGCGCCATCAGCGACACGGCGTGGGCCGAGGCGCCGCCCGCGGGGTGGAAGCCCGTCGACGTCTTGACGAAGTCGGCGCCGGCGGTCTCTGCGGCCTTGCAGGTGCCGACGATCTGCTCGTCCGTGAGCGCCGCCGACTCGATGATCACCTTGAGGATCCGGTCGTGCGGCACGGCCGCGCGTACTGCGGCGATGTCGGCCTGCACGGCGTCGAACCGGCCGGACCGCGCGGTCCCGACGTCGATCACCATGTCGATCTCGTCCGCCTCGTCGGCCACGGCCCGGGCCGCCTCGAAGGCCTTCACGTCGCCCATGTGCTTGCCCGACG
Source organism: Promicromonospora xylanilytica (assembly GCF_054782895.1). Classification (NCBI taxonomy): domain Bacteria; kingdom Bacillati; phylum Actinomycetota; class Actinomycetes; order Micrococcales; family Promicromonosporaceae; genus Promicromonospora; species Promicromonospora xylanilytica. The sequence goes on from NZ_BAAGRP010000020.1 coordinate 33,991, forward strand.
GGAACCCGCACACCGTCGCCACGGCGAGGCGTCCGGCCGCTACCTCGACCGCGAGGGACACGAAGGACGGTGAGACGCACACCGAGAACACGCCGAGCTCCGCGCCCTCCTCGACGAGCGTGGTGACGTCGCTGGCCGTGGCCTCCGGCTTGAGCAGCGTGTGGTCGACGAACGCGGCCAGCGTCGCCTTGTCCTGCGGTACGGCCGGGGAGCGGGGGGTTTCGGGCTGAGCGGTCATACGAGGGCACCTTCGACTTTCTGGAATCTGGGCAGGAGGACCTGCTCCACGAGGTCACGTCGCTCGTCGTGGTGCATGAATGCGCTCCAGGCGGCGGTGACGGTCACGTCGACGAGGTCGTCGAGCGTCCAGCCCGCCTCGTCGACGAGCAGCTTCATCTCGTGCGTCATCGACGTGCGAGACATCAGGCGGTTGTCGGTGTTGAGCGTGACCGCGAAGTCCAGCTCCTTGAGCCGGGTGATCGGGTGCTTCGCGATCGACTCCGCCGCGCCCGTCTGCAGGTTCGACACCGGGCACAGCTCGAGGGGGATCTGGTGGTCGCGAACCCAGTGCGCGAGGCGGCCGAGATCGGCGGCACCGCCGCGGCCGTCGGCCGACAGGCCCCGCACCGCGGGGTCGCCGTTCGGCACGAAGGCGATGTCGTCGATGATCCGCGCCCCGTGGCCGAGGCGGTCGGCGTGCCCGAGGTGCACCGCCTGCCCGATGGAGTCGAGGCCGTCCGCCTCGCCGGCGTGGATCGTCACGGGCACGTCGTGCTCCGCGAGGAAGCGCCAGATGCTGAGGTGGCGCGACGGCGGGAAACCCGCCTCGGGTCCCGCGATGTCGAACCCGACCACGCCGAGGTCCCGGTAGGTGACGGCGAGCTCCGCGATCTCCTGCCAGCGGTCCTGGTGCCGCATGGCGGTGACGAGCTGGCCCACGCGGATGATGTGCCCCTCGGCGGCGGCCGCCGCGATGCCGTCGTCGATCCCCGCCTGCACGGCCTCGACGGTCTCGGCGAGGGACAGGCCGCCGGCCACGTGCTGCTCCGGCGCCCAGCGCTGCTCGGCGTACACGACGCCGTCGGCCGCGAGATCCAGCACGGCCTCGCGTGCGACGCGGGCCAGGTTGTCGGCCGTCTGCATGACGGCGACCGTGTGCTCGAACGTCTCCAGGTACCGGACCAGCGAGCCGGAGTCGGAGGCGTCGCGGAACCAGCTCGCGAGCGACTCGGCGTCGGTGGCGGGCAGCGGGTGCCCTGCGGCGTCCGCGAGCTCGAGGACGGTCTGTGGCCGCAGGCCACCGTCGAGGTGGTCGTGGAGCACCACCTTGGGCAGGGCGCGGATCAGCGCCTCACCGGGGCGTGCCCCGGGGTCGTGCGTGGTCATGCTGACAACCTACCGTCTGGCTCAGTCCTCGTCGGCGCTCGCCTCGTCGCCCTCGTCCGCCGGGACGTCGAGGGCCTGCTCCACGACGTCCGCCTCCTCGGCGGCGCCGTCGTTGTCGGGGCGCGGGGCGTCCGGGACGTACTCGTCGGGCTCGTGCGTGGTGTCGACCTCCGCCTCCTGGGGAGGGTCCAGGCCGGCGTCACGCCAGGAGTCGGGACCGGGGAGCGTGCTCATCAGGTGCCTCCTCGTCAGGTGGCTTCCATCGTCACCCGGGCGTCGCCGCCCTGCCACCGGCCGGCGCGCTCGGGGAGCAGCACCCAGGCGACGTGCGGCCAGCCGCCGAGCGCGGCGGTCAGTGCCTTCCGCACCCGCGCGGCGGTGCGCTCGGCGGTGGACTGCGACGTCTCGGACCCGGCCGCCGGCGCAGGAGGCGGGTCGAGCAGGGCGGCGACGGGCACGGTGTGCAGCCCCGCGCCCGACGGCTCGTACAGGACGGCGTTGCCCTCCGCGCCCTCACCGTCGGCCAGGGTGAGCAGCACGACGTGGCGCGGCACCGCCGAGTCCCAGCCTCCGGTGACGTCACCGCCCGTGTACAGGGGAACGGGGACACCGGCGCGTGCGCTCGCGACGGCGGCCTCCAGCAGCGCCCGGGAGCCGGCCACCCGGTGGGTGTAGCGCACGCCGCCGTAGCTGGCGAGACGGGCTGCACCCCACGGTGGCGTGCCGTACGTGCGGGGCCAGCCCACGACCACCAGCCCGCGCCGGTTGGTCGCCGCCTGGACGGCGTGCTGCAGCCTCACGAACCGGCCCGCCGGGTCCTCGCTCGCGAGCCGCAGGGCCGCCCGCGGGTCGCCGGCCAGCCCGAGCATGGCCAGGACGGCCGACCCGCAGGTGGTCTCGTCGACCTGCACGGCGGCAGCCGTGGTCCCGTCCAGTGCCGGCAGGTTCAGCCGCCGCGGGAAGCCGACGGTGCCGGTGCCGCGCTCGCGGGCCAGGGGGTCGAGCACCGAACGCCGGGCCCGGGACGTCGCCGACTCGAGCTGCCGTTCGACGTCCTCAGGCACGGCGGGCCGCTCGAAGCGGCCCGGCGGAGGCGGTGGTGGCACCGGCCCGCCGAACGCACGCATACCGCCAAGCAGGGACGAAAGGCGCAATGTCGACGGCACGTCGACAGGCTAAGCCGGGTCGTGGCAACTCGCCGGTTCGCCACGCTGGGCGAACCGGGTGGTCCGTCAGACGATCCGGTCGAGCACCACCGACTGGTCCGCCGCCAGCGCCGCCCCCACCAGGGCACCCGCACCCACGTCGACGGTCGACAGCGCGCTGGCGGCGCCCGCCAGAGCACCACCGAGCACCCCGCCGCCCACGCCCTCCGGCTCCACGGTCCAGCCGCCCTCGAGCGCCTCGCGCGCCCGGGCGAACCGCTCCGGGGTGTCGGTGTGCATCGTGAGCACGGGCTGGCCGGCGGCGACCGGCTCCCCCGGCTTCACGTGGATCTCGATGCCCGCCGCGGCCTGCACCGAGTCCTCCTTGCGCGCGCGGCCGGCACCGAGGCGCCGTACGGCGACGCCCACGGCGTAGGCGTCCAGCGAGGTCAGCACACCGGACTCCGGTGCGACGACGGTCTCGGTCTCCTTCGCGACCGGCAGCGGAGCGTCGACGTCGCCGCCCTGCGCCGCGATCATGGCCCGCCACCTGTCCATGGCCCGGCCGTCGGCCAGGGCGGCGCGGACGTCCGCCTCCGCGACGGGGCGGTCGGCCGCGGCGAGCATCTCCACGGCGAGCGCGACCGTGAGGTCGACGACGTCGGACGGCCCTCCGCCGGCGAGCACCTCCAGGGACTCCCGGACCTCCAGGGCGTTGCCTGCGGTCCGTCCGAGCGGCACCGACATGTCGGTGACCAGGGCGACGGTGCGCACGCCGGCGTCGGTCCCGAGGTCGACCATGGTGCGGGCGAGCTCGCGCGCGCTGTCCAGGGTCTTCATGAAGGCGCCGGAGCCGACCTTCACGTCGAGCACCAGGGCGCCGGTACCCTCGGCGATCTTCTTGGACATGATCGAGCTCGCGATCAGCGGGATCGCCTCGACGGTGCCCGTGACGTCGCGCAGCGCGTACAGCTTGCGGTCGGCCGGGGCCAGGCCCGCACCGGCGGCGCAGATGACGGCGCCGACGGAGTCCAGCTGTGCCATCAGCTCGTCGTTGGTGAGCGACGCCCGCCAGCCCGGGATGGACTCCAGCTTGTCGAGCGTGCCCCCCGTGTGGCCCAGGCCGCGGCCGGAGAGCTGCGGCACCGCCACGTCGAACGCGGCGACGAGCGGGGCGAGGGGCAGCGTGATCTTGTCGCCGACACCGCCGGTGGAGTGCTTGTCCGCCGTCGGCCGGGAGAGGCCGGCGAACGACATGCGCTCACCCGACTGGATCATCGCGTGGGTCCACCGGGAGATCTCCGCGCGGGACATGCCGTTCAGGAGGATCGCCATGGTCATCGCGGACATCTGCTCGTCGGCCACCGCGCCACGGGTGTACGCGTCGATGAGCCAGTCGATCTGCGCGTCGTCCAGGGGCTCCTGGTCGCGCTTGGCGCGGATGATGTCGACGGCGTCGAACTGCTCGGTCATCGGGTTGCCTTCCGCACGTGGTCCAGGTCGCCCGGCCCGAAGGCCTGGGGCAGCACCTCTGTCATCGGCTGGACGCCCAGCGGGGTGTCGACCAGCAGCTCCGGTCCGCCGTGCTCCCAGAGGAGCTGGCGGCAGCGGCCGCACGGCATGATCGTCTCGCCGAGCGCGTTCACGCACGCGAAGGCGGCCAGCCGGCCCCCTCCGGACATCACCAGGGCGCTGACCAGGGAGCACTCCGCGCAGAGCGTCACCCCGTACGCGGCGTTCTCGATGTTGGCCCCGGTGAGGAGGCGCCCGTCGTCGGCGAACGCCGCGGCACCGACCTTGAAGTCGGAGTACGGCGCGTACGCCTTGCCGACCGCCTCGCGGGCCGCCGCACGCAGGGCGTCCCAGTCCACGGCGTCCGCTGTTCCCACAGGATCTGAGTCCATCGTGCTCATCCCTTGATGTACGGCTCGCCGGAGGCGGCCGGCGGGCGGGACCGCCCGACCAGGCCCGCCACGGCGAGCAGGGTGACGACGTACGGCACCATGAGCATGAACTGGCTCGGCACGGGCGAGCCCACCACCGACAGCACGTTCTGCAGGTTCGAGGCGAACCCGAACAGCAGCCCGGCGAACGCGGCCCGTACCGGGTCCCACTTCCCGAAGATGACGGCGGCCAGGGCGATGTAGCCCGCTCCCCCGGTCATGTTCTCGCCGAACTGGCTCAGGTAGACCGTCGTGTAGAACGCACCGCCCAGCCCGGCCACCGCGCCGGCGACGAGCACCGCGTTGTACCGGGTGCGCACCACGTCGATGCCCACGGTGTCCGCGGCCTTCGGGTGCTCCCCCACCGCGCGCAGGCGCAGGCCCCAGCGGGTCCGGTTCAGCGCGTACCAGACGGCGGGCACGGCGAGGAACATCAGGTAGATCAGCAGCGGCTGGTCGAACAGGATCGCGCCGATCACCGGGATGTCGGACAGCACGGGGATCGGGAGCGACGCGAACCGCGTGGTCGAGTTGAGCGTCGCGGCGTCGGCCTGCAGCACCTGCGAGTAGAGGAAGCTGGTCAGCCCGACGACCAGCACGTTGAGCACGACACCCACGATCACCTGGTTCACGTGGTACGTGATGGCGAACAGGCCGAGCACGAGCGAGACGAGCGCGCCGGCGAGCACCGCGGCGGCCAGGCCGATCAACGCGCTGTTGGTGACCGACGAGACGATGCCCGCGGTGAACGCGGCGCCGAGCAGCTGCGCCTCGATGGCGATGTTCACCACGCCCGCGCGCTCACCGATCACGCCGCCCAGCGCGCCGTACACGAACGGCACCGACCACAGCACGGCGCCGCCCAGCAGGCCCACCACCGACAGGTCGCGCGGGCTGCCGGCCCCGGCCCAGGCCAGGAAGCCGGTGAGGCCGGCGAACGAGTACACCGCGACGACCCACAGCGGAGTCCTGGACCCGCGTGCGGTGAGCACCACGGCGAACGCCGTCGCCGCGAGCATGATCGCGCCGCAGACCCACGCGAGCGGAGCGGCGGGCAGCACGACGACGGGGATCTGGAAGAAGTCACCACGCTGCGACAGCAGGAACCGGGTGTCACCCGAGTGCGGCACGGCGACGAGGAGCAGCGCGTACAGCACGGTCACCGCGAGCAGCACGCCCGCTGACTTCCACGACACCAGCGTGACCGTGCGCGTCGTCTCCGACAGCGGCGCGTCGAGCTGGGTCGTTGTGTGGTCGGCGCTCACGCTGCCGCCTCCTTCCGGTTCCGGTTCGCCTTCGTCCTCTTCGGTCTCCGGCGCCGGTTGGGGTCCGGCAGCCGGAAGATCGCCCGGATCAGCGGCGGCGCGGCGATGAACAGCACGATGAGGGACTGGACCACGAGCACGATGTCGCTCGGGATGCCCTGCGAGGCCTGCATGGTGGACCCGCCCGCCTTGAACGCGCCGAACAGGATGCCCGCCGCGAGCACGCCCCACGGGTTGGACCCGCCGAGGAGCGCGACGGTGATGGCGTCGAACCCGATGCCCGCGTCGATGTCGGAGCTGAAGCCCGTGGTGACGCCGCCCAGCACCTGCGAGGCGCCCGCCAGGCCGACGAGCCCACCGGCCACCAGCATCGAGTTCACCGTGGCGCGGCCCGTGTCGATACCGGCCACCCGGGCGGCGCGGGGGTTCTCACCGACGGCGCGGAACGCGAAGCCCGCCGACGACCGGCTCAGCAGCCACCACGTGAACACGACGGCGAGCAGCGCCAGCACGAACCCCCAATGGAGGTTGAACCGCTCGCCCACGAGCGGCGGGAGCTGCGCGGAGGCCGCGGTCGGCGGCGTCTTCGGGTTGGACGAGCCCGGCGCCTGCAGCAGGCCCGGCGTCGCCAGGAGGTAGGAGATGAGGTAGAACGCCACGTAGTTGAGCATGATCGTGACGATCACCTCGTGCGCACCGGTGCGTGCCTTGAGGAAGCCGGCCAGGCCGGCCCACAGCGCACCCGCCGCCATGCCGGCCACGAGCGCCATCAGCAGGTGCAGCGGGAACGGCACGCCGGTCACGCCGAAGCCCACCCAGCCCGCAGCGGCGGCCGCGACGAGCATCTGCCCCTGGCCACCGATGTTGAACAGGCCGGCCCGGAAGGCGAGCGCCACACCGAGCCCCGCCGCGATGAGCGGCGTCGCGTAGTTGAGCGTCTCGGTGAGCGGCCGGATCGCCGTCACGAAGTCGGGGGCCTGGAGGTTGACCACGGAGCCGCGGAACAGCGCGGCGTACGCGCCGCCGATCGCCTGGCCGAGGGCGACGAAGGTGTCGGCGGGCCGTGCGAAGAAGTACGCGGAGGCTGCCTTCACCTCCTCGTCCGTGAAGGCGATCATGATCGAGCCCGCCACGATGGCGAGCACGACGGCGCCCACGGACACGGTCCAGGGGCTGCTCATCGTCTGGTGCAGCGCCTTGGCGAGGCGGCTCGCCGTGTCGGGAGCCGCGTCGCCCACCGGCCCGGTGGCCTCGCGGGCCCGCTCCTGCTCCAGCTCCTCCACGGTGCCTGGATCGAGGTCGGCCTCGTGCTCGGGGCCCGTCTCCGAGCCTTCTGGCGCGTTCGAGCTCTCTGGCGCGTTCACGCGACCTCTCCCTTCGCGTCCTGGGGGGAGATCCCCGCCATCATCAGGCCCAGCACGTCGCGCGGGGTGTCTGCGGGCACGATGCCCACCACCTTGCCGCGATACATCACCATGATGCGGTCCGCCAGGGCCACCGCCTCGTCGAGCTCGGTGGAGACCACGACCACGGGCACCCCGGCGTCGCGCGTGGCGACGACGCGCTTGTGGATGAACTCGATGGAGCCCACGTCCACACCGCGCGTCGGCTGCGCCGCGACGAACAGGCGCAGGTCGCGCGACAGCTCGCGCGCGAGCACCACCTTCTGCTGGTTACCGCCCGACAGGCGCCCCACGGGTGTGGTGATGCCCTGCGTGCGGACGTCGAACTCCGCGATCTTCTCGCGCGCGAACCGGTCGCGGAAGGTGCGCTGCAGCGCACCGCGCCGCACGAACGGCGGACCGTCGGAGCGGTCCAGCATCAGGTTCTCCGCGATGGTGAACTCGGCCACGAGGCCGTCGTAGGTGCGGTCCTCGGGGACGAACCCGACGCCTTCGTCGAGGATCCCGCGGACCGAGCGCCCGATGAGCTCCTTGCCGTCGAGCGTGATGCTGCCCGACACCTCGTCCTGCAGGCCGAGCAGAGCCTCCGTCAGCTCCGTCTGGCCGTTGCCCTGCACGCCCGCGACGACGAGGACCTCGCCACCGCGCACCTCGAAGCTCACGCCGTCGACGGTGACGGCTCCGGTCGCCTCGGTGATGACCAGGTCGGTGACCTTGAGCCCGTTGTCGTGCAGCGTGGGCGCGTCCTTCCGCACCGTGAGCTCCACGGAGCGGCCCACCATGAGCGAGGCGAGCTCGCTGTCCGACGCCGTCGGCAGGGCCTCGCCCACGACCTTGCCGTGGCGGATCACCGTGATGCGGTCCGCGACCGCGCGCACCTCACGGAGCTTGTGGGTGATGAAGACGATCGCCGAGCCCTCGTCGCGCAGCTGGCGCATGATCGCCATCAGCTCGTCGGTCTCCTGCGGTGTGAGCACCGCCGTCGGCTCGTCGAAGACCAGCACGTCGGCGTTCCGGGAGAGCGCCTTGATGATCTCGACCCGCTGCTGCACGCCGACGGGCAGGTCCTCGACCACGGCGTCGGGATCCACGTGGAACCCGAACCGCGCGGAGATCTCGCGCACCTGTGCGCGGGCCGCCTCGAGGTCGAGCCGTCCGCCGCCGCGGGTCTGCTCGTGGCCGAGCATGACGTTCTCCGCCACGGTGAAGACGGGTACGAGCATGAAGTGCTGGTGCACCATGCCGATGCCCGCGCCCATGGCGTCGCCGGGGCCGGAGAAGTGCTGCACCTCGTCGTCCAGCAGGATCTCGCCCTCGTCCGCCTGGTACAGGCCGTAGAGCACGTTCATCAGGGTGGACTTGCCCGCCCCGTTCTCGCCGAGCAGCGAGTGGATCTCGCCCGGCTGGACCACCAGGTCGATGTGGTCGTTCGCGACGAGCGCGCCGAAGCGCTTGGTGATACCGCGCAGCTCGAGCCGCATAGGAATCCTTCCCGAAAGGGGTCCTGCTCATGACAGGTCCCGGGGCACACGGTTCGACCCGTGCCCCCGGGACCATCTTGCGTCACGTCTCGGTCATCGACCGATCCGGATCACTCGGCGAGGTACGACTCGACCTCGACCTCACCCGCGATGATCGACTCCTTGAGCGCCTGGGTCTCCTCCCACAGGGCCGGGTCCACCTTGTCCTCGAAGTTGTGCAGCGGCGCGAGGTCCACCCCACCGTTCTCGAGGGTGCCGATGTACGGCGTCGGGTCGAACTCGTCGTTGCCGGAGGCGACGACCGCCTCCTCCGCGGAGACGTCCATCCGCTTCAGCACCGACGTGAGCACCACGTTCTGCGTGGTGGGGTCGGTCTCGAAGAAGTCGGCGTCGGCACCGATGATCGCCACGTCCTTGCCGGAGTCGGCGATCGCGTCCATGGCGCCCTGGTAGATCGGGCCGCCCACGGGGAAGAGGACGTCGACACCCTGGTCCAGGATGTTCTGGGCGGTCGTCTTCGCCGCGGGGTCGGCGGCGAAGCTGCCCGTGAACGAGCCCTTCTTGCCGTCCCAGCCGACGAGCTCGACCTTCTCGCCCTTGGTCTCGTTGTAGTAGTCGATGCCCTGCTTGAAGCCGTCCATGAAGATGGTGACGGTCGGGAACTCCTGGCCACCGTAGGTGCCGACCTTGCCGGCCTCCGAGTAGCCGGCGGCGAGGTAGCCCGCGAGGAACGCGCCCTGCGCCGTGTCGTACAGGATCGGCTTGATGTTCTCGGCGTCGGCCTCACCGTCGAAGTCCGCGTCGGCCGCGTCGTCGATGATGATGTAGTCGATCTCGGGGTTGGCCGTGGCCGACTCGATGGTCGTCGCGGAGAGCGCGAAGCCGACGGTGACGATGGCGTTGCAGCCCTCGGCGACGAGCGACTCGACGTTGCCCTTGTAGTCGCTCTCCGACGCCGACTCGACCTCGTGCGGAGTAGTGCCCAGCTTCTCGGCGGCAGCGTTGACGCCCTCGTAGCTGAGCTGGTTGAAGCTCTTGTCGTCGAACCCGCCCTGGTCCGAGACGATGCAGGGCTTGAAGTCACTGGCGGCGGCGTCGCCACCACCAGTGGTCTCCTCAGGGGCGGCGCCGCACGCCGCGAGCGCGAGCGCCGCTGCTCCCGCGAGCGCGGTAAGCCGAACAGCCTTCTTCACTGGTGCTCCTTCAGATGGTCCAGACGGGCCCAATCCAAACAGATCTGGGCCCTATACCGCACCGAGGGTAGCCAGCGCATCCTGGATTTCGCGTTTCGAGACGGTAACCGGAGTAAGTCGTTACCGAAGCGTCATCGACAGGAACATCCAGCGGTCAGCGCGCCGCAAACTGGGCAAGGGTCCGCACACCGACGCCGATGGCGCGCTCGTCCACCACGAGATCGCCCTGGTGCAGGTCATAGGTGCGGCCGCCGGGCGTGCGCACGCCGAGGCGGGCCATCGTGCCCGGCACCTTGCGGAGGTACCAGGCGAAGTCCTCCCCGCCCATCGACTGCTCGGTGAGCTGCACCGCGTCCGGGCCGACGGCGTCGCGGACCGCGTCCTCGAGGTCGCAGGTGGCCTCCGTCTGGTTCTCGACCGGCGGCACGCCGTGCGTCACGGTCACCGACACGCTGACCTGGTACGGGGCCACGATCTGCTCGACCGCCTCGCGGACCAGCTCGCCCGCCTTCTCCCACGCCCGGACGTCGAGGCAGCGCAGCGTGCCCTTGATGACACCCGTCGACGGGATCGCGTTGGGCGTCGAGCCCGCCTGGACCGCGCCCCACGTCAGGTTCACGCCGGAGCGCGGGTCGAGCCGGCGGCCCAGCACGCCAGGGGTCTGCGTGATGACCTGGCCGAGCGCGAACACGACGTCGCCCGTCAGGTGCGGGCGCGAGGTGTGCCCGCCGGGCGACGAGACGGTCACCATCACGGAGTCGCTGGCCGAGGTGATCGGCCCGATGCGGGTGCCGACGTGCCCGACGTCGAACTTCGGGTCGCAGTGCAGCGCCGCCATCCGGTCGACGCCGTCGAGCTCGGAGGTGCGGTTGATGATGTCCTCCGCGCCGCCGGGGAACACCTCTTCGGCCGGCTGGAAGAAGAGCCGGACGCCGCGTCGCAGCCGCCCCTCCTCCGCGAGCCGGGCGAGCACGAGGCCCGCGCCGAGGACCACGGTGGTGTGCACGTCGTGCCCGCAGGCGTGGGCGACGCCCGGTTCGGTCGACGCGAACTCCACCCCGCTGGTCTCCTGGAGCGGGAGCGCGTCGAGGTCGGCGCGCAGGCCGACCCGGCCCTCGCCGTCCGGCCCGTGGTCGGGGCCGATGTCGCAGACGAGGCCCGAGCCGATCGGCAGCAGGCGCGGCTCGAGGCCGGCGGCACGCAGCCGCTCGGCGACGGCGCGCGTGGTGCGCGTCTCCTTGCGGGACAGCTCGGGGTGGGCGTGCACGTCGCGGCGGAACGCGATGAGCTCGGGGTCGAGGATCTCGGCCAGCTCGCCCACCCGGGCGGCCAGGCCTGCGACGACCTCCGTCGCGTTCCCTCCGGGCACGTCACCCACCGGCATCTGGTCGTTCGAAACGATCAGATCGAAATCGGCGAGATTGACGGGCGGCTGGGTCGGGTTCACCTGACCCACGGTATCGCTGTCCGGCCCGCGAGACACGGCGGTCCGTAATTCGTCCCACCATGCGGACGGCCGCGGGATCCGACACCCCTGTGTCAGAGCAGGTCCTCGCGGCCTCGCTCCCGCACCGCTGCCACGACGTCCTTCACCTGCTGCGCCCGGGCACGCGTGGTGACCAGCAGCGCGTCGGGCGTGTCCACGACGACCACGTCGTCCAGCCCCAGCACCGTCACCAGGCGGCCCGACGCCGGGACCACCACCGAGCCGGCGCTGTCGATGCGGAGCACGTCGGCCGGGTCCCCGAGCACCTTGGCGCCGCTCTCGTCGTCGGACGGCAGGAGGACGGCGAGCGAGTTGTAGTCCCCGACGTCGTCCCAGCCGAACGTGCCCGGCACCACGGCGACGCCGCCCGCCGCGGCGACCGGCTCGGCCACCGCGTGGTCGATGGCGATCTTCTCCAGACCCGGCCACACGTCCGCGAGCACGGCCGCACGGCGCGGGGTGTCCCACGCGTCCGCGACGAGCCGCAGCGAGTCGTGCAGCTGGGGGCGCTGCTCGGCGAGGTGGCCCAGCAGCACCGAGGTGCGCGAGACGAACATCCCGGCGTTCCACCGGTACTCGCCCGAGGCGAGGTAGGTCCGCGCGGTCGCCGCGTCGGGCTTCTCCGTGAAGCTCCGCACGTGCAGCGTGTGCGGTGCGCCGTCGACCCCGAGCGGCTCGCCCGAACGCACGTAGCCGAACGCGACCGACGGCCGGGAGGCGGCGATGCCCACCGTCGTCACGTAACCGGCCCGCGCCGCCACGACCGCCTCGCGCACCGCGAGGTCGAACGCGCGCGTGCCATGGATCACGTGGTCAGCGGCGAACGACCCGATGACGACGTCGCCATGGCGCTTCTCCAGCACGGCGGCCGCAAGGCCGATCGCCGCCATCGACTCGCGAGGCGAGGGCTCGGCGAGCACCGCGTCGTCGGAGAGGCCGGGCAGCTGCGCGCGGCAGGCCGCCACGTGCTGCTCCCCGGTGACCAGGATGACGCCGTCGGGCCCGGCCAGGGGACGCAGCCGGTGCTCGGTCGCCTGCAGCAGGGACCTGCCCGAGCCGACGAGGTCGTGCAGGAACTTGGGCTCCCCGCCCCGCGAGAGGGGCCAGAGCCGGGTGCCGGACCCACCGGCCGGTACCACTGCGAAGAAGTCGTCGATCGGGGACGATGGGGCGGCGGCCGAAGTCATGCCCCGCAATATGTCAGCCCGACCGCGTCCCCGCAGCCAAAACTTGCCAGAATCCGGGCGAACCCTGGCTGATCCCAGGGGCGGTTCCGGGCAGCAACGCGCGAGCAACCTGACGGGTGCCCGAAGCGACGACATCTCCCCTGTGGGATCAGTCACAAATGCCGTGTCTTGATGCCCGTAAGGGCTACCGGGCGGCGATCGAGGCGACCAGTTGTCATTACAGTGGGGACCAGCCACCCCCAGCCGTTTCAGCCATAGGAGGCTCCCGAAGTGCCCACCGCACCAGCAGGCACGTTATACCGCGGCCGTGAAGGCATGTGGTCCTGGGTCGCGCACCGCGTGACCGGCGTGCTGATCTTCTTCTTCTTGCTCGTGCACGTGCTCGACACAGCGCTGGTGCGCGTGTCTCCCGAGGCGTACAACGCAGCGATCGGCACGTACCAGACACCGATCATGGGGCTGGGCGAGGCGGGCCTCGTGGCCGCGATCGTCTTCCACGCCTTCAACGGCATCCGCATCCTCCTGGTGGACTTCTGGGCCAAGGGCCCCAGGTACCAGAAGACGATGCTCTGGGTGGTCATCGGTCTCTTCGTCGTGACGATGGCGGGCTTCCTGCCGCGGCACCTCATCAACGTCTTCACCGGGGGTCACTGATGGCGAACGCAACCGCGGCGAGGGTCGCCTCCCCCCGCTCCCCGTACGAGCGCCGCAGGACGACGCGCGGCAACTACGAGCTGTACTCCTGGGTCTTCATGCGGGCGTCCGGCGTGGTGCTGCTCGTCCTCATCTTCGGTCACCTGTTCGTGAACCTGATGGTCGGCGACGGCGTGCACGCCATCGACTTCGGCTTCGTGGCCGGCAAGTGGGCCAGCCCGATGTGGCAGGTCTGGGACCTGCTCATGCTGTGGCTGGCAATGATCCACGGCACCAACGGCGTGCGCACCATCATCAACGACTACGCCACCCGGGACCTGACCCGCGGCATCCTCAAGGGCCTGCTCTACCTGGCGTTCGTCGTCGTGGTCGTGCTCGGCACCCTCGTGATCTTCACGTTCGACCCGTGCCCCCCGGACGCTCCCGCTGAGCTGATCGCCTCCTTCTGCACGGCATAGCACCACGCACGTCCCCAGCCCCACACTCCGAAACTCTTCAGCAGGAGGCATCGAGCCCGATGCAGACCCATCAGTACGACGTCGTCATCGTCGGCGCGGGCGGCGCAGGTATGCGCGCGGCCCTCGAGTCGTCGAAGGAGGCCCGCACCGCGGTGATCTCCAAGCTGTACCCCACCCGCTCCCACACCGGTGCCGCCCAGGGCGGTATGGCGGCAGCCCTCGCGAACGTCGAGGACGACAACTGGGAGTGGCACACGTTCGACACCGTCAAGGGCGGTGACTACCTCGTCGACCAGGACGCGGCCGAGATCCTCGCCAAGGAGGCGATCGAGTCGGTCCTCGACCTGGAGCGGATGGGCCTCCCGTTCAACCGCACCCCCGAGGGCAAGATCGACCAGCGCCGCTTCGGTGGGCACACCCGCGACCACGGCCAGTCCGCCGTGCGCCGCGCGTGCTACGCCGCCGACCGCACCGGCCACATGATCCTCCAGACGCTGTACCAGAACTGCGTCAAGCAGGAGGTGGAGTTCTTCAACGAGTTCTACGTCCTGGACCTCATCACGGACCACGACCTCACGACCGAGGAGATCGCGGCCGGCGAGGAGGTCAACGCGACCGGTGTAGTGGCCTACGACCTGGCCACCGGCGAGCTCCACGTGTTCCAGGCCAAGTCGATCATCTTCGCCACCGGCGGCGCCGGGAAGATCTTCAAGACCACCTCGAACGCGCACACCCTCACGGGTGACGGCATGGCCCTGGCGTACCGCCGCGGCCTGCCGCTGGAGGACATGGAGTTCTTCCAGTTCCACCCGACGGGCCTCGCCGGCCTGGGCATCCTCCTGTCGGAGGCGGCCCGTGGCGAGGGCGGCATCCTGCGCAACTCCGAGGGTGAGCGCTTCATGGAGCGCTACGCCCCCACCATCAAGGACCTCGCACCACGTGACATCGTGGCCCGGTCGATGGCGAACGAGGTGCGCGAGGGCCGCGGCGCCGGTCCGAACAAGGACTACGTGCTGCTCGACCTGACGCACCTGGAGCCCGCGCACATCGACGCCAAGCTCCCGGACATCACCGAGTTCGCGCGCACCTACCTCGGCATCGAGCCGTACACCGAGCCCGTACCCGTGTACCCGACGGCGCACTACGCCATGGGCGGTGTGCCGACCAACGTCAAGGGCGAGGTGCTCCGCGACGGGGTCAACGTGGTCAAGGGCCTCTACGCCGCCGGCGAGGTCGCCTGCGTGTCCGTGCACGGGTCCAACCGGCTCGGCACCAACTCGCTGCTCGACATCAACGTGTTCGGCAAGCGCTCCGGCCGGGCGGCCGCCGAGTATGCCAAGACGGCGGAGTTCCACGAGCTGCCGGAGGACCCGACGGTCCGCGTGGTCGCGCAGCTCGACGAGATGCGCAACCGCCCCGACGGCGAGCGTGTGGCCGACATCCGCAAGGCGCTCCAGGACACCATGGACCTCAACGCCCAGGTGTTCCGCACGGGCGAGTCGCTGAACGAGGCCCTCGCGGACATCCGCGCGCTGCAGAAGCGGTACCGCAACGCCTCGGTGCAGGACAAGGGCAAGCTCTTCAACACGGACCTCCTCGAGGCCATCGAGCTGGGCTTCCTGCTCGACATCGCGGAGGTCACCGTGGTCGCGGCCATCAACCGCAAGGAGTCCCGCGGCGGTCACTACCGGGAGGACTACCCGGACCGCGACGACGCCCACTACATGCTGCACACGATGGCCTACCGTCGCCCGCCAGAGGCCTCGGACCAGGCCGAGGGCCACATCGAGGGCTACTTCGACCACGTCGAGGAGTTCGACGGCTACAAGGTCGTCCTGGGCTCCAAGCCCGTTATCCAGACCCGGTACGAGCCGATGGAGCGTAAGTACTGATGACTGCCACTCTCGAAGCCGCCGCACCGTCCCCCGCGGGCGAGATCCCCTCGTTCACGGTCACGCTGCGGGTCCGGCGATTCAACCCCGAGGTGGCCGAGGAGGCCACCTGGGAGGACTTCACGGTCGAGGCCCACGGCACCGACCGGGTGCTCGACGCGCTGCACAAGATCAAGTGGGACATGGACGGTTCGCTCACGTTCCGCCGGTCCTGTGCGCACGGGGTCTGCGGTTCGGACGCGGTGCGGATCAACGGCCGCAACCGCCTGGCCTGCAAGACGCTGCTCAAGGACGTCAACCCCGACAAGCCGATCACGGTCGAGCCCATCAAGGGCCTGCCCGTGATCAAGGACCTCGTCGTGGACATGGAGCCGTTCTTCGCCTCCTACCGCGAGATCATGCCGTTCCTCATCACGTCCGGCAACGAGCCCTCCAAGGAGCGCTACCAGTCCCCCGAGGACCGCGCCCGGTTCGACGACACCACCAAGTGCATCCTGTGCGCCGCGTGCACCTCGTCGTGCCCGGTGTTCTGGACGGACGGCCAGTACTTCGGCCCGGCCGCGATCGTGAACGCGCACCGCTTCATCTTCGACAGCCGTGACGAGGGCGGGTCGCAGCGCCTGGAGATCCTCAACGACAAGGAGGGCGTGTGGCGGTGCCGCACGACCTTCAACTGCACCGAGGCCTGCCCGCGGGGCATCGAGGTCACGAAGGCCATCCAGGAGGTCAAGCGCGCGATGATCACCCGCGCGTTCTGACCTGGTCCTGCCGAGGTAGTCGTCTGGCGAGGTAGTCACCCAGTTCGCGCTGGGTGACTACCTCGCTGGGTGACTACCTCGCCAGACGACTACCTCGGCGGGTCGGACATCCAGGCCGTGGCCAGCAGGAGCACCCTGGCCAGGAGGTTGACCAGGACCAGGATGGTGACCACCACCGCGAAGGACGCGAGCAGGGCGTTACGGGCCGCGGCGGTCGCGACGACCTCCGTGCCGAGGTAGCGCAGGACCCCGGCCACCACGCCGACGGCGAGGGATCCGGTCAGCAGGTCCCGCAGGGGCACGTGCATCCCGCCGACAAAACGCACGACGGCGGCGACGACCGCCGCATCGAGCGCGAGGGTGACCACGGCGCCCCCTGCCCGCACACCGAACGAGACCGCCGCGCCCTCCACGCCCAGGCTCTCCAGCGTCCAGGGCACCGCCACCGAGACCGCGACGCTCGCGGCCGCGGTGACCAGCACGCCGACGCCGAGCAGCACGAAGCCCAGGAGCTGCCGCAGGCGATCGGTCACCGGGTTGGCGCCGTTCTCGGTCACCCCGAACATCGCGCGCACCGACGTGCGCAGCGCCCCCATGAAGTTCGTGGCGGACCAGAGCAGCACCGCGACGGCGACGACGGACGTCCAGCTCAGGCCGGTCGAGAGCACCAGGTCGGCCGGCGATAGCACGCCCCCGTCTCCGGTGTCCACGAGCCCAGGGATCCAGGTGTCCACCTGGGTGAGCACGGCGTCCCGCAGTTCGGCACTCCCGCCGAGAACTCGCACGAACAGCGTGTAGCCGATCGTGAGGGCGGCGAAGAGGGAGAACAGCGCGGCGTACGCCATTCCGCCGCAGAGCACGGACCCGTTCGCGAGGTCGTACCGGGCCAGCGCGCGGCCGGCGCGCGTCGCCTCCCAGCGGGCCCAGGCCGCTTGCCCGAGCTCGATCATCCGTCTCATCGCCCAGAGCCTATGCGGCATGGACGCGCTCGGCGCTGGGTGAGCACCGTCGTCGGGGACGAACCGCGCGCGGCCGGACGCCGACCCCGGCGTAAACACCCGGTGACGGATGCGGACAGGGCCAAATGCCACCGAGCGCGGCAAATCGCCCGCACGTTAGCATCTATCGACGCTGGTCAGGCCAGCGACGACGTCGGCGGCCCTCGTGGGGGACGAATGGAGCTCTGCCATGCGCGTCAGAATCCTGGGACCTGTGGAGATCAGCGACGGCCGGACCTGGCGTCCGGTGACCGGCCGGGGAGGCGCCGTGCTCGGCAGCCTCGTCGCCCGAGCGCCGCGCCCGGCGACCGTCGACGAGATCATCGACGACGTCTGGGGCGGCCGGGCGCCGAAGTCCGCACCCACCCAGGTCTACGGCAGCGTGCACAAGCTCCGGCAGCTCCTGCGCGACGGTTGCGACGGTGACGACGGCGCCGCGCTGCGGCGGTCGGACAAGGGCTACCTGCTGTCCGTCGGGCACCTCGGCGTGGACGCCGACCGGTTCGCGTCCGGCATCGAGGCAGGGCTCGAGCTGTTCCGGACCGGCATGCCGCACGAGGCCTCGGCAGCGCTGGGCGAGGCCCTGGCTCTGTGGCGCGGGGCGCCGTTCGACGGCGTGCCGCCGGGCAGCGCCGCGACGGCGCTGGCCCTGCGCCTGGAGAACCTGCGGGCGACCGCGGTGCAGCACCGCCTGGAGGCGCGCATCGAGTGCGGCGAGCACGCCGACGTCATCGGCGAGCTGCACGAGCAGGTCGACCGGAACCCGTTCCGGGAGGACCTGTGGCGCCACCTGCTCGTCGCCCTCTACCGCTCCGGGCGCGAGGCCGAGGCACTCCAGGAGTACGGCCGGCTGCGCCAGACCCTGACCGACGAGCTGGGGACCGACCCGAGCCGAACCACCCAGGCCGTGTACCAGCAGATCCTGGACCGGAGGCTGCCGCCCGCGACGTCGTCGGCAGGTGCGGTGGCGCATCCCCCCGTTCCGCCCGGCCGGCCGGACACCGAGCCCACACCGGCGCCGGCGCCGGTCCGCCAGCTCCCGCCGGGCGTGGCGGACTTCGCCGGACGCACCCACGAGGTGGCGACCCTCGAGTCCTTCGTGGACGAGCACGGCTCCGCGGAGGCGCCCCTGGTCGTGGTGGTGAGCGGCGCACCAGGCACCGGCAAGTCGACGCTCGCCGTGCACCTGGCCCGCTCGATCCGCGACCGGTACCCCGACGCGCAGTTCTACCTCGACCTCGCCGGAACGTCCCCGAGCCCCCGCGAGCCCGACGAGCTCCTCGCGACGATGCTGCACTCGCTCGGGAGGTTCGGGCACCCGCTGCCCGGCTCGGTCGGCGCACGCTCGGCCCTGCTGCGCTCCCTGCTCGCCGAGCGGCGCACCCTCCTGGTGCTCGACGACGCGGCCGGCGCCGCCCAGGTGCTCCCCCTGCTCCCGCCGAACGGCGCGTCGACGGTCATCGTCACGAGCCGGTCCGCGCTCACCGACCTGCCCGGCGCCCGCCACCTGCACATCGACACGCTGCAGCCCGACGACGCCGGGCAGCTCCTCGCCCAGATCGTCGGCCGGGACCGGGTCGACCTTGAGCCGGCCGAGGCGCGCTCCATCGTGCGGCTGTGCGGCTACCTCCCGCTGTCGATCCGGATCATCGGCGGCCGGCTCCTCGGGCGGCCGTCCTGGCCGCTGCGCCAGCTCCGCCTCCGGCTCTCCGACGAGTCACGGCGCCTGGCGGAGATGCGGCTGGGCGATCTCGACCTGCGCGCCAGCCTCGACCTCTCGCTCACCTCCCTGGACCCCGGCACGACGCTCGCGTTCGACCTCTTCGGCCTCCTCGGCCCGCACGACGTGCCCGGCTGGGTGCTGGGCGCGCTCCTGGACCGGCCCGACCACGAGCACCTGCTGGACCTCCTGGTCGACGCCGGCCTGCTGCACCCGGCCCGGCAGGACGGCGTGGGCCAGGCGCGCTACCGGATGCACGACCTCGTGCGGGCGCACGCGCGCCAACGAGCACTCGACCGCGGGCCGGAGGTGTGCCGGGCGGCCGTCCGGCGCGTGGTGCGCACCTGGGAACAGCTCGTGCGGCACCAGCGCACCGGCCGCCCGCCGAGCCTGTTCGACCCGCTCGACACCGACCCGCTCGACACCGACCCGCTCGACGCTCCCGCGCACGGCGACCCCGCGCCGGTACCACTGCTCGCGCAGCGGCTCGACGGGGACGCGCCTGCCTGGCTCGCCGCGGAACGCCAGGCGCTGCTGGCGGCCGTGCGGCTCGCGCGGGACTGGGAGCTGGCCGGACCGGGCCGACGCCTCGTCAGCGCCCTCGCCTGCTTCTACGACGAGCAGGCACTCTACGACGACTGGCGCACCGGCCACGAGATCATGCTGGCCTGCCCCGGCCTGGACGCAGCGGACCGCGGGGAGCTGCTGCGTGGGCTGGGCCAGGTGCTCGTCTACACGGGCGACCTCGAAGCGGCCGCCGAACACTTCCAGGACGCGATCGCCGCTCACGAGTCGGCCGGCCAGACCACGGGAGCCGCGCTGGCCCTGGCGAGCCTCGGGACGATCCACCGCCTCCGCGGACGGCTCGCGCAGGCGGAGGACAGCGTGCGCACGGCGCTCGCCGTGGTGGTCGAGACCGGCGACGCTCCCAAGGAGTCGCTGCTCCGCGGCTCGATCGGCCGGGTGCTGGCGGCCCAGGGCAGGCCGGCGCAGGCGCGGCCCTGGTACGACGAGGCGCTGCGGCTCGCCAGGGCGTGCGGCGACGTGCACAGGGAGGCGGTCACCCTGCGGGACATCGGCGCGCTCGAGCACGAGTCCGGACGGTCGAGCCCGGCCGCCGCTTACCTGGAGCGGTCTCTCGCGCTCTTCCGCGAGCTCGGCGACGAGCGCTGCACCGCCATGACCCTGCTGCGGACCGGGCCGGTGCTCACCGACCTGGCCGACCCGGCGGGAGCCAGGTTCGCGCTGACCGAGGCCGCCAGGCTCTTCCACCTGGCCGGCCTGTGGGACGAGGAGGACCGGTGCCGGTCCCTCCTGAGCGACCTCGACGCCGCGCTGCTCACCCCTCCCGTGCCGTGATCGCACGGGTCCGTTCCCTGGCATAGGTCGGAGATAGATCGAAACAAGAAGTGGAGCGCACACTCGTGCCCGCACCCCCGTGATCCGTCTGGAACGAGCAAGGGAGCGACATGGAACAGGTGAGGAACCGTATGGCCGCGGCTTTCGTCGTGGTCCTGACGATGCTGGGCAGCCTCCTGGTAGGCACCCTGACCGCCGCACCGGCACAAGCAGCCACCCGCGACGGCGTCTGCGACGCAGGCGAGATCTGCTTCTACTACAACAGCGACAACGCCGGGTCCATCTCCGACCACGGCAAGTCCGACGTCGCCAACTACGGCACCGACCCCGCCACCTGCTACGTCTTCCGCACCGCAGGCAGGGCCGGCTACAACCAGTGCATCAAGAACAACGTCGCCTCCGTGTGGAACCGCACCGGCGTCAAGGTCCGCGTCCACTACAACTCCAGCTTCGGCGGAGCCTGGGACGCCGTCGCCGCCGGCGCCAAGCGCAACCTGTCCGCCGCCATCAAGAACAACAACGCCTCCCACGACGTCGCCCCGCTGCGCACGGAGACCTGCAAGAACTCCTTCGGCAACCCGCGGAGCTGCGCCGGCGCGGTGACCTGGGCCAAGAGCAAGGTCGGCGCCACCGGCTGGGGTGGCCTGTGCGACAGGTTCGTCGCGAACGCCTACGGCCACGCCAACAGCGGTTCGACGAGCGCCATCGTGCACTGGGGCCAGATTCCCTCCTCGCACCGGAACGCCGGTGACCGGAGCGTCCCCGCCGGCGGGCTGGCGTTCTTCCGGGGCGGCGAGTACGGCCACGTCATGATCTCGGTGGGCGGCGGCACGTTCGTCTCCAACGACATCGACGGCTACAACCGGATCTCCAACGCCACGATCGCGGAGGTCGAGAACGAGTGGGGGTACACGTACCTGGGCTGGGCGCAGCCCTGGTTCCAGGTCAACCACTGACCTGACGCCACGCCCGCGCCGCACGACGCCGGGCTTCTCATCACCGGGGACACGCCCGCACGGGCGTGTCCCCGGCACGTCCCGAACGATCCGTACCCAGCACCGGGAGAGAACATGGCACGAAGGATGAGGCGCCTCGCCGCGATCGCGGCCACCGTGGTCATGGTGGCCGTCGGGCTCGTCGCGCCGGGCACGGCCGCGCAGGCCGCCGGGACCCGCGACGGCGTCTGCGACAGCGGGGAGTTCTGCTACTACTACAACAGCGACCAGGCCGGGTCCGTGTCGGACTTCGACGTGTCGGTGAGCGACTACGGCACCGAACAGCCGTCGTGCTACGACTTCAAGGGACCAGGCGCCGGCCAGGGGTCGTGCATCAAGAACGACGCGGCCTCGGTCTGGAACCGCTCGGGCAAGGCGGTACGGGTCTACTACAACTCGGGGTACGGCGGCACCTACCAGCAGGTCGCGGCGGGCGGCAAGGCGAACCTGAACGCCACCCTGAAGAACAACAACGCCTCGCACCGGTTCGGCCCGTTCCTCACGGCGCCGCCGTCGCACGCGAGCTACTACATCTCGGTCCAGGACACCGGCTGGGCGTACGACACCGGCTGCACGATGGGGACGCGGGACGCGAACAGGTCCGGCACGCAGACCACCGTCGTGGTCCTCGCCTTCGGCAAGACGACGCTCAGCTCCAGCGGCGTGCACCTGCTGTCCTACTTCGGTGGCACCGACCGGAGGTTCAGCGCCGCACGGCAGATGGTCGTCGCGATGGGCAAGGGATACGACGCCTGCACCGGTGCCGACACCGCGTCTCGCCTGCGCATCGGCCTCGGCACAAACAACACCCCTGGCAGCGCGCTGACCGCGGCTGCGGGCGCCGCGCTGGCCACGGCGGCGAAGAACGCGGCGGCCGACCTGGCGAGCTACCCGCAGGCCACCGCGTGGGGCGCGAACGACTTCGAGGCCTGGGGCTCGACGTCCGGCCTGAACGCCCAGTCGCGCACGTGGCTGAACGGCTACAACGGGGTCTCGGGCCGGCGCCCGCTGGTCAACTTCGGGAGCGCGGACGGATGCCCGACGACGTCCGTGCCCTCAGCAGGCAGCTGCAACCCCGGGCTGACCGCCGACACCATCTGGTATCTCTCGACCAGCGGGGCCGCCAGGCCGCTGCCCGAGATCTACACCACGTCCGGCTCGCAGGCCAAGCAGTGGAAGTACCTCTCCCTCTACGCCTACGCCAGGGGCGCCAAGCTGACGTTCCCCGGTGTCATGTCGCAGCGCGGCGCCTGCGAGCAGCGCGGCTGCACAGGGACCGACAACACCCCGGCCGCCTCGTGGCTGCAGCTGAACGAGCAGGTCGACGGCGACAGCCGCACCGCGACCGACCCCGGTGCGCCGACCAGCATCTACTGGCAGGAGGACGTGGTCGCCGCGAAGACGTCGGCGACGGCGTCCGCCGGCACGCGCTCGGCGGTCCTGCCTGCCGGCATCCTCGAGGACACCGAGGCACCGGTCCGGGGCGCCGACCTGCTCGGCAGCAACCGGTGGGTCGGCCACGTGGACGGCCGCACGCTGATGGTCTGGGCCGGCCGCTCGGGCGAGAACGGCAGCATCGGGCGAGTGCTGGTCGCTCGGACCGGCACCGGTCTGATGGCGGCGGAGCAGGAGCTGCTCGACCTGCCGGGCAGCGGCGCGCTGCGGGTGGTCGCAGCGCGCGGCGGTGTGGTCGACCTGGTCGACGCGCACGGTGACCGCCACCTGCTCGACGTCACGACCGGGACGTTCGGCTGACCCTGCCCCGCATCACCGGCCTGCCGGTGCGCGCTGCCGGACCGGTCCAGGTCCCTGCCACGCGGCAGGGACCTGGACTGCTTCATCGTCCGAGGTAGAACGCCGCCTGGGGGCGCCAGATGCCGTCGTCGCCGTGCTCGTACTGGTAGAAGCGGTCGACGTCGAACTCCGCGGAGTAGTCCGACATCGCGTCGAACGCCTTGTCGAGGGCGACGTCGGGCACCTCGTGCGCGATGGTGACGTGCGGGTGGTAGTTGAATCGCAGCTCACCGCCGAGCACCCCGGTGCGCACGCTCGACTCGAGCTGCTCGCACTCCGAGATGCCCTGCGCCAGCGCCACGAACACCACCGGCGAGACCGGCCGGAACGTGGCCGTACCGCGCAGCTGCACGGTGAACGGTGGTGCGGAGGCGGCCACGGCCGCCAGGTGCTCCCGCGCCTCGGCGAGCTGCCCCGCGTCGAGCAGGGTCGGACCCAGCAGCGTGATGTGCGGGGGGATGAAGTCCGCGAGCGGGTCGTCGGCGGCCACCCGCGCCGCGCTGAGCTCAGCGGCGTAGGGCTCCGGGATCTCGATGGCGATCCCGATGCGGACCTGGCCGGGTCCCCGCTCGGGGAGATTCACCGGACGCCTCGTGCGGGCAGCAGCCCGAACCGTTCGTACATCCGGTCGAGCACCGGGGTCGCGATCGCACGCGCGCGGTCGGCCCCGTCCGCGAGCACGCGGTCCAGCTCGGCCGGGTCGGCGAGGTAGCTGTTGGCCCGGGCCTGGAACGGCTCGAGGAAGGCGACGACGGCGTCGGCCAGGTCCACCTTGAGGTAGCCGTAGCCGCGGCCGTCGTACTCCTTGGCGATCTCGTCGACGTCGCGGCCGGACACGGCCGAGAAGATCGTCAGCAGGTTCGAGATGCCCGGCTTCTCGACCGGGTCGAAGCGCACGCCGTAGCTCTCGTCGGCGTCGGTCACCGCCGACTTGATGGCCTTGACCGCCTTCTTCGGGTCCTCCAGCAGCCAGACGACGCCCTTGCCGCCCGCGCTGGACTTGCTCATCTTGGCCTTCGGGTCCTGCAGGTCCTGGATCTTCGCGACGGCCTTGACGATGTGCGCGTCCGGCACCACGGCCGTGCCTTCCCCGAAGCGACCGTTCAGCCGCGCCGCGAGGTCACGGGTGAGCTCCAGGTGCTGGCGCTGGTCCTCGCCGACGGGGACGAGGGCGGCGTCGTACAGCATGATGTCGGCCGCCATCAGCACCGGGTACGTGAACAGGCCGACGGTCGTGCCCTCGCTGCCCTGCTTCGCCGACTTGTCCTTGAACTGCGTCATGCGACCGGCCTCGCCGAACCCCGTCTGGCAGCTCAGCAGCCACGCCAGCTCCGCGTGCGCCGCCACGTGGGACTGCACGAACAGGATGGACCGCTCGGGGTCGATCCCGCCGGCCAGGTACTGCGCCGCGGTACGACGGGTGCGCTCGCGAAGCACCGCCGGGTCGGGGCTCACCGTGAGCGCGTGCAGGTCGACGACGCAGTAGAGCGCGTCGTAGGAGTCCTGCAGCGCGATCCACTGCGACAGCGCACCGATGTAGTTGCCCAGGTGGAGGGAGCCATCGGTGGGCTGCATCCCGGAAAAGATGCGCTTCCGGGTGGGGCGGTGGGCGGCTGTATCAGCGACCACCGCGGTCGAGGTTTCGGACGACATGGCGAACATTCTGGCAGGTCCCTGCGCGCTCACCGAATCGTCAGGTCGCTTCGTCGTCGTACGGCGCCTTCCCTGGTTCCGCGGACGCCCCGGCCGGTGCCGGCGGCGTGCCGTTGCGCTCCGCGGCCCGTTCGCCGGTCCGCCCCGAGGACGACGAGGGCGGGCTGTCGTCGAGCAGGGCGTCCCGGACGATCTTGCGCGGGTCGTACTGGCGCGGGTCCAGCTTGGACCAGTCCACGTCGTTGAACTCGGGCCCGAGCTCGTCGTCCACGCGCGCCTTCGCGTTCTGGAGGAGGTCGCGGCCCCGCCGTACGAGGGAGCCGAGCTGCTCCGCGTAGACCGGTAACCGTTCCGGGCCGATGACGAGCATCGCGACCACCAGAATGATCACGAGCTCCCAGCCATTGATGCCGAACACGCTCAGAGCCTACTCGTGTCTCGGGACCGCCCGGCGAACGCCGGATGAACCGGGCTCACTGGCCGCTCGAGCGTTCTTCGAGGACCACGCGGACGTCGCGCTCGTCGCCGCCGGACCGCACCGTGAGCGTCACGGGGTCGCCGGGCGCCTTGGCGCGGATGGCGACGATCAGCTCGTCGGCCACCGAGACGGGACGGCCGTCGATCGAGAGGATCACGTCGCCCGGTTCGAGGCCCGCCTGGTCGGCGGGGCCGTCCGGCGTGACGGCCGGCGTGCCCTGCTGCGCCTCCTGGGAGACCTGCACGCCCTCGCCCTGGTAGCTGGGGTCGAGCAGCACCCCGATGACCGGGAACGTCGCGGTCCCCGTCTCGATGAGCTGCTCGGCGGTGTGCCGCGCCTGGTTGGACGGGATGGCGAAGCCGAGCCCGATGTTGCCGGTGGCCGCCGCGGTGCCGGGCCCCTGGGCGATGGCCGAGTTGATGCCGATCACCTCGCCGGCGGAGTTCACGAGCGGCCCGCCCGAGTTCCCGGGGTTGATGGCGGCGTCCGTCTGGATGGCGTCGATGAACGCGGCCTCGGCCGCCTCCCCCGCCTTGACCGGGCGGTGCAGTGCGCTGACGATCCCGGTGGTGACGGTCGCCTCCAGGCCGAGCGGCGAGCCGACGGCGAGCACCGCGTCGCCGACGACCACCTCGTCCGAGTCGCCGAGGACGAGCGGCTCCAGGCCCTCCTCCTTGACCCGGATCACCGCGAGGTCGTAGTCGGGTGTGGCGCCCACGAGCTCGGCGGGCTGCTCGTGCCCGTCGGAGAAGGTCACGGTGACGTCCGCCCCCGCCTCCGCCTCGGCGACCACGTGGTTGTTCGTCAGGATGTAGCCGTCGGCCTTGAGGATCATGCCCGACCCCGTCGCGACGCCCTGCCGGGCCCGCACCTCGATCGAGACCACGCTCGGCAGCGCGGCGGCGGCGATGGCGGCCACCGAGCCCTCGGGACGCTGTACCTGCTCGGCGCCGTCGGCCGGCCGCGGCAGTGCGGCGTCCGCCGGGCGCACCGAGTCCTGGGCGTCCAGCAGCCCGTAGGCGGCGACGCCGCCGCCGGCACCGGCGACCAGCCCCAGCAGCACGACGGCGGACACGGCGCGCGCGCCGAACCCGCCGCGCCGGGACCGGGTGGCCGGCCGCGTGGCGTGCTGCTCGGTCGAGTGCGCGTCGGGTGCGTGCTGCCCCGCGTGGTGCTCCGGCGTGTGCGCCCCCGCCGACCCCACCGGGGACGGGGCGCGCAGCGTCGTCAGGTACCCCGGCGTCGGGAGCTGCTCGGTGCGCTGCTCCGCCACGGGCTCGGGCAGGGGTTCGGGCCGTGGGGCCGCGGCCGACGTCCTCGGCTCGTTCGCGGACGGCACTGCTGCACGCGGCGTGGGCGGCGCGAACGGGTTCTCGTCGGTCATGGGCTTTCGATGGCTCCTGTCACGGTGTGCCACCCGCGGGCGATGCGGGGCAGGACCCCGGCATCGTAGCCATGCTCACCGAACGACGCCACGAGGTCGCTCAATACCTCCTCCGGCGCGTCCGCGACGACGTCGACCACCATGTCGTCCGACTGCCACGCCACGTGGGCCGGCTCGGTGGCGAGCACCTGCACACCGCCGAGGGCCGCGGAACCGTTCTGGGCGAGCTGCCCGGGACGTTCGCGCACCACCGCGTGGCCGGACGGGCCCACCAGGTCGATCTCCAGGATCTGGCCCTGCTCGCCCACCAGGCGCATCGCCGAGACGGTGTACCCGGCCGGCAGGTCGGACGGGGCGGCCCAGCCGTTGTCCGCGGCCCAGTCGAGCGCAGCGGGCGTGACCTGCTCGGGTGCGACGTCGAGCGTGGCGAGCACATCCTGGCCGGCGGCCGTCGTGTCCGGGCCCGTACGCCCCAGCATGGTCATGCTGGTCTGGGCGGAGAGCTGGGGTGACACCACCGGGACGTCGCCGAGCGTGAAGAGTGCGAGTCCCAGCACGCCCGCACCACCGACGCCGAGCGCGGTGAACCGCGCGGCGCGACGCCGGCGCGCGGGGCGGTCGAGCCGGCCGTCGAACCCGTCGCCGCCGTCGAACGACGAGGTCTGCCACACCGGCACGGACAGCGGGTCCGGCCCGAGGAACGGGCGGCGCAGCGGGTCGTCGGAGGTGGGCGGGATGCTCGCCTGGAGCGCCATCAGCCGCGCGGTGAGCGCCGGGTCGGGCTCCACGTCGGCGGCCGACGAGAGGGCGCGCCGGGCCGCACGGGCGGAGTCCAGCTCACGGGCGCACAGGCGGCACATCGTGACGTGGGAGAGAGCCCGCTCGGTCTCGGCGGGCGAGAGCTGGCCGTCGGCCAGCGCGCTGACCAGGTCCCCGAGGTGGCTCATCGCGCGCCCCCGCGCGTGGGCGCCAGGTGCTCCAATGCGTCGCGGAGCTGGGCGCGGGCCCGGTGGATGCGGGAACGCACGGTTCCGAGCTTGACGCCAAGGGTCACGGCGATCTCCTCGTAGCTCAGGCCCTCGATGTCGCACAGCACGACGGCGGCGCGGTACTCGGGGCGCAGGGCGTCGAGCGCCCGCTGCACGTCCTGGTCCAGGTTGGCGTGCTCGTACCCGCGCTCCGGCCGGCCGAAGTCCCCGGTGTCGGCGACGTGGCCGTCGTCGTCCCCCATCGCCTCCATGCGGATGCGCTTCTTGCGGCGGGCGCCGTCCAGGAACAGGTTGGTGGTGATGCGGTGCAGCCAGCCCTCGAACGTGCCAGGGGTGTAGCTGGACAACGAGCGGAACACCCGGATGAAGGTCTCCTGCGTGAGGTCCTCGGCATCCTGCTTGTTACCGGTCAGCCGGTAGGCAAGCCGATAGACGCGCGCCGAGTGTTCGCGCACGATCTCTTCCCAGGTCGGCGGCTGCCACGGCAGGTCGGCCGCACCGGGACCCTGGGGTACCGGCACGCTTGCGTCTGCTGCTGCACGAGTGCTCACAGAAGTCATCGTCCTCTCAACGCGCATCGAAGCCCAGTCGTTCCCACGGGCTGTACCCTGACGCCGCACGTGATGTACACATCTGTCCGCTCCCTCCGGAGGAACCATCAGCACAGCGGAGCCGTCGGGCCACGGCAGGGTCGCGGCCTGGGTCTACAGCGAGGCCTTCGTCCCCGAGGACGAGGTGCTGCTGCGTGCCCGCGAGCGGGCCTCCGAGCTGGGCTGCCCGGCGGTCCTGCCCGGTGTCGGCGCGGTGCTGCGGGTGCTGGCCGCCGCCGCGAACGCGCGCTCCGTGGTGGAGGTCGGCACCGGCGCGGGCGTAGCGGCCCTCTGGCTGCTGCGCGGCATGCCGCTGGACGGCCAGCTCACCACCATCGACCGGGAGGTCGAGCACCAGCGGGCGGCGCGCACGGCGTTCGCCGAGGACCGCGTGGCACCCCAGCGCACGCGGATCATTCCCGGCCGGCCGGTGGACGTGCTGCCCCGCCTGGCGGACGGCGCCTACGACCTGGTGCTGGTGGCGAGCGATCCCCTCGGCTATCCCGAGTACGTCAACGAGGCCCTGCGTCTCCTCCGGCCGGGGGGAGTGCTCGCCGTCGACGGCGCCCTGCTGCGGGACCGGGTGGCGGACCCGGCGCGGCGCGACGAGCTCACCACCGTGGTCCGCGAGGTAGGCCGGACGCTGCGGAACGACGAGCGGGTCCTGCCCGCCATGCTGCCGAGCGGAGACGGCTTGCTGCTGGCCGTCCGCCGCTGACCGCCGGGTGGCCGGTTCGCGCGACGGACGGC
Source organism: Promicromonospora xylanilytica (assembly GCF_054782895.1). Lineage (NCBI taxonomy): Bacteria > Bacillati > Actinomycetota > Actinomycetes > Micrococcales > Promicromonosporaceae > Promicromonospora > Promicromonospora xylanilytica. The sequence continues at coordinate 62,952 of NZ_BAAGRP010000020.1, forward strand.
CGGGAGGGCCCGGCCGACGGGTATCGGCTGAGCCTGCGGTGACCCTCAGGCGCGTGCCCTGTCCATCGGCCCGCGCCCCACGCTGCGCCCCTGGCTCAGCCGACGACGGTCTGGAGAGCGTCGCCCAGCTCGCTTGCCTCGGTCGCGTTGAGCTCGACGACGAGCCGACCGCCGCCCTCGAGCGGCACACGCATGACGATGCCGCGCCCCTCCTTGGTGACCTCGAGCGGTCCGTCACCCGTTCGCGGCTTCATCGCAGCCATGTGTGGCTCTCCCATTCCGTTGTCCGGTGTGTAGCAGCATTCATGTTCTCGGCGAACGCCGAGGGCACACACACATTCTAGTTCAATTGGCGCCCCTTACTTTCCACGCGCCTTTTCGTCGCCCTTGCTCGGATCAGGCGAGACCGCGCAGTGCGACGGCGGGGGGCGCCTCGTCGCGGACGGCCGCCACGAGGTCGAGAACGCGTCGTGTCGCGGCCACGTCGTGGGCGCGGAAGACCCGGGCGCCGAGCCACGCCGCGACCGCCGTCGCGCCCAGCGTCCCCTCCAGGCGTTCCTCCGGCGGGAGGTCCAGCGTCTCACCCACGAAATCTTTGCGGGAAAGCGCCATGAGCAGCGGAAATCCGAGGTCCGCCAGCGTGCCCGTGCGGCGCAGGAGGTGCAGTGAGTGCCAGGTGTTCTTGCCGAAGTCGTGCGTCGGGTCCACGAGCACGGACGCGCGCGGCACGCCGCACTCCACCGCCCGCTCGGCCGCGGCGCGCAGGGTGGCCACGACGTCGGCCAGCAGGTCCGGGTACTCCACGCGGTACGGGTCCGTCCGCGGGGTCGCCCCGCCCGTGTGGGAGCAGACGACGCCCACCCCGGCGGCGCCCGCCACCTCCACCAGCGCCGGGTCGTGCCCGGCCCAGGTGTCGTTGATCAGGTCGGCGCCCGCGTCGATCGCCGCACGGGCCACGCCCGCACGCCAGGTGTCGACCGAGACCAGCAGGTCGGGCACCGCGTGGCGGACGGCCGCCACGAACGGGACGACCCGGCGGATCTCCTCGGCCTCGTCCACCGGCGACCCGTTGCCTGCCCTGACGCCACCGACGTCGAGGATCTCGGCGCCCTCCTCGAACGCTCGCGCCGCGGCGGTCAGCGCCGCGGCGTCGTCCGGCACCCGGGCGGGCGCGTAGAACGAGTCGGTGGTGCGGTTCAGGACCGCCATCACCACGGGGCGCACCGCGCGGCCCTCGCGGCCCACCTCACGCCCGCGCAGCACCAACGGTGCCGAGGGCAGCGGAACCGTCAGGCCGGTGGCATCAGGACCGTCCACCTACGCGCCACCCAGGGTGCTCGGCAGCCCTGGCCCTTCGAGCGCGGCTTCCTCGGTGGCCCGCTTCGCGGCGACCGCCGCCTGCAGGGCTGCCTGCTCCGCCTCGATCTGGTGCACCCGCTCGACGACGTGGTGCACCGCCTCCGCGGGGTCGTCGGTGAGGTACATGATGTCGAGGTCGGCCTCGCTGATCGTGCCGTGCGTCAGCGCCGTGGACCGGATCCACTCCAGGAGCCCGCCCCAGTACTCCTTGCCCACCAGGACGAGCGGGAACTGGGTCACCTTGTGCGTCTGGACGAGAGTCACGGCCTCGAAGAGCTCGTCGAAGGTGCCGAATCCCCCGGGCATCACGATGAATCCCTGTGCGTACTTCAGGAACATCGTCTTTCGCGCGAAGAAGTACCGGAAGTTGATGCCGAGATTCACGTACTCGTTGACGCCCTGCTCGAAGGGCAGCTCGATCCCGAGGCCCACCGAGGTGCCGCCCGCCTCGGCCGCACCCTTGTTCGCCGCCTCCATGACGCCGGGCCCGCCACCCGTGATGACGGAATAGCCCGCCTCCACCAGGAGCCTGCCCACGGTCTCTCCCGCCAGGTAGTCCTCGTGCCCCGGTTTGGTGCGCGCCGAGCCGAACACCGACACCGCCGGCCCGAGCTCCGCGAGCGCACCGAAACCCTCGACGAACTCGCTCTGGATGCGCATCACCCGCCAGGGGTCGCTGTGCAGCCAGTCGGTCTCCTGGTCGGGGGCAAGGAGTCGCTGGTCCGTCGTGGTCTGCGGGATCTGGTTCCCGCGGAGCAGCACCGGGCCGCGGCGGTATCCGCGGCCGGACTGGGGTATGCCGTCGTCGCTCATGCGACCAAACTAGCCGCCGAGCAGCCAGGCTCGCAGCGCGTCACGGCACTGCGCGAGCTGCGCCACCGGAACGCGCTCGTCGTCCTTGTGCGCGAGCAGCGGGTCGCCCGGGCCGAAGTTCACCGCCGGCACCCCCAGCTCGGAGAACCGGGCGACGTCGGTCCACCCGTACTTCGGCGCCGGCGCACCGCCCGTGGTGGCGAGCACCGACTTCACGAACTGGGCGGCCAGCGGGTCGTCGAGGCCCGGCCGGGCACCGCCCGCCGCGTCGGTCACGACCAGGTCGAACCCCTCGAAGACCTCGCGCAGGTGCGCCTCGGCCTCCGCCACGGAACGCGACGGCGCGAACCGGTAGTTCACCTCGACGGTGCACGCGTCGGGGATGACGTTGCCCGCGATGCCGCCCTCGACCCGCACGGCGTTGAGGCCCTCGCGATAGACCAGGCCGTCGACCTCGACCTCGCGCGGCTCGTACCCGGCGAGAGCGGCCAGGGCCGGGGCGACCGCGTGGATGGCGTTCTCGCCCGTCCAGGCCCGCGCCGAGTGGGCGGCGACGCCGCGGGTGCGCAGCTCGACGCGCATCGTGCCGTTGCAACCGCCCTCGATCCCCGCGTTCGACGGCTCGCCGAGGATGGCGAAGTCACCCCGCAGGAGGTCCGGGTGGTTGCGCGCGAGCCGGCCGAGCCCGTTCAGGGCGGAGTCCACCTCCTCGTGGTCGTAGAAGATCCACGTGAGGTCGTGCGCCGGCTCGCTGCCCGGTGCGCCGAGCTCGGCGGCCAGCGCCAGCGCCACGGCCACCCCGCCGAGCATGTCGACGGTGCCACGGCCCCACAGCACGGCGTCGTCCCCCGCGCCGACCAGACGGGTGGGCAGATTGTCCGCGACGGGCACGGTGTCGATGTGCCCGGCCACGACCACACGCCGGTCCCTGCCCAGGTGGGTCCGTGCCACGAGGGCGTCGCCGTCCCGCAGCACCTCGAGGTGCGGGCAGCCGAGCAGGAGAGCCTCGATCGCGTCGGCGAGCGCCGTCTCCGCACCGCTCACCGACGGGATGTCGCAGAGGACCCGGGTGAGCGCGACGAGGTCGGACCCCGCGGCTGACGGGTCGAGCAGGGCAGGGTCGATCACGGTATCCACAGGGCAACCTTATGGGTTCCGATCGGCCGTTAGGCTGGAGCCATGACGACCGCATGGGGTTTCGGCCTTGCCACGATCGCCGACGACGGCACCACCCTCGACGCCTGGTACCCGGCGCCCGCCCTCGGCGAGGCGCCTGCCGGCGCCACACCGCCCGAGGCTCTCGCCGCGCTGGCCGGCGCGGACGAGACGCGGCGTGTCCGGCTCGAGGTCGTGACCACGCAGATCGATCTCGCCGACCCGCCCCAGGACGTCACCGACGCGTACCTGAGGCTCCACCTGCTCTCCGCCCGGGTGGTGCGCCCGCACGGCCTCAACCTGGACGGGATCTTCGGCGTGCTGACGAACGTCGTCTGGACCAGCGCCGGCCCGTGCGCCGTCGAGGGCTTCGAGGAGACCCGCCTGCGCCTGCGCTCGCGCGGCCATGTCACGGTCTTCGGCGTCGACAAGTTCCCGCGCATGGTCGACTACCTGGTCCCGTCGGGCGTCCGGATCGCCGACGCCGACCGGGTCCGCCTCGGCGCGCACCTCGCCCCTGGCACCACCGTGATGCACGAGGGCTTCGTCAACTACAACGCCGGCACCCTCGGCTCGTCGATGGTCGAGGGCCGCATCTCGGCCGGGGTCACCGTGGGCGACGGGTCGGACGTCGGCGGTGGCGCCTCGATCATGGGCACCCTGTCCGGCGGTGGCAAGGAAGTGGTGTCGCTCGGCGAGCGGTGCCTGCTGGGCGCCAACGCGGGCCTCGGCATCCCCCTCGGTGACGACTGCGTGGTCGAGGCCGGCCTGTACGTCACGGCCGGCACCAAGGTCACGGTGCTGGGCGCCGCCGTCGACCCCACGGGCGACGGCACCGCCACGGTCAAGGCGCGCGACCTCGCGGGGCGCAGCAACCTGCTCTTCCGCCGGAACTCCACGAACGGTGCCGTCGAGGTGCTCGACCGCACCGGAGTCGGGATCGAGCTCAATGAGGCCCTGCACGCCAACTGACCGGGCCGACAGGAACAGACCATGGCACTCGTGGCCGAGGCGGGCCTGCCACCCGTCGACGACTCCCCTCGGCGTCGTCCCGTGAGACGCGCGCTCAAGTACGTGGTGATCATCGGGTCGGTGTGCGCCGTCGCGACCGTCGGCGTCGTCGTGGGGCTGAACCGCCTCACGGGCGCCGGGCCGGTCACGGAGCGGTGCACCGCCGCGCTCGAGGGCTCCGACTGGTACCTGTCGCCCGACCAGGCGGACAACGCGGCGCTCGTCGCGGGCACCTCCGTGGCTCGCGGCCTGCCGGCGCGGGCCGCGACGATCGGGCTGGCCACCGCGCTGCAGGAGTCGAAGCTCATCAACATCGACTACGGCGACCGCGACTCCGTGGGCCTGTTCCAGCAGCGCCCCTCGCAGGGCTGGGGCACCGTCGACCAGATCCTCGACCCCGTGTACTCGACCAACGCGTTCTACGACGTGCTGGTCAAGGTCGAGGGGTACGAGGACATGGCGGTGACGGACGCGGCACAGACCGTCCAGCGGTCGGCCTATCCGGACGCGTACGCGCGACACGAGATGCGCTCGCGTGCCTGGGCCTCCGCCCTCACCGGGAACTCCCCCGGGACGTTGTCCTGCGAGCTGGCCCCGGTCGCCGACGCCGACCAGCTCGCGCCCGACGCTGCCCGCGACGTGGTGGCGGGCAGGCTGGGCCGCGATCTGGGCCTCGCCCCCGCGACCGGTGCGGCGGACCCGGACCGCACGGACCCCGCCTCGTCGACGGTGACGGTCGACGCGACGCCGCTCACGCCGGACGACCCGGAGCGCGGCGCCTGGGCCGCCGGCCAGTGGGCGGTCGCGACCGCCCGGGCCACGCAGGCCGTCGAGGTGCAGGTGGCCGACCAGGTGTGGCTGCGGGACCAGGCCGCCTGGGTCCGGGCGGAGACCCGGCTCGGCCCCGGCGAGGTCCGCATCACTGCGGACGCCGCCGAGTAACCGGGTCTCCGCGGCGCTACTTGCTCTCGTCGACGTGGAGCTCCGCCACCTCGTCGCCGAGCTGCGCCAGCAGGGCGTGCCGCGCCTCGCGCCGGCGGCGCTGCTCCAGCGGCTCCGGCACGGGCGCCGCCGCGAGGAGGCGCTGCGTGTACTCCTCACGAGGGCTGTGCAGCACCTGCTCGCGCGGGCCCTGCTCCACGATCTCGCCGTTCTGCAGCACCACCACGCGGTGGGCGAGCAGATCGATCACGGCGAGGTCGTGGCTCACGAAGAGGCAGGCGAACTTGTACCGCTCCTGCAGCGCCGTGAACATCTTGAGCACGTTGGCCTGCACGGACACGTCCAGGGCGGACGTCGGCTCGTCGGCGACCAGCAACTCCGGGTCGAGCGTGAGCGCGCGGGCGATGCTGACGCGCTGGCGCTGGCCGCCGGAGAGCTCGTGCGGGTAGCGGTTGTAGACGCTGCGGGGCAGCTCGACGGCGTCGAGCAGCTCCAGCACGCGTGCGCGCCGCGACTTCTCGTCGCCCTCCTTGTGCACCACCAGCGGCTCCGCGATCACGTCACCGATCGGCAGGCGTGGGTTCAGGGACGACGCCGGGTCCTGGAACACCACGCCGATGCGGCGGCGGATGGCCTTGAGCTCCTTGCCGCGCATCCTCGTGAGGTCGCTCCCGAGGATCGACACGGAGCCCGAGGCTGCCGGGATGAGGCCCAGGGCGCACTTCGCGATGGTCGACTTGCCGGAGCCCGACTCACCCACGAGACCGACGATCTCGCCCTTGGCCACCGACACCGACACGTCGTCGACGGCCCGGAAGGTCGGCTTGCCGATCCGGTGGTACTCGATGACGAGGTTGCGCAGCTCGAGCGCGGGCAGCTCACCCGCCGTGGCTCGCACCGGCGCGACGTCACCGAACTGGCCGGGGCCGGCCCCCAGGTGGGGCACGGCGGCCAGCAGGCGCTTCGTGTAGTCGTGCCGCGGGTGGTTCAGCACCTGGTCGGCCGTGCCGGTCTCGACGATGTCGCCCTTGAGCATGACGGCGACGCGGTCGGCCATGTCGGCCACGACGCCCATGTTGTGGGTGATCAGCAGGATGCCCGTGTCGAGCTTGTCCTTGAGCGAGCGGAGCAGGTCGAGGATGTCGGCCTGCACGGTCACGTCGAGGGCCGTGGTCGGCTCGTCGGCGATGATCACCTTGGGGTCGCAGGCGATGGCCATGGCGATGACCACGCGCTGGCGCTGACCGCCGGACAGCTCGTGCGGGTACTGCTTGAGCCGGCGCACCGGCTCGGGGATGCCGACCATCTCGAGCAGCTCGGCGGCCCGCGACATGGCCTGCTTGCCGTAGGCGAGGCCGTGCAGCTGCAGGCCCTCCGTGAGCTGGTCGCCGATGGTCAGCACCGGGTTGAGAGCGGTCATGGGCTCCTGGAACACCATGGCCACGTCGTTGCCGCGCATGGTGCGCAGGCCGCGGCCGTCGAGGCCGCCCACCACCTTGTCGCCCACGCGGACGGTGCCGCTGACGCGCGCGTTGCGCGGCAGCAGTCCCAGCGCCGTCATGGAGGTGACGGACTTGCCCGAGCCGGACTCGCCCACGAGGGCCACGACCTCGCCCGGTCGCACCTCCAGGTCGATGCCCTTGACGGCGTGCACGTCGCCGAACTCGGTCTTGAACGTCACGTCGAGGCCCTCGAACGCGAGGACGGCGTCGCCGGCCGCCGAGACGGGACCGGGAGCACTGATGTCGAGAGTGGTCATGCTCAGTCCTTGCTCCGGTTCTGACGGGGATCGAACGCGTCACGCAGGCCGTCGCCGATGAAGTTCACGCACAGGGCGATCGTCAGGATCATCAGGCCCGGCCACCAGAACAGCCACGGCCGCGTCGAGAACGCCGACTGGTACTCGCTGATCAGCGTGCCCAGCGAGGTGTCGGGCGCCTGCACACCGAACCCGAGGAAGCTGAGCGAGGTCTCCAGCAGGATCGCGGTGGAGATCGAGAGCGTCGCGGACACGATGATGACGCCGATCGCGTTGGGCAGCACGTGCCGGGTGATGATGCGCCACGCGCTGGTGCCGACCGCCTGGGCGGCGAGCACGAAGTCGCGCTCGCGCAGCGACAACACCTCGCCGCGCACGAGACGCGCCAGGCTGGTCCAGGTGACCAGTCCGAGCACGAGGGCCAGGCCCCAGATCCCGGACTCACCCGCCATGCGACCGAGCACGGCGGCGACGGCCAGCAGCGGGATCACGATGAAGACGTCGGTCATGCGCATGAGGACCGACTCGATCCAGCCGCGGTAGAACCCCGCCAGGGCGCCGATCACGGTGCCGACGACGGTCGAGATGATACCGACGGCGAACGCGATGATCAGCGAGAACTGGGTACCGCGCATCACGAGGGCGAAGTAGTCCTTGCCGCCCGTGTCCTGGCCGAACGGGTACGCCCAGGTGGGTGCGCCGTCGCCGATCTTGTCGTACTGGAGCGTGTAGTCCTTGGACCACCAGCCCGGGACGGGGCCGATGCCGATGGAGGTGAACGCCACGACGACGACGATGCCGAGCACGATCATCGCGGTGAGCGCGCCCCGGTGCCGGAAGAAGCGGCGCGCGACGAGCTGGCCCTGGCTGTAGGACTTGTCCTCGCCGGGCAGTGGGGCCGCCGATCCGCCGGCCGCGAGGCCGACCGCGTCGGTGCCGGTCGCCGACACCTGCGGCTCGTAGTCCTCGCCGCCGGGGTTGCTGTTCCTGATGTCACTCATGTCTGTGTCTCCTGCCTTCGCCCGCGCTCAGCGCCGGATCCGGGGGTCGAGGGCCGCGTACGCGATGTCTGCCAGCAGGTTCATCAGCACTGCCGCGATGCCGGTGACGAGGAAGAACGCCATGACCGGTGCGGGGTCGACGGCGTTGAGGCCGTCCTGGAACAGGGCGCCCATGCCCTTCCAGCCGAAGACCTCCTCGGTGATGATCGCGCCACCGATCAGGGCGGCGAAGTCGAACGCGACGATCGTCGTGATCGGGATCAGCGCGTTGCGGAACGCGTGCTTGACGATGACCTCGCGCTCGGACAGGCCCTTCGACCGGGCCGTCCGCACGTAGTCCTGGTTCAGGGTCTCGAGCATCGAGGAGCGCGTGTACCGGGAGTGCGTCGCCACGGAGACCAGGGTGAGCAGGATGGTGGGCAGCAGGATCTGGGTGCCCATGTCGAGCACGCGCTCCCAGAAGTCGCCGGTGAAGTTGGGCGTCTGCGAACCGATGGTCGAGACGGGCCGCGACTTGATGCCGAGGAATCCGCTCCAGTGCGCGATGAGAACGTCCGCGACGACCACGAAGCTGGTGATGACACCGGTGATGCCGGTGACGAGCATGGCCTGCTTGCGGGCGTACCCGCCCCAGGCGGCACCGATGGCCACCGAGACCACGACGGCCACCACGAAGAGTCCGACGAGCAGCAGCCATGACGGCTGGTTGACCAGCAGCGGAGCGGTGAACCAGTAGGCGGCCGTGCCGACGACGGCGGTGGTGAGCGCCGCGTAGAGAACCCGCTGGTTGCGCACGCCTGCCGTCAGCGCGGCGACGAGCACACCCGCGGCGGCCGAGACCAGGAGCACGCCGCCGATCCCGAACATCGGGTTGCGCCACCAGTCGAGCGCGTTGAAGACGAACAGCATGATGGTGACGAACCCGAACGCGACGGCCGCGGTGACCAGGCGTCGTCGCAAGGTCCCCCCGAGCACCGCCTGGAGCAGGAACCCGATGACCAGCGCGGCTATCACTATGGTCCATGGCGCGTACTGGCCCACGGCGATCCAGTTGTTGTACTGGATCGCCGCGAACTCCTTGAGCAGCGTCGCCGCCCAGAACACCGGCAGCGAGAAGAAGAGGAACGCGCTGAACGTCACCACGTAGTCGAACCCGGAGTACTGGCGGATCGCGGTGAGGATTCCGAGCGCTACACCGACGACGATGGCGAGCAGCGTGGAGAGTGTGATGAGCCGCAGCGTCGAGGACGCCGCCTGCTCCGTGAGGCCCAGCACATCGATGCCGTTGATGGTGACACCGAGATCGCAGTTGCCGGTGAAGCAACCGCCTACTCCGCTGAGCCAGTCCCAGTACCGCTCCCAGGGCGAGTCGTCGAGCCGCAGCCGCTCGCTGCGCTCGGCCATGAGCTGCTCGCGGTTCGGGTCGTTCGACTCGCGCAGGTCTTTGAGCGGGTCTCCCGAGTTGATGGTCAGGAAGAACATGAGCAAGGAGGCGCCGAGCAGGACGAGCGCCGAGGCGCCGATGCGCCGGAGGATGAACTTGAGCACGGGTTGGCCCTTCGAGGCGGACGCAGCACGGCGTCTGCTGGGGAAACGATCAGCGTGTCACTATAGGACACCGGATGAAAATTGCCGCGATTCGCCCAGGTATCGCCCGGAAATAATCCTGAATGGCGGCAGACAGCCCTGCGGGGAAGGGAACAGAGCTCCCTTCCCCGCAGGTCTGACGTCAGGCTCGCGTCAGGAGGCGCGAGACCACTGCTCGGCGTTCCACATCACGCCGCTCTGGGCGGCGGTGTTGCGCACGTTCTCCAGGCCGGAGCTGCTGGCGATGACACCGGGGTGGGCGAACAGCGGGATACCGAAGAGCGTGTCCCACAGCTGCTTCTCGATGATCACCGTCTGCTCCTGGTGCACCGCCTCGTCCGTCGTCGAGGACAGCTCCTTCCACGCCTCGTCGACGGTCTCGTCGGAGTACCCGCCGTAGTTCTGCGTACCCGGCGTCGAGTAGATGTTCTCGCCCGAGGCGATCTGGCCGGAGCCGGCCCAGGCGAACATCGCCACCTCGTAGTCACCGTTCGGCAGGGCCTTGTCGAAGAAGTCCGGCGCGGCGGTGTCGACGATCTCGAAGCCGACCTGGTCGCACGAGGACTTGATGGCCTCGACCTGGGCGGCACGGCGCGGGTTCGGCGCGGCGTAGCCGATGCGAACCTTCTCGCCCTCCTCGAGGCCGGCGGCCTCGAACTTCTCCTTGGCGGCGTCGAGGTCGACCTCGTCGTACCGGCCGTCGTAGGAGCCGGACACCACGTCCTCGTAGTTGTCCTGGAACGGGAAGACCTCGCGGGCGTTCATGATCGTCGCCTCGGGGGCGATCGGCTTGATCAGGTCGTCCACCATCTTCTGGCGCGGCACGCAGTGCGCGAACGCCTCACGGGCCTCCAGGCTGTCGGCGAAGATGCCCGAGTTGAAGTTGAAGTCGAGGTGCTCCCAGGTCAGGCCCTGGTCGGTGTCCACGTTGACCGCGTCACCGAGCTGCTCGAGCTGCGTCACCGTGTCGACGGTCGGGCCGTTCGGCTGGATGACGTCGAGGTCACCGTTGGCGAGCGCCTGGATCTGCGCGTCAGCGGCGACGAAGCGGAACGTGAGCTCCTTCGTGGCGGCCGGCGTGCCCCAGTACTCGGGGTTCGCCTCGAGGGTGATGTACTGGCCACCCTCCCAGCCGTCGGCCTTGAACGTGTACGGGCCGGTGACGGGCGCGATCGCCGGGTCGGGGACCTGGCCGGGCTGCGACAGCCAGCCCTCGTTCCAGAACTTGGCGGCCTTCTTCAGGACCGGCAGGTCGATCTCCTCGATGGCGGTGACGAGCTCCTCCGTGGAGACACCCGCCTGCTCCGCGACGACGTGCGCGGGCAGCGGCGGGTACGAGTTGATCTTCCAGTCCGCGTACACGCGCTCGTAGTCGTACGTGAACGTCTTGGCGTCCACGGAGTCCGCCTGCGGGCCCTCGGGCACGTAGTCGCCCAGCGAGAGACCGTCGATGTGGTTGAAGAGCGGCTTCTCGGTGCCGTCCTCGGTCACCTTGCCGTCAGCGGTGATCGCGCGGGCCGCCCAGTCGAGCATGTAGTCCGCGTAGGTGACCGGCGTGCCGTCCGACCAGGCCGCCTCGTCATTGAGGGTGTACTCGACCTGCAGGGGGTCCTCGGAGATGGCCTCGTACGTGCCGTAGGTCTCGTTGGGGCAGATCGTGCCGTCGGTGCCGAAGTAGTAGAAGGTGCTGAACAGCTGGTCGGTGACCGCGCTGTTGTACGTGGAGTAGGTCTCCGGGGTCAGCGAGTTGTACCCGAGGAACTCGTCCTCGACGGACACCTTGATCTCGCCGTCGGCGGTCTCGACCTCACCGAGGTCGGCCTTGCACGGGCCGTCGGCCTCGGCCGAGGACGCCGTGGACTCGCTCTCCGCCGGGTCGTCGCTGCCAGCCGGGCTCGTGCACGCCGAGAACAGCAGCGCGCCCGTGGCGGCCACTGCGACGGCGGCGCTCAGTCGCCTGATCTTCAATGTTCCTCCTCAAAAGGATGCCGGTGGCGGACTTCTGGCAGCCGCGCCGCGGCGCGCGCCAGGGTGAGACGTCCGTCACCGTCATGGTTTCCGGCCACGCTACTCACGCTGTGGGAGGATTTGCCCTAGTTCGCCGTGCGCCGGATCTGATCGTTACCGACCTGATATCGCCCCGTAGCGATACCGTCGCCGCGCATCAGAGAAGGAAACAGGCAGTTAACAACCCGTCCGGACGGTCAGATCCAGCCGTGCGAGCGCGCCACGGCGACGAAGGCGCCCCGGGTGGCGAGGACCTGCTCGGCAGTGAGGCTCGGTACGCCCGCGAGCAGCACCTCGGTGACCTCCACCGCGAGCTCCCGCTCGGACGGTGCCTCGCCGTCGGGCCTGGAGCCCGCGTCGGGCAGCGGCGGCAGAAAGGCCGGTGCCGGCGCTCCCGCACCGACGGCGGCCGTCGCCAGCGCAGGGGCCGGCGAGACGAGGGTGACGGTCGAGGCCTTCAGCCCCCGGTCACCGTCCTCCACCGTGAAGTCCACCACCGCGCCCACCGCGAGGTGGCGCTTGTCGAACTCGAGGTCGTTGACGTGGATGAACACGTCGTCACCGCCCGTCTCGGGGGCGACGAACCCATAGCCGCGAACTTCATCGAACCTGATGACCTTGCCTTGAACCACGACACACACTCCGCCTCGTAAGAATCCCTGCCCAGTCGAGTCTAGGACGCTTGTCCAACTCCGCCCCGTCAAACGCACGTCGTGTCGCCCAGGTTCCCTCGACCGAACATCGCGCGTAACGTGTCCGGCGTTTTTGTGCCGCACATCCGTCCCGAGGAGATTCCCCGCTGAGCAGCGACGTCTGGTATGTGAGCTACGGGTCCAACATGGCCAGGGCCCGGCTGGCCTGCTATCTGGAGGGCGGGCGTCCGCCCGGGGCGCGACGGCACTACGAGGGCGCGCGCGACCCCACCCTGCCGCGCGCCGACCGGGCGATCCAGCTGCCCGGACGCCTCTGGTTCGCGGGCGAGTCGTCCGTGTGGGGCGGCGGCACCGCGTTCTACGACCACGACGCGGTGGGCCCGACGCCGGCGCGCGCGTACCGCATCACCACCGCCCAGCTCGCCGACGTCGCGGCGCAGGAGATGCACCGCTCCCCCGCTGCCGACGGTCCGCTGGAGGCCGCGCTCCGCGCCGGGATCGACGGCCGGCACACGGCGGGGCCGGGGCGCTACGAGACGCTGGTCGCCGTCGGGCGCCTGGACGGGCTGCCCATGCTCACCTTCACCGCGCCGCACGGGTACGCGGACGTCGCCCACACGGCCCCGTCGGCCGCGTACGTGGCAATGATCGGCAGCGGGCTGCGCGAGGCGCACGGCTGGTCCGACGCCGAGGTCGCGGCCTACCTGGCGACCGTCACGCCGCAGCCGGCCACGCCCGCCGCACCGTCCCTCGCGCCGGCCTCTCCGGACGGCGTTAACGTGCCGACATGACGATCCGCGTGCTGGAGACCTCCGAGGTGCTGCGCCGCGCCGACGAGATCGCCGGGGTCTACCAGCGCGCCTTCGACTACTCCGACGAGCGTCGGGACCACTTCAGGGACACGCGGCTCGCCTACCTCCCGCTGTACGAGGGTGCGGTGACCCTCGGCGCGTTCGACGGCGACGCCCTGGTGGGGTTCGTGTACGGCTTCGACTACCAGCCGGAGCACTGGTGGCCCCAGCAGGTCGGCCCGGCGCTGACCAGCTCCGGGTACGCGGGCTGGACAGAGGACGCCTTCGAGCTGAACGAGCTCGAGATCCTGCCGGAGCACCAGGGCATCGGCCTCGGGACCGGCCTGATGCGCGAGCTGCTCAGACGGATCCCGCACCGGCACACCCTGCTGTCCACCACCGCCGATCCCGCGGACCGGGCCAAGGTGCTCTACCGCCGGCTAGGGTTCGTGGACCTCGTGCCGGGGTTCCGGTACGCCGGCATCGCCGAGCGCGCGAACATCATGGGCCTGCGGCGGTCCTAACGCTTCCAGCCGTAGGGCGTCGTCGTCGACACCTTGACGAAGCCGTAGCGCTCCAGGATGGGCCGGGAGTACTCGGTCGAGTCGCTGTGGATCAGCGTCTTGCCGAGCGCGAGGGCCGAGCGCGCGCGGGCCGCCGTCAGCGCCCGGTAGATACCGCGCCCGCGCCACTCCGGCCGGCTGCACCCACCCCAGACGCCCGCGAACTCGGTGCCGGCCACCGGCTCGAGCCGGCCCGCCGTGACGATCTCGCCCTCGGCCTCCGCGACCCAGAGCTCCATGCCGTCGTCCAGCTCCAGGCGGTGCAGGATCAGGTTCGCCGTCCTGTCGGACGGCGGGTCTCCGAACACCTCGTCGGACATCGTGGACATCGCACGGACGTCCGCCTCCTCGGTGATCCGGCGCAGGGTGACGCCGTCTGGCAGCGGGACGTCCACGGCGAGCGCCGCGGCGTCACCGATCATGATCGACTCCGGGTCCTCCGGAGTGAACCCGTGCTCGAGCAGGGCGTCGTGCAGGCCGGGGGCGACGTCGTGGCTGCGGGTCTTCCACTCGACGGACGTGATGCCGCCGTCGGCCCGGAAGTGGGCGACGGCCTCGGCGACCAGGGTGCGCACCGTGGCGGCGTCGGCCCCGCCCAGGTCGCGGTACGTGACGAAGCCACGGCCGCCCAGGAACGTGACCAGGCGCAGCGGCCCGAGGTGCGTGACCGAGAGCGCGCTCGGGGTCTCGGCGTCGGTACGGAGCTGTTCGTCGTAGGCCCGGAGCAGCCGGGTGGGATCTGTCATGGGCACACGGTCGTCGCTCGCCGCGAGGCGCGCAAAGGATTATGCGCCGGCCCTGGACGTGGCGGCGTGCGGGTCACCGGGGTGACCCGCACGCCGCCACGTCAGGTCAGTCCTTGCCGGCCTGTGCGGGCGCGACCGGTACGCCGTTCCCCGGGGTCGCCGGGGTCTCGTCGGAGTCGTCCTCCTCGGTGGCCGACGCCGAGGTGGAGAGCTCGAACGGCTCGCCGTCGTGCTTCTCCACACCGGTGTCCACGGTCTCGCGAAGCACCTGGACGGCCAGCTCGCCCTTGAGGACGAGCGGGTCGCTCGAGAGGTCCTTCCACACCGCTACGCACAGCACCAGCATCACCATGACGAACGGCAGCGCGGAGACGATGGTGATGTTCTTGAGCCCGTTCAGCGCGGCCGCCGGATCGTCCCCGCCGGCCAGCAGCATCGCGGCCGCCACGGCACCGGTGCTCACACCCCAGAAGACCACTGCCTTCTTGGTGGGTTCCTCCGCTCCGTTCTGGGAGAGGCCGCCCATGATGATGGAGGCGGAGTCCGCGCCGGTGACGAAGAAGATCGCCACCAGCACGACCGCCAGGCCCATCAGGACGAGACCGACCCAGCCCGGGACCGGCAGCGCGCCGAGCGTCTGGAACAGGATGAGGTCGAAGTTGATGTCCGCGCCGCCCTCACCGATGGCCGCGAGCGCCGCACCGGTGTCCTCCGCCTGCTCGGCGCGCTCCTGCAGGCCGATGGCGCCGCCGCCGAAGATCGCGAACCAGATCGTCGAGACGATCGAGGGGACCAGCAGCACACCGACGACGAACTGGCGCACGGTGCGTCCGCGCGAGATGCGGGCGATGAACGGACCGACGAACGGCGTCCAGGACACCCACCACGCCCAGTAGAAGATGGTCCAGGAGCCCATCCAGTCGGCGAGGGCCTGGTCGCCGGAGGCCGCGGTGCGGGAGGCCATCTCGGGCAGGTCGCCGACGAAGGCGCCGAGGGACGCGGGCAGCACGTTCAGGATGAACAGGGTGGGACCACCGATGAAGACGATGATCGCGAGCGCGAGGGCGAGCCACATGTTGGCGTTGGACAGCCACTGGATGCCGCGCTCGATGCCCGACACGGCGGAGACGACGAAGAGGATCGTCAGGATCGCGATGACGATCACGAGGCCGCTGGTGCCGATCGTCTCGACGAAGCCGGAGTGCTGGAGGCCGCCGCCGATCTGGAGGGCGCCGAGGCCGAGCGAGCAGGCGGACCCGAACAGGGTCGCGAGGATCGCCAGGATGTTGATGACGCGCCCGCCGACGCCGTTGACGGCCCTGCGACCGAACAGCGAGGTGAACATCGAGCTGAAGAGCTGGGCCCGGCCCAGGCGGTAGGTGCCGTAGGCCATGCCGAGGCCGACGATCGCGTACATCGCCCAGGGGTACAGGGTCCAGTGGAAGAGGGTCTGGCCCATCGCGCTCGCCGCGGCCGCCGGCGTGGAGCCGTCGACGGTGCCGGGCGGCGGGGCCATGTAGAAGTACAGCGGTTCTCCGACACCGTAGAACATCAGCCCGATGCCCATACCGGTCGCGAACATCATGGCGATCCATGACGGCGTCGAGTACTGCGGCTTCTCGCCGTCCTGGCCGAGCGGGATCTTGCCGAACCGGCCCATCGCGACGACGATGACGAAGATCGCGAAGATGGTGGCCGCGATGACGAAGAGCCAGCCGAAGTTCTGCAGGACCCCCTCGAGGGCGGTGTTCGCCACGCTGCCGAGGCCCGCCGGGTTGACGAAGCCCCACACGATGAAACCGAGCGCGATCAGTCCGGCGACGCCGAACACGACCTTGTCGGTCCCGACGCGCTGCTCGTGCGGACCGGACGCCGCCCGCTCGACACGGCGCGCGGCGCGCTGGACTCGTCCGAGCAGGGTCTTGGTGGATTCTGAAGTACTCATCACGGTGGCGCCCCCACCCGCCGGTCTCGCCGGCCGTCACACCGGGGGCGCCAGAACTCCTTTACATACGACACGGGGTCAACGAGCGGTGCCACGTTAACACCACATCGAATATTCACCCCCTGATCACGCGGAGCCGGCGGTGGCCTGCGGGAGCGTGCCGTGTGCCGCTGGCGGGAACCGTCGTACCCGCTGACGTTCCCGGAGCTCCGAAGGTAACCGGGCGATGACGACCGGGGCGGCTCAGCCCTTGAGCCCGCTGTGCGCGAGGCCCTGCACGAACTGCTTCTGCGCCACGAGGAACACCGCGAGGACAGGCAGCACCGTCAGCGTGGTCGCGGCGAGCTGCACGTTCCACATGGGGCCGCCGTAGGCGTCGACGTACTGCGTGAGCGCCTGCGGCAGCGTGAAGTTCTGCTTGCTGGACAGATAGACGATGGGCTCGAGGTACAGGTTCCAGGACTTGAGGAACGTGAAGATGGCGACGGCTCCGAGGGCCGACCGGGACAGCGGGAGGGCGATGCGCCAGAAGACTCCCCACCGCCCGAGCCCGTCGATCCGGCCCGCCTCCTCGAGCTCCACGGGGAGCGCGAGGAAGAACTGCCGCATGATGAACACGGCGAGCACGGCGGGCGCCCCGAGCATCGGGATGACGATGAGCGGCCAGTGCGTGTTGATGAGCCCGAGGCTGTTGACGACCCGGAACAGCGGCACGATGGTGACCTCGGACGGCACGAGCAGCCCCACGAGCACCAGGACGAACAGCGCGTTGGCGCCCGGGAACCGGATCCGGGCGAACGCGTAGCCCGCCATGGCGGCGACGAGCATGGTGCCGATCGTGACCAGGGCCGCGATGTACAGGGAGTTCCAGTACTGCTGCGCGAACGGCTGGAGCGCGAACACCTGGCCGTACGCGTCGAGCGACGGGTCCTGCGGCCAGATGGTCGGGACCCGGCGCAGGATCTCGCTCATCGGCTTGAGGCTGGACGTCGCCATCCACCAGGTGGGGAAGACGAACGGCAGGCTCAGCACGACGAGGAGCAGGACGAGCAGCCACTGCTTCCAGCGCCGCCGCGCCCTGGCTCCGCGTATCACGTCAGACTTCATGGAAGACCCACCTCTTGCGCGACTGCCACTGCAGGAGCGTCAGTACGAGGACGATGACGAACAGGAGCACCGCGAGAGCGCTGGCGTACCCGAAGTCGTTGAACTGGAACGCCTGCTGGTACAGGTAGTAGACGAGCACCGTCGTCGAGCTGCCCGGACCGCCGCCCGTGAGCACGTCGATCTGGGCGAAGACCTCGAGCGAGCCGACGATCGTGATGATCGAGACGAGCAGGATCGTCGGGCTGATCAGGGGCAGGGTGATCGACCGGAAGCGCCGCCACGCGCCCGCGCCGTCCAGCCGGGCGGCCTCCTGCAGCTCCTCCGGCACCCCTTGCAGCGCCGCGAGGAACAGGATCATGTTGAGCCCGACGTTCTTGAAGACCTGGACGATGATCACCGAGACCATCGCCGTCGTCGGCTGCCGCAGCCAGTTGGGCCCGTCGACGCCGAGCACCGCGAGGAACCCGTTGATGCCGCCGTCGGCCTGCAGCAGAAAGCTCCACACGATCGTCCACGCGACCAGCGACACGACCACGGGCGAGAAGAAGAACGTCCGGAACGTGGTCGTGCCGGGCAGCCGCTGGTTGAGCAGCACGGCGAGCAGGAGGGCCAGCGTGATGTTCAGCACGACGAGCCCGATCGAGAACCAGAGGCTCGCCAGGAGCGCGTTCCCGAGCCCCGGGTCGGACGCCAGCCGCTGGTAGTTGTCCGCGCCGGCGAACGTGAACGTGTTCGCCAGGACGTTCCACTCGTGCAGGGAGTACCAGACCACCATGCAGAGGGGCAGGACGACGAAGGCGAGCGCGCCGAGGACCACGGGCGCCACCATGGCGTACCCGACGAGCCAGTCACGGCGCACCGCCGCTGACACCGTCGCCATGGTCACTCCTCCATCAGCGGGCCGATCGCCGAGCAGGTGTCCGTCAGGACCGTCTCGACGTCGGCGTCCGCTGTCCACAGGGCGTCCAGCTCGGCGCGCACGGTCTGCGAGATCTTGGCGAAGTTCTTGTGCGCCGGCTTGGTCACGGCGTCCTCGACACCCTCGACGACCACCGCCTGCAGCTGCTCCTCGCTCAGGTTCGGGTTGGCGGCGCCGAGCGTCTCCGCGGTCAGCAGGGACTCGCGGGGCGGCGGGAAGTAGGCGGCGAGCTGCTCCGCGTTCTCCGGGCTGGTGAAGTGCGCGAGGAAGTCCGCCGCGACGTCGGGGTGCTCGCCGGCTGCGAAGACACCGATCCCGGCCTGTCCGATGACGTTCTGGCGGCCCGCCGGTCCCTCCGGCATCGGCACGACGTCCCAGCCGAACGAACCGTCGAGCGACGAGGCCCGGCTGATCTGGGTGACCGTCATCGCGGCGTCACCGGCGAAGAAGTCGGCGGTGGTCCCCGGACCCGGCATCGCCCCGTCCTTGAACGCCGCGTCGTGGATCCACGTCATGGCGTCGACCATCTCCGGCTCCGTCAGGGTGCACTGCGTGCCGTCCTCGCTCCACGGGGCGGCGCCCCAGCCGGACCACACCGTGGCCAGGTTCTCCCACGCCTGGTAGTCGAAGTCCCGCACCACGAGCCCCTGCTTGCCGGTGTCCTTCGCGGTCGCCGCCGAGATGTCCCGTGCGGCGTCGAAGGTCCACTCGCCCGACTCGACCAGGTCGGCCGGGTTCGGCTGGCCGGCGGCGGAGATCTGGTCGGTGTTGACGAACATGGCGAACGGGCTGTTGGAGAACGGGTAGGCGTAGAGCCCCTCGCCGTCCTCCCAGAGCGAGAGCGAGCTGGGCACGATGTCGTCCAGCGCGTAGCCCTCAGTGGACTCCAGCAGCGGGCGCAGGTCGACCAGCGCCCCGCTGGAGACGAACTCCGGGGCGTTGCTCTCGAAGATCCAGGCCAGGTCAGGGGCATTGCCACCCGCGAGCTGGGTGGTCAGCGCCGTCGTGTAGTCCTCGAACGGGATGGTCTCGAACGTCACGCTGGAGACCAGCTCGGGGTTCTCGGCCACGTAGTCGTCGGCGATCTCCTGGAACAGGCCGAGCTGGGTCTCGTCGGCCGTCCAGACGGTCATCCGCAGGTCGACGGGTTCGGACGGCGCGTCCGGCTCCCCGACGGGCGCGTCGGTTCCCCCACCGCAGGCGGTGAGGACGAGGGCCGTGGCGAGGGCGGCGGCGGTTCCCGCTGCCCGGCGGGGCGTGTGCTGTGCAGACATCAGTTCTCCTTTGGACTGATCCGCGACGGATGTCGCTGGGTGTGTCAGTAGGGGTAGACGCCTTCGGGCCACCGGAGCTCGACGCCGGCGGCGACCAGCTCGGCCTGGTACTCGGCGAGCAGGTCCGGCTCGGCCTGGACCGCGTGCGGGGTGCGGCCGGTGGCGAGGCAGTGCGCGGCGAGGTGGCCGGCTGCCTCCCCGACGTTCCACTCGACGGGGTGCAGGCGGTAGCACCCGTTGGTGATGTGGGTGGTGCCGAGGTTCTTGTTGCCCGCGAGCAGGTTGGTCGTCCGCTGCGGCAGCAGCGCGCCGAGCGGGATCTCGAACGGCGTGGACGGCACGTCGATGTACGTGTCCCCGCCGGTGGACGGGTGCAGGTCGATCCGGTACATGCCCACGCCGACGGAGTCCTCGTACCGCGTGGCGCCCCGGTCCCCGCGCACGGCGTAGGAGACGTCGTTCTCGGTGATCGTCGTCACCGCCTGGATCCGCCGGGACTCCCGGTGGTAGGCGGCCTGGGCCAGCCCGTCCTGGCTGCCCATGACGTCGGGCCGGAGGCGCAGCCCCGGGAACCCCGTTCCGCCGTCGGCCCGGGGGGCCTCCGTCTGCATCCAGTAGAGCATCGACAGGCTGAGCTGCCGCGCGTCGGCGATCCGGGCCTCCTCCACCTCCCGCGGCACGTCGAGCACGTGACCGAGGAAGTAGTCGATGCTCGGCCAGTTCACCAGGCACAGGTCGCTTCGGTAGGACCCGGGCTCGTGCAGGTCCCGCGCGGCGATGCGGCGGAACAGCCACAGGTTGCCGTCCCCGGCGTTCTTCGACTGGTCGGCGTCGACCGCGAGGACGTCGTCCCCGGGGTTCGGGGTGAACGTCCGGGTGTCCAGCGCGAGGGTGCGCGGGTTCGGCGCCGTCCACGAGAGCATCCGCTCGCCGCCCCAGGCCTTCGGCGTGTACGAGCTCCAGAAGTCGTAGCGCTCGGGCCGGTCGATCGTGTGCTCACCGTCGACGTGCTCGACGACGAAGCAGACGCTGAGGGCCTGGACGTTGTCCGGCTGCGCCTCCTCGGGTGCGCTCGGCTCCCCCGTCACGCGCGCCGACTCGAACCCCGTGACGTACTCCGTGCCGGTCAGCGGGAGCAGCTCACCCGTCTCCGTGGCGTCGATCGTGTACGCGGCGCTCACCGTCACGTCCGGAAGGCCGACGAGCGAGGTGAGCGTCACCGACGTCACCCGGTCACCGTCCGTGGTGGCCGCGCTGGGGCGCACCCGCTCCAGCAGCTGGATGCGTCCCGTCGAGCGGTACGGCGCGAGCATCTCCTCCAGCACCCCCACCGCGACCCGCGGCTCGTGGCACAGCTTCGAGACCCACCCGGCACCCGGGTTGAGCTCGGGCCAGGCCCGCGCGCCGGCGGTCAGCGGGTAGCGACGGCGGTAGACGTCCCGGATCCCGTCGCGCAGCGCGCGGTAGCGGGCGGTCACGCCGAACTGCTCCACCCAGGGGTGCTCGTCGGGCGGCACCGCCTGCGAGGTCAGCTGGCCCCCGATCCAGGGGTGCTCCTCGGTGAGCACGACGCGGGCACCCCGGTCGGCCGCCGCGAGCGCCGCGGCGATGCCGCCGAGCCCGGCGCCCACCACGAGCACGTCGGTCTGCAGATCTTGATGGGTCACGCCTGGTCCGTCCTGTCGTCGGTCTCTGGTCGGTGGTCGCGCGCCGGTGCGGCGGTGCCGCCCTCCACGTCCGGGCACACGAGGATCTGGTGGAGCTCGACGTCGGCCGCCGTGGAGGTGCGGCCGGTCTCGCGGTCCCGCCGGGGGCCGTCGTCGGCGACGAGGCGGGAGAGCAGGTACAGCGCGCGGGCGCCCATCTCCTCGCGCGGCACGGAGAAGCCGGACCAGGGCCTGCCGCCGCGGCGCGGGTGGTGCGGCTGTCCGAGCAGCAGCACCGAGACGTCGCCGGGCACCTGCTTGCCGCGGCGCTCGAGCTCGTCGGCGAGCTCCTCGGGGTGGTTCTCGGGTGCGACGACCACGGCGGTGAAGCGCTGCTCGACGATCTCGGCGGCGGTGGCGGCCACGTCGTCGAGCTCGACGAACCGGGTGGTGAGCGCGTGCGCCTTCATCGCGCTGCGGTACCCGTCGACGCGGTCGAGCGTCGGCTGGTCGGTGCCGCGCATACCGACGTAGCCGATGCGGCGGTGGCCGAGCGCGACGAGTCGGTCGATCTGCCGCACGGTTCCGCCGACGTAGTCGGCGCCCACGTACGGCAGCCGGCCGCCGTCGCTGCCCCGCTTGCCGATGAAGACGAACGGGTAGTTGGTGTCGAGCAGATGCTGCAGCTCGCCCCGGTGCTCGTGCTGTCCGAGCAGGAGGCAGCCGTCGGCCACGCCGAGCCGCTGCCAGCCCTCACGGGTGAGCCTGCGGCGCCCGTCGGAGACGGGGGCGCTCGT
Organism: Promicromonospora xylanilytica; assembly: GCF_054782895.1. NCBI lineage: Bacteria > Bacillati > Actinomycetota > Actinomycetes > Micrococcales > Promicromonosporaceae > Promicromonospora > Promicromonospora xylanilytica. Next base: position 85,027 of record NZ_BAAGRP010000020.1, read on the forward strand.
GAAGAGCAGCAGGTCGACGCCGAGCCGTTCGGCCGCGTGCTCGATCCCGACGAGGAACGGGCCGTAGAAGTCGCGGCTGGCGCTCGGGAAGGTCGCCTCGTAGGTGAAGACACCGAGGATCTGGGCGAGTCCGCCGCCCGCGAGGCGCTGGGCCGCCGGGTTGGCCGTGTAGCCGGTGATCCGGATCGCGTCGAGCACCCGCTGGCGGGTCTCCTCGCTGATGCGTACGCCGGCGGGCGTGCTGCCGTTGAGCACGAACGAGACGGTGGCCTGGCTGACGCCGGCCATCGCGGCGACGTCCGTCTGGGTGATGCGACGACGTGGCACGGCTCCTCCTTGAACCTGTTCCGTCGGGGCGGCTGATGTCAGGAGTGTCGAGGGTCGCGGATCGGCGGGTCAATCGGATGATGCGCATTATTAGCAGGTGCTCCGCCGGGACCCGGTGGTCCGGAACCACCCGTCCGCGCCGTCGCCAGGGGTGCGATGGGGCGCATTATCAGGCGCGTCGTTGCTGGATCTGATTACCTCCCTTGACCGCCGGTGGGCTCCGCCCGAAGGCTGGCGCCGTCATGACACCGCGACGAAGGAGTACGCATCATGGCTTTCAACACGGCGCGTCGCGCCCTTGCCGGCGCCGCCCTGGCCGCCATCGCCGGGCTGGTGCCCGGCGTGACCCATGCGGCGCCCTCACCGCACCCCGCTGACGGAGCGCCGGGTACCGAGCTGCCGGTCTTCACGCAGACGGGCGAGATCGTCGACCCGTTCGACCAGTCGCTCCCGCACAACCCCAACCAGGAGTTCATCTTCCCGTCCGTGTTCCACGCCGGCGCCCACCTGGAGGACCCGCTCGGCGAGTGGTACGTCTACTACGCGCCGCACGACGACCCGGGCGGCATCAACCTGATGTACGCGGACTCGCTCGACGGGCCGTGGACCCAGCACGAGGGCAGCCCCGTGGTAGCGAACCAGTGGGAAGGCGTCTACGACGTCCCGCACGTCTCGTCCCCCGATGCCGTGTGGAACGCCGACGAGGAGCGGATGTACCTGTACTTCCACGGCGACAACCGGGTGACCAGGTACGCGACGTCGACCGACGGGGTGACGTTCGACTACGGCGGCACGGCCGTCACGACGGCGATGGTCGACGCGGCGCAGCCCGGCCGGAACGCCACGGAGACGTCGTACGCGCGGGTGTTCCGCAACCCCGACCGTTCGTCGTCCCAGCGGTGGGGCATGCTCTTCATGACCAACTACGACACCAACGTGCGGCACATCAACCTCGCCTGGTCGCGGGACGGTCGCGACTGGCAGGTCGAGCCGGAGCCGATCGTGACGCCCGGTCCGGTGGAGGGCACGAACGTGTCGGCGGCGGACCTGTGGACGTGGCGCGGTCAGCACTACATCGTGTACGGCGCGACCGTCGGCACGATCCTCGCCCGGCCCGTCGACCGCACGCTGACCGAGGTGGGCGAGCCCGAGCCGCTGTTCGTCCCCCAGCCGGCCCCGCCGGAGGCCGGGCGCGCCACCTCACCGCAGATCGTGCGGGCGGACGGGACGGTGCACCTGATCTACGAGCACGGCGAGCGGTCGCACACCACCATCGCGCACGCGGTGCTCGACCCGGACGGGGTGCGCGACCCGCTGAACACCCGGCCCGAGGACCCGATGTACGCACAGTGCACGGGCGCCGGGTCGGACGAGCTCGACGGTGACTCGCTCGACCGGTCGCTCTGGTCGACGGCGGTCCGTGGCGACCTGGACCGCTCGGTGGTGGCGGACGGCGCGTGGCGCATCCCGACCTACGCGGGCAACTCGACGTCGGCGCCGCTCCTCCTGCAGCCGGTGCCCGACGTGCCCTGGGAGGTGACCACGCAGGTCACGCTCGACCCACAGGTCAACTTCCAGCAGGCGGGCCTGATCGTCCGGCGCGACGACGCCAACTCGGTGCGGATCGACATCTCGCACGTGGACGCCGGCAAGCGGTTCGACTTCGTGTGGCGCAACAACGGTGTCGACCGCAACAACGCCTGGACCGCGGAGGACTCGGCGCTCGCCCCGCCCGAGACCGGTGACACCGTGTGGCTGCGGATCACCAACCACGGCGAGTGGCTGACCGCCTCGTACAGCATCGACGGCGCGACCTTCGTCAACCTGGGCCGCGCGGCGCCCGCCGACGAGCTCGCCGCGACCGACGTGGGACCGTTCGCCTACCGGGGCCCCGCCGGCACGCCGGAGCTCACCGCGGCGTTCGACTGGGTCCGGTTCACCCCGGACGAGGCCGAGCTGGCCGGCTGCGCCTGACGGGACCCGGTGGCGGCGTCGGACGGGGAGCCGTCCGACGCCGCCACCGGCCCGCGCTCGGCTCGGTGCGCGCTCGGCTCAGTGCGCGCTCGGCTCAGTGCGCGCAGAGACAGAACGGGTGGCCCGCCGGGTCCGCGTAGACCCGCCAGTTGGCGTCCGGGTGCAGCTGGTCGGTGCGTTCCAGCACCGTCGCCCCGAGCTCCAGCACCCGCTTCTCGTCCGCCTCGATGTCGTCCACGTCGAAGTCGAGGTGCATCTGCTGCGGCGACTCCTGCCCGGGCCACTGCGGCGGGCGGTAGTCCTGCACCTCCTGGAAGGCCAGGGGCGTGCCCTCGAACCCGTGCACCTCGACCCAGCCCGGGTCGTCGGCGTCCACCACGACCCGGCCGCCCACCAGCTCCGCGTAGAACTCCGCGAGCCGGACCGCGTCCGGGCAGTCCACCGCGACCGCCTGCAGCTTGCGAATCATCCTTGACCCTCCTCGCTCTCGGTCCGCCGAGTCTCTCAGCGGACCGGGTGGCGTGCGAGGGTAATTCCCGCTCGCTGCTGTGAGCGGATCCGCCGCCGTCCGCGGGCGTCGACGGCTACGGTCCAGGCATGGAACTCCTCTTCGTCCACGGTGCCCTGGTACGTGACGGGCACTGGTGGTGGCAGCCCGCCGCGGACCTGCTCCAGGAGCGCACCGGTATCCGGAGCCGCTCCGTCGCGCTGCCGTCCTGCGGTGAGACCACCCCGGACGAGGTCGCCGGCGGGCTGGTGGCCGACGCGGCGGCGCTGCGCGCAGAGCTCGACGGCGTGGGCTCGGCGATCGTCGTCGGGCACTCCTACGGTGGCACCGTCATCGCGGAGGCCGGTGCGCACCCCGCGGTCGAGCACCTGCTCTACGTGTCGTCGTACCTCCCCGACGCCGGGCAGTCGCAGGCCGCGATCATGAGCGGCGAGAGCGACCCGGTGTCCATCGGCGACAACGGGGACGGCACGCTGAGCGTGTCCGGCTACGACGCGTCGTCGTTCGGCGAGCGCTTCCTGCAGGACGCCGACGAGGCGACCCGGCAGCAGGGGTGGGAGCGCGTGACGGCACAGTCGGCCGCCGCCTTCATGACGCCGACCAGCGTGGCCGGCTGGCAGGCGGTCGACTCGACCTACCTGGTGTGCGGGCAGGACCGCAGCACGTCGGTCGACCTGCAGCGCCACCACGCGGCGCGCGCGACGCGGTCCGTCGAGCTGCCGACCGGGCACCACCCCTTCATCACCCGTCCCGACCTGGTCGTCGAGCAGGTGCAGGCACTGCTGGAACCCTGAGCCGGACGCCCGGCGCCGCGGGGTCAGGAGCCGCCGTGCGGACCGAGCACCCGCACGCAGCAGTGGCCCGGGCGCGGCGCCAGCACCGCGCGGGACGGAGGCTGGCCGCTCCCTTCGAGGAGCCCCTGCACCAGGTGCAGGTTGAGCCCGCACACCACCTCCGTGTGCCGGCGAGCGATCTGGTGGAACGGGCAGTTGCGCAGCTCGACGTCACCGTCCGCGGTGGTAGCGGGCTCGTAGCCGCACGCTCGTAGCGCGACCGCGAAGTCGGGGTCGCCCGCGGCACGCCCGGCCGCGCGGGCTGCCGCCGTCACCGCCTCGCGCACCGTCCCGGAGTCGTCGGCGCTCATCGCCTCGGCGAGCACGCCGGCCAGCAGTCCGTAGTCACGGGGCGGCACGCTGACGGACAGCTCCTGCTGCGCACGGACGTACCGCTTGGCCGGTCTCCCGGCGCCCGGCCCGCCGCGCCCTGCCGGGCGCGCATAGCTGGTGACCAGCAGGCCCGCGTCCGCGAGCTTGTCCAGGTGGTAGGCCGCCAGCGTGCGGCTGATCCCGACGGCGGTCGCGGCGTCCTCGCGGGCGGCGGGCTCGTCCCGCGTGCCCACGTACTCGTAGAGCCGTCGGCGCACCGGGTCGCTCAGGCTGCTCAGCCCGTCGATCGGATCCTGGTCGCGCTCCTCGGCCTCGTCCACCTCAACAATCTAACACCAGCAGATCTTGACAAAAGTGGGTGGCGGCGACACTCTCTAAAAACAAACTTCACTAGCTATACAGGAGACCGACGATGAATGCTCCAGCCCTGCGCTCCGCGCCCACGAGTGGCTCGACCACCGTCTGGCAGCGGGTCCGCACCGACCCGGCCTACAGCGCATACCTGCTGATGCGCATCGGGTTCACGGTGCTGCCGATCTGGATGGGCGTCGACAAGTTCGTGGGCGCCCTCACCGACTGGCCGCGCTACCTCGCCCCGTGGACGGTCGAGCTGCTGCCGTTCTCCGCGCAGACCGCGATGTATGTCGTGGGAGCGATCGAGATCGTCGCCGGGCTCGCGGTGGCGATCAAGCCCCGGTACGCGGCGTACGTCGTGGCCATCTGGCTGGCCGGGATCATCCTCAACCTGCTGACCTGGTCCGGGTTCTACGATGTCGCGCTGCGCGACCTCGGGCTGCTCCTCGCCGCGCTCACGCTCGCGCGGCTGGCTGCCGTCTACGACCCGTCCTGGTTCGGCACCGGCGGCGGTGCACGTTGAGCGAGCTCTCCCTGGACACCGAGGCGGGCCTGCCCGCGGAAGCCCACGCGAGCAGGCCCGGCGCCCTGCACGTGGTCACCGACAGCACCGGGGTCGACCTGGACGCCGCCGAACGGGCCGCGCGGCAGTTCATGCGCGCCCTCGGCATCGCGCTCGACGACGAGGCGATGCGCGAGACGCCTGCCCGGATGGCTCGCGGCTACGCGGAGCTGCTGACGGCGCGCCCCTTCCGGCTGACCACGTTCCCCAACGACGAGGGGTACGACGAGCTGGTGCTGGCGCGCGACATCCCGGTCCAGTCGGTGTGCGAGCACCACCTGCTGCCGTTCGTCGGCGTGGCCCACATCGGCTACCTGCCGGGCCGGCGCATCCTCGGCCTGTCGAAGCTGGCCCGGGTCGCCGAGCACTTCGCCCGCCGTCCTCAGGTGCAGGAACGGCTCACCAAGCAGATCGCGGACTGGCTGAGCGACCAGCTCGACCCGAAGGGCGTCGGCGTCGTCATCGAGGCGGAGCACACCTGCATGACCCTGCGCGGGGTGCAGGCCACGGGATCGAGGACCGTCACGTCCACCCTGCTCGGGACGCTGCGCGCGGACGCGGCGTCGCGCCAGGAGTTCCTCGCGCTGACGGGAGTGCACCGGTAGCGAGCGCCCAGGGAGGCCGTTGACCCTCGACCCGGTCGAACCCCCAGAGTCGCGGGCATGCCCACTCCACCATCTCGCGCCTGGCCGGCCTTCGTCGCTGCCGGCACGCTCAGCCAGCTCGGCGACTCGGTGCTCTGGTTCGCGCTGGGCTGGGCCGCCGCGGCGCACGGCGGCCCGGTCGCGGCGCTCGTGCTCACCGCGTCCGGCCTGCCCCGGCTGCTCCTGGTCCTGCTGGGCGGGTCGGTCGCGGACCGGGTCGGCGCCCGACGGCTGCTCCTGTGTTCCGAGGCGCTCATGGTCGTCGCCTGCCTCGCCCTCGCCGTCGGGCTGCGCGCCACCGGTCCCGCGCCATGGCTTCTCGTCGCCGCGGGCCTGGCCTCCGGCGTGGTCTCGGCGTTCTCCCTGCCGGCGCTCGGCTCGATGCCTCGCCTCCTGGTGGGCGACGCCGCACTCCCCCGCGCGATGGCCCTGCGCCAGGGGCTGGGCCAGGTCGCCCTGCTCGCCGGCGCACCGCTGGGCGGCATCCTGGTCACCACGGTGGGCCTGCCTGCGATCGCGGTGGCCAACGCCGTCTGCTTCGCCGCGATCCTCGTCGTACTGGCGGTGATCCGGCCGGGACGCCGCGCCGCGCCGTCCACCGGACCCTTCTGGCGTTCCCTGTCCGACGGCGCCCGCGTGGTCACCCGCACCCACGGCCTGGCCGCCGCGCTCGCACTGACCGGCGCCACGGCCGCTGCCGTACTGCCCGTGTCGTCACTGCTCGTGCCGCTGCTCGCCCAGGAGTCCGGCTGGGACGCCGGAGCGGCAGGACTCGTGGTGGGAGCCCAGGCCGCCGGCTCGGTCGGGGCCGCCCTCGTCGTCGCCCGGACGGGAACCACGCACCGGACCGGCCGGGCCGTGGCGCTGGGACTGGCCACGGCGGCGGCGGGCGTGACCCTGGTCGCCTGCGGTGGCGGGGACGCGACGGCCCTGACGGCTGGCGCGGCCGTGGTCGTCGGCGCGGGGACGGGCGTCGCCGTCGCGCACCTGGGGCCGTTCGTGCTGGGCAGCGCGCCGCGCGCCCACCTGGCCCGGGTCCAGGCGTGGGCGGCGCTGGCGCAGCTCGCTCCGGTCGTGGTGTCCAGCAACCTGCTCGGCACCCTCGCCGACAGGCTCTCCCCTGCCGCCGCTCTGGCGTGCTGCGCCGCCGTGCTCTGGGCGTGCGCCGCGGGGGCCACCCGGCTCCGGTCGGCGCCGGGTGACGCGGTGGTGTGATGCGGCGCCGTGGACCCTCGACCCGGTCGAGGGTCCATGCTGTACCCGTGCACCACCCAGGGATGCTGACCGTCGGCGCGTTCTCACGGGCGTCGGGCCTGCCCGTCAGCGCCCTGCGCTACTACGACACCGCGGGCCTGCTCCGTCCCGCGCACGTGGACCCGGCCACCGGGTACCGCTGGTACACGCCCGTCCAGGTGGAGCGCGCGGAACTCATGGCACGGATGCGTCGCACCGGCATGCCCGTGGCCGACATCCGCCGAGCCATCACCGCCGACCCGGTCACCGCCCGGCGGGTCGTCGACGCCCACCAGCGACGGCTGGAGGCCGAGCTCGCCACGGCCACGGCCCACCTCGCCGGCGCGCGGGCACTCCTTTCGGCGACCACCCACCTCACGGTGGAGATGGCCGCGCTGCGCGCCGCACTCCGGTCCGTCCGGCACGCGGTCGGCGACCGTTCGTCCTGGCGGGCGCTGCGTGGCGTGCTGTTCGACGCCGAGGGAGCGCACCTCCGGCTCGTCGCGACCGACCGCTACCGGCTGGCCGTATCGAGCGTGCCGGCGACCGGCGTGGACGGTCCGCCCGTGCGGGTGATCGTGCCGGTCACGGTCGTGGACGAGTTCCTGGCCCGCGAGACGACGCCGCGGGTCGGCGTGGCCCTGGCCGCGGACCGGGTGGCGCTCGGGCACATGGACGGCGCGCCCGTCGAGGAGATCTACCCCGACTACCGGAAGATCCTCGCGGCACACGGACCCGGCCGCGCCCCTGGCCCGGCGCCGGACGCGGCGGGTGCCACCGTCACCGCCCCCGACCTGCTCGCCCAGGTCTCGCGGGGGCGGTGCGCCTCCCCCGGCGGCGTCCGGAGCGGGCGGGGTACCGACCTGGTCCGGTTCGGCCCCGGCCCGGCCGAGATCCGCATCGGCGGTATCCCCCGCGCCATCGCCTTCAACCGGGAGTACCTCACCGACGCCCTCCGCTCGTTCGGGAGCTCCGAGCTACGGCTGACGGTCGGCGACCGCGACGCCCTGCGCCTCGCCTCCGTGCGCGCGCCCGACGCCGTCGCGCTCGTCATGCCGGTGCGCCCCGACTCCCGGGCGGCGTGAGCCGAGCTCAGTCCTCGACCGATGCGGCCACCAGCCAGGCCGTGAGCAGCACGATCACGACCATCAGGGTGGTCTCGCGGCCCGCGCTGCGCCGCAGCGTGCCGCCCGCCCGGTGTGAGCGTCCCGCATGCTGTACCACCGCGCGGCGTCGGGCAGTGAGCCTCGGGACGACCTGGAAGTGGTTGTACGCGCCGATCGTGCTGACCACCACCACGACGCCGACCTTGGCCAGCAGGAGCAGCCCCCAGCTGGTCTCCCACAGCTGGGCCGGGCGGTCGAGGACGCCGACCGCCAGCACCACCCCGGCCACTCCGACCACCGTGACGGATACGGCCGCGACGACGGAGAACCGGGCGCCCATCAGCGCGGCGTCGAGGTCGTGCCCGTCCCGGCGCCGGGCGCGCAGCAGGAGACCCATCGCGACCACGCCGCCCACCCACGCGGCCGCGGCCGCCAGGTGTGCGACGTCGGCGGTCACGACGAGCCACCGTGGCTCGACGGTGTTGCTGTGGCCCCCGAGAACGTGTCCGGCGCCCACCAGGACGACGCCGATCACCGCGAGCCACGAGCCCTGGAGGGTTCGCCGGGCCCCCGCTGCGAGCGCGAGCGCGCCGACGGCCTGCAGGCCCAGCTCCCACAGCGTGCTACCGGTGAACGAGTCGGCGATCGCGGCGGGCGAGACCGACGCGGCGAGGTCGCCGTGGGCGACGAGCACCGATCCGGCCAGGACGCGGACGGCGAGCCCACCGAGGATCACGACCCCCGCCCAGCGGGCGAGCCGCAGCACGACCGGTGCGTCCGCCTCGTCCCGCCCGCGCAGCACGAAGGCCACGAACGCCAGACCACCGCCCGCGACCAGCCCGCCCCAGAGCGCAGCCGCACCGCCCAGCCGGGCCACCGCACCCGCGATCCTGGTCGCCGGGGAGTCCATCGCGGACGCGTCGTGACCCATGTCGTGGTCCATACCGCTCATGTCGTGGTCCGTGCCGGAGCTCGCCCCGGCGCCACCGCTGTGCTCCTCGCCGCGGTCGTCCTCCGGGGTAGCCGTCGCGCCGGTGCCGCCGGCGGTGTCGGTGGGGGTGCCGCTGGGGGTGTCACTGACGGCGAAGCCGAAGGTGCCCTCCAACGGGTGACCGTCCTGGGCAGCGGCGGTCCAGGTCACGGTGTAGTCACCGGCGGTCAACGCGTCGGACGGCGTCGCCACCAGGACGAGGCCGTCCTCGGCCGCCGCGACGTCGACCGTGACGCTGCCTTCAGGGCCTTCGATCACGACACCGTCGCCGAGCGGGCTCACCGGCAGCGTGAACCGGAGCGTGACCTCGGCGACCGGAGTGTTCGACGTCGAGCCGGCGGCGGGTGCCGACGACTCCAGCCTCGTGTGTGCGGTGGCCTGCGGTGCGCACCACAGCGCGAGTGCGAGCGCCGCAAGAAGGGCTGCGGCCGTTCGGGTCAGCACGGCGCCGGACCGCACGTCGGCGAGGGCTCGACGCATGTGCAAGCTCCTTCGAGCAGGGGTGGTGCGCCGGCTCGCACCGGCGCACCACCCGTGGGGTCACATCGAGGCGAGGAGGGCTTCCATCGTCTCGATCTCGGCCTGCTGCGTGTCCACGATCGTCTGCGCCATCTCGATCGCGTCCGCGTCCTGACCGGACTCGATCTCGGTCCCGGCCATCTCGACCGCTCCCTGGTGGTGCGCGATCATCTGCTCGAGGAACTGGCGGTTCGCCTCGGGGCCCGCGGCGTCGCTCAGCGTCCGCAGGTCCTCCTCCGACATCATGCCGTCCATCCCGGCATGGCCGGAGTGCTCCGAGGTGCGCTCAGCACCCCAGGCGTCCAGCCACTGGCCGAGCACCTCGATCTCGGGTGCCTGGGCCGCCTTGACCTGGTGGGCGAGCTCGGTGATCTCGGGGTCGACGTCGGGCTTGGCGAGAACGACGTCGGCCATCTCGATCGCCTGCTCATGGTGCGGGATCATCATCTGCGCGAACATGACGTCCGCGTCGTTGTGCTCTGCCTGCTCACCAGCCACGGCGGCGGTGTCCTTCGCGGGCTCCTCGGTGCCCGAACAGCCCGTCAGGACAAGGGCTCCGGCCAGGGCGATGGCAGACATCAGGGTGCGCTTCATGGGGTCTTCCTCCAGCTCGTCTCGTGGGTAGCACTCACTGGCCCGACCGCGCTGGGGCACGGCAGGCTGTCGGGTCGGCGCGGGTGGGGCGCCGTGCCCGTGTCTACGTCCGCGAGATGCAGAGCTCGTGCAGGGAAGGGGCGCCGTGGGTGCCGGCACCGGCGTGCTCCAGGCGCAGCAGCGGCACCGATCCTTCGATCGGGGCGCGCCACAGGAGGCGCCGTGCGGGCACGACGAGGGCCAGGAGCGCGACGAGGATCATGAGGCACATCGCCGTGGCGAGGTCGTGCCCGCCGCACCCGTCGTGGCAGGCGCCCGTACCCGGCTGGCTCGCGGTGTCGGCGTGCTCAGCCGTGGCCGGTCCCGTCACGGCCGTGGCCGGCTCTGTCGCGGACCGCTCGGCAGAGGCGACCGATGCCTCGTGCGGCACGTGGTGCATGTGCAAGGTCGGCGACCCGCTCATCGAGTGCATCGTGACCACGCCGAGGATCACCGTCAGGATCGCCAGCACGCCGACCGGGCGTCGCCGAGGCCTGACTACGACCGAACGGAGGAGCGAGATCACGTGCACGGCACGGAGGCTACCCCACTACCCGACCTGCGCGACGGCCGCCACGAACTCCCAGTGCCACGGTTCGTACGGTCCGGAGCCGCCCGACTGCGCCCACTGCGGGTTGTCCCACCCGTGCTCCGGGGCGTGCGCCTTGAGCCAGTCCCACCGCTCACCGGCATAGCTGTCGGCACAGATGTCCACCGCGAGGCCCCAGCCATGGTTGGACCGGCCCGGAGTCGCCGTCAGCGTCGGCTTCTCCGCCTTCGCGGTGACCTGCTGCGCGTAGCTGCGGTAGCCGTCCGTGAGGCACATCGGCTCGCCGAACCGCTCGGTGTACTCCTGGTTCAGACGGGCCAGGGCGACCGCCGCGTCGGCACGGATCGGCGGGTAGCCGTTCCACAGGTCGCACAGCTCGCTCTCCGGCACCTGACCGTTGAGCCCCGCGCCCGTCACCTCACCATCGCAGCCGGGCAGCACCGGCGGAGCCTCGACCTGCACGGGCGCTGCCTCGTCGACGGGCATCGACGCGTCACCGGGCACGGTGATTCCTACGCCGGACGTTCCGCGAGGGGAACGGTCCTGGTTTCGCGACGCGCCGCTCTCCCGGTCAGGCATCGACGACGGCCCGGTGAACGCCGCCGCGGCGTCGGCCCCTCCTGGCTGGTCCCGGTCGCCGCCCCAGGGCCCACCTGCAGCCACGACCGAGAACGACGTGGTGGTGGCCAGAGCGATTCCCAGTCCGAGCGTCAACGGCAACCAGCCCCGGGCAGTGGTCTGCGCACGGTGCGGCGTGGCCGAGTGCCGGCCCTTGCTGTGGCGGCCCCTGGTCCGCACGGGGACGGCGACGGCCGGGGTGGGGCGGCTCGCCGCGCTATGACGACCACGGCGGCTTGCCGTCCGGTTCTGCGTGAAGCTGGGCTCCATGGAGCTGGGACCTTTCGGATCGGAGTAGTACCACTGGCGCGACCCGGCCACGGGCGCGCTGAAACCGGCCGAGACCTGGGGTGTCGGCGGTGTCGCGTGGGCTACGTCCGGGAGATCCCCAGAGCATGGAGCGACGGCGCGTCCGCCACCGCCACGCTGGAAGCCGTCCGGTGAACCTGGCGTGCACCGATGAGTGCCATCCGGGCGGCGGCATGCTCCGGCATCGCGGCAGGAACCGGAGACGGTGGCACCGGATCGGACTGCGCCGTGGCGGTGTCATGGTCGGCGCACCCGGACGGGCCGTCGGCCATGCTCTCGGCCGGACTCACGGTCACGGACTCGGCGCGGCCAACCGTGGTCGTGCCCTGCACGACAGCGCCGGTGGGCTCGGCCGCCTGCACACCGCACGCCGCCTGACCGCCCGCTGCGGCCAGCACCAGGAGCATCGCGGCCGCCACGGCCGTCGCCCGGTGCCGGGAACCGGACAGCACGGGGCGGAGACGATGTGGCAGGCGCATGGTGGGACCTACTGTAACGGAAGAGTAACGGCGTGGAACCATCGGCTCCGCGTGCCGACCGGCCGGTCAAGGTTCGGTGCCGGTCGAGCAGCACTGACGAGCCTGCGACAATAGGTCGAAGAAAGACCCGAACCATCAATGAAACAAAGACAGCAGCAAAGCCATGTCGCATCCATTGTGCAGAATGTGAGAACTTTACCCCTTGAAGAGCCCGGGATCGAACAAAGCCGTCGGAGAATTTATCAGCTCGAGCCCGCACCACTGGCCCAGGATCGACAAGAGCCTCAACCACCTCACCTTCGGCCTCGCCATGTTTCTGCCGGGCCTGTATTTGGCCCTCAACAACCTTCCCGAGACGTCGAGCCGTCTCGCGCAGCTCACCCTCAGCGGGATTCCTACGACGTTCGGCGGCATCAGCATCTTCTTCGGCTGCGTCGGCCTGGCAACCGCCGTGCGGGGCAGCGTCCGCAAGGGAGATGACGCGATCGACCTGAAGCTCTCCTCACGAGGGATCACCGTGCGGGGAGGTCAGGAGATCCCCTGGGACTCCATCGCCCGCGTCACCGACATTCGGTACAGCAACCATGCAGCAATCCAGCTGCTCTGGGATCGGGCCGACCTGAACAGCGCCTTCATGGTTCACCTCAAGGAGCCCCTGGACATTCCAGGGATCAGAACGAAGGACGGCGAGCATCGGCTGAAGATCAACGTGCTCCGGTACCCGGCCGTCGACTACAAGCCCCTCTATGAGTCGGTCGTCGCCGAGTTCGAGCGCCGGCGCATCCCGGTCGACACCGAACGGACGACCAAAGAGACGTAGCTCGTGCGCGCGGCCACGAGGTCTCGATCATCGAGGGGGCACGTCGCCCCCGGGGGTGAGCGGGGTCGTAGCTCGACCGTCTGGGTAACGCCAGGGAACTCCGCCGGGTGACGACGGTGCTCAACGATTTCCGGTGCCTTCGGCTGCGCGCCCCAAGCCCTTGACCAGGCCGGAGAGCAGGCCGGAGGGTGCGGAGGCGCTGGGCGACGGCTCCGGCGCGTGCGGAGCCTCACCGCTGCTCGGGGTGGGCGTCGGGCTGGGCGCCGGATCCGACGGCGTAGGGCTGCCGGACGGCTCGGGGCTGGGTGGCTCCGGCGTCGGCGATGCTGACGGCGGGAGCGACGGCTCCGGGCCCGGGTGCGTCGGGCTGGGGGACGGGGCAGGGCTGGCCGGAGGCGCCGCCGGCGTGGACATGCTCGGCTCCGGCTCCGGCTCCGGCTTCGGCTTCGGGTCGGGGCTGGGCTTGGCCGGCTGCGACGGCGGGCCGGCAGCTGGCTTGCCGACCGCCTTCTTGCTGGGCTTGCGGACCTCATCGGCGGGGCGGTCCTTTGGCTGGTTGTCTGCTGCCGCCTCGTGACGCGGGCCCGTGGACGCCTTGCCGTCCACCGCGTCAGCCGTGTCAGCCGTCCTGACCGCACCGGACGACGTGGACGGGCGGCCCCACGTGCCGACGTCGGACGGGTCGATGGCCCGATCGGGGACAGGCCCGGCGGCGAAGAACTCGAAGTGCCACGGCTCGGGCTTGGCGCCGTCCCGCCGAGCCCAGGACGGGTTGTCCCACCCGTAGTCCGGGCCGTGCACCCGCAGCCACACGTACTCCTTCGACGTACCGCCGGAGATCGGGTCACTCAGATCCACCGCCAGGCCCCACCCGTGGTTGGACGTGCCCGGGACCGCCGCCAGGTGCGGCTTGGCGTGGGCCACGGCGACCTGCGCCACGTAGGAGCGGTAGGAGTCGGTGATCGGGATCGGGTACCCGAACTCCCGCATGAACGCGTGGCTCAGTGCTGTGAGCCGCTCCGCGGCGTCGCACCGCAGCATGTGCCCCGGCGCGAAATCCAGCGGGCACAGCACCGTGGCGGGGATGCGGCCGTTGGCATACCCCAGGGTGGAGCCGCCGAACGCCTGGACGGCGTCGAGCAGTCCGGCACGCAACGGGAGGTCCTGCGTCGCGCCGCGTGCGTGTGCCCGAAACCATGTCTCCCGGGGCGTCTTGTACTGGTCGGGGCGCTGTACCTTTACCTGGCCGGCGGGGGCCGGGGCGTCGAGCAGGTTCGCCAACCGCACCGCCGCGACCACCACCTCCTCATAGGTGACATACCCACCGTGCGCGTCACGCTCGGCGCGGCCCGCGTCCGGCTCGGCACTGCTCGCACCCAGGTCCGTCTCCGAGGCGGGCATGTACGACACCTGCACGGCTGAGGCCGCCGTTCTGCGGTCCTCCTCACCACGGCCGTCACCGTAGACCTTCGTACCGGCGTCGCCTGCACCGCTGTCTCGCGACTCGCGTGCACCTGGCGCGTCCTCGACCCGCAGACCGTCGGCACTCTCGGTCAGCGCCAGCTGCTGCGCCATGTACGTGGTGTAGAGCATGCCGAGCTCGGCGGCGGCCTGCGCCACCGTCGGGCTGAAGTCTGACCCCTGTTCCTGCGCCTGGCGCTCCGCGCGCTCCAGGACGGCCACCACCTGCGCCGGGCTGACTCTCTCGGCGAGGGATCCAGTTCGAGCGACCGGTACGCCGTCGACCAGCTCCGGGGCCTCGGCCACGGGACCACGAGAACCATCGGGCGCATGGGAGCCATCGGGAGTGTGCGAGGCCGGAACGCTCGGCAGCGCGCCGAGCAACAGACCTCCCGCGGTCGCGGCGGCGACGACGCCCGCCCACGCGGTCCGCATCACCCTGCGTGGGCTCGGGCTGGAGATGGTTCTTGCGGGGTGCTGTACCTGGTCCTTCACGCGTCGCTCCCTCTGCCGGTGCGTTGCTGGATGGTGCGCGGTACGGGTGGTGCGGGGGGGAAGCCCCTGCCCACGAGCTGTGCCCGTGGGCAGGGGCTTCCGGTGTGGCGTCAGCCGATCGTGCGGCGGTGACGCGAGATGACCATCGCGGCGGCACCGAGCAGGATCAGGAGTGCTGCCCCTCCGGTGATCCACCCGATGTTGGCGCCTGTCATCGCGAGGGGCGGCGAGCTGCCCGGCGTTGCAGGCTTGACGGGCTCGTCAGGCACGTCCGGGGTGCCGGGCTCGTCCGGCGTGCCCGGCTCCGCGGGCTTGCCCGGCTCCTCCGGTGTGGCGCACGCGTCCGCGCTGTCGGTCAGGTCGTTGTGACCGATGCCAGCCGTGTTCGCGAATCCGCCCGGCTTGCCGGATCCGGACGGCGGGCACGTGAACGTGGACTCGTTGGCGGCATCGCCGTCGACGGTGGCCTGGACCTTGACCCGGTACGTGTGGGTGGCTCCCGCACGCAGGTTCACGTCGGCGGCGACCACGTTCGCGTCGTCACCCTCGACACCCTGACCGGTCCACGGCTCGGCGGCCGTCACGCCCTTGGGCGTCGCCGTCACGTCCGCGGACGTGACCTCGATGCCCGCACCGAACCGCAGGCGGTCGGTGAGCGTGTACGTGCCCTCGGCGTCACCGCTGTTGGTGGCCTTGATCTCGTAGGTGATCGTCCACTCCCCGTCCTTGCCGGCGACAGGGTCACCGACGACGGACTTGGTGATGTCGATCGACGGGATCGGCGCACACGCCTGATCGTCCTCGACCTGGCCGGCCGGGTCGGTCATCGCGGACGTGTTGTTGAACGCCGTGTCGGAGTCGTCACCGTCGGGGCCGCACATGGTCGGGTCGTCCGCCGAGCCCGCACCGGGCACCTGCAGCGGGACGTCGGCGATCACGGTCAGCTCGTACCGGTGCGGCTCGTAGTCCCCGTCCTCGTTGCCGGCGAGCGGCACCGCGGAGGCGACGGTGAGGTTCTTCTGACCGTCCCAGGCAGGTTCGGCCAGCGTCACCCCGTCCGGGGAGGACGTCACCTCGGCCGAGACGATGGTCGCGGCCTCGGCGAAGTGCAGCTCGTCGTCCAGCGAGTACGACGTGGCCGCGGCCTTCGTGTTGGTCACCTCGAGGCCGTACACGACCTCCCACTGACCTTCACCGATCGGCTTGGCCGAGACCAGCGTCTTCTCGTGCGCCGGGTCACCGACGATCGTGAGTCCTGCCGGGTCGCAGTTGATCGTCGGCGGGACCTCGGAGTCGTCCGGCTGGGCGGCCTCGGCACACGCGGTGTTGACGATGCCCTCACCGGCCGAGGCGTCAGCGGTGATCTCGAACTCGTGGCTCTCGGAGGCACCGGGCTCCAGCGAGTCGATCGTGAAGGAACCGAGCTCGGGCTGCTTGTCGTCGGAGACGACGACGTCCGTCAGCGTGCCCTGGCCGGTGTTCTCCACCACGATCCGGTAGCGGATCGTGTCGCCGTCACGGAAGACCGGGTAGTCCGCGACGTCGTTCGCGTCACGCCAGTTCCCGTCGAGGTCCTGCACGTACTTCTTGAGCGACGCGGAGTACATCGTGCCCATGGTCAGCGGCTCCGACGTCCGCATCACCAGCCGGGTGTGCTCCGCGCGCGCCTGGGAACGGTTCACCCAGGTGTCGCCCGGGTCGGCGCCCTCCGTCTCGATGTTGACCTTGAAGGCCAGCGTCGCGCCCGGAGCAAGCTCTCCACCGATCACACGGATCGCGGTCGGGTTGGCCGGCATTGTCGTGGACCACATGGCCGACGGCTCGCCCGCTGCACCGTTCGCCTCGGCTGCCGGGTCGTCCGAGAGCGTGGCCGGGTCCGCGTCGGTGTAATAGACCGTCGCACCCTCCGGCACCTCGACGCCCGTCAGGGCGTACGTGCCCTCGAAGTCCGTCCCGCGGCCGTCACCGTTGTACGGGAGGATGTCGATGGTGTCCGTGTAGGCCTGCGCCTGCGGGTCCTCGGACTTGAGCGTCACCGTCCACGACCCCGTGCCGTTGCCCGAGCCGTCCGGGTTGGCGATGAACCACTGGTCGGTGGTCTTGGCGATCAGCGTGTTACCGCTGCTGCTGATCGTGACCTGGGCGGTCGCGGGCCGGGACGTCTCGCCGGCGAGCGAGCTGGTGGCCGTGTTCGTGAGCACCTGGCCCGGCTCCACCGAGTTGCTCGCCACCGCCTGGTACGTGAGCTCCTGCGGCTCGTTCGTCGGTACGCCGTCGATGGACCAGGTGAGAACCTGCTGCCCCTCGCCGTTCGTGGTCACGGTCGGCTCGGGATCGGCGGACCCGCCGACATAGGACATGCCCACCGGCAGGGTGTCCACGATCGAGTAATCGTCGACCGTGTCGGGGAGTGCGCCCGACCCGTTCGCGGAGTACGTCAGCGTGAATGTCGCCGGCTCGCCAGGCCTCACCGTCGACCTGTCCGCGCTCTTCTGGATGGCGGGCGTCGCGTAGATGATCCGCAGGATGTCGCGGCGCCCGCTGGTCGCCGGGTACCGGGCACCAGGCGTAGGCGTGATCACCTGCGAGTTCCACGGCTCACCCGGCCCCTCCCACACACCACTGACCGGGTTGTAGACCGAGCCGAACATCCACACGTCCTGACCGGTCGCCACGTCGTCCTCGATCACGGGGTACGCGCGGAGCTGCATACCGTTCCACCCCTGCTCCGCCGGGAACGAGTCCGGGTAGAGGATCCGGACGGCCCCGACCGTGGTCAGGTCCGCCGGCTCCGTCGTCGTCCAGCTCGCCGGGTTGCTGCCGCAGTTGAACGCGTTCGGGTCACCGACGTCACCCACGTAGTACTGGACGGCCGGCGGGTTCTCGATGGGACCGGATCCGCCACCCTGGTTGTATCCGATGACCATCGGCTGCCGCCCCTCAGGCACCGGGCTGTAGTCCACGTAGTCGGTGTCGAACACCAGGCACTGACCGTGCTGCGCCGTAGGCGGCGCGTTCAGGCGGTAGGGGTTGTTGTTCACGTACTGCATGACCTGCGTCCCGGCGGGCACCCGATAGGTGTCGTCCCAGTTGGTGCCACCCGCACCGGTGTACTCCCGCCACCACGGTGCGGCCCAGCGACCCGGCAGCACATAGGACTTGCTCGTGGAGTTGTTGCCCGTGAGGTCGGTGAACGTCAGCCCGGTCGTCGAGGTGTAGGTCGGCGCATTCGACTGCAGCGTGAGGGAGCCGGCCTGGTTCGTCGCGACGTGGAGCCAGACACTGCCGCTGGCGATGTAGTTCCAGTCCGTCGGCAGCGGGTCGCGACCGATCGTCGAGTCAAACCTCGGCACGTCGGCGAGGTCGTAGTTGATCCCGCTCAGCGTCAGGTCGAAGACACCTGGCTGACCGGCGACCGGGGTGAGCGTGCAGCTGTCCACGAAGGACGTCTGCTGGTCGGCCGGGTAGCCCGGCAGCTCCGACCACGGGACACCGCTGGCCCGGTGGGCGTTGAACGGGGAACAGCCGACATCGCCGTTGACGGCCGTGCCGACCGTCACGGTGCCGCTGTTGCTCTCGGTCAGCTGTAGCCGGTAGGTCACGCTGTCCGGTCCGGGGTCGGAACCCTTGCCCAGGCGCAGCGCCCACTGCAGGTCGACGTCGACCGTCGTGTAGTCGTCGTTCCACCTGTAGTTGGCGGTGTTGCCGCCGAACTGCATGTCCAGCGAGAAGTCGTTCACGATGTCGATCGGGTCCAGCGGAAGCTCCTGGCCGTTGATCTCGCCGACGGCGGTGAGCTGCTCGCCCGTCTCGCCGTCGACCACCACGGGCGTCTGCACCACCACGGCGGTGCCCTGCAGGACGGTGCCCAGGTTGCACGTCAGCGTCCTGCCGTCCTCGGAGATCACCGAGGCGGGGTCGACGTCCGCGGTGAGGCAGACGTCGGGGATCTCGTTGAACCGCCCCTTGTCCAGGGTCGCGGTGAACACGACGTTGTCCACCGGATCGTTCGCCGGGGCCTCCTCGTCGTCGTTGACGTTGACCCGCCACACGGCGTTGACCACGTCCCCGCGGCCCACCGTCGCGGGCGTGCCCTCCTCCCACTCACCCTCGATCTCGTACACGGTCTCGGCGTACGCCGGCGGCGCCGCCACAGCGACCATCCCGGTGCCGGCGATCACGGCGGCCATCGCACCACCGATCACCCGCTCGAGACGGCCGTGACCTCCGCCGCGCGCTCGCGGCGTCCTCCTCAGACGGCTTCTCATGCGACCGGCACGACGACCTTCAGACGAGCTCTGCATGGTGTCCCTTCCTGTTCGCACGCGCCCATCGCGTGCCTCCTGCGCTTCCCATAGGACGCCGAAGTGCACACCGGCCGTCGGTTGAGACGGCAAAAATCATCAGTTGTATCATCAGTTTGAACCCGGATTTCACCCGCTCCCACTGGGCGGCACCAAGAAGGCAAAGGCATGATCCAAAGCGTGCCTATATCGCCTGACGGACCGGACTCACTGACCGACACAGAGATACGCACAAGGATTCAAAGGGCGGATCTCGACCAAATCGAAACCCTCTTCGACGCGTTGTGGTACGACCTCCCCCACAGGTTCGCGCCCGAAGTCCTGCGGGCCGCCCAGGGCGTCCCCGCCAGCACGTTCGACGACCGGCCTCGGTTGCTGCACGCCGTCCTGCTCGCCCACCACCGTATGAACCACGCCGAGGACGACCAGCAGCAGCTGCGACGCGTGCTCCAGTTCTACGTGGCGACCGGACAGCGTTACGGCAAGCGCCTGGCGACGCTCAGCCGCACCAGAGACCTCCTCACGGCCGGCGCGGCCGCAGTGGTCTCCGGACGCATGCGCGGCGACTACAACGGGTCCGAGCTCCTGGGCTCGTGGACCGACGGCCAGCTCACCCTGGGCACCGTACGCCCTAGCCTTCCCTGGCTCAGTGCCCGAGCGGCGGCGCGGCCAGGGTGGCTGTCGTCCGAACGCGGGCTCACGGCCATGCTCGCAGGCTCGCTCGACCGGGCGACCCAGCTGTTCACGAGAGCACGCGCCGAAGCGGGCGATCCGCCCTACGCTCACTACGCCCGGTCGAGCGCCGTCGCGAACCTCGCGCTCCTCGCCGCGTATCGCGGCCACCTCGATCTCGCTCGCACCTGGCTCGCCGAGCTCGAGGCCCAAGAGCCCCTCCCCGGCTGGATAGACCAGGTCACCGCGACCGGCGCGCAGATCACCCGCACGCTCATCGCCGTCGACGAGGGTGACCCGTCCACGGCGGCGAAGCTCTTGGACCGGATGGGACGCGCGACACCGGACACGGAGCTGTGGCCGTTCATCGCCTTCGCGAACGCCTGCTACGAGGCAGACTTCGGAGACCCGCACAAGGGCCTGCGCATGCTCGACACAGCGCGGCTGCAGCATGGAGCCCTCCGGCCCGAGCCGACCACCATGACCGGTGAGCTCGTCCTGCGCGCCGAGGCCAAGCTTCTCCTGCGGGTCGGCTACGGCACCCGCGTGCTCAACCTCGCCGACCGCCACGCGGAGGTCGAGTCGCTCATGCTGGAGGCTGCCTGGGCACACCTTCTGGCCGGAGAGCACCATGAGGCGATGCGCCGGTCCTCCGAGGCGCTGCAGCACCATGACCTACCGGTGAACGACCTGATCGGCCACCACCTCGTCCAGTCGGTCGCGAACCTGCGGACCGGGCAGTCCGAACGCGCCGGGTCCTCGTTCGGGGCAGCGATGCGACTACGCTCCACTCCCTCCCACGTCTCGCCGTTTCTCGCGCTCCGGGACGACGAGCTCGACGAGCTCACCAAGCTCGCGCGCGTGGCGAACCCACTGCACGTCGGCACCGTCACCGCGACCGCCCGACGCAACACGCCACCGTCGGGCCCGCTCGTACACCTGACCCCGCGCGAGCGCGAGGTGCTCCGCGCGCTGAGCTCTGGCATGACCGCCGGGCGGACGGCGGCGCAGTTCGGCGTCTCCGTGACCACGGTGCGCACCCAGATCCGCAAGATCTACCAGAAGCTCGGTGTCTCGCACCGCAGGGAGGCGCTCGCGAAGGCACAGCACCTCGGCCTGCTCCGGGCGCCTCGCTTCGCACCGCACGACCGGGCGGGCTGAACTCTGTCCGGGCATCTCGGCGAGCGGTCCAGGACGGCCGAGCTCCACAGGTGTCGCCGCCACGTACCAAGGGACGCCCGGCGTCACGCTGCCGACGGGATCACGACGCCTCCGCGTCCGCCTCGTCGTCTGCTGCTGGTAACCGCACGTCGCTGATGACCAACGCACGCAAGATGGTCTCGGCGATCTTTCGCCGCGACACGTTGCTGCGCAGGGAAGCGGATTCGATGATGTGCATTGCTGTGTGCTCGGGACAGTCGTTCGCCTGCATGACGGCCCAGATCGCGCGCTCGGTCAAGATGGCGTCGGACACCCGGCTGTAATAGCCCACCGCGGCCTCGTCGAGCTCGGCGCGAGCCAGGTTCAGGCCCAGCATGTCCGCGCCGAGCCGCGCGTACCGTTCGGCCGCATCAATCAGCTCCGGCGTCGAAAAATCGGCGGAACGAGAATACAGGTTCAGTGCCACCGCGATGTCGTCATCCACGATTGCGGGGACTGCCAGCCCGGAGACGAAACCCTCCCGCCGGGCCTGACGGCGCCACGCCGCCCACCCGTCGCCGTCGGCGATCGAGGGCACGGTCCGCACCGCCCGAGCATCCATGGCGTCGATGCAGGGGCCGCTGTTCGCCAGGGACTCAGCCTGATCGCACCTGCCTGCGGCCGGGGTGCTGCTACCAGCGCGTACCGTGACGCCGTGCTGGCGCACTGTCATGCTCACCTCGAGCCCGGGACCCAGGACAGCACCGGCGCGCTGTGCAAGCTCGTGCGGAAACGCTGAAATCGCCATGACACCTGACCCATCTCGCCGACGCTCGCACGTGGGGTGCTGACAATGCCTCCCCTGGTCCAGACGTTGGCTGCCGGTTTTTCACGATACGCGCGTATACCCAGTGACGCCGCGCCGAACTCCTGCCCACGACCGCGCCGTGCGGACCCTGGGCCTCATGTCCGTGCCTGCCGCAACGTCCGTGCCCACCGAACCACTCCTCGGACACCCCGGTAGACGACGACGCCGGCGAGCACCCACGGGCCCACGACGATGACGGGATCGAGGATCTGGTGGCGCACGTCCACCCGCCCAGCCCGGGACCGGAGCGGATGGTGCGACGGCTCTCCCAGCACTCCGGTCTCGGTCACCGGGTTGTCGGGGTGGAGGGTGGCGAAGGACGCGAGGTGGCTCTCGACGGCGTCGACACGGTCGGCCGCGATCAGCAGCAGCCAGTGCGCGGCGCGGCCCTCGCTGAACCGCTCGTACGCGTACCTGCGAACCACGCCGGACAGACCTTTGAGCGGCACCGAGGTGCCGAAGACGGGGGTCAGGCGTGTGTGCTCGATGGAACGCTCGCGCGGCTGGTGCTCCTGTTGCTGCTCGGGCAGGTCCCAGTGCGCGCCGGTCTCCAGGCCCTGGACCTCGCGCGGGTAGGAGGGCCGGTCGGCAGGGTCGAGGTCGGCGCCCCAGCCGGGGATACGGGCCCGGAGCTGCTCGGGGGTCTCGGGCAGCGGCGGTCTGTCCGCGGTGTATGGCATCTTCATCGCTCCCTCATGCGGCGTCCGGTACGACGAGCGGCTTGATGCAGCCATCGAGCTTGGCAGAGAACATGTGGTACCCGTCGGCGATGTGTTCGAGGGGGATCCGGTGGGTCACGATGTCGTTCGGCTTGAGGTACCCGTTGCGCATGTGCTCGAACAGCCGGGGCCACTGACGCTTCACAGGAGCCTGGTTCATGCGTAGCGTGAGGCCCTTGTTCAGGGCGTCGCCGAACTTGACCGCGCTGAAGATGGGCCCGTAGGCACCCAGCACCGAGACGGTACCGCCCTTGCGCACGGCGTCGATCGCCCAGTTCAGCGCGACGGGCGATCCGCCCTGAAGCTTGAGCTTCGCGCCCGTCACGTGCTGCAGCAGGTTGCCGTCCGCCTCCGCACCGACGGCGTCGATCACCCGGTCGGCGCCGAGCCAGCCGGTCGTGCGCTTCATCTCCACGACGATGTCCTTGTGGTGCGTGAAGTTCGACGTCTCGGCGTAGGCGAACGTGCGGGCCATCTCCAGCCGGTCGTCAAGGTGGTCGACGACGATGACGCGTCCGGCCCCCATCAGCCAGGCCGACCGGGCGGCGAACAGCCCGACCGGGCCGGCGCCGAGCACGATCACGACGTCGCCCTCGGTGATGTCGGCGAGCTGGGCACCGAAGTAGCCGGTGGCCAAGGCATCCGTGCACAGGACGGCGTCCTCCTCGTCCATCCAGTCCGGCACGATCGTGGGCCCGACGTCGGCGAAGGGAACTCGGACATATTCCGCCTGGCCGCCGTCGTAACCGCCGGTGGTGTGCGAGTAGCCGTAGATGCCGCCCACCGCCGTGGCGTTCGGGTTCACGTTGTGGCAGTTGGAGTACAGGCCACGCGCGCAGAAATAGCATGTTCCGCAGTAGATGTTGAAGGGCACCATCACGCGGTCCCCGACGGCGAGGTTGCGCACCGACGGTCCGACCTCGTGCACCACGCCGACGAACTCGTGCCCGAACGTCGACCCAACGCGCGTATCTGGCATGAGGCCGTGATAGAGGTGCAGGTCCGACCCGCAGATCGCCGCGGTCGTGACACGCACTATCGCATCGTTCGAATGTTCGATACGAGGCAGGTCCTTCTCCTCGACACGGATCTTGTAAGGTCCGCGATACACCATCGCTCTCATTGCGACCCCCGTGACACCGAGATCCGAGTCGTAAGGCGTGCCGGGGCGTCAAGCCCTGCGTCGTCGTCGACCCCGACGCCGAGCCTGCCGACCAGCTCGCCACCCAGCCACCCGGTGCTCCCCGCGATGACCAGAGCGACCAGCCCCAGCAGAAAAGCTGGGGTGCCGGGCATGTTGTCCGGGCTCCCGGCACGGACCAACGCGCTGGCCGTGAACAGCGCCAGCATGACGATGTTGCCGCCGCCGTGCAGGACTGCCACGCGCTTGGCCCGTGTGCCGCGCGGTATCGCGAGATAGTCGATCAGGCCGAAGACCGACGCGGCCAGGCCCGTCACGACCGCCACGACGATCATCAGGTACGACGCGAACGCCAGCCGGCCGTCGTCGGTCACCAGACCGACCACGTCGAAGGCGACCGCCGTCGCGAGCAACCCGAGCGGTAGGACGACCAGCTGCTGGTGCACCGCGTGCCCCGCAGCCTTGGCTCTGCTCTCCATCTGTGACCTCTCCCGTGAGTTCACCGGCACTACACGCCCGTGAGGCGACGCACTTCCCTTTTGGGGGGCAGACCGGCCAGGCCTCGCGCAGAAACCCGGCCGGGCTGCCATTCGACCTGTCGTTTCTTACGTGTCACTCCTTGTGGAGTGCGTCCTGCGCGACGCCCATGGCCTTCTCCACCGATTCAGGCCGGCCGGTCGTGCCATGGAACCGCACGTCGGGCTTGGTGGGCGGCGGCGCCGGCACACCAGCAGGCGGCTCGGCCACGTACTCGAACTCGCCCTTGCCGTCCGGCGTCGGACCACTGGCCCAGCTCCCCTCGCTCGCAGCCTGGCCGTCGGAGAAGTTGATGTACTGGTAGGACGCCTCGCGGTGCTCCTTGCTGAGCGGGAACGTGCTCGGCACAGGGAGGTCCTCGACACCCTCCGCGCGCAGCTCCTGTGCCGCTGCGATCCACTGGTTCTGGTGCATCGTGTCGCGCGCCAGCAGGAAGGCGAGCAGGTCGCGCACACCAGCGTCGTCGGTCATGTGATAAAGCCGGGACACCTGCAGCCGGCCCTGCATCTCGGCGTTCGCGTTGGCAGTGAAGTCCGCGAGCAGGTTGCCGCTGGCAGTGACGTACCCGGCAGTCCAAGGATTGCCGTTGGAGTCCACGGGCCGGGCTCCGGCCCCGGCGACGATCGCGTGCTGCGGGTCGGTGCCGCCGATGATCGCCGCGACCGTCGGGTCGTTCTGCATGGCTCCCTCCGTGACACCGAGCGGTGCCTTCTCGAGCAGCTGGGCGATCATCGTCGCGAGCATCTCGACGTGCCCCATCTCCTCCGCACCGATCCCGTAGAGCAGATCGCGATATTTTCCGGGCATGTGGGCGTTCCAGGATTGGAAGCCGTACTGCATGGCCACGGTGATCTCGCCGTACTGGCCACCGAGCACCTCTTGCAGCTTGTGGGCGTAGACCGCGTCCGGCTTGTCCGGTGTGGCCTTGTGCTGCAGCTCCTGACGATGAAAGAACATGGACGTGCCCCTTCGGTTGGCTCAATGCGATACGGACCTCGCACCGGAGACCCGCACCGCTCGGACCCGCTCACTTCCGCCCCCTTGCGAACGGTGTCTCCACTGTCGCCACCCGGTTCGCCACTCGCACATCAGGCAGCACCAGGCGCCGACGCCCTTCCCGAGCTTCGGTCCGACAGGTGTGCCGGAGTCACGTCAGGTGGTCGAAGTCTCTCCGCGTCCAGGCCGCGTGGCGTTCCGCGGAGCGCAGCACGATCTCGCGCGCGTCGACCGGGATCACGCCCTCCAGGTTGTTGTAGAGCCGGTCGAACGTGAACCGGCTGACGTGGCGGGCCACGCGCTGCACCACAGGTCCGGACAGGGGGATCCGGTTGGGGTAGCTGCGCATGAAGGACACCGAGGTCCGGTCGGGGTTGGCGAAGATGGTGTCGCCGCTGAGCAGCACACCCTTGCCGGCGGCGCCGGAGGCCCAGTGCGCGACCGCGGAGCCGGGAAAGTGCCCGCCCGGCTGGCTCAGGGTCACCCCGGGAAGTATCTCCCGGTCGCCCGTCCACAGCTCAATGGCTTGGTCGGTGCGGGCCAGCCAGCCTGCGTCAGCCTTGCTGACCAGGATCGGGACACCTCCCAGGCGCCGGCTCCACTCGACCTGGACTCCATACATGTGCGGGTGGCTGGCCACGAGGTAGGCAAGACCACCCAGATCACGGACGGCTGCGAGAGCGTTGTCATCGAGGTAGCCGGGCACGTCGAACATGAGATTGCCGCCCGCGGTCCGCACGATCTTCGCCGTCGGGCCGATACCGACATCAGGCACGGTGGTCACACCGAACAGGTCAGGCTCCAGCTCCCTCACCCGGAGGCTTCGCCCGTCGGCCTCGAGCTGGGACAGCGTGGTCCAGCACTGCCCTTCCTCAGGGACCAGCTCGCGCTCGTCAGCGCACACGGCGCAGACGTCGGGACGGACCTCGTGCTCGAGCCCACACCTGCAGCAGATCCAGAACGTCACGCGACAGCTCCCCTGGTCGATCGGGCCGGCGGGCTGCGCCTCGTGCGAGCCGGCTCGAGCCCCGCCCGGCACCCCAACCACAGATCCATGGAACGGCCTAGACCGACGGCTGCGCCGGCCGACAGATCCCGCCAAGAACGAACGATGTCCGGCGATCGTAGTCCGACCGGGACGGTCGGGCGCCGTACTTGAGGGCAAGTGCGTTGTCGAGCGTCAGCGCGTGGAAATCACCCGGCGTGAATCCGCGGACCAGAACGCCGGCGGCATGCCCTTCCGCGACCAGGTCGTCGTGAAAGGCCCCTCCGACGTCGCAGAGAGCCATGAGCTGCTCGGAGTCGGGGAACTCCTTCAGCAGGACGTCGTTGACCGCCGGCAGTCGGTACTGGATATCCCGGATCGCACCGATGTAGGAGCAGATTCGAGTCCGGATCTCCACGACGGACCGTGCATCGCCGATGACGCTCCTCAGCTCCGCAGCGACGACGTCGTCGAGGACGGCGTCGATCAGTCCGACTCTCCCCCCGAACCTGTTGAAGATGGTCGCCTTGCTCACCTGGGCAGCCGCAGCGACCTCCTCGAGCGGCGCAGAAAGACCCCGCTCTCGGAACACCTGCACCGCAGCGACACGGATCCGGTCGACATTGCGGCGGGCATCGGTGCGAAGCGTTGGCGCGGACCGCGTACTGGCCACCACCGTCCTCCTTGCTCGACGAGAGAACTTGACCACGCGGGTCAACTTCGTCCATGCTACCTGACAGGAAGTTGACCTGGTCGGTCAAGTTTCGCGCGCGGAATCCCTCCGGGCTGCCCGCGCGCTCTCCCCCACAGCGCAGGCCCTAGGGGCCGCGCACGAAAGGACGCCATCATGATCATCGTGACCGGAGCGACAGGCACCCTCAACGGTGCAACGGTCGATCACCTCCTGAAGCAGGTTCCTCCAACGCGCGTCGGCGTCAGCGTCCGCGATCCCGAACGCGCAAAGCACCTGGCCGACCGGGGCGTCCGGGTACGGCAGGGGAGCTACGACGATCCTGCGGCCCTGCGTCATTCGTTCGCCGACGCCGAGCAGGTGCTCCTCATCTCCTCCAGCGACGTCACCGCCGACGTCGTCGCCCAGCACCGGACGGCGATCGATGCTGCCGTCGCCGTCGGGGCGCAGCGAATCCTGTACACCAGCGCCCACGGGACCGGCTTCGACGCCCCCTATCCGCCGCTCGCGATCCACGCCGCCTCCGAGCAATACCTCGCGGCGTCAGGCGTGGCATGGACCGCGTTGCGCAACGGCTTCTACGGAGATCTCGGACAGCTGCTCGGGCCCTGGCAGGAGACGGGAGTGATCGCCAAGCCGGCTGACGGTCCGTTCTCATGGGTCGATCGGCGTGATGCCGCGGAGGCCGCCGCGGCGATCCTCACCAGCGACTCCCCGTTCGACGGTCCCGTCGACCTGACACTGCCCTCGCCTGTCACTCTCGCGAGCTTCGCCTCGGTGGCATCCGAGATCACCGGCCGCCAGGTCCGTCGCATCGTTGTCGACGATGAGAAGTGGGTTGCCGACGAGGTGGCGAGCGGCGTACCGGAGGCGGCCGCACGCTTCACTCTGTCGATGTTCCAGGCGACACGGAGCCGCCACTTCGCTCCAACCGATCCCACGCTCACCCGGCTCCTCGGTCGGGAGCCGCGCAGCATTGCCGATCAGCTGGCGGACCAGCTTGCCGGTCACGACTAGACGTTGAAGCGTGTCATGTGGCCCTGACCTCGTGGTTCACCGTTGGGCTTGGTGCCTTGGGGGAACTGTGGGGGAATCGGGTCGGTGTGCCACTCCCTACGAGTGGGAAAGCGGCTAGGACTGCGACGGGATTGTCGTGATCTCTGGAAACAGGCACATGTCTGCTCGGCAGTAAGGCTATCGTCGACGCTCCCGATCTGACCTGGGATGCGGAGGCGGGGCCGTCGAAGCTCACGGCAGTCACCTCGGGGCGACGTCAGAGATCACGCCATACGTGCGGCTCCTGGTACGCGTGCCAGCCGCGGAAGAACCAGTCGGCCAGGTCGCGCAGTCGCTCCAGGCAGTCTTGGTAGTACTGCACCGGCTCCGGGCGAGGGAAGTTCGGGTGACTGGTCCACTCCGCCACGAAGTGCGACACCTCGTAGAACCCCTCAGCCATCCAGCGCGGCAGATCGTCACGGCCCTCGTACTGTTCGCAGGCCGTCCGCATCGCCTGCTCCAAACGACTGAAGGCCGCCCGGTCCCAGACGAGGCCGTCGCCTCGTAGGCACAATAGGAAACCAGCCTCTGCCGACTCGAACTCTCTTCTCAGCACGGTCAACGCGTCGTCCACGTCCGCATCCTGGCAGCCGAGTGCCGCAATCATCACACTGTCAATCGATTCCGACACGCGACCTCGCGTGAAGGACCGACCCAGCAGACGACGACTCAACGAAGGGATCTCCGACGACGTGGGACTGCCGGGGGCCGCGAACCGGGAAGGCGCCTCCCGATGGCTCAGCCACCTCCTACACGCCCAGCTCCACCTGCTCGTCGGGTTCGACGCCGAACCCCGACCTGAACAGCACCGCCAACGGAGTGGCGCGGGCTCATGGCCCGGTCGGCCGGTCGTCGTAGGTTGACGCCGTCCATCGAACTGAAGTAGCGGAAGAGATGCTCTTCCTGCCCCGGTCAGTGGGCGCTACGTCGCACACAACGTAGGTAGGGCTCGACATGACTTGCCAAACCGTCAGTTCGGGCCTGAAGCGCCCAGTGCACGACGACGACCAAGGTCGGACCGCCGCCCGCTCGAGTCTCGGGTCGAAACGCTCGGAGCTCACTCCGTAGCCACCTACCGGCTATTCGCTGCGTAGGCCCTGGACGGGAGAGAGGCGGGCGGCACGCATGGCCGGGTAGATGCCGGCCAGGGTCCCGACGAGGACGGACAGAGCGATGCCAAGTCCGGCCGCGGTTAGGTCTGGTCGGGGTGAGGTGTCCTGTAATGCGCCGTAGACGAGAACGGCGAACAGGCCGAGGACAGCTCCTGCGGTGCCACCGCCGAGCCCGAGAAATCCAGCTTCGAGCATGAACTGACCTCGGATTTGCGTCGCGCGTGCGCCGACGGCGCGGCGCAGGGCGATCTCGGCGCGGCGCTCAAGGACGGCGATGATCATGGTGTTGACAATTCCGATCGCACCGACCAACAGCGCGACGCCGGCCAGACCGAGGGCGAGGTTCTGGAAGGTGTCGTCGACGGCCTTCTGCGCGTTCGCGAGCTGTGAAGGCGGAGACACGGTCACAGCGCGTGGCACATCAGGGTTGACGGTGTCGTCCAGCACGTTGTGCACAGCGTCTACGGTGCCAGTACGAGTCCGGACGTAGATGGTGCTAATTGGCAGGCCGGGGTGCTGCGTGAGGGCCCACGTCTCGCCGATCAAAGCCGCAGAATCCAATTGCGGGACTAGGCGAGACGGTGCCAGGACGCCGATCACGGCGTACCAGGTGTCGTCGACCCAGACGCGTTGCCCAAGCTCCGTCACTCCGAGTTGCTCCGCCGCGACCGGGCCCAGGACGGTAGTCGGCATCGTGACCGAAGCGTCGTCGAACCAGGCGCCCTGGCTAACCGTGAGGTCCATCGCACGAGCAAGTTCGGACTGCACGGCCATCGCGGTCAGGCCGCCGCCCATGGACGTCGGGACCAGGTCGCTGCGGTAGACGCCGGCCTGGTCAATCTGTCGCACGGCGGCGGCGTCCAGGACCGGGCCGATGCGGCGAATCATCGGCGTAGCGCTCTCGGGCAGCGGTACCGGTTCCATATCTGGGCCGGTGCCCGGCCGAACCTCAAGCACATTGGAGCCCATAGCTTCGAGCTCGGCCTGCAGACGTGCCTGGTTGGTGGCGGTAATGCCCATGATCGCCACGAGGGTGGCGATACCGATCGCGACCCCGAGCATCGACAGCAGCGACCGAGACGGCCGTGATCGGGGTCCCAGGGCAGCCGTGGCCAGCGCGTCACGAACAGTCAGGCCGGCCATCAGATCGTATTCCCGGGCGCCCGCCGGGCATCGTGCTCGATGCAGCCGTCGCGGATGGCGACTTGGCGGCCGAACCGCTGCGCCACCACCTGGTCATGAGTGATGACCACCAGCGCAACGCCTTCAAGTCCGACCAGCAGGTCGATGATCGCAGTCCCCGTGGTCTGGTCCAATGCCCCGGTTGGCTCGTCCGCCAGGACGATCGCTGGCTCGTGCGCGATCGCCCGCGCGATCGCGACCCGCTGCTGCTCGCCGCCCGACAGTTGCGTGGGGCGATGGTCCAGCCGGGCACCAAGCCCGACACGTTCCAATGCCCGGGTCGCTCGACCACGCCGCACGTCACGGTCGAGCCCGGAGTACAGCATTCCCAGTTCTACATTCGCCACAGCATCCGCATGAGACAAGAGGTGGAACTGTTGGAACACGAAGCCCAGCGACTTCGAGCGCAGGTCGGACCGTTCACCGTCGGTCATCGCTGCGGTTGGCCGACCCTCAACTAGGACTTCACCGGCCGACGGCGCATCCAGGGTACCCAGGATGGATAGCATCGTCGACTTGCCCGATCCTGACGGGCCCACGATCGCGACCTGCTCGCCCGCTGCCACGGTCAAATCCACGTCCCGCAGCACGGTCAAATCGCCGGCGCCCGACGGGTACCACTTGGACACTCTGCGCAGTTCGACGGCAGGACGCTCCACTGCCCGGGTCACGGGACCAAAACCTCGTCCCCTGGACGCAGCTGGGCACTGGTTACCTGGACCTTGGCTTCAGCCAACAACCCGACCTCCACCGGCACCAGCAGCCCCGAGCCCGGCGGTGAATCCGGCATCACCTTTTCCACCGCGTATCCACCTTCTGCCAGTGCCACCAGCGCCGTTACTGGGACCACGAGCGCATCCTCGACGCGGGCCGTTACCACCTCGATACGTACCGCCGCCCCGACCAGGCCCGTCACCTTGTCCTGTCCGTCTAGGTCCACCCGGACCGTGACTAGGTCCGATCCTTCACCAGCAGTGTCACCCTCAGGAGTCTCGGCCAGACCGGCAGCGATGGTCTGGCCGATCGCCCCGCCCACCTCGGCGCCGTCCGGCAGGGTCACGGTCACACGGTCGCCAGTAGCCAACGCCGCTTGCTGCGATCTGGTGACCTGCGTCTGTGCGTGCACCCGCGTACCTGTCCACTCCAGTACCGTGCCCGAAGCCGGATCGCCGACACGTAGCGGCACTGACTGCACCCGCATCCGGCCCAAGTCCAAAATGACCACATCAGCCGGAGATACGTTTTCCGCTCGCGCGATTTCCAGGTCTTCGAGCGCATCGTCGACCTTCCCCTGTGCGGAGGTCACCGCCTTCTTCAGCGCAGTGGTGTCCAGTGGTACCGCCCCGGGGTCCCCCGCAGTGGCGTCGCCTTTGGCCGGCTCATCCACCGCACCGACGGGTGCTGCCTCGGCCTGTGCGGCTGTCAACGCGGCATTTGCCTCCTGCAGTACTTCTTGGGCTGCATCGGCGGCGCGCTGCGCCGAGGAGGTCCGCTGCACCCCAACTTCGGTCCTCGAAGGCGGCAGATAGTGCGCCGACTCGTACAACCGGGCCAAGGCACCAGAAGTGCCCTGACCGAACAGGTCGTCAGCCAGCGACTCGTCCAGGAAACCGGCATCCGCCAGTGCCCGGTTCAACGACAGTACATCCTTGCCCTGAGCTCCGAGCTGCAATGGACGCCATAACGGCACCTTGCCCTGTAGCAAGAACGTCGGCTGACCATTCCACTCGAACAATCGCTGGCCTGGCCGCACCGAGTCTCCCGCTGCCGGCAACCAGGTCAGGATTCCCTCTGCCGAGGCATTCAACGGCTCGGCAGTACCCCGGGACAACGTGCCACTGAGCACGGTGCCTGCGGATAGGGAGCCTTGCTCCACGCTCACGGGGCGCAAGCCCGTGTCGTCTTGCGACACAGCTTGCGCTTCCGGTCCGAATCCCTCAGCCATGTAAGGCACTGCAACTGTGGCGCCCACAGCGAGCACCGTCACCCCAGCACCCGCAGCGACAACCGCTCTCGTCCGCCGCCTCACTCGTCCGCGAACTCCTCAGGGTGTTCCTCGCGGTAGGCCTGGGCCTTGTCTGAGTTCAGGAATGGCCCGTCGAGCGCGATCGCGAACGGGTCGGACATCCGCATACCGGACTCCGGGTCCATCACTCCAGCGAGGATCTCGAACTGTGGCCAGTTCTCGTACTCCGCCATCGGCTCCGAGCACTTCGCGCCCAGGAACTCCGCCTGCTTGAGTTCCAGATCCTCCGGGATGACCACGTAACCTTCCTCGTTCGGGTCCTCGATCAACGACACCCCTGCGTCACGAGCGCACTGAGCCCACTGGCGGCCGGCCTCGACCTCACTCTCGGGAATACGCTCCACCTGGTCCACAGGAGCCGGCTCGTCATGCATGTCGATCAACGCGTCCTTGGCCCCCGCGTGATCGGCATAGCAGCCGCGGATCTCCTCGCTGCGGTCTTCACCACCCACACCGATAGGTTGGCGCGCCGTGTCATCGGTCAATGCTCCGTCCTGGTCCGGTATGAACGTTCCACCGTCGATCCGGGCGTAGCCCTGCAGCACAGTGGCCGCGGCGTCATCCTCCGGCGCAACCGAGAAACCCGCACTTTCGAGGCAGTCCGCATAATCGGCCGTCGCCTGATTGACGTAACCGTTCACCGACGCCGTCTCGCTGTCCAGCGAGGCGACTTCCTCGCCACCCGTTCCCGAACATCCGGCCAGGATCATCACCAGTCCGGCACCCCACAAGGACCGCTTCATGCTCAACACCCAATTTTCCTCGGAGAGATAGTACGGAACACCTGCCGACGACATTGAAACCAACGAGGTGGTGGCCACCAGACGACGAAATTGCCATCCGGCGGCCACCACCCGACCGGAACTAGGTACCTGGGCAGTCGCTCAGGAACTGCCCGGACGAGATCCTGTCGTTCCAGCTCAGCCCGGTGGACCCCATTTTCACGTTGCTCAGGTTTCCGTATCCGTACCCACCGGGCCGGATTGTGAGCGAGTTTCCGGTGTGGTACTCGTGCTGATAGAAGCGCACCTTGCAGTTCGTGCCGTTATTGTACGTCGAGGAAGCCTTGTCGCCCATGCCGAAGTCATCGTAGCGTGAAACAGCCTGCCAGAATCGGACCCAACTACCGCCGCCGTTGTGGTAGTTCGTGTTCTCGTACGAGCACGCGTAAGTACTTGGACACGGATCCGCCGCCGACGCCGTCGGCGCAGCGGCAAGCCCGCCTCCGAGGATAAGCAAGAGCGCGACGAGCGTGCTACCCAGCACGCGCACTCGCTTCACAATGTAGTTCACAGAACCTCCACCTGGACCCGACTGGTGCATGACCCCTCGCTGTGAGAGACCTTGCCTGCCCTTGCGGGACACGACGCTAGGCATGCGCGTCGGTCAGCGTCCAGCAAATCCCCGCATATCACTTTAAGTTCACCCTCTGCGATTCGGAGGCGCGCCCTGATCCGATGAGGACTTTCCATCATCGCTTGACCCCGAGTAGCCGAGCCAGCCCGATAGCGGGCGGACCGCTCACCACAGGCAGGGCGGCCCCGAGACATGGAGAAGAAGCGACGACGGAGCGTGCGACTGTGGTCGGCAGGAGCATAGGCGGCCTGGCCACCGACCTCGCGGTGCATCGAATTGGCCAGCGTGCCACGGTGCTGGAGCGCGCACCGTAGCTGGGCGAGGTCAGCGCTCGACGTGTCGCAACGCGTTGGCCGAGCTGGAAGCAAGGTCGAGGCCCGGGACAACACTCGGTGTCGGGCTTGCTCGGGCGCCGCGTAATCGACTTCAGCTGTCGCTGTTTACTCGCACGACAGGAAGGGGTGTTCCACGACGTTGCGCTGCTTGTAGAGCTCGGCGTCCAGGGCTGGTGGTCGCCCGTCGGCCGAGCCTTTGCGCTGGCGGGCGGCCGACCGAGTCCTCTTCTCGTGGATCACGGTCTTAATTACCCGGCCACCTAGGTGCTTGCGGATCGGACTGGTCACGTAGGTCCGGTCCGCGAGCACCGCTTCTGGGCAGGTCCGTGGCCGTCCGGGCCTGGTGCGTGAGACGCGGATATCGGCCAGGACATCAAGCATCGTTGCACCGCCGTTAGGTTGCCCGCCGGTGACCGCGGCAGGCAAGGGTCACTCGCACCCGTCGACAGCGTGGTGGATCTTTGTGCTCAGACCGCCACGGGAGCGGCCGATGCAGTGACCTGCCGGTTCGCACTCACCGCCCACGGGCTGTGGACGAACTCGGCGGGGCGGTTCGTGTAGTCCGAGACCGCCCTCTGTGGCCCGCTCCGGGCTTGTGGTGTTCGTGCCGTGCTGGTGGGCACGGTAGTTCGTGGCGTCCACCGACACGCTCGAATCGATCTTCCCGTCCGTGTCAGCCTGGACGAGCAGCCGGGAGTGCACCTTGTCCCACGTACCGTCTCCAGCATATCGCCGGTGTCGTTTGCAGACGGTGCGCCACGTGTTCGACCGGCAGGTCGCGCCACGGGATCCCGGTCCGGTCCGCTAGACGATCCCCTCCACGACGCGACGGCTGTTCCAGAACGGGTGCCCGCGCAGGCCCGTGTTCGACGGCCGCAAGGGCTCGATCACTTCCACTGCTCGTCGCTCAGCGACTGGTAATCGCGAAGAAGTCAGGTCCAGGTTTCTGCCGCGCACCTCACGACCCATACGGGAGACACGCCCTAGTTTCGTCCGCGCCGCTCGGACGCATCGCTCCAGGATCGTCCGGTCGGATAGCCGCCGTCCTCGGTAAAGCGCAGCCGCCCGCATCGTCTCGCATGCGGACTCATCCCTTAGAGCATCTGAGAATGCAGGCCCAGCAACGCCAGGACACCCGCTCCACCGTCGCGTTATCAGGCTCTACTTCGACACGCCAGTCAGGCACGCCGGATCACAGCACGTCAACTGGGTGAAACATTCCATCTTGGGAAGCTCCTGACTATCAGATGTCTATTACTTGACCACAAGTCGAACCCGTGCCTAGACTCCGAGCGAATGGGGCAAATCGCCCAATCCTTATCTAAGGAGCGCACATGTATTTCTCCTGGAGAACGGCTACCCGCAGGACGATGCTGGCGATCGTCGCGTCATTCTCGGCGATCGTGCTTTTCGCGGCACCATCCCAAGCAGCAACCGTCAAGACCTTCACGGTCGAATTCGAGCACCAGGTCACCTCCGGCTCCTGGTCTCACAACGGCGGCGCGGGCGAGTGGTGGCTTGACTGCAATGCGGGCGACGGCAAGAAGTTCACATTCGCCCTGTCCAAGAAGAACTCGCTCGGGATCTGGGTTAGGCAGTTTGACACAAGCGAAGTCTGCGACACCCGGATCTACAGCTCGGCCGGCTGGACCGGCACAGCGGGCACGTACAGGTTCGAGCTCTACACGGAGAATACTGGCGTCATCATCAAGGGCACCGGTTGGGTGGAGGACAACTAGTAACTCGACATTTCCAGACCTCCGCACTGCGAGGCCTTAAGCCTGGGCTGGTAGGGTTCCGTATCGTCTGTTCCGTATCGTCTGTACTGAGCCCGGCCGGCCCAGGTCGAAGGTCGAGGAGTGGTGTCCAATGATTGGTACGTTCTCGCGCCCGGATGAGTTTGTAATTCTCGCGTTGAACCTTATTCTCTTTGCAAGCCTTCTGGCTGCAGCGATATTCGTCGTCCATTGGCTCGCATCACGGGACGTTCGGCGTTCCATAAGAGTTGCGACTCTCGATGCGGGGTTGATTTGCTCGGCAGCCTTCTATTGCCTTGCAACGTTGATTCCGGGAGGGAACCCTTATGACGATCGTCGAATCTTCAACCCCATTCCGTTTCGCGAATTGTACGATCTGGTTACGGGCGGACCGATGGCTGCAGGCGCGACGGACCTGTTCGGCAACTTTGTTCTCCTAATGCCGTTCGCGGTGATACTGCCGCTGCGGTGGCCCGCTATGAACAATATCGCGAGATGCATCGCAACACTTGCAGCAATCACCGTCTTGGATGAGACGGCGCAATATGTGTTTGCAATGTCGCGCGTTGCGTCATTTACCGATGCGATTCTGCAAACCGTTGGCGGCGCTTTGGTCTGCATTCTCATCGTTCGGCTTCGCCGGCGCGCCAAACAGCGCGATCAAGTTCGTGTCGCGGTCCCTGCCGGATTGGATTCCGAGTAGGGACATCAGACGATTCCTTGTCGGTGGTGGACTCCGCTGGCTCGTCGCCCGTGAACTGCGGGCACACCGGAACTGCGGGCACACCGGCCGGGACCACCGCCGGCCGAGAACGTTCTTAGCATCCGTTGCCGGCCGGTCGCGCGCGGATGATCGCCTGGCGCTCCATTTCAGCGGCCGGGCCTGTTGTCGTTGGCGCCGGTGACAGTTTGAAAGCTCTGGGTCGCGATGGCGTGAGCCAAGTCGGGTCAATCGCTCGTCGGCTCATCGCCGTCCCGACGCGACGGTGAGACGGAAGGCTTTCTCCACGAGTTCCGGCGTCGGGTAGTCGTGAAGGTCCGACAGCGGGACCGTCGGGTCGAACCAGTTCTCGAAGGCCCACGACCCAGCCTCTGACAAATAGCCGCCGTAGTACATCAAGTCAACGATCCAGTCCGGTTAGACGATCGCGTTCTTACCAGCCAATCCACCCAGGTCCCTCCGTACATGTCGCGAATGCCTCACCCCTGTTCGAGAATGACGCGTGCGACATGGATGCAACTTCCACTGGACGTCGTGTGACACGAACTCGCATGGTTCCTCCTTGAGCCGGGACGAACGCGCCCAATGAGACGATAGCGGGCGAGAGGTGTGCGATCGAGTCAAGAGATCACCAATTTCTGTCGGGGCTGCCTCCCGAACGCTGGACAAACCCAAGCATCGGCCACCCCCGTCCCCGGTCGATTAGCCCTGCCTCGCCGCCGGGATGTCACAGGACAACTGCCCGTCACGCGAACAGGTGGGTCAGCGGCGTGACCGGCAAGTTTCCGCCCGGTCTGGTACTCCGGGAGCGAGGGGCTGAACCACCGGGGCGCTAACAAGAGGAAGGCAGTCCGCCGTAGCTGTGGATCCGGCGATGTACTTGATGCGGAGTTGAATACTCGCTATCGCTGTTCAACGTCACTACGTGCCAATACCTCGCGCTCGGTGTGTGGCGCCTGGGCGCCCTGCATGCAGGCTCGGGGGCCGTGTCGCCCGACGCGACGCCGCAGCAGCGCGTGCGGCATCGGCCGCTTGGGCATCAGTAGAAACTGGATCGCTGCCCAGTGGGGCGGTGCCTGCGGCGCCGTGTCGGTCGCGGTAGGCGGCGATCGTACGTACAGCGGTCTGCCAAGTGTGCCGGGCTCCGCTGTCGCTCGGTTCGGAGCCGAACGCGGCAAGCCAGGGTTCACGGTTGTGTGTGGCGTTTTGGACAAGGTCAGTGACGCGTTGCTCGATCAGAGCCGCCCGCTCCTGGAGCGCCAGACGGTATTCGTCCGTCATCGGTCCAGCGGCTTCGGGGATGAGGCCCGCTATCCGACGGGGCGGACGTCGTCGGATAGTCAGCCCGTCGTGGTGGACGGGTTGTGCCGTGGCGCTGGCAAGGCGGTGATGTAGAACGGCTGCGGGGTCGTCGGCGTCATCCAGGCCGCGCTGTGCGACGAGCCAAGGCAGGATTTGTTCGACGTCGTGGCCGTCTGCTTCGGCACGGCGTAGTTCGGCGGTCAGTGCACCGAACGCGGGCGCAGTGATGACCTGGTCCGCGTCTCGAGCTGTAAGCCCGGAGTGGTGGAGCAGTCGGGTCCAGCGGTCGCGTTGCGGCACTGGCAACGGTTTCGTACTCGGCGGCGAGTTGTGAGACCGACCCCCACCGCTCGCGCTCGTTACGGCCGACCTGGGTCGCGGCCTTCTCGGCTCCAACCGTGCGCACAATCCTGGCCAGGACGTTCCTGGCCGTGGGGTCCTCGTAGTAGTCGTCCGGCGTGATCTCCAAGGGAGTGTCGGTGATGACGTAGGCAGTGTTGCGCTCCCGGCCGCGGGTCAGGCCGACGTACAGGTTCTCCCGCGTCATCCCCGCCCCGGCGATCAGATGGCCGGTGCCCACCGTGAGCCCCTGGGCCCGGTGGGTGGTCACGGCGTAGCCGAGGTCGAGGTGTTCCGCCGCGTAGGCGGCGGGCAGCACGACCGTGTTGCCGTACTGGGCCTCCGGCTGACGCACGACTACGGACCCGTCCATGCGGACCTTCACGAGGGTCCATCGGTCGCCGTTGCGCACCCACGACCCGTTCCGTGTGCGGAGCCGACGGTCGTTGCGTCGGGTGATGACCACGTCCCCTGCCGACGCGTGCAGCCCGTCGGCGAGGCGGACGGCTCGGCCGGGGTCGGTGACACCGGTCTGGAGTCGTTCGGTGCGAGCGCGTTCGTTGACGGCCCGGACGGTCTCGCTGTCTGAAGCCACCAGCACGGACGCCTTGCCTGCGGCGAGGTCGCCCTGCCACGCGGCATACGCGGTCTCGACCATGACCTCTGTGTCGCCGTCGAGGACCCGCCCGTTCTCAAGATAGGCGTCTACCGCCTCGTCCCGGCCGTGACGCAGGGCGAGGGAGGCGCGCTTCTCCCAGGTGTGCGTGAAGCGGTGCACCTCGGTCAACTCCGGGACACCGTCCTCGGTCTGGCGGGCGGCGGCCAGGAGGGCGAAGGCTCCGCCGGCCTCGACGGCCTGGAGCTGGGCCGGGTCACCGACCAGCAGCACCTTCGCCCCCACCTGGGCGGCGTGCGCGGTGATCCGGTCCAGGGTCAGGGTCCCGGCAAGGGTCGCTTCATCGACGATGACCACCTGCCCCGCGCTGAACGCCGTGCCCTTGTGGGTGTGGTCGTAGAGCCACTTGGCGGTGTTCTCGCACGCGATGCCCAGATCTTCGGCCAGGACCGCGGCAGCCGCAGCCGACGGCGCGAGCCCGACGACGGACCCTGCTCCGTGCTCGTGCTCCCATGCAGCGCGCAGTGCGCGCATGGTGGTGGTCTTCCCGGTGCCGGCCGGGCCGACCAGCAGGTCCACCTGCCGGGCCGAGACAGCAACCCGAGCGATGGCTTCGGCCTGCTCGGGCGAGACCACCCACGACCGCTCGTCGGGGCCGTCCTTGGTGATGGCGTGGTTGACGGCGTCCAGGGTGATGGTCGGTGCGGTGCGGGCACCCGCCCGGTCCGTCAGTCGGGCCTCCGCGTCCAGCAGGTCCTGTGAGGAGTACAGGGCCGAGTCCTTCGGCCGCAGGATGCTGGTCCCGTCCTCACGCCGGAACTCCGCAGGCGTGGCGGCCAGGCCAGGCGGCGTCAACCGCACCGACCCCCCTTCGGCCCGGTCCGTGATCGCCGCCAGGACCGCCATCCGGTCTTCGGCGGTGACGAGCCGCAGAACTTTGGTCTGCCGGACGGCTTCGGCGTACAGATTCCAGCGCCGCCACACCGGCTTCTTCTCCGAGACCGCGATCACCACCGTCCGGGCAAGGTGGTCGATCAGGTCCAGCGGAACGTCATCAGCCCGCAGCATCCGCCGCGATGTCTTCGAGACGAGTTCGCTCGCCCACTCGCCGGGCTCGCGGCCCAGGATCTCGGCGGTACGTTGCCGCCACCTGGTGGTCAAGTCCGCCAGGGAGTGATGGGTCTTGTCCGGGCGGGTCTCCTTGCTGGCCCTCTGCCGGTACTTGTCGATCGTGCTCGGGCTGGGCCGACGCCCGTACTTGTCGACGTGCCCTGCGATCAGCTCGTCCGCGCGGGAATTGACCTGCCCAGACCGGACCGAGAATGCCGCCACCAGATCGTCGGATACGCCCTTGATCGACCAGCCGGGATTACGGCCCTGGCCGACCCTGACACGCAGTTCCCATCCCACGCCCAAGGTGCGGGTCAGGTCGTCCATCACGATCGCTTCGTGCAGCTCCGACATCGCGACCGTCGCGGCGTGCAGACCCCGCCCGTCCAGCGACCGCCACTTCCCGTCCAGGAGAGTCTTGACCTTGTTGGAGACCACGACGTGGGTGTGCAGGTGCGGGTCGTTGGCCCGCGAGTCCCAATGATCGAACGTCATCGCGATCAACCCGTTGACACCGACCTGGGCAACCGCGCCGCCCTCCCCCGCCTCGCTCGTCGCATTCCCGGCGACAGTCGCACCGGTCCGGGTCGCGGCCAGCTCGCGTTCCATGAACTCAAACACCTTGACCACCGCCGCACGGTGGACAGCAAGGATCTGCTCCTGGACCCCCGCATCGGCCACACCCCACAACACGCTGGCCGACTTCGGTAAGGAGAACGTGAAGTCATACCCCGCCACCGCCCGCCGAGGCTTGCCTCCGCTGCCCTTCCCGTACACCGGGTACGCCCGACCGAGTTGCTCTCCGGTGACCGGGTCCAGGCCCTTGCCCGCCAGCCGGGCCATCTGCTCCTCCGTCACCAGATCACCCACGAGCAGGCGTGCCGGGTTTTCCGAGCCCAGGCACGCGACTCCGGAGCCCAACCACCGGCCCGGCGGCGTGCCGGTCTCGGTGTAGTACCGCGTCAACGGGGTACTCATCGACCGGTCGCCGTCACCGGCCGCAACCGACTTCATGAAGTACGAGTACCCGTCGCCGGCCGACATCACGGCAATCGTCACAGTCATCGGCCGCACACCTCCTACAGCAGGAGGTGTCCAGCCCTTACCAACACTGGAATTGCTCTAGGTGCCTCGATCTGCAAGAGGCGTGACCCGATGTCGGGCGGATCTGCGGGACCCGCCGTCTGTCCGCTCGCCTGCCCTTGCCACGCAGCCGCGTCCGTCGCGTCGCTGTGTCCTTCGCGCGCCTGCGTCGTCGCGTGCGTGTGCGTCGTCGCGTGTTCGTGTGCGTCGTCGCGTGTTCGCCGGCCGTGTGCCCATACTGCCGGGTACTGGGTCGAGGCAGGGGACCCCTCCGGTTTAGCGCGCAACATCCCCAGGGCATGCGAAGAGGCCGCCTCCCCTGGGCGGGGATAGCGGCCTCGTGACGTCAGGACCGGGGTGCGCCCGGCAGCGAGTTCTGAGTGAAGCGGTTACGGGTCGCTCAGGGATAGTTCGAACCCTGCTGGGCCGTCCCCGGTGACGCTGCGCCACTGCGCGCGACGGCGGCCTTCGTCCCCGCGCGGGTAGGGCAGTCCGGCCTCCAGGGCCGCCGACTCGATCGCGCGCATCGTGGTGCCGACGCCGGACGGGATGGGTGCGTGCTTGATCCAACGGCCGTTCTGGAGGGTCCAGGCCTCGCACCGTGCCAGGTCTGGTCCGATCCCGTGCCACACCCTCAGGACCACCGGACCAGGTGCGGTCCGTTCGGCGGTAGCGAGCTGCGCGGCCAACGGCGAATGCGCGCGGTCTACGCCCGGGATGAGGGAGCGCAGCACGGGCAGGGCTCCTGCCTGTTCGATGGTGTCGGTGATCTCGTCCGCGGCACTGCGCACGATCGCAGGTGCCTGGCCCATCGCGACCGAGCGTTCCGCCCAGGCCAGCATGTCCAGGTCGTTGACGCCATCCCCGACTGCCACAGTGCGACCGGCGGGGATGCCGAGGTGGGTGCGGACGACGTCGAGAGCGACTGCTTTGTTCACGCCCGGTGCGGTGACGTCGAGCCAGTCCGCGCTCTGCGGTGTCGCAGTGACTCCAGTTGTGCGCAGGGTGTCGGCGTATCGGCGGATGCCCGGGGCGGTGAGCGCGATTCGGGTCGCGGGTTGGGCCATGAAGTCGGGCAGCCGGACGGTCTTTTGCTGCCCGTTTAGCTCACCGGGCTCGAACGGGCTGCTGGTGCGCCAGCCCCACCCGATCTCCTCGATCGCCACTCGGACGCTGGGGGCGACGTCCAGGGCGCGGTGGATCACGGGTCGGGGATCGAACGAGCGAGCCTCGACCACGTCGTAGCCCGATGGCGCGGTCCGGTCCAGGTGAATGGTCAGGGCGCCGTTGGAGCACACCGCCCATCCGGTGGTCAGTCCCAGCCGGGTCGCGATCGGCAGCAGCCCGGCCAGCGATCGGCCGGTGGCCAGGACGACTTCATGCCCAGCGGCGCGGACCAGGTCCAGGGCTTCGACCGTGCCGGACGGAATGCGCCGGTCGCTGTCGATCAGGGTGCCGTCGATATCGAGGGCCACAAGGATGCGCGTGCAGGTCGTCGCCGCCGTGTTCATCGGACCACTACCTGGCGGAGGGCCGACCGAACCTGGACCTCGAGGCCGTCTCGGTCACCGGTCCATAGCGTGTGCCCGGGAACGAACATGCGGTGGTCCAGCGGGGAGTCACACCCCAGGGTGCGCGCGATCTGCTCTCCTCGGTTGATGTCCACGGGCTGGAAACAGATCCGACCGCGAGTCAGCGTGACGATCTCGATCCGGTCCGAGCCCACCGCCCGCACAGCATCGGTGGCGACAGCCATCGCGGACATCAGCTGATCCATGGCAGTGAGTGCCCCGTCATCGAGGCTCGACCGAACTCTCATTGCGTTCTCCTCTGTCCGATACAGGGGCGGCAGGCTGCGCCCTCGGTTCATGGCTCGGGAGCCGATTGCCGGGTCCAAGCGACTTCTCGCACCTTACTGCCATTTCAGTAAGGCGCCAATGATTCGGTTATGACGGGAGACAGGGGAACGTTGGTCCTGCGACGTAGAGTGAGTGCGCGCGTCGGCTCTTTGCGCAGGCTGGAGCAGGTGTGAAATGGAGCAGAGGAGCGATCGAGGATGAGCAGCGACGGGCGGTGGACGAGCGTGTCCCTGCCGTATGTGACCGGCGAGCCAGGCGATGCCTGGGCTGCTGAGGCCAAGGCCCATGGCGGCAATGGCACTCAGCGGCTGGTAACTGTGGACACGCGGCCCGCCCCCGAGGCCATCGCCAGCGCCCTGGGGCTCCAGCCCGGTGAGCAGGTAGTGCTCCGCTCCCGCGTGATGCTCCTGGACGACCGCCCGGTCGAGCTGGTCGACTCCTACTACCCGGCCTCGATCGCCCGCGACACTCGCTTGGCAGAGATGAGCAAGATTCCCGGCGGCGCCGTCGCGCACCTGGCATCTCTGGGTTACCCGCCTCGACGCGTCGTCGAGGACGTCACTGCGCGGCTCGCAACCCCGGTGGAGGCCGAGGAGTTCGGCCTGGAGGTCCCGGTAGCCGTGGTCGAGCTTGCCCGAGTGATCTTCTCTGACGACGACCGACCGGTTGAGGCCAGCGTGATGCTCTCGCCGGCCGACGCCCGCCGATTGCGCTACGAGATCACCCCGTGAACCATCGGACACGTGCCGGAGTAGGCCATGCCCCGCGGAACTGATCAGCGCCCTCGCCACGAGCAGGTCGCCGCCGAGCTGCGCGAGCAGATCCTCAGCGGTGATCTCGCGCCAGGGGCGCAGCTGCCGTCGACCGCCCAGCTCATGGCCCGGTTCGACGCGGCGAACGCCACCATCCAGCGCGCGCTGAAGTCCCTGAAGGACGAAGGGTTCCTCAACAGCCGTGTCGGCAAGGGCGTCTACGTCCGCAACCAGCCGCCACTGGTCATCGACACCGGCGCCTACCTCCCACCGGACGGCTCGTTCTCCTACGAGCTGCTCGACGTCGAGACCGTCAGCCCACCCGCCGACGTCGCCATCGCCCTAGGGCTCGCTGATGGAGAACAGGCGGTGCGGCGTCGCAGGATCCTGCTCCACGACGGGCAGCCGCTTGAGCTGTCCGCCTCGTACTACCCGGCAAGCATCGCCGAGGGCACACCGCTATCCGGACCAGGCAAGATCGCGGGCGGTGCGCCCAAGATCTTCGCGAACCTTGGTCTACCTCCCCGGGCCTTTGTCGATCGTGTCTCAGCAAGGCCTCCAACACGAGAAGAGGTCGAGACGCTCGACCTACCCGTGCGTGCCCCGGTGATCTGCCAGCTCCGCGTCGTGCTCTCCGACGACGACCGGCCAGTCGAAGCATCGGTGCTCGTCAAGGGAGCGCACCTGTACGAGCTTCAATTCAGGCGCCTAGTACCCGAGCCGGACTCGATCCAGTCCTGACCGAAGCTGTCTTCGTTCGGGCGACCTGCCAAAGAACCTCGCCTCGTGTTCGGGGACATGACGCCGAGGGACGACATGCCTACTCAGTGCGGCCCTGGTCGGGCGATGTGCGACGTACTGCCAGCGGGTCGCATCCCAGCTCCCGCAGCACTCGGTCAATGTCCTTACTCGCCGTGATCGGCAGCCCGCCATAGCGCGGAGAGACTGCCACAGTTGTAGCTCCGTCCGTTAGGCGAATGACGTCCCAGTTGTTCGACATGCCTACTCGAACCAACCCAACCGCGACTTTCAGGTCGCTCACAGCAACGGACCAACGGGGTTCCGACTCGTTCCGACCGCTCCAGACCTCGACCTGGTCCGGTCGCACCACCAATGCGACAGGGCTGCCACCCGAAGCGTTCAACCCGGCAGTCTGCAGACCGAGC
The DNA here is from genome assembly GCF_054782895.1 of Promicromonospora xylanilytica. Taxonomy (NCBI): domain Bacteria; kingdom Bacillati; phylum Actinomycetota; class Actinomycetes; order Micrococcales; family Promicromonosporaceae; genus Promicromonospora; species Promicromonospora xylanilytica. The sequence continues at coordinate 129,601 of NZ_BAAGRP010000020.1, forward strand.
GCCCTGCCGGTGTCGGACGACAGCGCCAGGGCCGCCCCGGGGACGACCACGCCGTCCGGACGCTGCGCGGACGCGTGCGCAACGACCCTCTCGACTTGCCTGGTCAAGATCCGCAGTAGCGGGACGATCAGTACCGCCGCTCCCACCGGCGCCAGCACAAGCAGAAGAGCCGGCGACAGGCCGACAGCATCTGCCAGCGCGACCAGACCACCAGTCACCACAAGCATGGCAATGAGCCAAGCCGTGATCATCCGGTTCGCCGTCCAGAAGAAGTTTGATCGCATCGCCGCCTCCAAGACTCTGCAGCGAAGCGAGTCTGCCACCTCCGCAGCGCTTCGAGGCACCAAGTGGTGTGCGCATCTGACCTGCAGCGATACGGCCGCACACCCTGGTGTGCGGCCAACTAGGGGTGCGCAGAGCGTGCGCTCGTTCGTCACCGTCGAGGTATGGATGTCAACTCGCGCGCTGGCAGCCCGGCGGATGGCAGTAGGCGGAGCCTCTTGCCTCAGCGCCGGGGCCCTATCCGCGAGTTGGGGGACATGCGTTCGCCCTGTTCACCGCCATGTCCCCACCGGGAACCTGCCCGGAGAGGCTGCATGGGGGACGTCAACTGGTACCTCGACGGGTACAGGTGGCGTGCACAATCGTGAGCATGGGGCAGGTAGGTGCAGATGCATGCGGGCTAACTCGGACATGCGCGGTTGTGGCAATTTGCCACCACCGTGCGACCTGCGGGTTCGCTCCAGCATGCCGCGCGGTCAGAGTTGGGTCGCCTCCAGCCTCAGGGCTAATCCGGACAGTTGCGGTGGTGCCAATTTGGCACCACCGCGTGACCAGGGCTTCTACCGAACCACCGACGCGCCACTTGGCCTGTCCCGGCTCTGGAGAACAAACCGGACAAGTACGGTCCCGCCGATTTGGCGGGACCGTACGACCTGCGCAATTGCTCCGGCGCCAATCGCACACACATCAGCGTGCAGAGCGGACCTTCACCACTAGCGCCGCCCGGAGCTCGTCCAGGTCCACGCGGATCAGCGTGCCGATCCGGTAGCCGGTCACTGTTCCGTCGGCGATCCGACGACGGATCGTCTTGACGGACACGCCGAACACTTCGGCGGCGTCACGGAGCGAGACAAGACGTGCTGCGCTCGTACCAGGCTGTCGCGGCGTCTGCGACGCCGAGCCCGTGCTGCTTTCTCGCGCTGAACGATGCGTTGCCATATCGAACCTCCGGTGTGCGGCGAACCCTCGGACCTCACAGGTGTGCGCCTTGGTCCGCGCGCGACCGCTCTGGGCCGGTGCGTTCAGAACGGGCACAGTCAGCCCGAAGCCTGTGTCCCAGTCTTGGTGTCGGCTTGCGGGGTCCTCAGCGCCCGGCGTTCGGCTAGGTCGTCCTTGAACGCGGCCCCGAGCTTCTCAGCGATCGTGTGCCGCCGTTCCTCGTCCCCTACGTGCTGGTAGTGCAGCACGACGGTCGGGTTGCTGTGCCCAGCAATCGCCATCAGCTCTGCCAGTGTCGCGCCGGAGCGGGCCGCCCAAGTCAGCGCAGTGTGCCGCAGGTCTTGGAAGTGCAGCTCGTCCAGCCCAACAGCCTTTCGAACGACGGTCCACTTGCGCTGGATGATCTGGCGGTGCATCACTCCCCCACGCACCGCCCGGAACACGGTCCCGTCCGCGCCCGGCTCGGAGAACTTCTCCAGATGCTCCCGGAGGATGGGGACCACGAAGGACGGGATCGCGATCTCTCGGTAGGACGCATCGGTCTTCGGCTCACCGATTTCCTTGAACTTGCCTCGCTCCCGATGATCGGCCGCCGTGCCACGCACGGTAACCGTCGCACGCGACGGATCAGCAAGGTCCAGGTGCCGACGCTTGAGTGCACGCAGCTCCCCGTTGCGCAGACCCGTGGTCACGGCCAGCGGCACGATGGCCCGGAGATAGTCCGGCATCAGTTCCGTCATCCGCCACATCTGATCGGTCGTGACAACGATCGGTTCGTGCACCGCCTTGTACCGCAGCGCACCCTTGACCTTCGCAGGCGAGGCACTCAGCAGCTCGTGGTCCACGGCGTCGTTCAGGATCGACGAGAGCACCTGATAGGCAGAGAACGCGGCGCCGCGCCCATCGGACTTCTCCTTGCCGTGCCACTTCCTGCCGCGCGCTTCCTCAGCCAGCACTACGCGCAGCTTCGTGTACCAGTTGGCCACGTCCAGGCGGGAGAGGTCCTTCAAGGGGATGTCACCCAGCACGGGCAGGATCCGCTTCTCCAGCGCTGTCTTGTAGCGGTACAGGGTGCCCGGCCGCAGGGTCTTGCCCTCGATCGACCGGTACGCCCACTCGCGGAGCGTCACGGACCGCTGCTCAGCCAGACGCGCCTCCAGCTCGCGCACCTTCGGCGGCTTCCACTCGCCTCGGTCGATCAGGATGCGCTCGGCGTTGAGCCACGACTCGGCGGCCATCTTGTCGCCGAACGTCTTGGGATGCCGCGCCAGGTCCGGGCCGGTGTAGCGCGCTCGCCAGCCGGTCACCTTGCCGGTCGTGGCGCTCTTGCGCTTCTCCAGCTCTCCAAAGACTCGCTTGCCCGGTGTGGCTGCCATGGATGGTCCTCTCCACCCGTCAGGTGTCCCGCCTGCTCCCTGTGGGGGAACGGCACACCTGGCGCACCCTCAGACGCGAGCACTCACCTGCGGAAACACCTCGGACCCCGTGGGGGAACCATGGGGGAATGGGTGGCCCCTGGGGGCCATTTCTGTCCACCACTGTCCCGAGGGCTCAGAAGCGTTACCGCAGGTCAACCGGCGTCCAGCCTGGTCAGGCGACCAGGCCGAAACCGGGGTGATGCTCAGACGTTGAAACGGAACTCCACCACGTCGCCGTCCTGCATGACGTAGTCCTTGCCCTCGATGCGTGCCTTGCCCGCCGCCTTCACTGCGGCCACCGAGCCGGCCTCCACCATGTCGTCGAACGAGATGACCTCTGCCTTGATGAAGCCGCGCTCGAAGTCCGTGTGGATCACTCCGGCGGCCTGCGGTGCGGTCCAGCCCTTGTGGATGGTCCAGGCGCGCGCCTCCTTGGGGCCGGCCGTGAGGTACGTCTGCAGGCCCAGCGTCTCGAAGCCCACCTTCGCGAGCTGGTCCAGCCCGGACTCGGGCTGACCGGACTCGGCCAGCATCTCGGCGGCCTCGTCCGGCTCGAGCTCCACGAGCTCCGACTCGAACTTCGCGTCCAGGAAGATCGCCTGGGCCGGCGCGACCACCTTGCGCAGAGCCTCCTGCGACGCGGTGTCGGCGAGGCCGGCGTCGTCGGTGTTGAAGACGTAGATGAACGGCTTGGCCGTCATCAGCTGCAGGCTCGCGATCTCCGCCAGGTCGAGACCGGCGTCCGCGGCACCCTGGTACAGGGTCACGCCCTTGTCCAGGATCTCCTGCGCCTTCTTCGCCGCCGCGTACAGCACGGGGTCGCCGCGCTTGATCTTGACCTCCTTCTCCATCCTCGGCAGGGCCTTCTCGAGGGTCTGGAGGTCGGCGAGGATCAGCTCGGTCGAGATGGTCTCGATGTCGCCGGGCGCGTCCATGGAGCCGTCGACGCGCACGACGTCCGGGTCGTCAAAGGCTCGCGTGACCTGGCAGATCGCGTCGGCCTCGCGGATGTTGGCGAGGAACTTGTTACCCAGGCCCTCCCCCTCGGACGCACCCTTGACGATGCCCGCGATGTCCACGAACGACACCGTGGCGGGCAGGATCTTCTGGCTCCCGAAGATCTCGGCGAGCTTGCCCAGCCGCTCGTCGGGCAGCGAGACCACGCCCACGTTGGGCTCGATCGTCGCGAACGGGTAGTTCGCGGCGAGCACCTGGTTGCGGGTCAGAGCGTTGAAGAGGGTGGACTTGCCGACGTTGGGCAGGCCGACGATGCCGATAGTAAGAGCCACGTCGCGAAATTCTACGTGCCGAGCGCCAATCGCCGTCAGTCGGGCCGTTCCGGCCTCGGGCGGGGACGCCGACGGCGCCTACCGGGCGCCCCGGCGGCGCTCGAGCTCGTCGAGATCACGCTCCGCGAACCGGTGGTGTTCCCAGAGCTCGTTGACGATCACGCCGAGGCAGCGCCGCACGGGGAGGGTGCGCGTCTCCGGTTCCCACGGCGGCAGCCGGCGGGCCGGCGCCTCGAACGCCTCCTGCGTGAGCGCGTCATACTGCGCGCGCACCTGCGCCGTGCGGTCGTCATAGGCGGCCCGCACCTCCTGGAACGACGGCGTGGCCGCCAGGTCGACGCCGAGGGCGGCCACCTCGTCGTCGTACTCGGAGAACGGGATGCCGATGGGGCTGAACGCACCGTCGAGGCCCTGGACCCCGTGGCGTACCCAGCCGTCGACGGCGAACACGAGGTGTCGCAGCGTCTGGGCGACCGACCACTCCCCGTCGACCTGCTGGTCCACCGTTCCCGCGGGCATCGCCGCGACCCGGTCGAGCGTGGCCGACCACGTCCGCGACGCCGCCTCGAACGACTCCCGCTGCTCCACCGGGGACCGGGCGTGCTCCCTGCCGGGATGCCGACGGTTCAGCTCTGCCTCGATCAACGGCAGCACCTCGACGCCGTTGATCGTGAGATCACCGATGACTCCGTCGATGTCTGCACCGGTCAGGTCCACCCCACGCATCACGACGCGGGGCAGGTACGACTGGTCGAACACCGCACCGTCGAGGTCCGCGAAGCGAAACCGGGCACCGGTCAGGTCTGCCGCGTCGAACTCGGCACCCCGCAGGTCGTCGTCAGCCGTGTAGTGGGTCATCCCCCCACGCTAGGCCGAGCCACCGACATTGATCACGGGAACGACTGCACCTGCTGGAGCAGCTCCGGCAGCCTCCTGTCGTACACGCGAGCACCGAACCGCACGGCCAGGACCAGGATCAGCGCGCCGTACAGGGCGCCGACCACGACGGTCACCACACCCCACACCACGCTGCCCAGCACGATCGCGGTGATGCCGACGGCGAGGACCGGCAGCGACAGCCCCAGGGTGATGACGAACCCGATACCTTGCGACACGAACGTGGCCATCGCGGCGCCCTGCGGAGACTTCAGCGGGCTCTCCCCCGGCTTGGCGACCGGGTAGACGAGCCGCGCCGAGGCCGCGCAGGAGACGCCGGTGCTGACCAGCAGCAGGCCGAACGCCAGGCCGAGCAGTGGCAGCGTCAGGTGCCACGAGTCGGCCACCCAGACCGACGCCACCACCGTGGCAGCGCTGACCAGGGGACCCATCACCAGCATCGGGATCGCCCGGCCCCATCGGTCGGCACGCCCGTCGACGCCCGACGACACGTGCAGGGCGAACGCCGTGTTGTCGTAGCCGATGTCGTTGGAGATGCTGAACCCGAGGATCCAGGCGACGAACGGCCCGGTGGCCAGGAGCATGAAGAAGCTGCCGGTGCTCTGGCTCGTGAAGTACATGATGACCGGCAGCAGCGGGATGATCGCGATGGAGCCGGAGTACCGCGGGTCGCGCAGCCAGTAGGTCGCGGTGCGAGCGGCCACGGCCCAGGTGGGCGAGAACGGCACCCGGCCGAACGGTCCGAGCCCCTTGGCGCGGCCTCCGCCGCCGTCGCCGACCGGCGGGCGCTCCAGCGACCGGGCCAGCGCGCGGTCCCAGACCAGCCAGGCCAGTGCGATCGTGGCGAGGGCGACGGCGAGGCGCCCGGCCAGACCCGACCAGTCGCCGGCGTGCGCGGCGCCCCCGAGCGACCAGGCGGCACCGAACGGCGTCCAGCCCACGACGCCGGCGACCTGCTCGAACAGCGGCAGCAGCCGCGCGCTCGTGCTGGTCTCCCCGCCGTCCGCCCCCACCGACACCTCGACGCCGTTCGCGAGCCAGCCGACGAACGGACCGATCATCACGACGAGCACCAGCGCCACGATCGTCACGACCTCGCGGTACCGCCGGGACTCCAGCACGGGAGCGAGGAGCGTGGTCAGAGCGCGGGAGCCGAGGACGCACGTGGCGACCCCGAGCACGGCGCCGACGAGCGACACGAGAAGCACTCCCGGCTCCAGCACCCAGGCGAAGGAGACCCCGAGCGCGAGGAGCACCGTCGCGATGCCCGGCACGGAGACCAGCCCGGCGACCGCGAGCCCGGCGAGAAGGGTGCGCCGGGGGATCGCGAACGTCGAGAACCGGTGCGGATCGAGGGTCGCGTCCACACCGAAGGCGAAGATCGGGATCAGCCACCAGCCCACGACGGTCAGGACGCCACCGAGGGTGATCGCCACCGCCGCCCAGTCCGGGTCCCCCGCGACGCCCACGAAGATCATGGCGACCACCAGCATGCCCACGGTGCCGAGGGCGTACAGGACGGCGACGACCATGCCGATGGTCTGCCAGACGCTCCGGCGGAACGTATTGCCCATCAGCGTGAGCTTGAGGGTCAGGAACCGCGCAACCATGAGAGCCCCTCCGAGTGCTGCCGACCGCCGACGAGGTCCACGAACCGGTCTTCCAGGCTCTGCTCGCCCCGCACCTCGTCGACCGTGCCCGCCGCGAGCACGTGGCCCGCCGCCAGCACCGCGACGTGGTCACACATGCGCTGCACCAGGTCCATGACATGACTCGAGACGATCACGGTCCCGCCGCCCGCCACGTAGCTCTTGAGGATGTCGCGGATGTTCGCGGCGCTCACCGGGTCCACCGCCTCGAACGGCTCGTCGAGCACGAGCGTGCGGGGCGCGTGGATCATGGCGCTGCCCAGCGCGATCTTCTTGGTCATGCCCGCCGAGTAGTCCACCACGAAGGTGTCCGCGTCCGCGACGAGGTCGAAGGCCTGCAGGAGGTCGTTCGTGCGGTCCACCACGGTGTCGCGGTCCATGCCGCGCAGCATCCCCGCGTACGTGAGCAGCTGCCGCCCGGTCAGGCGGTCGAACAGGCGCACGCCGTCGGGCAGGACACCCAGCGTGGCCTTCGCCTCGTCGGGCCGTGCCCACAGGTCCACACCGTGCACCCAGGACGTACCGAAGTCGGGCCGCAGCAACCCCGTCGCCATCGAGAGCATCGTCGTCTTGCCCGCCCCGTTCGGGCCGACCAGGCCGTAGAAGGAGCCGGCGGGCACGTCAAGGTTGACGCCGGACACGGCGATCTTCTGCCCGAACCGCTTCCAGAGGCCACGCACGCTGAGCGCCGCGGAAGAGTCGTACGGGGGCGGCTCCTGGGTCCCGTGCGTCCCGGGGCTGCCCGGCGGGATCGGGTCGACTGGGGTCGTCATGGCACCCAACGTAGTCGCGCCGTCCGACACGACGGATCCGCCGCGTGGATGAGTGCGGGTGATTGAGCATCCGTCTCCGGGCGGATGCCACCACTACGGGCCATACCGGGCTATCTCGAACGCCCGGGGTGTCGTCGGCCCGGACTGTCAGTGGCACGTGGCAGCCTGTCGCACATGGACATCGTCGCAACGATTCTGCTGGCCATCGGCGCTCTCGTCGTCGGCACGCTGCTGGGGTGGCTCGGCCACGCACAGCGGGTGACGCCCGCGCTCCGTGAGGCGGACCTGGAGTCCGTACGCCTGCGCACCCAGGCCGAGTCGGCCGAGCAGCGGATCGCCGCCGCCCAGGCTCGAGCGGACGAGCAGATCGCCGCGGCCCGCGAGCGCGCCACCGAGCAGATCGCCGCGGCACGTACCGAGCAGGAGAACGCACGCCGCCAGTTCCAGGCACTCGCCGGCGACGCTCTCGACGCGAACAGCAAGCGTTTCCTCGAGCTCGCGGAGGAGCGGCTCAAGCGGTCTGCCTCGGACGGCGAGCAGGCGCTCGCCAAGCGTGAGGAGGCCGTGAAGTCGCTCGTGGACCCGCTGACCAAGGCGGTGGAGCTGGTGCGCAGCGAGGTGCTCCAGGCGGAGAAGGCCCGCATCGAGGGCCAGGGCGCTCTGGTGGAGCAGATGCGTAACGTCGCCGAGGTGTCGGCCGACCTGCGCAACGGGACGGCCGACCTGGTCACCGCGCTGCGCTCGTCGCAGACCCGCGGGGCGTGGGGCGAGCTGCAGCTGCGCAAGGTCGTGGAGTCGGCCGGCATGATCAACCGTGTCGACTTCACCGAGCAGGCACAGGTCGCCACCGACGACGGCACGCTGCGCCCCGACATGGTCATCAACCTCGCCGGTGGCAAGCGCGTGGTCGTGGACTCCAAGGTCGCGTTCCTCGGCTTCCTGGAGGCGCAGCAGTCCGACGACGCGACGTACCGCGACCAGCGGCTCGACGCCCACGTGCGGCACATGCGCAAGCACGTGGACGACCTGGCGGGAAAGAAGTACTGGAACCAGTTCGAGCCGGCGCCCGAGTTCGTCGTGATGTTCGTGCCGGCGGAGGCGTTCCTGTCGGCGGCGCTCGAACGCGCTCCCGAGCTGCTGGAGTACGCGGCGCAGAGGAACGTCATCATCGCCACACCCACCACGATGCTCGCCCTCCTGCGTACGGTCGCGTACGCGTGGCGGCAGGAGGCCCTGGCGGAGAACGCGCAGAAGGTGCTCACGGTCGGCAAGGAGCTCTACGCCCGCCTGGTCACCATGACAGGGCACGTCACCAAGACGGGCCGTGCGCTGGAGTCGGCGACGAAGAGCTACAACCAGATGATCGGTTCGCTGGAGCGCAACGTGCTCACGTCGGCCCGCCGGATGGTGGAGCTCGACGTGGTCGACGAGCGGGACACGATCGACGAGGTCAGGGGCATCGAGGAGGTTCCGCGCCCCATCACCAAGCCGGAGCTCCTGGCGGCGGACGAGGGTGGAGTGGTCGCGATCGACCGGGCGCAGGACAACGACGGCGTGCTCGTGCAGCAGCTGGAGGTCACCGAGCTCGCCGTGAACGACAAGCGCGCCCTGGAAGCGGTCGAGCAGCAGACCGGGGCCAAGCCGAAGAACGGCGCGGCGGCGGGCTGAGTCCGGTCCCGGATGTTCGGTAGTACGTCAGGAGGTCGGCACCCCGGGGTGCCGACCTCCTGACGTACTACCGAACACGATGCCGCGGCATCAGGCCTGCGGGAGCTCCTTGCGCTCCTCGCGGCGCGGGCGCTTGGACTCCTCGCCTGCGGCCTTGAGCCCGGCACGCAGCTCGCGCGGCAGCGAGAACATCAGGTCCTCGGTAGCGGTCCGGACCTCGTCGACCGTGCCGAACCCGCGCTCGGCGAGGTGCGCGAGGACGTCCTCCACCAGGATCTCGGGCACCGAGGCACCCGAGGTGACGCCCACCGTGGTGACGCCCTCGAGCCACTCGTCCTTGATCTCCGTCTTGCGGTCCACCCGGTAGGAGGCGGCGGCGCCGGCCTGGAGCGCCACCTCGACCAGGCGCACGGAGTTGGACGAGTTGGCCGACCCCACGACGATGACGAGCTCGCACTCCGGGGCCAGCTTCTTCACCGCCACCTGACGGTTCTGCGTGGCGTAGCAGATGTCGTCGCTCGGCGGGTCCTGCAGCGTCGGGAACTTCTGCCGCAGCCGGCGCACGGTCTCCATGGTCTCGTCCACCGAGAGCGTCGTCTGCGAGATCCACACGACCTTCTCGGGGTCGCGCACCACGACCTGGTCCACGTCGTCCGGCGAGTTCACGACCTGCACGTGCTCGGGGGCCTCCCCGGCCGTGCCCTCGACCTCCTCGTGACCGGTGTGCCCGATCAGCAGGATGTCGTAGTCGTCCTTCGCGAACCGGACGGCCTCCTTGTGCACCTTGGTGACCAGCGGGCAGGTCGCGTCGATGGTGTCGAGGCTGCGGGCCACCGCGGAGGCGCGCACGGCGGGGGACACGCCGTGCGCCGAGAACACGAGCCGACCGCCCTCCGGTACCTCGTCGGTCTCGTTGACGAAGATGGCCCCACGCTCACGCAGGGTCTCCACCACGTGCTTGTTGTGCACGATCTCCTTGCGCACATAGACAGGTGTGCCGTACGTCTCCAGTGCCTTCTCCACGGCGACGACGGCGCGGTCAACGCCCGCGCAATAACCACGGGGCGCAGCCAGCAGGACTCGCTTGGTCTGGGTCTCAGCAGGACGCTCAGGGCTCGTGACACTCACACCCGCAGTCTAGGCACGGCGTGCGGAGGGCTTGTGTGGGTGGTGGGTGGCAGGGTTGGACACGTGACGGAACCAACCCGACGACCTCTCCCCGGCGAGCTCCCCCAGAAAGCCCTCGACACCACCCCCACCAGCCCGTGGCCGGTCCGGCTGCTCGCGGAGAAGATCAAGGGCTACATCGACAGGATGCCGCCGGTCTGGGTCGAGGGTCAGGTGGTGCAGTTCAACCAGCGCCCCGGTTCCGGTATGCAGTGGCTGACGCTCCGGGACACCGATGCGGACGCCTCGCTGCCCGTCACCATCTTCTCGCGTGTGCTCGGCACACTGGCCCAGCTGCCGGCAGAGGGCGACCACGTGGTCGTGCACGCCAAGCCGGTGTTCTGGACCAAGCGCGGCACGCTGCAGCTGCAGGCGAACGAGATCAGGGCCGTCGGTGTCGGGGAGCTGCTCGCCCGGATCGAGGCGCTGAAGAAGATCCTCGCCGCGGAGGGCCTGTTCGACCTCTCCCGCAAGCGGAAGCTTCCCTTCCTGCCCGCCGTCGTGGGCCTCGTGTGCGGTCGCGAGTCGAAGGCGGAGCACGACGTCGTGGTGAACGCCCGGGCCCGCTGGCCCCAGGTGCGGTTCGAGATCCGCGAGGTCGCGGTCCAGGGCGTGGGCGCGGTGCGCGAGGTGTCGAACGCCATAGCGGAGCTCGACCAGGACCCCGCCGTCGACGTCATCGTCGTGGCCCGCGGCGGCGGCTCCGTCGAGGACCTGCTGCCGTTCAGCAACGAGTCGATGGTGCGCGCCGCCGCGCAGGCCCGTACTCCCCTCGTCAGTGCCATCGGCCACGAGACCGACGCGCCGCTGCTGGACCTGGTCGCCGACTACCGCGCGTCCACGCCCACGGACGCCGCCAAGCGGATCGTGCCCGACGTCTCCGAGGAACGCCTGCGACTCACCCAGGCACGCGGTCGGATGCGCGGAGCCGTCACCGCGATGCTCGACCGGGAACAGCACGGGCTCGACGGCGTCCGCTCGCGCCCGGTCCTCGCCGTGCCGCACACGATGCTGGAGTCACGTGAGCGCGACATCGTCCAGGCACTCCGGCACAGCCGCGACGCGCTGAACGCGCTGTTGCTGCGCGCGAGCGGCGAGATCGGGCGGCTCGGCGCCCAGGTGCGGGCGTTGTCCCCCGCGTCGACGCTGGAACGGGGCTACGCCGTCGTGCAGCGGGCGGACGGCCACGTGGTGCGGCGGCCCGACGACGTCGAGGTCGGCGCGGGCGTGCACGTCCGCCTCGCGGAGGGCGCGCTGGACGCCGACGTCACCGCCCGCCTCCCGTAGGCGACGCCGGCCCGCCGGCCGTGCTCAGGACCGGCGCGCCACGAACACCCACTCCAGCCCCGGCCGGTCCGGTGCGTCCAGCACCTCGTCCACCTCGAACCCGGCGGCGTCCAACGACTCCTCGATCTCGTCCCGCTCGCGGAACCGCAGGGTCGAGACCGAGGTCACCACGTCGCCGTCGGGCAGCACGCCCGGTGGGAAGCGGTAGGAGCCCTGGAAGGTGACCAGCGGGAGCGCGACCTCCAGGAGGTCGTTCCACATCTCGACCTCACCGATGCCGGGTATGTCACGGCGGGCTGACCTGTGCTCCCGGGTCCAGCCCAGCCAGGCCTGCCGTGCCGGTATCCGGGTCTCGAACACGAGGGTCCCGCCGGGCCGCAGCGCGTCGTGGACCGCCGCGAGCGCCCCGGCCCACCCGGCGTCGGTGGTGAACACCTGCGCGACGTTCCCGGTCATGGTCGCGAGGTCGGCGGAGAGGCCCAGGTCCGCCACGGCCTCGGCTCCGCCCTCGATCCAGGTGACGGCCCTGGCACCGGGCTTGCCGCGGGCGACCTCGAGCGACGCGGCGGCCGGGTCGACGCCCGTGACGCGCAGCCCGCGCCTGGCCAGCAGCAGGGCGAGCACCCCGGTTCCGCAGCCGACGTCGAGCACGGTGCGCGCGCCGAGGCGTCCCGCGATGCCCGTGTAGAGGTCGAGGTCGCCGCGGTCGTCGTCGAAGGCGTCGTAGAGCCGTGCCAGGCGAGGATCGACGAAGATCGGGTCGGGTGTGGTCATGGCAACATGTTCACCCGCTCCTGGACCGGGTCCAAGGACTTTTGGTCGCGTACGGTCGTGTCAGCATGCCAGGGAGACTCGGATGACAGGCGACGTCGACACCACGCTGGAGGACGCGGCAGCGGTGTTCGCCACCGCACGCCGGCGGCTGTTCGGTATCGCGTACCGGATGCTCGGCTCGGCGGCCGAGGCCGAGGACGTGGTGCAGGAGACGTGGGTGCGGTGGCAGACGACCGACCGGTCGGTGGTCGTGAACCCGCAGGCGTTTCTCACCACCACGACGACACGGCTGGCGATCAACGTGCTGCAGAGCGCACGCTCGCGGCGCGAGACGTATGTCGGGCCGTGGCTGCCGGAGCCCGTGGACACGAGCGAGGACCCGACGCTCGGCGCCGAACGGGCAGAGGCTCTGAGCGTCGCCGTGCTCGTGCTGCTGGAGCGCCTGAGTCCGACCGAGCGTGCCGCGTACGTGCTGCGCGAGGCGTTCGACTACGGCTACCCGGAGATCGCGCGGATCGTCGGGGTGTCTCCCACGGCCACGCGCCAGCTCGTGAGCCGGGCCCGCAAGCACCTCGCGTCCGAGCGGCGTAACACGGTGAGCGCCACGGAGCGCCGCGCGCTCCTGGACGCGTTCCTTGCCGCCGCACGGGTGGGCGACGTCGCTCGGTTGGAGGAGCTGCTCGCCGAGAACGTCGTGACCAGGGCCGACAGCAACGGGACCGCCAAGCATGTGGCGCGGGTCGCGGTCACGGGCCGCTCCAAGGTGGCGCGGGTGCTGTCCTCGTTCGCCGAGATCTTCTGGGCGGGGATCACCACGCGGCCGATCGAGGTCAACGGCGAGGAGGGCATGGTGATGGAGCGGGACGGCGCGGTGGTCGGCGTGCTGTCCGCCACGGTCTTTGCCGACGGCCTGCACGAGCTCATGTGGCAGATGAACCCGGAGAAGCTCGACCCGCTCCGGCGGGCCCGGACGGGCCGAGCCACGCCGGAGGGCTCGGACGACGCTACGCCTGGGCCTTCTGCCACTGCTCGTAGCTGACGTCGCCCAGCAGGGCCTCCCCGTGCGGCACGAGCTCGCCGTCCTGCAGCGGCGCACCGAAGTAGGTGGCGCTGGGGTCGGTGCGGACCTCGCGCGGGTCCCCCTTCGACGCGAGGTGCGTGCGCACGATCTCGTCGAACCCGAAGGTCTCCGGCCCGGCGATCTCGATCGTCGTGCCGAGTGGTGTCCCCGCGGCCGTCCGGGCGACGAAGCGCGCGACGTCCGCCGACGCGATCGGCTGGAACCGCACCGGTGCCATGTGGACGACTCCGTCGACGGTCGCCGTGTCGGCGATCGAGGCGAGGAACTCGAAGAACTGCGTGGACCGGACGATCGACCAGCCGGAGCCGGAGGCCTTGACCAGGTCCTCCTGCAGGATCTTGGCCCGCATGTACCCGGCGTCGACCAGCTCGGCGCCCACGATCGAGAGGATCACGTGGTGCTGTACCCCGGCCGCCGCCTCGGCGTCGAGGAGGTTCGTGGTCGACGTGCGGAAGAAGCGGGTGACGTCCTCCTCCGCGAACGAGGGCGAGTTGCTGAGGTCGACCACCACCTGGGCGCCCTCGAGCACCTGAGCCAGGCCCTCACCGGTCAGCGTGTTCACTCCGGTCTGCGGCGACGCGGCCACGGCCTCGTGCCCGTGGTCCGTCAGGTTCTTCACGACCTGGCTGCCGACGAGGCCGGTACCGCCGATGACTACGATCTTCATGGTGTGCTCCCACGTGCTCATGAGGTGTTCGCGACGGGCCGGACGGCCCGTCATGAGTTCGACCGGGGACCCCGCGGATCTGTGACCGGCACGCCGGCGGCTTCACCTCGAACCGCTACGGTTCGCTGGTGACGACCATCCGACACGTTCTCTTCGACGCCGACGGCGTGCTCCAGGAGAGCCGCGACGGCTTCTACGCCTCGGCGGAAGCCCTCCTCGGCGAGCGCGCCCGCGAGATCCTCAATCTCGCCTCGGAGTACGAGCGACCGCTCCTGGCGGGAGACGACGACTTCCTGCCCCTCCTGGCCGACGTCCTGCGGCAGTACGACGTCGACGTGGCGCCCGCCGACCTGTTCGCGGCGGTCTGGCAGAACATCGCCACGTCGCCGGCCTCGCTGGAACTGGTCGGCGAGCTGCGCGACGCCGGGTACGGCGTGCACCTGGGGACCAACCAGGTGCGGCGCCGGGCCGACTACATGCGCGCCGCGTTGCCCTACGACGAGCTGTTCGACGTCAAGCTCTACTCCTGCGACCTCGGGGTCGCCAAACCGGATGCCGCGTTCTTCCAGAAGGCCGCGACGCGGATCGGGGCCGAGCCGGCGGCGATCCTCTTCATCGACGACCACTCCCCCAACGTCGAGGGCGCACGGTCGACCGGGATGCCCGCCGTCCAGTGGCGGATCAAGGAGGGGCACGACGTGCTGCTGGAGCGGCTCGCCGAGCACGGCGTCGCGCCCGCGTGAGCCGCGCCGCGGTCGGGTGAGCCGCGCCGCGGTCTACCGCTCGCGCTCCACCCGCCGCTCGTCCCAGACGGGCTCGGCCGTCTCGCGCACCACGCCGTCGGACCCGAAGACGAGGTACCGGTCGAACGACCGCGCGAACCAGCGGTCGTGCGTCACGGCCAGCACGGTGCCGTCGAAGGACTCGAGGCCCTCCTGCAGCGCCTCGGCCGACTCGAGGTCGAGGTTGTCGGTGGGCTCGTCCAGCAGCAGCGCCGTCGATCCGGCGAGCTCGAGCAGCAGGATCTGGAACCTGGCCTGCTGTCCGCCGGACAGCCGGTCGAAGGGCCGGTCCGCCTGCTCGGTGAGCTCGTAGCGACGCAGCCGCGCCATCGCCTTGCCCTTGTCCTGCGCGTGGTCCTCCCACAGGATGTCGAGCAGCGCGCGACCGAACAGCTCCGGGTGCGCGTGCGTCTGCGCGAAGTGCCCGGCGGCCACCCGCGCCCCGAGCTTCCACGAGCCCGTGTGCGCGACGTCGCCACCCGCGAGCAGGCGCAGGAAGTGGGACTTGCCCGACCCGTTCGAGCCGAGCACCGCCACCCGCTCGCCGTAGAAGACCTCCAGGTCGAAGGGCTTCATGAGCCCGGTGAGCTCCAGCCCCTCGCAGGTCACGGCACGCAGGCCGGTGCGACCCCCACGCAGCTTCATCGTGATGTCCTGCTCGCGCGGCGGCTCCGGCGGAGGCCCCGCCTCCTCGTACTTCCTCAGCCGGGTCTGCGCCGCCCGGTACCGCGACGCCATGTCGGGGCTGCTCGCCGCCTGGTTCCGCAGCGTCAGGACCAGCTTCTTGAGCTGCGCGTGCTTCTCGTCCCAGCGCCGGCGCAGCTCCTCGAACCGCGCGAACCGCTCACGCCGCGCGTCGTGGAACGTGGCGAAACCGCCGCCGTGCACCCACGCGTCCGCGCCTGCCGGGCCGGGCTCCAGCGACACGATCCGGTCCGCGGCGCGCGACAGCAGCTCCCGGTCGTGCGACACGAACAGGATGGTCTTCTTGGTGGCCCTGAGCTGGTCCTCCAGCCACCGCTTGCCCGGCACGTCCAGGTAGTTGTCCGGCTCGTCGAGCAGCAGCACCTCGTCCGTGCCCCGCAGCAGCGCCTCCAGCACGAGCCGCTTCTGCTCACCGCCCGACATCGTGCGCACCTCGCGGAACTGCGCCCGGTCGTAGGGGATGCCGAGTGCGGCCATGGTGCAGACGTCCCACAGGGTCTCCGCCTCGTAGCCGCGCACCTCTGCCCAGTCCGACAGCGCCTGCGCGTAGGCCATCTGGGCGGCCTCGTCGTCGACGGTCAGCATCGCGTGCTCCGCCTCGTCGACGGCGCGCGCCACCTCGCGCAGGCGCGGCGCCGAGACGGAGACGAGCAGGTCGCGCACCGTGGTCTCGTCGCGCACCGAGCCGACGAACTGGCGCATCACGCCGAGCCCGCCGCTCACCGCCACGGAGCCGCCGTGCGGGGTCAGCTCGCCGGTGATGATGCGCAGCAGGGTCGTCTTGCCCGCGCCGTTCGGGCCGACGATCGCCGTCGCGCTGCCCTCGCCCACGCGGAACGAGACGTCCCCCAGCAGGGTCCGGCCGTCCGGCAGGTGGTACTCGGCGTGCGCTACCTCAAGATGGCCCATGGGTCACCATGGTCCGACGCCGGACCGGTCAGGACCAAACTGTTTCACCGATCCGGTGTCCGGGCCGCCGTCGCGAGACGCACGATGTCGAACCTGTGGACGGAGACCACGGATGTCGGTGACGTGCTGTTGACTGTTCCCGTGAGTACAGATGCTGTGACGGATGCCGGTACCGATCCGGCCAAGGACGCCCCTGACGTCGCGAACCTCAGCTATGAGCAGGCACGCGACGAGCTCGTGCAGGTGGTCGGGCGGCTGGAGACCGGTGGCGAGCCGCTGGAGGCGTCGCTCGCGCTCTGGGAGCGCGGCGAGGCCCTGGCTGCCCGCTGCCAGGAGTGGCTCGACGGCGCCCGCGCGCGCCTCGCCGCCGCCCAGAACGGGACCGTCGATTCGCCGGAGGACGCCGAGTGAGCGCGTACGTGCTCGCCGTGGGCGAGGCACTGGTGGACGAGGTACGCCGCCCGGACGGCACCGCCGCCGAGCATCCCGGTGGCAGCATCGCCAACGTGGCGCTCACGCTGGGCCGCCTGGACCGGGACGTCCGGCTCGCGACCTGGCTCGGTGCCGACGCGCGAGGCGACCTGGTGCGCGACTGGCTCGCCGAGTCCCACGTCGTGCTCGTGCCGGGCAGTGACGGCGCCGAGCGCACCAGCGTCGCCGTGGCCACGCTGGACGCCGCCGGATCCGCCACCTACGACTTCGACCTGACCTGGCAGGTGCCCGCCCAGGCGATGCCGGGCAGCGGAACCAGCTCCGAGCCGAGCGCCCAGGTCGGCGGCAGCGACGCGATCGCCGTGCACACCGGGTCGATCGCCGCGCTGCTCGAGCCGGGCGCCGGCCAGGTGCGGCAGGTGCTCGAAGCCGCGCGGACGACGTCGACCACGACGTACGACCCGAACGCACGCCCGGCGATCATGGGCGCCGCCGACGCCGTGCGCCCGCACGTCGAGGCCCTCGTGCAGCTCTCCGACGTGGTCAAGGTCAGCGACGAGGACCTGGCGTGGCTCTACCCGGGTTCCGACCCGGTGGCCGTCGCGCACGACTGGCAGCGCGGTACGCCCGCACTCGTGGTGGTCACCTTTGGCGGCAAGGGCGCGGTCGCCGTGTCCGACGCCGGTGAGATCGAGGCGGTTGCCCCACGGGTCGAGGTGGTCGACACCGTGGGCGCCGGCGACTCGTTCATGGGCGCACTGATCGACGGGCTGTGGGAGCACGACCTGCTGGGTGCCGACCGGCGGGACGCGCTGAACGCCGTCGACCCGGCGACCGTGCAGCAGATCGTTGACCGCTGCTGCGCCGTCGCGGCCATCACCGTGTCCCGTGCGGGAGCCAACCCGCCCAGCCGAACGGAGATCGTATGAGCCCGGACCGGATTCCTAGCCAGCTCACCCCCCAGGAGGCCTGGGCGCAGCTGCGGGCCGGCAACGACCGGTTCGTCGCGGGCACGCCGGCGCACCCGTCCCAGAACGCGGACCGACGCCGCGAGCTGCGGGCCGCCCAGCACCCGCACACCGTGATCTTCGGCTGCTCGGACTCTCGCGTCGCCGCCGAGATCATCTTCGACCAGGGCCTCGGGGACATGTTCGTGGTCCGCACCGCCGGGCACGTCGTGGACACCACGGTGATCGGCTCGATCGAGTACGGCGTCGACGTGCTCGGTGCGCCCCTCGTGATCGTGCTGGGCCACGACTCGTGCGGCGCCGTGGCGGCAGCCGCGCACACGCTCGCGACGGGCGAGCAGCCGGACGGGTTCGTGCGCGCCGTGGTGGACCGGGTGCTCCCCTCGATCGTCAACATCACCTCGCGCGATCCCGCCAGCGCGATGGAGGCGCTCGCGGACCAGGACGTGCTGCGCCGTGAGCACGTGAAGCACACCGTAGGCATGCTGCACAGCTACTCGGCGGGCCTCGCCCGAGCCGTCGAGGAGGGCCGGTGCGCGGTGGTCGGCCTCGAGTACGACCTCGACGTCGGCAGCGCGCGCATGGTCAACGTGATCGGGGACATCGGCGAGCTGCCCCCGGCCGGGTGACGGGAGTCACGCGCTCAGGCGCGTCGGAGGGGCGAGGCTGCGGCACGATAGAACCATGACTGCTGACACCGTCGTCCCTCCGAGCTCTTCCGAGTCCGGCGACACGACCGAATACCGCATCGAGCACGACACCATGGGTGAGGTACGCGTCCCCGCGAACGCCCTGTACCGCGCACAGACGCAGCGGGCCGTGGAGAACTTCCCCATCTCCGGCACTCCGCTCGAGCGTGCACACATCGAGGCCCTGGCGCGGGTGAAGAAGGCCGCCGCCACCGCGAACGCTGAGCTCGGTGTGCTCGACCGGGACATCGCCGCCGCCATCGTCGCCGCCGCCGACGAGGTCGCCTCCGGCAAGCACGACAGCCACTTCCCGATCGACGTCTTCCAGACCGGCTCCGGCACGTCGTCGAACATGAACACCAACGAGGTCCTCGCGACGCTGGCCACCGCGTCGCTCGGCCGGGACGTGCACCCGAACGACCACGTCAACGCGTCGCAGTCGTCGAACGACGTGTTCCCCACCTCCGTGCACGTCGCGGCGACGTCCGGCGTCGTGAACGACCTGGTCCCCGCGCTGACCCACCTGGCCGACGCGCTCCAGGCGAAGTCCGAGGAGTTCGCGACGGTCGTGAAGTCCGGCCGCACGCACCTGATGGACGCCACCCCGGTCACGCTCGGCCAGGAGTTCGGCGGGTACGCAGCCGCGATCCGCTACGGCGTCGAGCGCCTGCAGGCTGCGCTGCCGCGCGCCGCGGAGGTGCCGCTGGGCGGCACCGCCGTCGGCACGGGCATCAACACCCCCGCGGGCTTCCCGCAGCGCGTCATCGCCCTGCTGGCCGAGGACACGGGCCTGCCGCTGACCGAGGCGCGGGACCACTTCGAGGCGCAGTCCGCGCGGGACGGTCTGGTGGAGCTGTCCGGTGCACTACGCACCATCGCGGTGTCCGTGACGAAGATCTGCAACGACCTGCGGTGGATGGGGTCCGGCCCCAACACCGGCCTGGGCGAGATCGCACTGCCCGACCTGCAGCCGGGCTCCTCGATCATGCCCGGCAAGGTCAACCCGGTCATCCCCGAGGCCGTGCTCATGGTGTGCGCCCGGGTCATCGGCAACGACGCCACGGTGACGTGGGCCGGCGCGTCCGGGACCTTCGAGCTGAACGTGCAGATCCCGGTGATCGCCCAGGGTGTGCTGGAGTCGATCCGTCTGCTGTCGAACTCGTCGCGCGTGCTGGCGGACAAGACGGTCTCCGGCATCACCGCGAACGTCGAGCGTGCCCGCGCGCTCGCCGAGTCGTCGCCGTCGATCGTGACGCCGCTGAACCGCGTGATCGGCTACGAGGCCGCCGCCAAGGTCGCCAAGACGGCCGTCAAGGAGGGCATCACGGTGCGCCAGGCCGTGCTCGACCTCGGCTTCGTCGAGCGGGGCGAGCTCACCGAGGAGCAGCTCGACACCGCGCTGGACGTGCTGTCGATGACCCGCCCGCCGCAGGCCTGAACCACGCTGCAGGCCTGAACCACGCCGCAGGCCTGAACCACGGCGCAGTCCTGAGCGCCACGGAAGCGGACAGCGACGAGGGCCGCTCCCCCTGCGGGGAGCGGCCCTCGTGGCTTCTGTCGGCAGGTGCCGAACGGATCAGGTCAGGAGACGGGAGCCTCGACTGCCCCGGTGGCCGCGTCGGCGGGCTTGTCGGCGTCGCTCGACAGCAGGATGAACGCCGCCGCGGCGACACCGACGGTCGCGACCGTGGCGACCGTCGCGGCGATGGCGACCTGGGTCGCGACCGTGGCGACGCCCCACTCGCTGCCGGCGATCTCCTCGGCACGCTCCTCGGCGGCCTTGCGCTGCTCCTTGCCGACCAGACCGGCCACCAGGCCGGACCCGTGCAGCAGGGAGATCAGGGTGGCGGTGCGCTCGTCGGGCTCCGCACCCTCGAGCAGGACCTTCGTCAGGTTGGCGCGCAGCGCGACCTCGTGGCTCGAGTCGGCTGCGGGCCAGCGGGTGACCGGAAGCATCCGGAAGAGCTTGGACTCCTCCTTCTCGAGGATCCCGCGCTCGACGAGGGCCGCCAGCAGGTTGTCCTCCGCCTTGTCGGAGATGGCCTCGACGACCTTCCGCGCCGGCGCCTCGGGCGTGTCGAGCACGGCCTGCAGGGCGGCGTCGAGGGCCACGTGGCCGGTGGGTGCGTTGTCGGTGACGAGGATCGTGGTGTCCCCGGCCTTCTCGCGCTCCTCCTTGGTCGCGCCGGCCTCCGGCGCGCCCCGCATGAGGGTCTTGTTCGCGGCAGCGAGGTCGGCCAGGAGCGCACCCGCGAGGCGAACACCCAGGTTGTCGACGTTGGCGGTCTTGCCCGTCTCGTCGTCGACGGCGAGCAGCAGGAAGTCTTCGGCAATCAGCATGGTCCGATGCTATATCCGACAAGGGAGACAAACCCCAATTGCGACAGCAGACGGACCGAAAGGTCGGCCGCTTCGTGAGATTCCTTTGGTTAGGCTTACCTAATGCTGCTACTGTCACTCGTGCACTCGGAGAAACGCACCGCCGGGCTGCGGGGCTGGGGGGTTTCCGCCCGGCGGTGCGCTGCAGCTCAGGAGCATGTCAGACGCTCAGGTCACGCAGGTGACCTGAGCGTCTGACATGTCCGGGGCCGGCCCGGCGGGTCAGACCTCCAGACGCTCCAGCATGTCGGTCACCAGTGCCGCGACCGGGGAGCGCTCCGAGCGGGTCAGGGTGACGTGCGCGAAGAGCGGGTGCCCCTTGAGCGCCTCGATGACCGCCGCGACGCCGTCGTGCCGCCCGACCCGCAGGTTGTCGCGCTGCGCGACGTCGTGCGTGAGCACCACGCGCGAGCTCTGGCCGATCCGCGACAGCACCGTCAGCAGGACGTTCCGCTCGAGCGACTGCGCCTCGTCGACGATGACGAACGAGTCGTGCAGGGACCGTCCTCGGATGTGCGTGAGCGGCAGCACCTCGAGCATGTCCCGCTCGATGACCTCATCGACCACGGCGGGCGAGACCAGCGCACCGAGGGTGTCGTAGACGGCCTGCGACCAGGGGTTCATCTTCTCGGACTCGGAACCGGGCAGGTAGCCCAGCTCCTGCCCGCCCACCGCGTACAGGGGGCGGAAGACGACCACCTTGCGGTGCTGCTGCCGCTCCAGCACGGACTCCAGGCCGGCGCACAGGGCGAGCGCCGACTTACCCGTACCGGCGCGCCCGCCGAGCGAGACGATGCCGATCTCCTGGTCGAGCAGCAGGTCGATCGCCACACGCTGCTCCGCGGAGCGGCCGTGCACCCCGAACACCTCCTGGTCGCCGCGGACCAGCCGCACCCGCTTGTCCGCCGTCACCCGCCCGAGCGCGGAGCCGCCCGGCGAGTGCACCACCATCCCGGTGTGCACCAGCAGCGGCGAGGCGGCCTCGACCGTCGCCGGGTCGAGGGACGCGATCTCGACCGACTCGTTCTCCCAGAGCGATCCCATCTGCTCGTCGGACAGGTCGATCTCCCGCATCCCGGTCCAGCCCGAGTCCACCGCGAGCTCGGCCTTGTACTCCTCGGCCTGCAGCCCGACGGCGGACGCCTTCACCCGCATCGGCAGGTCCTTGGAGACCACCGTGACGATGTTGCCCTCGGCCGCCAGGTTGGCGGCCACCGCGAGGATCCGGGTGTCGTTGTCACCCAGCCGGAAGCCGGCGGGCAGGACCGTCGGGTCGACGTGGTTGAGCTCCACCCGCAGAGTTCCGTCCGTGTCCCCGACGGGGACGGGTGAGTCGAGGCGGCCGTGCCGCACGCGCAGCCCGTCCAGCATCCGCAGGGCGCTTCGGGCGAAGTACCCGAGCTCGGGGTGGTGACGCTTGGCCTCCAGCTCCGTGATCACGACGATCGGGAGTACGACGTCGTGCTCCGCGAACCGCAACATCGCCTTCGGATCACTCAACAGCACAGACGTGTCGATGACGAAGGTCCTGCGTTCGTCACCTGCCGCGCCGGGAGCGGCGTCGGCACTCTGGTCGGTCGGACGGGTGGTGTGTGCGGAATGGCTCACTGCGGTTCTCCCTCCGGCGCCGAAGCGCCGTGACAGTCACGTCGCTACCTGGTGGGCACCGCCTGCCGGCGGAACCGACCCGGACGAACCGGGGCTGGTGGATGGGCCGAGCGACCGACTCGGAGCGCCGCGGCGTGGCGCAGAGCCGGGGCCGGCCCTTCTCCACGGAGCAAGCACTCCATAGGTTGGCCTCCCGAAGGGGCGACTGGGTGCCGTCCCTCACAGGGGAAACTACGCGCCCTGCCATCCCATGACCAGAGACACGCCCCGGCGGGTCGCAAGTTGTCACGAACTGTTCACACGATGGCAATGGCTTGACTCGGGCCCCAAGAAATGGCAAAACTCGCTGAGAGACGCGCCGTACCGGCAGGATGGGACGCATGGTCTCCTTCGCCATCCTCCTCCGCGCCGTCAACATCGGGACCGACCTGCGGGTCACGTCCGCCGACCTGCTCGGTGCCGCCGAAGCCGCCGGCCTCGGGGGCGCCCGTACGCTCCTGAACAGCGGGAACCTGGTGGCCACGCCGGGCACGTCCGGCGCTGCCGGCCCCGCCGACGTCGCCCGTCTGGTGCGGACCCGCCTCAGCGAGCGCATCGGTCAGGATGTGCCCACCGTCGCGCTCAGCGCCGCGCAGCTCGACGCGATAGCCCTCGCCAATCCTTTCCCGGGCGCCGCGCGGGACCACCCGGCGCAGCTCCAGGTGCACGTGCCGTTCGGTGAGCTGGACGAGGCGGGGGTCGCGCGGCTCGATCTGGGCCACCCGGGCAGGGAGCTGCTCGCGACCGGCGCGGGCGTGCTGTACGTGCACTACGTGGACGGCATCGGCCGGTCGAAGCTCACCGCGAACGTGATCGAGAAGGCCGTCGGCGCGCCGACCACAGCCCGGAACTGGAACACGATCAGCAAGCTCCGCGCGGCCTGTGTCGCGACGGACTCAGGGTGACCCGCCGGGGGGACCGTGACCCAGGTCTCACTACCGGCACACCCGGGAGACCGCCAGGCAAGAACAGGGCACCACAACGTGGCAGGTAGGGTAAAACCGAGGGTATGCCGGGAAGGCTGGTCGGCGTGGACCGGGTCGACCGGTCCTTCTCAGACCACCCGCAAAGCCGAGAGGACACGCGTTGATCCCTAACGCCGCCGCCCCCACCCGCACCCAGCGCCTGCGGGCCTGGGCATCCCGCGAGACCACCGGCGGTGCGCTCCTGATCGGGGCAGCATTCCTCGCTCTGCTGTGGGCCAACTCCCCCTGGCGGGACTCCTACCAGGCGTTGTCCGGCACCGTCGTCGGCCCCGCCATGCTGGGCCCGCTACCCGTCCACCTCGACCTGTCGCTCAGCACCTGGGCGGCCGACGGCCTGCTCGCCATCTTCTTCTTCGTCGTGGGTGTGGAGCTCAAGCAGGAGTTCGTCGCGGGGAGCCTGCGCAACCCCAAAGAGGCCGGCGTACCCATGATCGCGGCGGTGGGCGGCATGGCCATGCCCGCGCTGATCTACGCCGGCGTGCTCCTGGCCTTCGGTGACCCCGGCGCCCTGCACGGCTGGGCCATCCCGACCGCCACCGACATCGCGTTCGCCGTCGGCGTCCTGGCGATCTTCGGCCGTGGCCTGCCCACGGCGATCCGCACCTTCCTGCTCACGCTCGCCGTGGTGGACGATCTGCTGGCGATCGTCGTCATCGCCGTCTTCTACACCAGCGAGATCCACTGGCTGGCGCTGCTCGGCACGCTCGTCTGCGTGGCGCTGTTCGCGTGGCACGTCCGCTCGCGCAGTCCGCGCTGGTTCGTCCTGCTACCGCTCGCCGTCGTGGCCTGGGCCTTGATGCACGCGTCCGGCGTGCACGCGACCATCTCCGGCGTGCTGCTCGGCTTCACCGTGCCCGCGATCGCCCGGCACGGCGAGGTCGCGTCGCGCACCACCCAGTTCGAGCACCGGCTCAAGCCGCTCTCGTCGGGCTTCGCGCTGCCGGTGTTCGCCTTCTTCGCCGCGGGCGTCTCGCTGGTCGACGGCGACGGGCCGGGTGCCGTGATCGGCCAGCCGGTCGTGGCCGCGATCGCCGCGGGCCTCGTCCTGGGCAAGCTGCTGGGCGTGCTCGGGACCACTGCGCTGATCACCCGGATCACCCCCTTGCGGCTGCCCGACGGCATCGGCGTGCGGGACCTGCTCCCCGTCGCCCTCCTGGCCGGCATCGGGTTCACCGTGTCGCTCCTGATCAGCGAGCTGTCGTTCGGCGACTCCGAGCACACCGACGGGGCCAAGATCGCCATTCTCGGCGCGTCGGTGCTGGCCGCGATCCTGGGCGCTGTCTCACTGCGCTGGGACGCCCGCCGCGCCCGCTCGTCCGACATGAACCTCGACGGCCGCGCCGACGAGGTCCGCGACTACATCGGCGACACCAAGGACCGCGAGTCCCACTGACCGACCCAGCCGAGGTAGTCATCTGGCGAGGTAGTCCTTTGGCGAGGTAGTCCTTTGGCGAGGTAGTCACCCAGCGCGAACTGGGTGACTACCTCGCTGCATGACTACCTCGCGAGGGGACTAGGTGGTCTCACGTGGTCGTTGCACCGGTTGCTTGTTGGGTCAACAGTAGGCGGTTGAGGGCTTCGGCCGGGTTGGCCC
>NZ_BAAGRP010000021.1:0-76975 GCF_054782895.1 Promicromonospora xylanilytica
AGCCCTACACGCCGCTGCCCACCCGGTCCCGGCAAGCCTGGAAACCAACTAACCAGCTCTCCACCAAACCCGGGGCTTGACAACCTGTCGAAGGCAACGGCGTTGGATGCGGTCCGGCAGACCCTGGGTATACCGAGCACTCACACGGTCGCGGTGGGCGACGGCATCAACGACATCGCGATGCTGACCTGGGCTGCCCGGGGAGTTGCGATGGGTCATGCCCCTGCCGAGCTGAGGGCAGTCACCGACGAGGTCACCGGGACCATCGCGGAGAACGGCGTCGTTCCTGTGCTGCGGTCTTTGCTCGCGACGTCTCCTGCCTCTATCTCCCGCAATTCCACCTTCGATCGGAGCGTCAGATGAGCATCCTTGCCCAGAACGCCGACACTGCAGCCAGTGATACCGGCGCCGCACATGACGACCTCGCCGACATTTCTACGGCCGAAGCACATGCCGGGCTGATGCTCACGGCGCTCGGTCTGGATGTGTCCGGCCCCGGCCTGATCGCTACGCCGGGCCGGATGGTCCGTGCCCTGCGCGAGATGACCACACCCCCGCAGTTCACCCCGACGGACTTCGAGGTCACCGCAGAGCCCGGCCAGCTAGTCCTGGTACGAGACATCAGATTCGTTTCGGTGTGCGAGCACCACGTGCTGCCCTTCGTCGGTGTCGCTCACGTCGGGTACGTACCGCGCTACCGGATCCTCGGGCTGAGCAAGGTCGCCCGCGTCGTGCACCACTACGCGCGCAGGCTCCAGGTCCAGGAGCGACTGACCCGGCAGGTCGCGGACTGGATGTCCGGACAGCTCGACGCCGCCGGAGTCGGCGTGCTGATCTCTGCCGAGCACACCTGCATGACTCTGCGCGGAGTCGGAGCGGCCGGGTCCAGCACCAAGACGTCTGCGCTGCGTGGCCTGCTCCTGGACGACGTCGCCGCTCGCGCCGAGTTCATGTCGCTCGCGACAGGCCCGGCATGACCGTCTCGACGGCGGCCCGCCACCTAGCCCGGGCACGCGTAGGCGGCCCGGGCTGGGACTTCAACGCTGCCCACACCGGCTTGCACGACGGCGCCTTCGAGCCCTTGCACGGGCACACCTACCAGGTCGCGCTCACGGTCTGGGGTGAACCGGACGATGCCGGGATGATCGCCGACTTCGCCATCCTCAAGAGCGCCCTGCGTGCGACCCTGGCCCCGCTCAAGCGCCGCACCCTGCTCGCGACCAGTACCCCTGGCGTGCTGGTGGCCGAAGATGACGAGCTGGTCCATGTCACGGGCGGCGGCGCCTTCTTCACCTTGCCGCGCCGTTGGGTCGCGCTCTTGCCGATCGCGAGCACGAGCACCGAGGCGCTCGCCGGGTACCTCGCCGACCAGCTCGCGGTGCAGCTTGCCGTCTCGTGCCCGAGCGTGGAACGACTCGAAACGACGATCACGGAGTCCGCTGAGTGCGCTGCCACTGTCGAGGTAGTGCTCCGATGAATGTGGATCCGCTACGGCTCAGTGCCGCCCTTGGACTGGGTCTGGAGACATGGCTGCATGGCGCGGTAGCGCCCCCGGTCGCCGTGGAATCGGCGTGGGATGCCTGGTGGATCGCGATCCGTTCCGGCGGTCTCGTGCGCCCGATGCTCGACGGCAGGTCAGCGTGCCCGGTGTGCTCGGTGTCGGTGATGGCCGAAGTCGTGCGAGCGGTCCCTGAGCATCCAGGTCTGGAGTGGCGATGCGGTTGCTTCATGGCGTGGGCGTCCGCGATGCGCAGCCCGTCACCTGTACTGCGTAGGACGTGGGCGTTGCCGCAACGGCTCACCGTCGCGCTCCTCAAGCCGGGCGCTCCCGAGGCCGAGATCTGGGCGCACCTGAGACGGCGATTCCGGATCGTGCATCAGGCCGAACGAGCCTTGACCGCTGCCGACTGCAACCGGCTCTACCCCGACGCCTACGGCACGGACTTCGTCGCCACGACCTCCGCCTACCTTACCTCCGGACCGAGCCAGGTCCTCGTTCTGGTGGGCGGGGATGACGCCGTCGTCACCGGGCTCGACGTGAAACGCGCGGTGCGCAAGGAGCTGGCCACTGACAGGATGCGGAACCACCTGCACATGCCTGACACCCCCGCCGAAGCCCTGGCCGACGTCGCCCTGCTGGCCGGGACCGACACTCTGCAGACTCTCTACGACCGCTGGGAGACACCCCATGACCGACACGCCCGCACCCGCCTGGCGGCCTACCGGGCTCGTCTGGACCCAGACCGACACACCGGCCGCGATCCTGGAGTGGCTCTCCCCCACCGGTGAGGTGCGCTCCAGTGCCCTGGACGTCGGGGCACGGCTGGTGCTGACGGTCGGCCTGGACCGCCGGTGCGTCGGGCTCTGGTGGGACGGGCGCCGCATCCCCTGCGTCGCCCAGGCAGCGATCGCACCGGAAGCGAAATCCGGTCAGTGCGAATCGTGCGCCGCGATAGCCCGCTCCCGGTCCATCGCGACCGACACGAGACTGGACGACTCACGGGAGTTCAGCGTCTACCTCGCCCATCATGGAAGCCTGGTCAAGGCCGGGATCACTGCCACGGAACGCGGACAGGTTCGGCTGCTGGAACAGGGTGCGCTGTCCTCGCTGTTCCTCTCGGCCGGCTCCCTGATGTCCGCTCGGCGGTGCGAGTCCCTGCTGACCGCTGCGCTCGGCCTGCCGCAGCAGGTCCACACCGCCCGCAAGCGTGCCGCCCGCCTGGCACCCGGGACGGCGTCGTCCCGCGCAGAGGATCTGGCTGCCGTCGCTGAACAGGCGGCTGGTCTGGACTGGCCGCCCGGCCAGAGGCGGACCAGCGCTGAGCCGGTGGACCACACGCGGGCCTATGGGCTGACTGACGAAGGCGTCGCCCCGGACCGTCAGCTCGACCCCCTGTACGTCGGAGCGACGATCAGCGGCGAACTCATCTGCCGGATCGGGCGCGACCTGTACCTGACGGCGCCTTACGGTGTCGTGCTGCTCGATACCGGCCTGCTGCAGGGCTGGGCGCTGACCCGAGCCGATCACGACACGTCGTTCACCGCACCGACCTCACCTGTGGCGCCGTCTCCGAAGCCGTCCAGGGAGACCGAGCATGACGTCCTCTTCTGATGAGCAGACGCTGAAGGGGCCTGTCGTAGGCTGCGCGGGCGTTATTGCGGTGGAAGGCATGCCAGGCGCCGGGAAGACCACAGCGATGACCGTCCTCGCCGACCGTGGACATACCGTGCTCGGCGAGTACACCGACGACCACGCGCAGTCACTCACCCTGGCCGCGCACCCTCATCACGACGACGAGCACCAACATCTGGCGAACTGGCTCCGCAAGGATTCCCAGGCCCGCCGACTGGCCCGTACGAGCGGCGCGGTCATGGACCGGAACTGGCTCACCGCTCTCGGCTGGGCCGCGTCCGTCGGCGGCTTGCCCGACCGCGCCGGGTGGGCATACTCCCAGCTCGTTGCCGGGCGGCTCACCCTGCCGGAGCGCTGGATCGTCTTGGACTGCACCGTCGAGACGAGCCTCACCCGCCGTCGCGAACACCTCGACCTCACGCACCCGTGGGCCCGCGCGGAGCCGCTCGACCGGCTTCGCGCGTTCTACTGCGACCCTGCCGCTGCCGTCCGGCCCGCGCTGCGCACCCTGGCTGATGCCCTCGCCACGGTGCCCGTGATGAGGATCGACGCTGAGGCCGACCGTGATGCCGTCGGGCACGCCATCTGCGAGGCCACACCGTGAGGCACGCGCTCGTCGTCGCGCTCCACGACGGCTTCTACAGCGCCGCCACCGGCGCGGGCCTGTCTAATCAGGCGCTCTTGGCAGCCGTCGCCGAGCACTTGCCCGACGGGACCGACCTGGTTGTCGCGCCCGTCCACCTCGACCCGACTAGCCCTGAGCACGGCCACACCGCTCACCAGCGGACCCTCGCAATCCTCGACCGCGTCCCGCACAAGGTCATACCGCTGAGCAACGGGACCGGCGGGCAGAGCCGGTTCGGCGACCTAGCCGCGTTTCAGCACCTGGCCAAGGACTCGGCGCGCGTGATCAAGGACCTGAAACGCGACTACGGCAGCGGAGCACTCGTCGCGATCGACCGGCCGTTCGTCGGCCTCGGCCCTCACCTGTCGGATGACCCTTTGTGGAACATCGTCTACCTGCCACGATCGAGCGCTCTGCACCACGCCGACGTTGAGCACACGGATTGGGAGAGTCGTGGCCTGGTCGGCTGGCTGCGTGCCGGCGCGACAATCGGAGCCATCAGCACCCACATGCGCGAGCTCCTGGACGACCAAGCAGTCCCGACGGACCGAATCCTCGATGTACCGAACGGGCTGACCGGGGCCGTCGTGCCGCTCTCCGCTGCACCGCCGATCCCGCCCGAAGCCGAGAGTGGATTCCTGCTCGCGTTCGGCCGCGCCGCACCCTACAAGGGATTCGACGACCTCCTCGACGCACTCGACCACCTGCGCTCCAGGGGCGTTCCGGTCCCGCACCTCGTGCTCGCCGCCGTCACCGACGATGGCGGACCGAGCGCCTATCAGCTGCACCTCAGGCGCCGC
This sequence comes from Promicromonospora xylanilytica, assembly GCF_054782895.1. Classification (NCBI taxonomy): domain Bacteria; kingdom Bacillati; phylum Actinomycetota; class Actinomycetes; order Micrococcales; family Promicromonosporaceae; genus Promicromonospora; species Promicromonospora xylanilytica. The sequence continues at coordinate 4,559 of NZ_BAAGRP010000021.1, forward strand.
TGCTCCGACCTGGCAGTCACACTCTGGACGCGCTTCAACCGCGGCATACCCGGGCTGCTCCGCCACCCCGCACTGGGTGGGGTGATCGTGCCGTCCCGGGTCGAACCGTTCGGGCGCATCCCGCTGGAGGCGTTCATTGCCGGAGCCGGACCCGTTGTCGCCACCACCGTCGGCGGGCTCACCGACACCGTCATCGACGGCGTCACGGGCTACACCGCCACGCCAAGGTCCCCGATTGCCCTCGCCGATGCGATCCAGCGCGCACTCAACGCTGATCCCCAGGCCGTTGCGCTGATGGGCCTCGAGGGCCGCCAGCTCGCCGCCGACCGGGACTACACGCGCATCATCGGCGCCCTGGTGGAACATCTTCTCGACCGGCGTCCGATGACATGTTGAGCATGAGGCTGCCCCGGTCGTCGAGACCCCGTCGTGGCCGTGGATGCCTCGCACACGTCGTCTCGGCGCACCGCAACGCGTGAGCTTCGCTGTCGCCGTAGCGCTCTTACAGTCCCGGTGCGTCTAGGCCTCCGCTGTCGCGCCGATGGGACGGGCCCGCTGGGGACGGCCAGGGCTCGGTCTTCGGTGGCTGGGGTTTGGTTCGCCGTGTCGGTGCCTGCAGGTTGGTCTCGAACGCGGTGGCTGGCCGGGTCAGGTCGGGTGGGGTCCACCGGTCTTCGGGGTCGTTCTGCAGGTAGAAGGGTGTGGCTCCGGGTTCGGGGGCGCCGATGGTCAGGACTCCGTGCACGTCGGGCCGTTCGAACGGATCCTCGATGAACCCGGGAGGGGGCGTGGTGGCGACATGCTCAGCTAGCGCCCGTTCCTCGTCGCTCACTGCGGGCCTGGTATCGCCGACCTTGGCCGCGAGCAGCTGGTAGGTGGTGATTGCGTCGAGGGCCAAGCGTGCGAGGTCGTAGACCTCCATCCGCAGGACCCTCATGAACTCAGCGGGCGCGGGGGCGCCGACCGTCTGGGCACGCGCTTCCAGGGCTCCGGCCTTCTCTTCTTCTCGGAGCATCGCCAGGAGTTGGCCGCGGGCCTCGAATCTGCCGTAAGCGGTGATGGCCGCCAGGCGTGCTTCGAGGACTCTGCCGTACCCGCCGGTGAACCATGCGACGGCAGCGGGAGCTCGCTCGGTATGGCCGGGCAGGATCTCGGCGCTGGTGTTCTTCAGCACGCCCCGCCGGACCACCCCCACGGGTGTGGATGTGGCGGTCGGGACGGTGCTGACCTCCAGCGGATACAGGATCTCGACCGGCGAGACGCCGAGCGCGGCGGCCAACACGGTGACGTCTTGCAGGTAGATCTTCTCCCGCGGCCTGGTCTCCAGGTTCGCGATGCTCGCCCGCGCCATCGGGTAACCCAGCGCGGCGGTCCGGTCGGCGACCTGCTGCGTCGTCAACCCAGCGGCCCGACGGACAGAACGTAACCGCTCGCCGATACCCGCAGTCCAGGACCTCGACCACGCCTGGCCATCATCCGGCAGGCGCACACCACCAGGCTGGCCGGGTCTGATGGCGAGATCGGGGTGTTCGGGCTCGGTGGGCTGTCCCATGCGCATCAGGTTATCCCCTATGCGCGCGATCACAACGCTCCAGTTGTTCATGTGTCAATCTTGCACATAGTCCGCTTTCGGCGTAATGTATTGCACACGCCGTGGTGTGCCGATGCGTGCCGTGGCTGGGGACTGATGATGAGCGATCAGAGCACGGGCGCGGTTCGGACGGCAGGGCCGGACCGCCACCCCGACCAGCAGCCCGCCGGTACTTCTTCGCGCCCCGACGCCGCCACGGCACCTTCGCCCGCCGGCCGGAACGGTGGCCCCGCCGACACAGGCGCTGCGCCGGATTTCACTACCCCAGATGGACTCCGCTCCCTGCTGAACCGGCTTGCCGGGGCAGGTGATGAGGCGTGGTCGACGGATCTGGAGGCCGCGGAGCTGCTCGCCTACTGCGCCGTCCGGTACCGGGCCATGGCACGCAAATACCGTCTGACCGAGCACGATGCCGTTGTCGCGGCGTTCGAAGTTCTCCGCAACGACGCGGTACGGCACGCCGACAACCCGTGGGCGGTCGTGACCGTAGCGGTGAAGCGCACCTTGGGGGCCGAGGCTCGGGCCAATCAGCTCCTGTGCTCTCCGAGCCGCGCGCGCCACCTGATGACTCACACCGACCTGCCACCTGCCCTGCGTATCGGCGACCCGTCTACACCGACTGCGACACCAGCAGGTGAGACTGCCCCCTGGCTCGAACTCGCCCTCGCCACCACGAACGCGGGCGCGACAACAGCAAGCGATCTGGACCCGACCACAGCCGCCACCATCGCTAGGGTCCAGGCCGCGACCCGGACGACGATCGCAGTCCTGGTCGCGGTCGGATGGCCCCAAGACGTCGCCATGGCCGGTTTGGAACACATCACCACGACCCTGACCACAGCAGCCGGTGTACCCGCCGCACGCGACCGCTTGCGCAAGGACCGCCACCCCGCAGCGGAACTCGACATCGACCGGGCAGCCTGGACCCGCCTCGTCTCTGCGGTCCTGGGCACCCCGGCCCGGCACGGCCTCCTGCACCGCCTCCTGGCCGGGCACACCGCATGCCTGGTCATCGAGCAGGACGCGCATGACCTGACCCCGCCCCACCACCTCGACGCCCGGGAGGCAAGACATGCCGCATGACAACACCGACGGGCTACGGCTGGACCGCGCCGTCGACTCGATCACCGTCGGACACCGGCACCGGCGCGAGCTGGGCGACCTCCAGGCGCTGTGTGACTCGATCCGTCGTGTCGGGCTGCTGTGCCCCGTGACTGTCACCCCGGACGGCCTGCTGCTGTGCGGGTGGCGACGCCTGGAAGCCGTCAAGCTGCTCGGCTGGAAGACCGTACCCGTCTTCGTACGCCGTGCTTCGGCCGCGCTGCGCGACCTCATCGCCGAACACGACGAGAACACCATCCGCGAACCCCTACCGCTGGAGACCGCCGAAGAGCTGTACCGCGAGTACAAGACTGCAGAGACCGAACAAGCCGCCCGCCGGCAGCAAGCCACCCGCTTCCATGCCGCCAAGAACGCGACCAACGCAGGCTGGAAGGACGGCAACACGAACGGCGGGGGCAAAAAGGACAACACCGGCCCCGCCGAATCGGCGGCACCGGGACCGGCAGAGCCCGTTCCGGGTCAACACGGTGACGCGCGCGCCAAGGCCGCCCAGATGGTCACCGGCACCAAGTCCTATACCCGCCTCGAACACGCCGGACGGATCAAGGACACCCGCGACGACCCGGACATGCCCGAACATGTCCGCGCCATGGCCGAGACTGCCTGGCACGACATCACGAACAACGATGCATCCCCCGAGAAACACTGGAAACTGATCCGCGCTGCGATCACCGAATACGACGCCACCGACGCCAAGCCCCCGGCAGGCGACCGGCAGAATGATCCCGCCGAGCTAGCCGCCGTAGCCCGGGCCGCGCTCGCCCGACCACGTACACCGCGCCCCAAGGCGCCCGCGTCCGACGACGCCAAAGCAACAGCGCCAGGTACAACACGACCCCTCGCCGAGGTTGTCGCCGACGTCAACGAATGGATCGACCGGGCCGACGTCGCTGGACTCGCCGCAGGCACGAGCAGCAGCGACCTCGCCCACCTGCACCGCGCGACCGAGCGCCTCGACCACCTATGCATCGAGCTTCATGCCGCCCACCGCAAGCGGCACCCTGCGCTCCGGCTCAAGAAGCAGACCGGAGCGCAGAGCCACGCCGCTAACGGAGAGCAGCAACCTTCGCTCTGGTGAGCTGGCTCTTGGATGCTTCGGCGTCCTCGGCAGCCTGTCGCGCTGCTTCCCGGTCGCCGAACTCGACCATGGCTTGCAGCACCGCCGAGGTGTCCGGCGCGAGCCGCAGGCGTTCGATGTAGTGCCTGCCGGTGACTCCGGCGTCGATCGCGTGTCCGAGCAGTGCTGCGGCGTCGGCTGCTCGCATCTTGCGCGCGACCTGGGTCGCCACTGTCGAGCGCAACAGGTGGGGGTGCACCTCGCCCTTCATGTCCGCGAGCTCCAAAGCAGTGCGCAGCATGCGGCGGAGGTTGTGCGTGGAGACGGGCCGCCCGGCGTTGCGACCGTCTTTGAACAGGCGCCCCTGGAAGACGGCCATCTCGGCGGTCGTATCGGCGGGCCGGATCGAGTTCAGCGCGTCAACGGCGAACTGCGGGATGATGATGGTGCGGGCTCCGGCGTCCGTCTTCGGCTTGCCCTGCCGGACTACCCCCTGACCCTTGATGTCGGTCAGGGTGGCCTCCACTGCGATCGTGGGCAGCCCGTCGGGGGAGAGGTTCACTTCTCCCCACCGCAGGGCCAGCACTTCGCCGATTCGCAGGCCGGTACCCAGCATCGCGTCTACCGCAACGCGCAGGTGCCCGGTCGGCTTCGGGCCCAATGCGCCTTCCCTCGACTCCTCCCAACTACGCACGACCCTGCGCAGTCGACCGATGTCCAACGCGGTGATCGCCTTCGGCTGCGGCTTCTCCTTCGACGGCGCGATCGTCTTGCGCATGGGGTTGTCCCGCAGTGCGTCGTGCACGACGGCACGGTCGAGCACCTGGTTCACCACGTTTCGTGCCTGACGCGTCGTGGTGACCATGTTGTGCTTGCCGCCCTTGCCCTGCTTCAGGAGGGTGTCCAGGAACTTCTGGCACAGCGCCGGTGTCAGCTCGTTCAGTCGCCGCTGACCCAGGCGCGGGACGACGTGGTTGCCGATGACCCGCTCGTACTCATCCACGGACTGCGGAAGGATCGGCGGCTTCGGCCACGACGACCGCTCCCGCATCTCCTCGATCCACTGCCGACACGCGAGTCCGACCTTCGACGTCGGCTTCAGGTCGTCCGAGCCGCGTGCCGCGCCGAGGCGCTCCCCGACTCCTTTCTGCACGTTCAACCGGGCCGCGTCTCTCGTCGACGCGTTGCGGGAGACCCACACCTCCGAGCGGTCCCACAGGCAGAGCCGGGTGCGGCCACGCCACTTGTCGGGGCCGGTCTCCTGAAGAAAGATCTCACCGTGCTCGCCCGGCTCCAGTCGCTGCTTGCCCACGAGTCACCACCCCGACCCGTTGCCAGCAGAGCCTCGCTCGCCGCTCGGCTCGCCGTCGATGTCCGACTCCGCGGCAGAGGCGCATGCAGCCAGCCATTCAGCCACGTCCGCCTCCGCGAACAGCAGGTGGCGCCCGACCTTGTAGGCCCGCGGCCCGGTGCCGCGCTTGCGCCAGGTGTGCACCGTGGCCGGCGTCGTGCGCACCAACGCGCACAACTCGTCCAGCGTCCACATCGGAGTGCGGTCCAGCCGGTGGCGCTGCTCATCGGGCGTCGTGCTCATACCCATGATGAGTCCGGCGGCGACCAAGTCCCGCCCGCATTCACCGTCGATCACGGGCAACCGTCGGCGCCGCAATCGTGTCACGAACCGTGTCATCCTCATCGCATCGCTCTTTCGTCGATGCCTCACGAGGAACGTCGAAGGCCGTTGACCAGCAGGTCAACGGCCTTCACCAGGTGGAGCCAGCGGGACTCGAACCCGCAACCCCCTGCTTGCAAAGCAGGTGCGCTACCAATTGCGCCATGGCCCCGCTGAGGGCCGCTCAGTCGATCGAGTCGGTGACCTCGGACCACAGGTCGCGCCCTGCCGCGTCCTCACTGAGCTTGCGCCAGAGAACGTAGCCGGCGCCGGCAGCGAGCAGCACTACGAGCAGCTTCTTCACGAGTTCCTCCTGAGGAGCCTCTGCAGGTCCGGGAGTGGGGCTAGGAGGACTTGAACCTCCGACCTCTTCCTTATCAGGGAAGCGCTCTAACCGTCTGAGCTATAGCCCCGGGCGAGCGTTCCGCACGCTCACGCGACACTGGAGGTTACCCCAGGCAGGGACGATGTCCCAAACCGAAATCGTGGTCCGCGGTGTGACGTGCGTCGAGTCGTGCGCAACAGCGCACGAGAACGCTCTGGGTGACGCCGAAGAGGCGTCAGTCGTCGGTCAGCGTCATGTGCACGCCGCCGACAAGTGCTGCCGTGATGTTGTACAGGAACGCCATGATGGTGGCGATCGCCGTCAACAAGACAATGTTACAGATGCTGATCAGGGTTGCCAGCGAGATCACGCGGGGGAACTCCACGAACTGCGTGAGGTTCACGTTGCTCTGCGGCCCCACGGCGTCCACCACGAACTCCTGCACCGTGGTGAACACGCCGAAGCTGTTCAGTACCGACCAGAACACGGCGGTCGCGACCACGGTCATGATCGCGATCGCCACGGCGAGCAGGAACGCCAGCTTCATGACGGACCACGGGTCCACCCGGGAGATCGCGAGCCGCACCCGACGCGGGCCGGCCGGGGCCGGACGCGGTGCCTCGGGTGTGGCACCCGACGCGGGCTGTGCGGGCGCCTGCGGCCCCGGAGCGGCCGCCGCCTGCGCGTCGGCCGTCGTGGCGGTACCGCGCACCCCTGCTGCCGTGTAGTGCATCTCGGGCCGCGTCGTGGACTCGTTCGTGGGCGTGGAGCTTCGCCCCTCGTCGTCAGGCATGATCGACGTCACCTTCTTGGCTGCGCTACGGGCCGCGTCAAGGGCGGCCTGAGCCGCCTTCATCGCACCGGCCCGGACGCCGTCAGTGCTCTCGGCAGCACCCGACGGCGCCGGCGGGACGCTGGGCGCCGGAACCCTGTTCCAGGACTTCGCACTCGTGTCGGGCTCCTGCGCCGCGGCGCTCTGCGGAGCCGGGGTGGCCTTCGAGGCAGGAGCGTCGGTCTTCTCCGACACCCGCCCGATCGCCGAGACCAGCCCCGGCGGGGCCTTGGGCTCGCTCTTCGCGGCAGCCGGTGCCGCGGGCGCGCTCTCCTTACCGGTTCGACCCGCCTCATAGGCGGACCGCCAGACGCCTCCGGTCGTCGGGACTCCCGAGGCGTTCTCGTCCGGGGCGGGGGGAACAGGGGTCTCCGTACGGGCCGACGACGTGGCCGCGGCGGACCCGGAAGCGCTCGCCGGCGGTGCCGGCGGCGCGGGGACAGCGACCGGGCCGGACCTCAGGTCGGTGTTCTTGCTCGCGTCCGAGGCACCGTTCGAGGGGGCGTCGGGTTCCGCCGCGTCGGACTGCGGTGCGTCGGGTGCCTCGGCCGGAGCCTGCTCCCCGGTCACGTCCTTGCGCACCCGGGTGGTCTCCAGGTCTTCCTCGAGCGCGGGCGACGCCGTGCGCACGGGCCCGCTCTTGTCACTCGTCATCAGCTGTCCTCGCGTCCGGTGCTGGTCTGCTCAGGGGTGCTCGGAACTTCATCAGGGTTCGGAATCCCTTCCACGGTAACCCGCTCAGGGGAGTCGCCGTCGGAGTTCTCGTCCACGGCACCCGCAACCTCGCCCGCGTCTTCACGCTCCGCGTTGCGCGCGACGGCGATGATCCTGTCGCCCTTGTCCGGCTTTGCGAAGGTTACCCCCTGCGTGTTCCGCCCGGTGAGATTGACCTCGGCCACGGCGGAACGCACGATCTTTCCGCGCTCCATGATGACCAGCACCTCGTCGTCCGCGTACGTGACGAGCGCACCCACGAGATCACCGCGCGCCTCGACGAGGTTCGCGACCTTGATCCCGAGACCGCCACGGCCCTGGATCCGGTACTCCGAGATGCGGGTCCGCTTGGCGAACCCACCCTCGGTGACGACGAACAGGTCCGCCCCGTCGATCACGACAGCAGCGGAGAGCAGCTCGTCGTCCTCGCGGAACTTCATGCCGGTGACGCCCGAGGTGGCGCGGCCCAGCGGACGGATGGACTCGTCGTCCGCGTGGAACCGGATCGACTGGCCCTTGCGCGAGACCAGGATGAGGTCGTCGTCGGCGTTCACGAGCCGAGCCGAGACCAGCTCGTCCGCGGCGCCGTCGGCGTCCTCGCGCAGGTTGATCGCGATGAGGCCGCCCGAGCGCGGGGAGTTGTACTCGCTCAGCCGGGTCTTCTTCACGAGACCACGGCGCGTCGCCAGGACCAGGTACTCCGCGGCGTCGTAGTCGGGGATGTCGAGGACCTGGGCGATCTTCTCGCCCGGCTGGAACGCCAGCAGGTTCGCGACGTGCTGCCCCTTGGCGTCCCGGCTGCCCTCGGGCAGCTCGTAGCCCTTGGCCCGGTAGACCCTGCCCAGGTTGGTGAAGAAGAGCATCCAGTGGTGGGTCGTCGTCGTGAAGAAGTGGTCCACGATGTCGTCCTCGCGCAGCTGTGTGCCGCGCACGCCCTTGCCTCCCCGCTTCTGCGAACGGTAGTTGTCCGTCCGCGTCCGCTTGGCGTACCCGCCGCGGGTGATCGTGACGACCACGTCCTCCTCGGGGATGAGGTCCTCCATCGACATGTCGCCGTCGTACGGGAGGATGGTGGTGCGTCGCTCGTCGCCCCAGCGCTCGGTGACCTCGTCGAGCTCGTCGCCCACGATGGATCGCTGGCGCTCGGGCCGGGCGAGGATGTCCAGGTAGTCGTCGATCGCGGCCTGGAGCTTGGCGTGCTCGTCGAGGATCTTCTGCCGCTCGAGAGCGGCCAGACGGCGCAGCTGGAGCGCGAGGATCGCGTTCGCCTGCTGCTCGTCGATCGTGAGCAGCTCCATCAGCCCGGTCCGCGCCTCGTCGGCGTCGGGGGAGCGACGGATCAGCGCGATGACCTCGTCGAGCTCGTCGAGGGCCTTGAGGTAGCCCTCGTAGATGTGGATCTGGTCCTGCGCCTCCTTGAGGAGGTACTCGGTACGCCGCCGCACGACCTCGATCTGGTGCGTGGTCCAGTGCCGGACGAACGCGTCGATGCTCAGCGTGCGCGGCACCTCGTCGACCAGCGCGAGCATGTTGGCGCTGAAGTTCTCCTGCAGGGGCGTGTGCTTGTAGAGGTTGTTCAGCACCACCTTCGCCACCGCGTCGCGCTTGAGCACGATCACGAGGCGCTGCCCCGTACGGCCCGACGTCTCGTCGCGGATGTCCGCGATGCCCTGGATGCGGCCGTCGTTGACCAGGTCCGCGACCTTCGACGCCAGGTTGTCCGGGTTCACCATGTACGGCAGCTCGGTGATGACCAGGCAGATCCGGTTCTGGATCTCCTCGACGTTCACCACCGCGCGCATCGTGATGGAGCCGCGGCCCGTGCGGTAGGCGTCCTCGATGCCCTTGTGTCCCAGGATCTGCGCACCCGACGGGAAGTCGGGGCCCTTGATGCGCTCCAGCAGCGCCTCGAGCAGCTCCTCGCGCGTGGCCTCGGGGTGCGCGAGGTGCCACCGAACGCCTTCGGCGACCTCACGCAGGTTGTGCGGCGGGATGTTCGTGGCCATGCCGACCGCGATGCCGGCCGAGCCGTTGACCAGCAGGTTCGGGATCCGTGCCGGAAGGACCACCGGCTCCTGGGTACGGCCGTCGTAGTTCGGCCGGAAGTCGACGGTGCCCTTCTCGATGTCGCGGACCATCTCCAGGGCCAGCGGCGCCATCTTGCACTCGGTGTACCGGGGGGCCGCCGCGGGGTCGTTACCCGGGGAGCCGAAGTTGCCCTGGCCGGCGACCAGCGGGTAGCGCAGCACCCAGTCCTGGACCAGCCGGACCAGGGTGTCGTAGATAGCGGTGTCACCGTGCGGGTGGTACTTACCCATGACGTCGCCCACGACGCGCGAGCACTTGGAGAACGCCCGGTCAGGGCGGTAGCCGCCGTCGTACATCGCGTAGATGACGCGCCGGTGCACCGGCTTGAGGCCGTCCCGGACGTCGGGCAGTGCACGGCCCACGATCACGCTCATCGCGTAGTCGAGGTACGACCGCTGCATCTCTAGCTGGAGGTCTACCTGCTCGACACGGCCGTGGTGCACCGCGACTCGCGCGTCCTCCATGGGAATGCCGTCGTCAGGGTTGTCCACGCCGGGGGTCTCGTCCGTCACCGTCTGTACTTCCTTCCCACGCCGGTGGGCGTGTTACTTCGTCTCCTGGGCCGCCATGTCCGTGCCCGGTGCCGCGCGCCCTGATCGGGTGGTCGCTCCGGGACGCCTCAACTGACGCGGCTCACGTCGATGTCTCGCGGGACCCGCGAGCTCGCTCCTCAGATATCAAGGAACCGCACGTCCTTGGCGTTGCGCTGGATGAAGGTGCGGCGGGACTCGACGTCCTCGCCCATGAGCACCGAGAAGATCTCGTCGGCCGCGGCCGCGTCGTCCATGGTCACCTGCAGCAGCGTCCGGTGGTCCGGGTCCATCGTGGTGTCCCAGAGCTCGGAGTAGTCCATCTCACCGAGGCCCTTGTAGCGCTGGATGCCGTTGTCCTTGGGGATCCGCTTGCCCTGTGCGGTGCCGGCCTCGAGGAACGCGTCGCGCTCCCGGTCCGAGTACACGTAGTCGTGCGGGGCGTTGCTCCACTTGATCCGGTACAGCGGCGGCTGCGCGAGGTACACGTGGCCGTGCTCGATGAGCGGACGCATGTACCGGAACAGCAGCGTGAGCAGCAGGGTGCAGATGTGCTGGCCGTCCACGTCGGCGTCGGCCATGAGCACGATCTTGTGGTACTTCAGCTTCGTGATGTCGAAGTCCTCGCCGATGCCCGTGCCGAACGAGGTGATGAGGGCCTGGACCTCGGCGTTGGACAGCGCCTTGTCGAGACGCGCGCGCTCGACGTTCAGGATCTTGCCGCGCAGGGGGAGGATCGCCTGGTTGTGCGGGTTGCGCCCGCGTACCGCCGAACCGCCGGCCGAGTCGCCCTCGACGATGTAGATCTCGCACTCGTCGGGGAACCGGGACTGGCAGTCCTTCAGCTTGCCGGGCATGCCGCCGCCGTTGAGGATTCCCTTCCGCCGGGTCGCCTCGCGTGCCTTGCGCGCCGCGATCCGGGCCTGGGAGGCCGAGATCGCCTTTCGGATCACGTCGCGCGCCTCGTTCGGGTGCGCGTCGAACCAGTCGACGAGCTGCTCGCGCACCACACGCTGCACGAAGGTCTTGGCCTCCGTGTTGCCCAGCTTCGTCTTGGTCTGCCCCTCGAACTGCGGCTCGCCGAGCTTGACGGAGATGACCGCCGTGAGGCCCTCGCGGATGTCGTCACCCGTGAGGTTGTCGTCCTTCTCCTTGATGATGCCCTTGTCCCGCGCGTAGCTGTTGACCAGCGTGGTCATCGCCGCTCGGAAGCCCTCCTCGTGCGTACCGCCCTCGGTGGTCGAGATCGTGTTCGCGAACGTGTGCACCGACTCGCTGTAGGCGCTCGTCCACTGGAGCGCGACCTCGACGGCGATCTTGCGCTCGGTGTCCTCGCTCTCGAACGAGATCACCTCGGGGTGGATCAGGTCCACGCGCTTCGCGGAGTTGAGGTGGTGGACGTAGTCCATGAGGCCGTGGTCGTACTTGTACGTGACCGTGCGCCAGCTCTCCGCCGCCTGGTCCGGGTCCTGCGGCTGACCGTCCGCGTCCGGCTTGCCGTCCGTACCCACGACGTCGTCCGCCGCGACGTCCGGCTCGGCGCCCGTGACCTCGTCGGTGGGCGAGGAGTGGCCCGCGCGCTCGTCGGTGAGCGTGATCTTCAGGCCCTTGTTGAGGAACGCGTACTGCTGGAACCGGGCCCGGAGCGTCTCGAAGTCGTATTCCGTGGTCTCGAAGATCGAGCCGTCGGCCCAGAAGGTCTGTGTGGTACCGGTCTGCTCGTCGGGGCCGAGGGGCTCGAGCCGGTCGACGCCGGTGACCGGGTTACCGCCCTCGGTGTACTCCTGACGCCAGTGGTACCCGTCACGGCGTACCTCGGAGACGAACTTGTGGCTCAGCGCGTTCACCACGGACATGCCGACACCGTGCAGGCCGCCGGAGACCGCGTAGCCGCCGCCGCCGAACTTGCCGCCGGCATGCAGGATCGTCATGACGACCTCGAGCGTGGGCTTGCCCTCTGTGGGGTGCATGGCGACCGGGATACCGCGGCCGTCGTCGGTGACCCGTACGCCACCGTCGTCCATGAGCCGCACGTCGATCTCGGTGGCGTGACCCGCCAGGGCCTCGTCCACAGCGTTATCCACAATCTCGTACACAAGGTGGTGGAGCCCACGCTCACCGGTCGATCCGATATACATGCCCGGTCGCTTACGAACGGCCTCGAGACCTTCCAGGACTGTGATGTTCCCGGCGTCGTAGCCGCCGTCGATTCGCTCTGTCACGGGCGGGGTTGCTCCTCGTCTTTCAGGCACACGATGTGCACGACGACGGACGTACCAGCTGGCTGCACGAGCGGCTCGGACCCTCAGGGTTCAGGCCATGCTCGGGTGCTGACGTACGGTCCGACGGCTCGTCGGTGCTCAGCGTTCCGGGCTCTCAGGACGATCCTGGGAAGCCGGCGCGGTTGACCCCCTCATACTACCTTCTGAGCGGCGAAAACCCGGGATCCGCTGCCGTTTCCGGCCACTCCTCCACAACCTTTCTCCACAGGGTGATTTTTGGGGTCCAGGACGGGTTCCGAGGCGGCTGCCAGGCCCCCACCCACGAGTCGTACTGGCGTTCGTCGGACGCCGTGGCCCGTCGTCGGCGGACGGTCCCCGCACGCGCGTTCGGCCTGCGACCTTCCCTGGTCATGAAACATCTTCGAATCGTCATGCCATCCCCTGCCGAAGGTCAGAACACCTGTGGGCGGAAGGTGATATTTCTCTGATTTGTCGTTTTCTGCTCTAATAGCGCCGACCGGTCATATGCGCAACTTGGCGCACTGTCTCACTTCGAAGGGCTACAGAGTGAAGAAGCTTCTCGCCGGCGGAACTCTCGCCGTACTGGCGTTCGGCGGCATGATCGCCGGGGCGGCTCCCGCCTCGGCACACACCCCGGTGGTCTCCGCGGACTGCGGCTGGGTGGACGTGAACCTCACTTACTACAGCGGAGCCAAGGTCACGGTTGTCATCGACGGCACGACCGTCGAGGACACCGAGTTCTCCGACACCTTCCAGGGGCGGTACGACGGCCTCGCGCTCGACGCGGCGCACGAGTGGTCCGTCACCGTCGACGCCTACGACAACGACAAGTTCGACTGGGCCGACTCCGGCTCGCTCGAGGCCTGCGAGGCTCCGCCCGTCGAGGAGGAGCCCACACCGGAGCCGACCGTGCCTCCCGTCACCGAGGAGCCGTCGCAGGAGCCCAGCGTGGAGCCCACGGTGGAGCCCACGGTGGAGCCCACGGTGGAGCCCACGGAGCCCGCGGAGGAGCCGACGGACGAGGCCTCCGTCGCGCCCGTCGACGAGGAGCCGGCGCCGTCGCCCAGCCCGTCCTCCGACGAGCCTCCCGTGCTCGCGGCGACCGGTGCGACCGTCGGTGGCGCTGTCGCGTTCGCCGCGCTGCTCGCTGCTGGTGGCGTCGCCCTCGTCTGGGCCCGCAAGCGCATGCAGAACGCGTGAACGACTAGTTCCTGGCTGACGCCCCGGCGCAGCTGATCAGAGAAGGGCTCCTCGGCTTCTGGCCGGGGAGCCCTTCTTGCTGTCTGCCGCACGGGTCCGTGCCCCGGCTGTCCACAGGCCGACGCTCAGCCCCACGTGTCCCGCGGGCCGGGGCCCCGTACCGATCGAGGTCCCTTCCGGAATCCAGGGCCCGCCGGTCCGAGAACCGTGACCTCCTCGACAACGCCCTCCCCGATCTCCTCCGCCACCCGACGGCGCAACGTCGGCGCGAGCAGGCGCAGCTGTGTCGCCCAGGCCGTGGAGTCCGCACGCACGACGAGCACCTTGTCCTCGAACGTCTCCGGCGTGCAGTGGTCGGCGATCTCCTGGCCCACCACCTCGCGCCACCGGCCCATGACGCCGCCCACGGAGACGTCCTCGGTCCAGCCCTTCTCGCGCAGCAGCCGGCCCACCACCGCCCCGAGGAGCTGCGGGTCCCGCGCGCCGGGCCCTGCTCCACTCGAGCGCGGTTCGGCCAGGGGAGAGCGGCGCGACGGTGCGCCCGGCCGCAGACCGCGGGCACGAGCCGCTGCCTTCGCCCGGTTGAGGGCGGCACGCGCCACCTCGGAGGCGGGTGTCAGAGGGGGCTCAGAGTTATCCACAGGCCCCTGTGGAGATTCGTCAGTCACGGGTCACCGTCCCAGGTTCCACGTGAAACCGTACGCCGTCCAAGGTGACGGGGATGTCCTCGGGCACCGCAGCGGTCACCAGCACCTGGCGAGCCGGGAGCACCAGGTCCGCGAGGCGCTGCCGACGTCGCACATCGAGCTCGGCGAACACGTCGTCGAGGATGAGTACCGGGTCGGCGTCCGTGCCCAGCTCGGGGTCCCAGAACGCGGGTGAATCCGCCGAATTCTGCGGATCTCCGCCAAGGAGTCGGAACGATGCGAGCCGCAGCGAGAGGGCGAACGACCAGGACTCGCCGTGACTCGCGTAGCCCTTTGCAGGGAGTCCGCCCAGGGTCAGGACGAGGTCGTCGCGGTGCGGCCCGACGAGGCTGACTCCACGTTCCAGCTCCTGCGGACGCGCCGTGACCAGGGCTTCCAGCATGAGGTCCCGCAACCGCCCCACGTCGGAAAAGTTATCCCCAGACCCTGTGGACAACTCCGGTGGATGACCGGTCGAGAGCGCCGGGAGCGACGACCGGTAGGTGATCTCCGCGTGCCCGTCTGCGTCGCTCACCTGCTCGTACGCTGCCGCGACGGCGGGGCGCAACGCGTCGACCAGCTGAAGCCGCAGGGACAGGATCTCCGCACCCAGCTCGGCAAGGCGGGCGTCCCAGACATCAAGCGTCGCGAGCTCCGCCGCCGCGCTCTCAGAACGCGACGAACCACCACCCGCCCTCCGGGCCGCCCGCGCCGACTTGAGGAGCGCCGAACGCTGCCGCAGTACCCGCTCGTAGTCGGAGAGCACCGCCGACACCCGGGGCATCATCAGCACGAGCAGCTGGTCCATGAACCGCCGTCGGCCGTCCGGCTCCCCCTTGACCAGCGCGAGATCCTCCGGGGCGAAGAGCACCGTGCGGAGGACTCCCAGCACGTCCCGCGCCCGCACCGCCTGGCCCCGGTTGATCCGCGCGCGATTCGCCTTGCCCTGGGTGATCTCCAGCTCGACGGTGCTCGCGCGGTCCCCCCGGACGATCCGTGTCCGCACGACGGCGCGCTCTGCACCTGACCGGATGAGCGGCGCGTCGTTGGCGACCCGGTGTGAACCGAGCGTCGCGACGTAGCCGATGGCCTCGACGAGGTTGGTCTTGCCCCGGCCGTTGCGCCCTACGAAGGCGTTGACCCCGGGCTCGAGCTCCACGTCGGCCGACGCATACGACCGGAAGTCCAGCAGGGAGAGGTGGGAGACGTACATCGGTAGGAGATCGTACGTCCCGCTCGCTACTCCGCCGACTTGACCGCGTGCCCGCCGAACTGCTGGCGCAGCGCGGCCACCGCCTTCATGGCCGGCGACTGCTCCTGGCGGGAGGCGAACCGTGCGAAGAGCGCGGCCGAGATGACGGGGAGGGGCACCGCCATGTCGATGCCCTCGTCCACGGTCCAGCGGCCTTCACCGGAGTCGTCGACCCAGTCGTCGAGGAGGGCGAGCTTCGGGTCCTCCTCCAGCGCCTTGACCATGAGGTCGAGCAGCCATGAGCGCACGACCGTGCCGCGGCTCCAGGCCCTCATGGTGCCGTGGACGTCGGTGATGACGTCCGACTTGGCCGCGAGCAGCTCGTAGCCCTCCGCGTAGGCCTGCATCAGGCCGTACTCGATGCCGTTGTGGACCATCTTGGCGTAGTGGCCGGCACCCACACCGCCGGCGTGCACGAAGCCCTCCTCGCGGGGGCCCTCGGGGCGGAGCGCATCGAAGACCGGCATGACGGCCTCGACGTCCGCGTCGGCACCGCCGACCATCAGCCCGTACCCGTTCTCCAGGCCCCACACACCACCGCTCACGCCCACGTCCAGGTAGCCGATGCCCTTCTCGGCGAGCTCCGTGGCCCGCTCCTGGTCCTCGACGTAGTGCGAGTTGCCACCCTCGATGACGATGTCGCCCTCGGTGAGGATCTCAGCGAGCTGGTCGAGCACACCACGCGTGGGCTCGCCCGCGGGAACCATGACCCAGACGACCCGCTTTTCCTGGGGGAGCGCGGCCGCGAGATCACCGAGCGTCGGGACGTCGGACACCTCAGGACGCGGATCGAACCCGGTGACCTCGATACCGCCCTTGCGCAGGCGGGACCGCATGTTGTTGCCCATCTTCCCCAGGCCGACGAGGCCGATGTGGGTGACCATGTGTGTGCTTCCTCCAGGGTCGATCAACGGACTCGCTCGTGGCGGGCGGCCGTCCATGGCGCAGCCTGGCTTTCCAGACTGACGGGTGTCGGGCTGTGGATATCGGGGTACGTCAGAGGACGGGCCCCGGACCGTCAGCCGGTGAAGCGGATCGGAACCAGCAGGTAGCGGTAGGCGGAGTCGTCTTCGCCGTCCAGGCTGCCCTGACCGGTGAACTCGACCGGCTTGTTGGGGTGGGTGAACGAGAGCCGCACGAAATCGGTGCCCAGCGCGCCGAGCCCGTCGAGCAGGAACTGCGGGTTGAAGGCCACCGCGATGTCCTCGCCCACGAGCACGGCCTCCAGCGCCTCGGACGCCTGGGCGTCGTCACCGTGGCCGGCGTCGAGCACGACCTGGCCCTCGCTGAACGACAGTCGGATGGGGGTGTTCCGCTCGGCGACCAGGCTCACGCGCTTCGCCGCCTCGATCAGCGGCGCTGTGGCGACAACGGCATGGATCGGGGTGCTGTCCGGGAACAACCGACGTACAGCCGGGTAGTCGCCCTCGACGAGCTGGGATGTGGTCTGACGCCCGCCTGCCTCGAAACCCACAAGGTCGAGACCCTGGCCTGTGGACAACCCGAGGTTCACGAGACCGCCCGACCCGAGCGACTTGGCGACGTCGTTCAGCGTCCGTGCGCGGACGAGGGCCACGGCGGAGAACCCAGGTGTCGCAGGCGTCCACGTGAGCTCGCGCAGCGCGAGACGGTAGCGGTCCGTGGACAGCAGCGTGATGCGCTCGCCCTCGATCTCGACCCGGACACCGGTCAGCAGCGGCAGGGTGTCGTCACGGCTCGCGGCCACGGTCACCTGTGCGACGGCGTGCGTGAAGGCGTCGCCGGAGACGGTACCGCTGACCTCCGGGAGGCCCGGCAACGCCGGGTACTCGTCCACAGGCATGGTGAGGAGGGTGAACCGGCTGGCGCCACAGGTGACGATCACCTTGTTGCCCTCGAGCGCCACGTCTACGGGCTTGTTGGGCAGCGCCCGGGAGATCTCGGCCAGGAGACGACCGGAGACCAGCACGGTGCCGGGCTCCGCGACCTCAGCGGGGATCTCCGACCGCGCGGACGTCTCGTAGTCGAAGCTCGCGAGGTTGATCACGCCCTGCGCATCGGCCTCGATACGGACCCCGGCCAGCACGGGGGCCGGTGGGCGCGTGGGGAGCGTGCGAGCGGTCCATGTCACGGCATCGGCGAGGACGTCGCGCTCGACCCTGAACTTCATGCCGTTGCATCTCCTCTTGTTCCTGGACTGTCGAGGGAAACCCTACGCGAGTTGGTGACCGCGTGGCACTCGATAGGCAGGAGCTGTGGATGGACTTCTTCCGGGCTCTCGTACTAGTGTTCGAAGAGGTGCGCCGAGCGCTCGGCCCGCCTGATGAAGGCGCGCAGATTTCCCTCTGAGAGATAGATGTCGTAGTCGTAGTAGGTGTTGTGGAAACTGGGGATATCCCGTCTTCGCGCAGGTCAGAGGACCTTTTCTCCTGTGGAGGAGCTGTGGGTCCACCTGTGCAAGAACTGGGGACACCTGTGGAGGGCCGTTTTTTGTACACAGGCTGTCCACCGATCAGGGTGTCTCCGCCCACAGAAGATCGGGGTTCATCCACAGCCATCCACAGCCTTGTCCCCAGGCTCATCATCGCTGGTCACGGCGGTGGAGGGAGTTCTGCACAGATCTCGTCCACAGCACTG
Organism: Promicromonospora xylanilytica; assembly: GCF_054782895.1. Taxonomy (NCBI): domain Bacteria; kingdom Bacillati; phylum Actinomycetota; class Actinomycetes; order Micrococcales; family Promicromonosporaceae; genus Promicromonospora; species Promicromonospora xylanilytica. The sequence goes on from NZ_BAAGRP010000021.1 coordinate 22,487, forward strand.
GGGATAGCCGAGGGGGATCGGGGAAATCCCGGGGATCCGTGTGTGGATAGACCTGTGGAGGTGCGGATACGCAACACCCCCGTGCACCGGATCGGCTGTGCACAGGGGTGGGGAAAAGTGTGGAAAGAGGCGGACTGCCCGGTTTCGGTGAGAGCCGGAGACCGTTCTCGAGGTCAGCCGCGCTGCTGCTGCTTGATCCGGCTCGTGAGCTCGGTGACCTGGTTGTAGGTCGAGCGGCGCTCCGCCATCTGGCCCGCGATCTTCTTGTTGGCGTGCATGACCGTCGTGTGGTCACGCCCTCCGAACTGCTGGCCGATCTTCGGCAGAGACAGGTCGGTGAGCTCGCGGCACAGGTACATGGCGATCTGCCTGGCCGTCACGAGCACCCGGGATCGTGACGAGCCGCACAGGTCGTCGATGGTCAGCCCGAAGTACGCGGCCGTCTGTGCGATGACCACCGCCGGCGTGATCTCGGTGGTGTCGTCGTCATCGGTGATGAGGTCCTTGAGGACTATCTCCGCGAGGGCGAGGTCCACCTGTTGCCGGTTGAGGTTCGCGAAAGCGGTGACGCGGATCAGGGCGCCCTCGAGCTCCCTGATGTTCGTCGAGATGCGGGAGCCGATGTAGGAGAGCACGTCCGCGGGGACGTCGAGGTGCTCGCTCGCCGCTTTCTTCCGCATGATCGCGATGCGGGTCTCGAGGTCGGGCGGCTGGACGTCGGTGATGAGGCCCCACTCGAAGCGGGACCTGAGGCGGTCCTCGAAGCCGTTGAGCTGCTTGGGCGGCACGTCCGACGTGATCACTACCTGCTTGTTGGCGTTGTGCAGCGCGTTGAACGTGTGGAAGAACTCCTCCATCGTCTGTTCCTTGCCCTGCAGGAACTGGATGTCGTCGATGAGGAGGACGTCGACGTCGCGGTAGCGGCGCTGGAACGCGCCGGCCTTGCCCTCGCCGATGCTGTTGATGAAGTCATTGGTGAACTCCTCGGAGTTCACGTACCGCACCCGGATGTGTGGATACAGGTTGTGGACGTAGTGCCCGATGGCGTGGAGCAGGTGGGTCTTGCCCAGCCCGGAGTCGCCGTAGATGAAGAGCGGGTTGTAGGCCTTGGCGGGGGCCTCGGCCACCGCGACCGCTGCCGCGTGCGCGAACCGGTTGGACGACCCGATGACGAAGGTCTCGAAGATGTACTTCGGGTTGAGCCTGGTCGGCTCAGCCGAAGGCTTCGGGGCCGGCTGCGGCGCGATCGGCATCTGTGCCTGCTCGGGCTCCGGCGGCTCCTGCTCGAGGGAGAGCGCGGCAGGTCCGGAGATCTGCGAGGGACCGGCGAGCGTTCTGCTGCTCAGCTCTGGGTCCACGGTGATACCGAACCGGACGTCCCTGCCGAGGACGGACGACATGGCGGAGACGAGGTCGTCCCGGACCGCGGTCTCCAGGTACGTACGTGTCTGCTCGTGGGGGACGGCGATGAAGACCATGTCGTCCAGCACCGCCATCGGCTTGGCCAGGCGGATGAAGGCGAGCTGCCGGGGGCTCATATCGGGCCGGGCCTCGAGCGCCGTCAGGGTCTGTGCCCAGACGTCGCCGATGTTCTCGTCCGGGTTGGCCACTGGCTTTCCTTCGTCTCGTGCGCGGGGTGCTGCAACTGCTGGGGGTGACTTGGAGTCTGCCATGATGGGGCACCGTCCACACAGTTGTCCACAGGTTGTGGATTGCGTGGATCACCGCTGGACAGGTGGTACACGGGCCGGTCAGCGGGCCCTCCGTGAGGTCGCTTCAGGCGCGCGGTGTGGCGCGCCCGACACGCATGATCCAGCCGTTCTGGTTTGACCAGAAGGGCGTCGACGGCGTAACGTCATACAGCCGTTCCAGGTACTTCTGCGCGCCCACACACGGATCCGAGCCGCGTCTCTCGACGTCGGCCACGACCAGTGGACCAGGCCCCGGGTCGGCTCGGCAGATCGCTCTACTGATCGGCCAACATTCACTGCATCGTCGAGGACAGACGGTGTGCCTACCCCGACGTTCTTGGAGTACCTCGTGAGCAAGCGGACCTTCCAGCCGAACACCCGCCGTCGTGCAAAGACCCACGGCTTCCGGCTGCGCATGCGCACCCGTGCCGGCCGCGCCATCCTGGCGGACCGCCGGCGCAAGGGTCGCGCCGAGCTCTCAGCCTGAGCCATGTTGCCCGCGGCGCACCGATTGCGCCGTTCCGTCGAGTTCGAGCGGACGGTGCGCCGCGGCACGCGTGCAGGTCGATCGACCGTGGTGGTCCACCTCCTGGTTCCGGACGAAAAAGTCCCGGACCCAGGATCGGGAACTCCTCAGGTCGGTTTTGTCGTTTCCAAGGCTGTGGGTAACTCCGTGCAGCGCAACCTGGTGAAGCGTCGGCTCCGTGCCGCCGCTGCGGAGCAGCTCTCGACGTTGCCGAGTGCCGCCCGGGCCGTCGTGCGCGCGCTTCCGCCCGCCTCGTCGGCCACGTTCGCGGATCTCGAACGGGACCTCGACTCATGCCTGCGCCGTGCTGTCGCACGCGCCACCGGAGACGGCAAGAGATGACCACGACCCCCGCACCCGAGGGTGAGGCACCGGCACGCGAGCCCTCGCTGATCGGCAGGCTTCCGGTCACCCTCCTCGTGGGGATGGTCCGCTTCTACCAGGCGTTCATCAGCCCGATGAGCCCTCCGAGCTGCAAGTACTACCCGTCCTGCTCGCAGTACGCCCTGATCGCCTTCCGGCGTCATGGTGCGCTGCGCGGGCTGGGGCTCGCGCTGTGGCGCCTGCTGCGGTGCAACCCGTGGAGTCTCGGCGGTGTCGACGACGTACCGCCCGCGCGCGGCGCACACACTCACGCCGAGGGCTGACCGGCTCCGGCTCGGGCTCGTGGTGCCGTACATGACACCCGCACCTCCCCGCAGACTTTGCGTCATCAACTCTGGAGCTTCTTGACCGATGGACTTCTTCGCATTCCTCTGGCCGATCGAATGGGTCGTCGCCTGGATCATCTACGGGTCGCACTGGCTCTTCACGACACTCGGGATGTCGGCAGGCCCGGGCACCGCCTGGGTGCTTTCGATCGTCGCCCTGGTCATCGTCATCCGCATCGTGCTGATCCCGCTCTTCTTCAAGCAGATCAAGGCCTCGCGCGGGATGCAGATGATCCAGCCGGAGCTGCAGGCCGTGCAGAAGAAGTACAAGGGCAAGACGGACCCGGCATCTCGCGAGAACATGACGCGCGAGACCATGGAGCTGTACCGGAAGCACGGCACCAACCCGTTCGCCTCCTGCATGCCGATCCTGCTGCAGTCGCCGATCTTCTTCGCGCTGTTCCGGGTGCTGAACGGCCTCGAGGCGATCTCGACCGGTGACGCTGAGCCGATCGGTCCGATCACTCAGTCGGTAGCCGGTGACATCGAGTCGTCCACCCTGTTCGGTGCGCAGCTCAGCGACGTCTTCCTCCAGACGGACTCCTGGGCTTCTCGCGCGGTCGTCATCGTGCTCATCATCGCGATGAGCGTCACGACCTTCACCACGCAGCGCCAGCTGACCATGAAGAACATGCCGCCGTCGGCCCTCGAGGGTCCGATGGCACAGACGCAGAAGATGATGCTGTACATGCTGCCGCTGGTCTTCGCGATCTCCGGTGTCAACTTCCCCGTCGGTGTGCTGATCTACTGGACCGTGACCAACATCTGGTCGATGGGCCAGCAGTACTACACGATCAAGCGGATGCCGACGCCTGGCTCCATCGCAGAGAAGCAGATGAAGGAGCGGCAGGCGGCGAAGGCCGCGAAGCGGGCTGCCAAGACCGGTGAGGTCGTCGAGGACGAGACCCCCGTGGTCGAGCAGCCGAAGACTGGCCAGCGGGTGCAGCCCAAGCGCAAGGACCGGCAGAAGGGTGCGGCCCGTCCCGAGCCCACACGTCCCGCCGTCGCGCAGTCGGCCCCGCAGGACGCCACCGACACGACGCCCGGTAAGCAGGCCGGATCCAAGCCGAAGCCGTCCGGCACCACCCCGGGAAAGCAGCCCGGTTCGAAGCCGAAGCCGTCCGGTACGACACCAGGGGCTACCCCGGCGTCGTCGGGCAAGCGCAAGCAGAAGAAGTAGGAGGAGACGCGATGAACGCGAGCACAGGTACGGCCGCGCCCGATCCCGCGGCCCCGGTCGTGGATCCGGAGGACCGGACCAAGCGCCTCGAAGAAGAGGGCGAGATCGCAGCCGACTATCTCGAGGAGTTTCTGGACATCGCCGATCTCGACGGCGACATCGACCTGGACATCAAGCACGATCGTGCCGCGGTCGAGGTCGTGGCGGACGACCAGGCGTCGCTCACACACCTCATCGGTCCCGATGGCGAGGTGCTCGACGCGATGCAGGAGCTCACGCGCCTCGCGGTGCAGACCCGAACGGGGGAGCGCAGCCGACTGATGCTCGACATCGGCGGCTACCGCGCCGAGCGCAGGGTGGAGCTCACCCGGATCGCCGAGGCCGCGGTGGAGCAGGTGCGCGGCTCCGGTGCGGAGGTCGAGCTGGATCCGCTGAACGCCTTCGAGCGCAAGGTGGTGCATGACGCCGTTGCTGCCGCTGGCCTGGTCAGCGACTCGCGAGGCGTCGAGCCCGAGCGATACGTGGTGGTCCAGCCGGCTGGCGACGCGGTCGCGGCCGACGACTGATCTCACTGGCCTCGTCCGAGGGCCGGTGCGCGTCCCGAGGGCGTGCACCGGCCCTCGGTGTGTTTGGCTACTTCTCGACAGCGACTGGAGGACGGGACGTGGAAGGTTCGGACATGGCGGCGCAAGGGGAGCCTGACGCCGGCGCTGAGGTACCGGACGGCGAGACGCTTGGCGTGAGCGATGGGGTCAAGGCGTATCTGGGTGATGCGTACGACCGGGTAGCGCACTACGCCGAAATGCTCCGTGACCAGGGCGAGCTGCGCGGGCTGATCGGGCCCCGCGAGGTGAGTCGCATCTGGGAGCGGCACATCCTGAACTCTGCCGCGGTGGTGCCTTACCTCCCGACGTCTGGCTCGGTGGCCGACATCGGGTCGGGCGCTGGACTGCCCGGTGTCGTGATCGCTGCGATGCGCCCGGAGCTCGACGTGATTCTCGTCGAGCCGATGGAGCGGCGTACGACCTGGCTCGCCGAGGTGGTGTCAGAGCTGGGCCTGACCAACGTCGAGATCAAGCGCGGTCGGGCGGAGGAGTACCACGGGGCATTCGAGGTCGATGTGGTGACGTCCCGGGCCGTGGCCGCTTTGTCCAAGCTGGTTCGGTTGAGCATGCCGCTGGTCCGGGTGGGTGGCGAGATGGTGATCCTGAAGGGACGGAGCGTCACGCAGGAGATCGAGCCGGCACGAAAGGTGCTGCAGAAGTACGGCTCTGGAGTCCCGGACGTACTGGACGGCGTCACCGTCGCGGGCGTGGAAGCGACCGCGATCGTGCGGGTGCGTCGAGCGAAGTAGCCCTCGCTGAGAGCTACTGTTTCACGTGGAACGGGGGAGCAGTCACCTGGTGGTGACTGCTCCTCGTTGTTTAGGGCGACGTCGGGGTCCGGGCGTTGAGGGCAGCGATCGGGCGAGGTGTTCATCGCGAGGCGAGCGGGCAGGGCGACTGAGGCGCGAGTACGGGATCGGCACCTCGGTACGTCGCCGAACGGGCATGGCGTTTCACGTGAAACTGAGCTCACCTCGCCAGTCCGTGCTCAGCACGGATCGTGCGGTGGGATTGCCGACTGCCGACTGCCGACTGCCGACTGCCGACTGCCGACTGCCGACTGCCGACTGGCGACTGGCGACTGGCGACTGGCGACTGGCGACTGGCGACTGGCGACTGCCGACTGGCGGCTCTCCGGCCGAGGCAGAGACAGTTGGAGTCGGCCCGGACGACTCCACCGCTCGCGTAGGCGGCGCTGAGGCACGCTCGGGCGCCGCCTTGAATGATCGGGGGCGCAGGAGGATGTCGAGCGCGGTTTCACGTGAAACGGAAGTGTCGAATCAACGGGCGAGGTGCAGGGGCTCGGCTCGCCCGGCTCCCAGCAGCGAGCGGGGAGTGTCGACGGAAGCACGACATCGTCCGTAGAGGCGGTTTCACGTGAAACGGTCCTCGGAGCGGCCCCGGGGTGGTGGAGAACAAAGCAGTCATACCGATCCCCCAGGGCCTTGTCCTGCCGCCGAGGGGAAGTAGGCGGCAGGACATCGGTGAGAAGAGACGATCTGATCGCTCCGGAGTCGGCGTTTCGACACGCTTGCGCAGGCCCGCGACCTTAGCGTTACAGGCGTGTGCTTCTTCAGACGAAAGTCCAAGCGAGTAGCGGCGGCCAAGGCCGCAGCCAAGTCTGTTGTGGCGCCCGCTGCCGCCGACACAGCGTCCGACTCGTCCGCTTCGGAATCTGCCTCCGCTGTCAGGAGTGCAGCAGGAGAGGCTGACGCGGTGCCCGTCGCCAGACCGGTGGCCACGGCGTCGGCTCCCGAACAGGCTGGGCTCGGCGAGGCAGGGGAGCCCGGTGCGAACTCCGGCGCTTCTGACGTTCGCCTCGATCCTGCGCACCCGGTCAGCGAGCCCGGAGTTGCCGTGGCAGCGGCCCCGCCCGAGCAGTCGGCCGATGCCACGTTGGGTGCGGGCGTCGGGGATTCGGGCGACGGAACCCAGGTGCCGCCGGAGACAGTGCCCATGCTCGACGGAGAGACTGCACCCGGCTCGGGGCAGGGCTCTGGCACCGTGCCAGGAGCAGCTGATGAGGTCGGCGCGGAACCCCCGCCCGGCTCGATGCAGAAGGAGTCCGATCCCTCGGACGGGATTCCCTCGAACGAGACTCCCTCGGACGAGGCTCCCTCGGACGGCACCGAGCCTGCCGATGAGCGCGGTGATCGCGGCGAGCCAGTGCAGGACGCAGCGCTCCGGCCTGACGACCATCCCGAGGCCGGACCGGAGGCGTCTGCTGACGACTCGCCGCCGGCCGATTCCGGTGACGAGGTGTCTTCCTCACTGGAGATGGCGTTGCCGCAACCCGCGATCCTGGGGGACGGCCCCCGCGATCAGGTATGGGGCCAGGATCGCCCCGGCCCTGAGGGGAAGAATGTCGCCGCGCTGAACCAGTTGATCGAGTCGGTCACGATGCCCGTTTCGGGTACTTCCGGGGAGGTGCAGCCTCCCGCCGACGCCGACGCCGACGCCGACGCCGACGCCGACACCGAGACCGACACCGACACCAAGGCCGACACCGAGACCGACACCGAAGCAACTCGAGCACCGGCGACCGTGAGCACGGGCGCTGCGGACCAGCCAGCACCGGCGGACCCAGCGCCGGCGACCCCAGGTGCAGGGCCAGCCGCCGATGAAGCCGACCCGGATCAGATGGAGGAGCTGCCGACGGATCGGCCGATCCCGGCCGATGCGATCAGGAGGGCGAGCGAGGCCCTCGACGCTGCTGTCAACGCGGCACCGGCAGTGATCGGCTCAGCATCCCGGCCGGTGGATGCCGAGGCAGGAGCGCTCGTGGATGCCGAACTCACACATTTCGACGGAGAAACTGAGTCGGAGTCCGAGCCAGAACACGTGGCCAGCGATTACAGTGTCCGCGTGACGGATCCGATTCCTGTGCAGGGCCTCTCCGCTCCCGGTGTTTCACGTGAAACGTCCGGGTCGCAGACGTCCAATGGCACGCAGCAGCCCACAGGCGGCCCGCACGGTGGCGATGACGAGCGTCGGTCAGCCCTCATCGCAACCGTCCCGGCCGTTGACGACACGACTCCTGTCGCCGCCGAGCTCGCGATGGATGCTCGCCGACGCATCGAGCTTCAAGGGCGCAGGTTCCCGCGCCCACCCAAGACGCGAATCATCACGGTGGCGAACCAGAAGGGCGGCGTCGGCAAGACGACGACCACGGTGAACGTCGCCGCCGGCCTGGCCCAGTCCGGACTCAACGTGCTGGTCATCGACAACGATCCGCAGGGGAACGCCTCCACCGCGCTGGGTATCGAGCACCGAGCGGGTACGCCTTCGGTGTATGAGGTGCTCGTCGAGGGGGAGTCATTGGCCAGCACGGTGCAGCAGTGCCCAGACGTGCCGAACCTCTGGGGTGTGCCGGCGACCATCGATCTCTCGGGTTCCGAGATCGAGCTCGTCTCGCTCGTTTCACGTGAAACGAGGCTTCGGAAGGCGATCGACAAGTACCTCGCTGACCGGCTCGCGGCAGGCGAAGACCGCATCGACTACGTCCTCATCGACTGCCCGCCGAGCCTCGGCCTCCTCACGGTCAACGCGTTCGTGGCGGGCCGCGAGGTCTTCATCCCCATCCAGTGCGAGTACTACGCGCTCGAGGGGCTGAGCCAGCTGCTGAAGACGATCGACCTCATCCGGTCGCACCTGAACCCGGAGCTGCGCGTCTCGTCGATCCTGCTGACCATGTACGACGGCCGCACCAACCTGGCGCAGCAGGTCGCAGGCGAGGTCAGGTCCCACTTCCCGGCGGAGACGTTCAAGACGACGATTCCTCGCTCGGTGCGGATCTCGGAGGCTCCGAGCTACGGCCAGACGGTGATGACCTACGACGCGACATCCACCGGCGCGCTGGCGTACCTTCAGGCATCCCGTGAGTTGGCCGAGCGTGGTCAGGGCGGGTCAAGCCCTCGCCGAGCGATGCAGGCCGAGCCGGTCGGGGCGCAGGACTGATGGTTCGCAGTGACGAACGGAGCCGGCTGGGCACCGTGACGATGGAGACCAAGCCCGTCCGCGCTCGGCGCGAGACCGGAACCCACGAGGAGACACGATGAGTGCGAAGCGACGCGGGCTCGGGCGGGGCCTGGGCGCCCTGATCCCGACAGGTCCGGAGCCGGACGAGCAGGCGTCCGGTGTGGGACCAGGCGAGTCCGACGCCGCGGACAACGCACTCGGTGGATCGGTCGCGACGGTCGTGGAGGAGCGCCCGTCCCCGGCGCTGGACGCGACGGACGAGGTCCCGGTGAGCACGGTCTCAGTGACTGCTCCCGCGCCGCAGACGGAGAAGAAGGCACCCAAGAACGCGGGGCCTCGTCCCAGCACCGTGAAGTGGGACTCCGCTATCGCCAGCGGCCGGCTCTCGGTAGCCAACGAGGCAGTGGAGGGCGGCGGCGCCTCGGCACTGGACGACACGTTCTTCAGCCGTGAGCAGGGCGAGCCAGCCGACGTTTCACGTGAAACGGCCGAGCTCCTGCCCGTCCCCGGTGCTCGTTTCGCCGAGCTGCCGGTCGCCGCGATCCGGCCCAACACCTGGCAGCCACGCTCCGTCTTCGACGAGAGCGACCTTGACGAGCTGGTCGAGTCGATCAAGGAGATCGGCGTGCTCCAGCCGATCGTCGTCCGTCCGGACAAGGAGCACCCGGGCGAGTACGAGCTCATCATGGGCGAGCGGCGTTGGCGGGCGACGCAGGCCGCCGAGCTGGAGACCATCCCGGCGATCGTCCGCGACACCGACGACGGCGACATGCTCCGTGACGCACTGCTGGAGAACCTGCACCGCTCGGACCTGAACCCGCTCGAGGAGGCCGCGGCGTACCGCCAGCTCCTGGACGACTTCGGGTGCACGCACGAGGAGCTCGCGATTCGGATCGCGCGCAGCCGTCCGCAGATCTCGAACACCCTGCGCCTCCTGCGCCTGCCTCCGCTGGTGCAGCGCCGCGTCGCCGCGGGAGTACTCTCGGCGGGTCATGCCCGTGCGCTCCTCGGCCTGAGCGACGGCGCGGAGATCGAGCGGCTGGCTCAGCGCATCGTGTCGGAAGGGCTCTCGGTCCGGGCGACCGAGGAGATCGTGATGCTGACGGAGTCCGACGGCAGCAACGGCAAGACGCGCAAGCCGCCGCGGGCGGGCACGCGAAGCGAAGCGGTGGACGAGCTGGCAACCAGGCTCTCAGACAGGTTCGAGACCCGTGTCAAGGTGGCGCTCGGCAAGACCAAGGGCCGGATGACCGTCGAGTTCGCCTCGGTGGAGGACCTCAACCGAATCCTCAACGTCATGGCTCCTGAGGAGCGCGGCCTGCTCAAGCCGCCCTCCGACGCCTGACGGACACAGCGCGGACGACGCCGGGCCGGCACCTCCTACGGGAGATGCCGGCCCGGCTTCGTTTCACGTGGTGAGGTGAGCTATCGCGCGGCGACCAGTGCCGTGTCGACGACCGTGCGGTACAGCGTCGCGAGGTCATGACCGCTCGCGGCCACCGCCTGCGGCAGGAGTGACATCTCAGTCATGCCCGGCGCCACGTTGACCTCGAGGATCTGGGCAGTGCCCGTGGTGTCGAGAATCATGTCCGTGCGGGACAGGTGGCGAAGGTGCAGCCCTTGATGGGCGCGCACGGCGACGTCGGCCACGTGGGCTGCCTGGGGACCGGTGAGGCGAGCGGGTGCGAAGAACTCGGTCTTGCCTGCGACGTAGCGGGCGGCGTAGTCGTACCCGCCGTCGGCGACGATCTCCACGGCGGGCAGTGCTTCGGGCCCACCAGGTCCGTCGATAACGCTGACCGCCAGCTCGACGCCGGTGACGGCCCGCTCGATGAGCGCTGTCTCGCCGTATGCGAAGCACTCCACCATGGCTCGCGGCAGGTCCTCGGCGCGGGTGACGACGGTGACGCCGAGCGCCGAGCCGCCCTCGGTCGGCTTGACCACCAGGGGAAGGCCGAGCCGGCGCACGACGGTATCGAGCACAGGCTGGGCTCCGAGGTCCCGGAAGAGACTCTGCGGGAGCGTCACGTAGTCGGGGGTCGCGAGCCCCGCCTCGAGCAGCGCGGCCTTGGAGATCGGCTTGTTCCAGACGACGCGGCTGGCGCGCGGGCCGGAGCCGACGTACGGCAGGCCGGCCATGTCGAGCACGTCGCGCACCGAGCCGTCCTCGCCCGAGGCGCCGTGCAGCAGGGGCCAGACGACGTCGGGCCGGGTCTCGCGCAGAAAGGCCAGGAGGTCCGCGTCGACGTCGTGTACCACGACCTCCAGGCCGGTGGAGCGCAATGCCTCGGCGACGCGACGCCCCGAACGCAGGGACACGTCGCGCTCGTGCGACAGACCGCCGGCCAGAACCACCACCAGGGGAGCGCTGTCCGCGGCGTGCGCGTCAGGGACGGCCGGTGCGCCGGACGGCGCCGGTGCGGCCGGGACGGGGGTAGGACTGGTCATCGGGAGGCTCACTCGGTCGGGGTCAACGGGTCAACGGGTCAACGGGGCAGAGCTGCCATCGTGCCAGAAGCGAGATCACACGGACGGCCTGCGGGTTCGGACGTCAGGCGAGGTCCGGGGCGGGACCCTCGACGTCATCCGTGTCAGGGTCCGGCCGCGCGGAGGTACCGAAGAGCTCCACCAGCTCGGACTCGCTGTTCACGACACCGGCCAGCCGGCGCACACCCTCGCGGATACGGGCCGGCGTGGGGAAGCAGAAGGACAGCCGCATGTGGTCGGAGCCGCTGCCGTCGAAGTAGAAGGCCGTGCCGGGCACGTACGCGACACGCGCGGTGACCGCGCGGGGGAGCATCGCCCGCGCATCGAGCCCTTCGGGCAGTCGGACCCACACGAAGAAGCCGCCCTCCGGCACGTTCCACGAGGCGCTCGGGAGGTGTTCACCGAGCGCACCGACCAGCGCGTCGCGCCGCTCGCGGTACAGCTCCCGGTAGTCCTTGATCTGCGCCTTCCAGTCGCACGTCTCGAGGTAGGTGGCCACAGCGAGCTGCGAGGCGTTCGACGGCGAGAGCACGGCCGTCTCACTGGCGAGCACGAGCTTGTCACGCACGGCGTGCGGTGCGATCACGAAGCCGACCCGGTACCCGGGGGCGAACGTCTTGGAGAACGAGCCGAGATACAGCACGCCCTCCGTGTCGTAAGAGCGCAGTGCGGGCAGCGGTTCGTTGTCGAAGCCGAGCAGGCCGTACGGGTTGTCTTCCACGACGAGGACGCCGTACCGCCGGCAGACCTCCAGCACCTGCGGACGACGCTCGACCGACAACGAGACGCCCGCCGGGTTCTGGAACGTCGGAACGGTGTAGAGAAACTTCACGCGCCGACCTTCCCGTGCCAGCCGGGCGAGCGTCGCCTCGAGCTCGGAGGGTACGAGGCCGTGCGCGTCGAGCCGTACCTGGACCACGTCCGCCTGGTACGACCGGAAGACGCCGAGCGCGCCCACGTACGACGGCGCCTCGGCCAGCACCACGTCACCCGGGTCCACGAAGATCCGGGTGACCAGGTCCAGCGCGGACTGGGAACCGGTGGTGACCACGACATCGTCGGGATGTGCGGAGACGCCCTCGAGCGCGACGACCTGCGTGATGTGCTCTCGCAGGCTCTCCTCGCCCTGGCCGGAGCCGTACTGCAGGGCGGTGGTGCCCTTGGTGGCGATGAGCCGCTGCATGGTGTCCGCGATGACGTCGAGCGGAAGGCCCTCGAGGTACGGCATGCCCCCTGCCAGAGACACGACCTCCGGTCGGTTCGCCACCGAGAAGAGTGCCCGGATCTCCGAGGCCCGCATGCCGTGCGCTCGCGCCGCGTACGAACCGAACCACGGGTCGAGGCGGTTACCGGCAGTCTCGGGAAGCTCGTTCACGCGCCCCAGTCTGGCACGGAGGCCGTGTGCGGCTCCGTGCCCGTTCGTGGCGAAACGGTGAGACTACGCCGTCCCCTCGACGCCAGAGAGCGCGTGCCCGGACCCCCCGATGACGTCACCAGGCAGGATCCGGACACGCGCTCTGAAGGTGGTGCGCGGTGTCCGTGGGGGTCAGACCGCGAGGACCTCTTCGATCTCCTCGGTCAGCGCACGCTTCGGGCGAGCGCCGATGATCGACTTCACGACCTCGCCGCCCTTGTAGACGTTGAGCGTCGGGATCGACACGATGCCGTAGTCCATGGCGGTCTGTCGGTTCTCGTCGGTGTCGATCTTGACGATCTTGATCTTGCCCTCGTACTCGTCGGAGAGTTCCTCGAGGATCGGCGCCACCATGCGGCACGGCCCGCACCAGGTGGCCCAGAAGTCGACGAAGACGGGAATGTCAGAGTCGAGGACCTCGGTCTTGAAGGTGTCGTCGGTGACCTTGATGGTGCTCATCCAGCATCTCCTTGTTCATGGCCTCTTACGGGCCGAGCGGGTGGGCCGTGGCGGCCGACCGAGCGGTCAGTCGTTCAGCGAGTCGAGGAACGCCTGAGCGTCGAGAGCCGCTGAGCAGCCCGAGCCGGCGGCAGTGATCGCCTGGCGGTACGTGTGGTCGACGGCGTCGCCGCAGGCGAAGACGCCGGGGAGATTGGTCCGAGTGCTACGGCCCTCCACGAGGATGTAGCCGTTCTCGTCCAGGTCGACCTGGCCCTTGACCAGGTCGGTGCGGGGCTCGTGGCCGATCGCGACGAACAGGCCGGTCGCGTCCAGCTCGCGGACCTCGCCGGTGACCGTGTCGCGCAGGCTGATACCCGAGACCTTGTTCTCGCCGGTGATGCCGGCGATCTCGCTGTTCCACGCGAACTCGATCTTCGGGTCCGCGATGGCACGCTCTGCCATGATCTTCGAGGCCCGCAGGCCGTCGCGGCGGTGCACCACGGTGACCTTGGAGGCGAACCGGGTGAGGAACGTGGCCTCCTCCATCGCGGAGTCGCCGCCGCCCACCACGGCGATGTCCTGGTCGCGGAAGAAGAAGCCGTCGCAGGTGGCGCACCACGAGACGCCACGACCGGAGAGCCGCTTCTCGTCCGAGAGGCCCAGCTCGCGGTACGCGGAGCCGGTGGCGAGGATGACCGAGCGGGCACGGTAGGTGTCGCCGCCGCCGGTCACGATCGTCTTGACGTCACCGGTGAGCTCGACCTGCTCCGCGTCGTCCCAGACGACCTGCGCGCCGAACTTCTCGGCCTGCTCGCGCATGGCGTCCATCATGTCGGGACCCTGGATCCCCGCGGGGAACCCGGGGAAGTTCTCGACCTCGGTGGTGTTCATCAGAGCGCCGCCGGCAGTGACCGAGCCCGCGACGACGACGGGCGCGAGGCCTGCGCGCGCCGCGTAGATGGCTGCGGTATATCCCGCGGGGCCGGACCCCACGATGACGACGTCGAGCACGGGGGCGTCGGTTGTCCCGGCAGCCGGAGCGGTGGTCTGTTCGGTCAAGGCGATCTCCTCGATTTCCATGGGCACACGCGACAACACGCGAGCGCGTCCCAGTGTTCCAGCCGATGGCGACCGCGGCGCGATCGCAGGGGTGAGTCTCGCCACATAATATCGACAGGCATCGATGCATGGGCAGGCGACGCGGATCAGGGGCGCGACAGCGCCGAGGCTCGCGTGGTAGCGGGTGCTACCACGGGAACGATCGGCGCCGTCGCGCCCCCGTGCTTCGGCTGACCCCGTCCTAGCTGAGCACTACCTCGTTCAGCTCCAGCCGGAATCCGTCGGAGACCTGCGGCAGCTCCGTGATCCAGATGGTGAACGCGTTGCTCACCACCGGCTCGGTCAGCTCGAACGTCGTCGTCTCGGCGAAGGTGCCCTCGGCGAGCACCTCACCGCCGGCGCCGCCCTTCAGGATCTGCACCTTGCCGCCGGGGGTGTTGGTCAGCAGCTCCACCTTGGTGACCGACGCGGGCTCGCGCAGCCGCAGCTCCATGCCCAGCGAGTCCTTGAATCCACCGAAGGCCGCCTGCTGGTACGTGGTGGTGAAGTAGAAGGTGGCCGGGTCGGTGTCGTAGGCGAGCTCCACCTTCTCCGGGTGGTCGATCGTCTGACCCTCCCAGTCGAGCGTGCCCAGGAGCGCGGCGGAGTCGATGACGGGCCGCGCCTCCGTCTCGGCGGGCGGTGACGGAGCCGTGCTGCCCTCGGTCTCGTCCTCGCCGCCCGCTGAGGCGCTCACCGTCGGCGTCGGGGACGCGTCGGCGATGACGTCGGGCGTCGGCGCGAGGACCGAGTTGATCGCCCAGATCAGACCCGCCACGACGGCGACGCCGACGAGGCCGAGGACGATCGGAGTCGGGTTGACGCCGCCGCGCTTGGGCGCGGGCTGGGTGGCGAACCCACCGTCCTGCTCGTAGTAGCCACCGTTCGGGTCGTACCCGCCAGGGGCGTACTGCGGCGGGTACTGCTGCGGCGCACCCTCCTGCGGATACTGAGCATGCGCGTACTGAGCCTGGTCGTACCCGGGCTGACCCTGCCCGGCGGGCTGCCCGAACTGGTCGTAGCCGACCGGGGCACCCGCCTGCGGGGGCGGAGGCACGGGGGCGTGCCCGCCGTACGCCTGCGGCTCGTACGTGTACTCGTTCTGCGGCTCGGGGTAGCCGGCGGGCACGCCGCCCGCTCCCATCGCCATCGTCTCGTCGTTGCGTGCGATCCGGCCGGTGACGGGGCGTCGTGCGGGCGGTGTGCCCTCGCCCCCGAAAGCGTCGGCGATGGACTGCCGCCGCGGGCCCTCCGGCTCGGGCTGCACAAATCCAGGCAGCGATGCCACTACGGAAACCTCTCCCCACGGCGCCAGGGCCGTGGTCACATCGTCGGGGTTCATCGGTCCGTCGGTACCGCCGGACGCGTTGAACGTCCGGCTCACCAGGGCATCGATGTCGGCGTCCACGTGGGGAACCAGCGTGGACAGCGGCGCCACGGCGCCGGAGTCGTCGAGCTGCGCGGGCAGCGGGATCAGGGTGTCCTTCGCGATCCAGCCGGCCTCGAGGTCCTGTCCCGGCCAGCGTGCCGTCATCGCGTAGTAGAGCAGGGCCACGAGCCCCTGGGCGTCGAGCTGCGCCGGCTTGCCGTTCAGCGTGTCACCGGAGGCGAGGCCGCCGTCGAGGCCCAGCCCGGTGACCCGGACGGCATGTCCGTCCACCCGGACCGCCTCGGGGCGCAGCGCGGTGTGGTGGACACCGCGGGCCCGCGCCATGCCGAGTGCCGAAGCGGCCTCGCCGACGATCGCCCGGGCCTGCTGCTCGTCCACCAGCCCGCTCGAGACGATCTCGGTCAGCGTGGTGCCCGTGTGCGGCTCGGTGACGATGTACCTGTGACCGTCCGCGTCGGTACCCGCGTCGAGCACCCGGACGAGGCGCGGGTCCGTGACCAGGGCCGCGCGCCGGGCGGAGTCGAGAGCATCGCCCGCATAAGGCCCGGTCACGAGGGTCACGCGGACCTCACGGTCCAGGACCAGGTCGTGCGCCTCCCAGGCGGTGGCCGCGGCAAGGTCGGTGGACGCCTGCTGGCGCAGTCTGTATCTCTCGACCAGCACGCTGCCTGGCTCGACGGTGCTCACGCGGACCTCCTCGCTCGGTCGGGGGACAGTAGCAGGTACGTGACCGCATGGATCACGCACCGTCGCCATGCTACGCGGAACCGCCGACAAGCCGCCGAAATGTCGTTCCTCCGCAACCGAACCGCGAACCAGCGCGGCCCGACGGCGGGGCGCGTCAGCGCTTGAACCGCGCGAGCACCGGGCCGAGCAGGCGGTCGAGCTCACGGACCCGGAACAGCCGGAGCAGCAGCACGTAGACCAGGACCATGACCAGGCCGCAGAGCGCCGTCACCCACAGGCCGCTGAGCATGGTCAGCACCCAGCCGCTACCGAACGAGAGCGCCTCGAACCCGCCGACCCAGCTGTACACGCCCCACCCGGCGGCACCGGAGACGCAGGCGGCGAGAAGGGTCTTGGCGTGCAGAGCCAGCACCCGCCCGCCGTCGAGCCGTCCACCGAGCTTGGTCCGGAGACCTCCGGTGCGCAGGAGGACCGTGATCCAGTTGGACAGGGCGTACGCCCCGCCCGCCGCGACCACCCAGTACTGCGGAGCCAGCCAGATCTGTGCGGCGACCAGCCCGCCCACCAGGGCGAACGTCGACGGCACGGTGATCAGAAAGACCGAGCGGCCGTCCTCGTAGGCGTAGTAGACCCACTTCATGAGCGCCATCGCGCCGAGCGGAACGAGGCCGAACGACAGGGCAACGAGCACGGGAGCGATGAGTGCGGTGCCCTCCTCCCCGGCCGTCGGCACGATGAACGCCGTGGCCGGCGCCGCCAGGACGGTGAGCGCGGCGGTGGCGAACACCGTGAAGACGCCGATGGTGCGCAGGCCCAGCGAGAGATCGGCACGGACGCGGTCGGTGTCGCCCTCCTGTGCGGCCTTGCTGATCCCGGTGAACAGGGCCGTCGCGATGGAGACCGTGACCAGGGAGTGTGGCAGCAGGTAGATCAGGAGCGCCTGCGTGTACGCGGCGTTACCGGCGAACTCGACGCCCGGGCCCCCGGCGGCACCGGCCTCCGAGGCGACCCGGGTCAGGTAGAGGACGCCCGCCTGCTCCAGCACCACGGCGGCGAACGTCCAGATGGCGACGGACCCGGCGGAGCGCAGCCCGATGCCGCGCAGCCCGAGCCGGAAGTTCCAGCGGAAACCGGAGCGCAGCAGCGGGACCAGCAGGACCAGGGCCTGCGCGACGATGCCGAGCGTGGCGGTGGCCGCCAGCACGATCGTGCGCGGGGTGTCCCACTCGGACAGGTCGTTGATCCCCAGCTCCGGAGCGGAGCCGAACACGACGAGGAACACGCCGAACCCGATGACGGAGACCACGTTGTTGGCTACCGGCGCCCACATGAACGGCCCGAACTGCTCCCGGGCGTTGAGCACCTGGCCCAGCAGCGTGTAGAGGCCGTAGAAGAACAGCTGGGGGATGCACCAGTACGCGAACACGGTGCCCAGCGCGAGCTGTTCGGCGGTCCAGCCGTCGGTGTAGAGCATGACGACCCACGCCGACGCCCCGGTCAGGACGGCGGTGATCGCGAGGATGCCGACGGCCGAGATCGTCAGGAGCTTGTCGATGCGCTCCTGCGCGTTGTGCGCGCGGAAGGCCTTGACGATCTGCGGGACCAGCACGGCGTTCAGCATGCCGCCGGCGAGGATCGCGAACAGCACGTTGGGCAGCTTGTTCGCGACGTCGAACGCGTTGGCGACCGTGCCCGCCGAGCCGATGGCTGCCACCAGCATCATGTTGCGGACCAGGCCGCCAAGACGGGAGGCGGCGGTGCCCGCCGCCATCACCAGCGAGTTGCGGCCCAGGCCGCGGGCCGACGGCGGGGTTGCGGACTCGCCCGGACCGCTCGCGGCCTCGGAGCTGGGGTCCGAGGCGGGGTCGGTCGGTACGGTCACGGTGTTCTCCTGGGTCAAGCGACTACTCCCGTGGTCTGGGCCTTGCCCGGCGTGGTTCCGCCGACAGGTGCGGCGGCCGAAACATTACTCCGCCGGGACGGCCACGGAGCTCGCCGAGGTGGTCGGGGGCGACTCCACGGCCTCGGCCGCCGTCCCGGTGGCCTCCTCGACGTCCTTGCTGGTGGCACGGTACGGGGACTTCCCGCGGCGCACGGTACGCCAGATTCCGGCCAGGAACAGCAGCGCGACCAGACCGGCGGCGATCCAGGTGCCGACCTCCTCCCAGCCCGCGCGGACGCGCACCTGGAACGACGAGTCGTCGGTGATCTTGGCGCCGGTGGGTGTCAGGATCTGCGTGGTGACCTCGACGTCGCCGGAGCCGATGGCGCGCACCGGGACCTGGACGTCTACCTCCTGGCCTGCCGGGACGGTGGCGACGCGGCGGGCGTCGACCGTGAGCCGCGGGTGGTCGGGGCGGAGCACCACCGTGACCGTCGTGTCCAGGTCGAGCCCGTTGCGGACACGGACCGGGATGTTCCCCACGTCGGTGATGAAGTTGATGTCCTGACGAGGGACGACCGTGATGGACTCGTGCGTCAGCTCGTTCGTGTCCTGGAGGACCTGCTGGACGATCGAGGACCGGCGGCCCGGGTCCTGCCGCTGTGCGACCGACAGCGGTGCGATCAGGCGGACGACGCCGGGGCGCCAGATATCGCCCTGGTTCGCGCCGGCGACGGCCGAGAAGGTGACGACGGCGTCGCGAGCCTGCTCGAGGGCCGCCACGTCGTTGGGGCTGATCTCCGACTTGGCGACGTGGTGCGCCGGCAGGGGAGTGCGGCCCTCGTTCTGCGGATCCTGCTGGAACAGGGTGTCGATCGTCGTGGTGTCGACCCAGCCCGCTTCGTCGACCGTCTTGAGGATGGAGATCGCCGCCTCGGCGTCGGGCGTCCAGCTGCGGGGAGCCACGATCGACACCGTGGGCGGAGTGGTGGGGGACTGGCTCACGATCGCTGCCGTGTCCGCGAGCAGGCGCTGGGCACCTTCCGCTGCGGTGGCGGCGGTCGTGGCGTCCGCCGCCGAGTCGGTGGTGCTCCCGGACCCGGATCCGACGCCGGACAGGTCGGTCGCCGAGACGTAGGTCTGGGTCAGCGACGTGTCGGTGACGGCGGTGCGCGCGGTGCCGGACGGCGTCTCGACGTCCGCACGGCCGGTGACGGTGCCGAACCCTTCGTAGGCCAGCCCGCCTCCACCGACCACGACGTTCGGCCTGCCCATGGCCACGGCGAGGTCGAGCGTCTCGATGTCAGGTACCGCGTCGTCGGCCGGCCAGGCGAGCTCCTGGTTCCAGCTCTCGGGGATCGGCCACTGCGGGGTACGAGGGGCGCGCACGAAGCTTCGAGGCCCCCTGGCGAACATCTCGGTGTGCGCGAGCGCGGCGAGATCCAGGTCGTGGTTGGGGAGCGTGTAGGTGGCCGTCTTCTCGGCGGCGGCGAGCATCCGGTCGGACCATTCCGTGAGGGCAGGGTCGTCCGACCTGGTCGCCCTGCCCATCACGTTGGGGTCGATCGCGAGCGACAGGTCCGTGCTCTCCGCGACAGTCAGCACCCCGTCGAGGCGCTGGCCCTCGGCCGCCTGCTGCGCCAGCTCGATCTGCGCCGCGTCCGGATCGGAAGGGTCCGTCGCGGGACTGGTCACGGCGGCCAGGACACTGAGCCGCATGGGCGACCGGTCGGCGCCGTCGGCGTCGTACATCAGGAACGTGCGGGCGATGCCCAGGCGCCCCGTGGCGTCGTTGACGCTCACCGCGAGCCGGCGAGGACCGAATCCCTGCAGGGCCGGGACGCGTGGGTCGTAGGTGAACGAGACGTTCGTGGAGGCACCGGGCGCCAGCGGAGGTACCGATTCCTCGATGGGGTCGCCGAGCACCGGGTCGAGCAGGTCGGCGTCGGACCAGGCGGCGATCTGCTCACGGGAGGTGAGTGCGAGGAAGTCGACGGTCAGCTGGGCCACCGTCCCGGACACCTTGGCACCGGTGTTGTTGGTGACGCGCGCCCGGATGGTCACCTCGTCGCCCGGCCGCGCGACCGGGTGCGAGATCTTGATGACCGAGACGTCGAGCGCGCCCTGCTCGGAAGCGGTCGCCGGGACGGCCTCGACCACGGCGCCGGTGGGTGCTGGGGCGCGGCTCGTGGACGGTGCGTCCGCGCTCGCCGGTACGGCGGCCGACCCGACGAGCAGCACGGCCGCGAGGACCACTGCGCCAATCTTGCCGGTGCGGCGGGCCGCCGGACGGGGAGCGGAACTGCGGGAGATGTCGGGGTGCTGCGTCATGGCAGGTCGGGGCGCTCCGTGGGGAAGGCGTCAGCGCGCAGCGCGTCCCGGAGACTTCTCGACGACACGAGGAGGTCCAGGGCGGCAGCGGCCAGTCGCTGCTCGTTCGGGTACGACAGGCGTTCGGCGAGCTCGTCGACCCTGACCCAGAGAGCGTCCTCGGCTTCGCCGTCCGGATCGTCCTCCACGGTCAGGCGACCGCCCTCCGCGCGCAAGAGGTAATGGTGCACCACCTTGTGGACTCGCCGGTCCTCACCGGTGAACCAGTAGTCGATCACGCCGAGCTCCGCCTGGATGGAGCCGCGGATCCCGGTCTCCTCGTGGATCTCCCGGATCGCCGCTTCCTGCGGCGTCTCGCGGCCCTCGAGGTGTCCCTTGGGCAGGCACCACTCGAGCCGGCCGGTGCGGTTCCGGCGCAGCAGCACTGCGGCGCTGAAGTCCTCGGGACGCTCGGACCCGCCCCGTAGCACGAGGCCGCCCGCGGACGTCTCGTCCACGATGGGCAGGTGCGCCGGGCTGCTCGTCGTAGCGGCTCGGCGGGCAGGATTCACCCGCAAGGGCGCTCCGCCGGGAGGCGTGGGCACCTCCGGACGACCGTCTGGACGGTCGCTCGCCGGAACAGGGGTGGACATGCCCCAACACTACCGACTGAGCACGGTGGGTCCGGTCAGGGTGGGTGGGCGGTTTCGGGCACGGAGTGCGTCGGTGCGTGCTGTCCGGTCACGTCTGGGAGAATCTTGGGCTGTGTCTACCCCTGAGCAGGATCTGTTGCGGCGCGCACTCGGCGTGCTGACCGAGATGGCGCCCGCCGCGCTCGAGCTGGGCGACCAGTTCCGTACCGCCGGTCACGAGCTCTCCCTGGTCGGCGGCCCGGTGCGGGACGCGTTCCTCGGCCGTGCGAGCAACGACCTCGACTTCGCGACGTCGGCCTCGCCGAGCCAGACGCAGAAGATCCTCGCGCGCTGGGGCGACGCCCACTGGGACATCGGTCGGGAGTTCGGCACCATCGGCGCGCGCAGGGGAGACGTCGTCGTCGAGGTAACGACCTACCGCACCGACAAGTACGACCCCGCGTCGCGCAAGCCGCTCGTCGAGTTCGGGGACACGCTCGACGGCGACCTGTCCCGCCGGGACTTCACCGTGAACGCGATGGCGGTCCGCGTACCCGACCTCACCTTCGTGGACCCGTTCAACGGGCTGAGCGACCTCGCGGCCGGTGTGCTGCGCACCCCCATCGCACCAGAGCGCTCGTTCGACGACGACCCCCTGCGCATGATGCGCGCCGCGCGGTTCGCCGCCCAGCTCTCGTTTCACGTGGAACAAGGAACGCTCGCCGCGCTGGTGGCCATGGCACAGCGCATCCAGATCGTGTCGGCAGAGCGAGTGCAGGCGGAGATCACCAAGCTGCTCCTGAGCGACAACCCGCGCGCGGGCCTCGAGGTACTGGTCGACACGGGCCTCGCCGAGCAGGTGCTGCCCGAGCTGCCGGCGCTCCAGCTCGAGATCGACGAGCACCATCGGCACAAGGACGTCTACCAGCACTCGCTCACCGTGCTGGAGCAGGCGATCGCGCAGGAGACCGGACCGGACGGCGCGGTGCCCGCCCCGGACCTGGTGCTGCGACTGGCATCGCTGCTGCACGACATCGGCAAGCCGGCCACCCGCCGTTTCGAACCGGGCGGCGGCGTGAGCTTTCACCACCACGAGGTGGTCGGTGCCAAGCTCACCGCCAAGCGGCTCAAGGCGCTCAAGTTCGAGAAGCAGGTGGTCAAGGACGTGTCGCGACTCGTGGAGCTGCACCTCCGGT
This sequence comes from Promicromonospora xylanilytica, assembly GCF_054782895.1. NCBI lineage: Bacteria > Bacillati > Actinomycetota > Actinomycetes > Micrococcales > Promicromonosporaceae > Promicromonospora > Promicromonospora xylanilytica. The sequence continues at coordinate 44,714 of NZ_BAAGRP010000021.1, forward strand.
TCCACGGGTACGGCGACGGCACATGGACCGACTCCGCGGTCCGCCGTTACGTGACCGACGCTGGCCCGCTCCTCGAGCGGCTGCACCGGCTCACCCGCGCCGACTCGACCACCCGCAACAAGCGGAAGGCCCAGCGGCTGTCCGACGCGTACACAGACCTCGAGAACCGCATCGCCGCGCTGCGTGAGCAGGAGGAGATCGACTCGATCCGCCCTGACCTGGACGGCACGCAGATCATGGAGATCCTCGGGATCTCGCCGTCGCGCCAGGTCGGCGAGGCGTACAAGTACCTGCTGAGCCTCCGCATGGAGAAGGGCCCGCTGGGTCAGGACGTGGCGACCGAGGAGCTGAAGAAGTGGTGGGCCGAGCGGGGCTGACGCCGCACCGGTGGACAGTCAGACGTGCGTCGGGTCGAAGAGGGCACTGACCGACTCACCGCTGTGGATCCGGCGCACCGCCTCGGCGAACGCCGGCGCCACGCTGATCACGGTCAGCTTGTCGTGCGCCAGCAGCCCCGCCGTCGGCACGGTGTTCGTGGTGACGATCTCGACGACGTCGGGATCGGCGGCGATGCGGTGGACCGCGTCGTTGGCGAAGATGCCGTGCGTGCAGGCGATCCGCACGGTGCGTGCGCCGTGCTCGCGCAGCAGGTCGAGGATGGCGATGATCGTGGACCCGTTGGCGATCTCGTCGTCCAGCACGATGATGTCGCGGCCGGTCACGTCGCCGATCAGGGACGTGATCTCGACCCTGTCGCCGTCGAAGCGCTCCTTGGCGGCCGCGGCGACCGGGATGCCGAGCATCTTGGCGAAGGCCGAGGCGCTCTTCGCGTTGCCCAGGTCCGGAGAGACCACCGTGGCTTTGGACAGGTCGCTCGGCAGGAAGTGGGCGGCCAGCTCACGCAGTGCGTTGAGCTGATCGGTCGGCACCCGGAAGAAGGCGTGCACCTGTGGCGCGTGCAGTGTCATCGTGAGGATCCGGTTCACGCCGGCGGTCTCCAGCAGGTCCGCGACGAGGCGGCCGCCGAGCGAGATGCGCGGCGCGTCCTTCTTGTCGGAGCGCGCGTACGCGAAGTGCGGCATGACGGCGGTGATCCGGGCCGCCGACGCGCCCTTGGCGGCGTCGACCATCAACAGGAGCTCCATCAGGCTCTCCTGTGCGGGACGCACGACCGACTGCACCAGGTAGACGTCGCGCTCACGGCAGTTCTCCAGGAGCTGGACCTGCAGGCAGTCGTTCGCGAAACGCTGGATCTTGATCGGGCTCAGCGCGACGTCGAGATCAGCGCACATCTCGTGAGCGAAGCGCTGACCTCCGGTACCAGCAAAGACCCGCACCTCGGCCATGGCTGGAAGTCTACGGAACGTCGACCCGACACGCCTAGGCACAAGACGGCATCATGTGCCTGGTGAGCCTCACCGAATGGCAGACCTGGGAACCGTTCGTCGACGCGCTGCGGCGCTCCGCGCCGCCCGCCACCGAAGCCAGCGAGTTCGTCGGCACCGTCGGTCGCGGGGCGTGGCAGGGCAGCTACCTGGACGACGGCGACGCCGATGCCCGCCGCGACCACCATCGCGCGCTCGCCCGCGAGGCGGCACGGTCCGGAGGGCGCGGGCCGAAGGCCGACCTCGACGACGCGCTGCGCACGATCGCCGAGCTCACACCCGATGCCGAGCGGCTCGTACGGGTCTGCGCCGCTGCCCGCCCCGCCGACGACGCGGTCGAGCTGTTCGCGCTGCCGCCCGCCGTCGTCTCCGGGCCGGCCGCTCCGGTGCTCGAGGTGGTGCTGGAGCCGGGCGCCCTGCCGATGCAGTACCGGGCGACGATCGTCCCGGCGCCGAACGCCACCGTGGCCCCGTCGGCCGATCCGGACGCGGTGGCGCGCGTGGTCGCCGACCGGATGCCGGAGGCGGTCGGCGCGGTGCCCGACGAGCTCGCCGCGGCCGAGGTGAGCCTGCCCGGTGGCGTCTCTCTGCCCGACGAGGTGCGTGCCCTGTATGCCACGGCGGGCTCGGGCAGCCTGAGGCTCGGCAGAGAGGACGGGCTGTTCGGTGGGTTCGAGATCGTGCCGCTCGGCGACGGCCTGCTGCGCGAGGCGTTCTTGCCCGCTGCCCGCTTCGACACCTGGACCGCCGACGCGGACACGATGGCGCCGGAGGACCCCGCGCGCAGGGTGCAGGCCGTCATCGGGTCACCGCTCTGGTTTCCCGTGGGGACGGACGGCGCGGGGAACGTCTACGCCACCGACCTGGCGCCGGCCGCGAACGGGCACATCGGGCAGGTCGTGTTCCTCGATCACGAGCGGCATGCCGGGGCCGTGTACCGGGCGGAGAGCCTGGCGGCGCTGCTCGTGGGGCGGCAGGTCGTTCTCGACGGCACCGAGCAGCGGGGAGGCGCAACCGACCAGACGGTCGACCTGACGCGGGACGAGTTCCTGAGCCTCGACCCGGCCGGGTGGACGGAGCGGCTCGACGCGGGGGCCGTGCCCGACACGCTCAAGGCGGCCGGTCTGGTGCCCGACCGCGCCCGTCCGCCGGCGCTGACGGATGCCGTCTCCGTGGCGAACCGGCTGCTCGAGCTGCGCGGCCTGGAGCCGATCGGCGTCACCCGCATCGCTCGCGAGGAGAAGAAGAGCTTGCTCGGCCGCCTCTTCGACCGCTGATACGCGCCCGGGTACGACGAAGGGCAGGAACCGGTGCCCCGGCTCCTGCCCTCGCGTCTCGGCCGCAGCGTGTCAGTGACCGCCCTGGAACTCGCCGTCGGACTCAGGGCGCTTGATCAGCGTCGCCAGGCCGATGGTCAGGGCCATCACGCCCGCGCCGATCCCGAAGGCCAGGCCGGCTCCGCTGGTCATGGCGTCGGCGGCGGACACACCCGTCTCGGCCAGGGAGTCCGACCGGAGGGTCATGATGGCCACGAACAGCGCGATCCCGGCTGCTCCGGCGACCTGCTGCACCGTGTTGATCGTGGCCGAACCGTGCGAGTACTGGTGCGGCTCCAGCACCCCGAGCGCGGAGCTGAACAGCGGCGTGAACACCGCGGACAGGCCCAGGCTGAGCAGGATGTGCGCGCCGAGCACGTAGAACGGCGAGGTGCCGGGGTGGAGGAACGCGAGCAGGCCGATCCCGACGGTGACGAGCACGGTGCCCGGCACGAGGAGCGGACGCGGCCCGACCTTGTCGTACCAGCGGCCGACGACCGGGCCCAGCAGACCCATGGCGAGTCCGCCGGGCAGCACGATGAGGCCGGACTGGAGCGGCGTCAGACCCATCGCGTCCTGCAGCACCAGCGGCAGCACGATCAGGGTGCCGAGCATGGCGAGCATCGAGACCGACATGATGCCGATGGCCACCCGGAAGTTGCTGTGGAGGAACGTGCGCAGGTCGAGCAGCGCGGAGTTGGTGCGCTGCCGCACGAGCTGCCGCCACACGAACAGACCCAGGAACACCAGTCCGGCGCTCAGCGGGATCCACGGGTTCAGCGTGCCCGCACTCGCGTGCGCACCCTCGCCGAGACCGGACAGGCCCCACACGAGCCCGCCGAACGCCACGAGCGCGAGGAGCAGGGAGACCGGGTCGAGGTGGTGCTTGTCCTTGTCGGACACGTCGCGGATCCACAGCAGGCCGGCGACGAGCGAGAGCACCGCGATGGGCAGCACGACGCCGAACACGCCGCGCCAGCCCAGCGGTTCCAGGATCACGCCCGACAGGGTCGGGCCGAGGGCCGGGGCCGCCGCGATGACGAGGCCGACGTTGCCCATCACCCGGCCGCGCATGTGCGGCGGGACGATGGTCATGATGGTCGTCATGAGCAGCGGCATCATGATCGCCGTGCCGGTCGCCTGCACCACGCGACCCGTCACGAGGATCGCGAAGCCCGGGGCGAGCATCGCCAGAGCGGTTCCGACGGTGAACAGCGCCATCGCCAGCAGGTAGGCACCGCGCGTGCCGAGCCGGTTGATGAGGAACCCGGTCGCCGGGATGACGACGGCCATCGTCAGCAGGAACGCCGTGGTGAGCCACTGGCCGACCGTCGCGGTGACCCCCAGCTCGTCCATGATGGGCGGGAGCGCCACCGACATGGTCGTCTCGTTCAGGATCACCGTGAACGCGCTCGCCATGAGCAGCGCGATGGCGCGGAAGTGGCCGGGGGCCAGCTTGTCGGTGCGCGACGGGGCCGCCCCGGTCGGTGCCACGCCCGTCGAGGGCGCCTTCGCCGGTGGCTCGCCCAGGTGGTCGGACGTGTCGATGGTGCCGGTACTCATGTGTTCCCTCTCGGTACGGTGCGCGCGGGCCGAGATCGGGAGCGACACTGCACACGACCTACGTCTAACGACGCCGGATCATCGTCGGGTATTCCCACCGAGGATCGCGACCTCTTTTTACCGACGTCTGCGGTGAGCAGAAGTCATCGGTCCGCGTCCGCGGGCTCCACGCCGTCCGGTGCGTCACCCGGGGCGACCGACTCGGTCACCGGGGCCGCGACCCCGAGGGTCACACCCTGCTGGGCCATGAAGGGTTCCGGGTTCACCGCCTGCCCGTTCACCCGCACCTCGTAGTGCAGGTGGCAGCCCGACGAGGTGCCCGCACCCGCCGGGTCGATGCGCGAGTCGCCGCCCATGGACGCGATCTGCTGTCCCGCCTGCACCGTGTCGCCGACCCGCACCAGGTTGGTGCCGGTGAGCAGGTGGCCGTACGTCGAGTCGAGGCCCATGCCGTGCTCGATGCGAATCGTGTTGCCGGTACCCCAGCCGGTCGCCCCGGAGATCACGACGCGCCCCGCGGCGGCCGCGAACACCTGGGTACCGCACGACGCCGCGATGTCCTGGCCGAGGTGATAGGTCGACGCACCGGCGATACCGGTGCTGCGCGGCCCGAAGCCGGACGCCTTGGACCCGACGGCCGGGTTGGCCCACCCGCCGGCACCGACCGCGGCGTTGCCGATCGAGCCGCTCATGCAGGGCGCACCGGCCGCGGCGCCCTGGATGGACTGCGACAGGGCGGCCAGGTCCTGCTTGTCCGCACCGCTGACGAGCTGCATCACCTCGAGTGACTGGTCCCAGTACTTCTGGTAGTGGTACGGGTCGGCGTTCCGCTGCGCCTTGTGCGCCGCGATGGTCGGCTCGAGCGTCTCCCAGCCGGTCACGCCGAGCAGCCGGTCGTAGAACCGGCCCGACGACTGCACGGGGTCAAGGCGCTCCTCGACCGTGCCGTACCACTTCTGCTCCTGGAACATGCCGATCGAGGAGGTGAGCGTCCCGTCCGGGTTGCGCACCCCGAACCGGTCGTCGCCGTAGTCGAGGTTGCGCATGCCCGACTCGCCGAGCGCCGTCATCACGGCGATGGCCTGGGCCCTTCCTGGCACGCCCCGCTCCTGGCCCACCTGCAGGATCACCGACGCGTTCTGCAGCTGCTCGCCCGTGAAGCCCCCGGCCGACGTCGCCTGGCCACCGGCCGGCACGACCGACGCCGACAGGCTGCAGCCGTCTCGTGACTGGTTCTCGCTCACGGCACCGCCCACCAGCACGACCATCGCGATGACCGCGGCCGGCAGTGCCAGGACGGCCGCGACCAGCACGCCCAGCACGAGCAGGGCACGCCTGGTCGAGTCGTCCTTCCCCCCACGCCTGCCCGGCCGCCCGCCCCTGGACCGGACCGCCTGCGCGGCCACGCGTGTCGCGAGCCCGGTGGTGCCCTGCCCGCTCACGACCCCTCCGGCGGCCTGATCTGCTCGGCGAGCCAGGGAGCCGCGCCGTCGGCCCGGGTCAGGAGCACCGTGTACCTGCCGATGTCCGTCGGCACAGCCACCTCGGCGAGCAGCGTCGAGGTCTCGTCGGTGACCTCCGGCTCACCCGTCACCTCGGTGACCGGGACGAGCCGCGGGTCCACGTCCTGGTAGACGGGCTGCGCCTGAGGGGTGAGCAATGGCTTGAGCCCGGTCCACCACTCGTCAGCGGTCTGGTCGGTCGCTGCGAAGGCGGCGACCGTGGCGCGGGCCGCGTCGCGTGCGGCGGTCCGGACCGCCTCGTTCCAGGACGCCTCGACGGGTTCGCTGGGTGCCGTCTCGTCGAACTCGGGCTCGGCCGACACCTCGGTCGCCGGCTCGCCCGCTCCCGGCTGTCCCTCGACCTCCTCGGTGGCGGGCGGCACCGCCGCGTCGTTCCCGGTGGAGCTCGCCGGGTCGCCGAAGTCGTCCGGGGACCCGGGAGCCAGCACGCCGGAGCTCTCCTGCGCGGAGGGGTCGACAGGGCCCCCCTCGCGCGGCCAGCCGATCCAGGTGCCGATCGCGAGGGCGACCACCGTGATCACCACGATGACTACACGTTTCATCAGCGACCCAGCCCTCGCATCTGACGGCGGCCGGGGTTGTGCACGATCGCCGAGGGCTGCGGCCCGCCGGCCTGCGGCGCCCCACCCTGGCGTGCGGCGTTGAGCGACTGGGCCAGCCGGGCGGCGCTCTGCGACCGTTCACCCTTGCGGGCGAGCCCGCGTGCTGCCCCGAGCGTCTGCTTGGCCTGCCTGGCCTTGCGCACCACGCTGAGCGCCTTGGAGGCACCCACCGCCGCGCTGGACGTGCCGCCGCTCGCGACCATGGATCCCGCCTGCAGGGCGACCGACGTGCCGGTGCGTCGTGCGCTGCCCAGCCGGTCGCTGAGGCGCTCGCCGGCGGTCGGCGGCAGGTGCGGGCCGGGCTCGTTCGAGGGCTTCTCCCCGGCGTTCGAGCCGTCCGGCAGCGGGTCGCCCCCGCGGCCGCCGTCGGGCGACCCGTCCTGGACGCTGCGCGCCGCGGTGGTCCAGGCGTTGCCACGGCTGTCGGTGCCGTCGGCGCCGTCGGGCCCGACCGGAGCGCCGGAACCGTCGACCGGGATGGGCATCGTGCGGTTCTCGTCGCCCGTGCCGGCCGAACCACCGGAGACGCCGCCCGTGGTGCTGCCGACCGAGCCACCGCCGGGGTTCCCGTCCATGGCGGACGGGCCGGCGGCGGGGACGTCGTCGCCGTCGACCTCGAGTCCCTGGCCGTTCGGCTTCACGGGCGCCGGGCCCAGGCCGACACCCGCCCACTCCTTGGCCTTGTTGTAGCGCCCGCGCCACTTCGCACTGCCGTCCCACGGCATCGCGGCGGGCTCGCCCACCTGCGAGGGCACGCCGGCGGCCGCCAGCTTGTCCGCGAGGCCGCGCAGCGCCGCCCGCACGCTCGCACCCATCAGCACGTAGAACACCGCGCCGGCGATCACCAGCGTGTTGAACAGGTACAGGCGGACGAGGAACGGCAGGCCGCTCGTGGCGTCGTAGAAGCCGAGCAGCATCTTCATCCACGCCACGAGGAACATCGTGGCCATGGCGACGAGGATGCACCCGAAGCCGACGCTCGCGAACGTACGGAAGAGCTGGGCACGGGTACCGCTCGAGACCACACCGACGGGGAGCTGCCACAGCAGCTTGATCGCCGACCAGCCCAGCAGGAGCACCGCGAAGATGGTGCCGCCGACGATCACCACGGACAGCAGCAGGAACACGAACCCGGTGGTGAGCAGGCTGAGCGTGGAGACGACGGTGCCGGCGTCGACGTTGGCCGCCGCCTCCTTGTACGCGGAGTCGCAGGACCCGATCGCGTCGACGGCGTCGTCCCGCCCCACGTTCTCGGTGTAGGTGTCCTCGCAGCCCGTGCCGTCGATGACCGTGCCGTAGTTGATGATCTGGTGCGGCGCGCGGAGCAGGGTGTCCACGAGCTGCCCCTTGAGGCCCTCACGGATCACCGTGGAGTCCCGCTGGAACGACGCACCCTCCGTGGCGAAGCCGGTGGCGATGTCCATGCCGGCGTTGCGCGACTGCATGATGACGCCCTGCTCGCCGCCGATCGTCGCCATGGGGTTCGCGAGGAACCCGGTGGCGAGAGCCGCGATGAGACAGCCGATCAGCAGCTCCATGAAGCCGCCGGCGAACCGACCCTTGAGCAGCCAGAAGCCGACCACGAACGCCAGGATGATGAGCATCAGGTTGAGCAGGCCGATCTGCGCGATCATGCCCTGCACGATGATGCTCAGCCCGGCCAGGGGCGCCAGGATGTAGCCGAGCCAGTCCATGCCGAGCACCCAGTCGAGCACCCAGATCTGCACGGCGACCATGTCCCGGTACCAGACCCAGAACATGCCGGCGAGGGTCGAGAAGATCTCGGAGTCGACGTTCAGCGGGTTCCACGGCGAGCCCGTGTCCCACTGGAGCGTGAACCGGTCGACGGCCACGCCCTGCGTGTCCTCGAGGTTCAGCCCGCCGCCCGGATCAGCGGACGGTAGCGGCGCGAGCCGGTTCATGACCCGATCACCGCACCGGTGGAGCTGGTGGGCGTGGTCTTCACGGTCTTGGCGCGGCTCTCCACCAGCGGCGCCATGACCTTCGCCCGGCCGTACCGGGCCTGGAAGTCGCGGATGAGGCACTCGCCCCGCCGCTCCTCCGTCACGCCGACGGCGGCATCGGTCACCGGGGCGGTGCCCTCGGTGACGAGCTTGACCAGTCCCTCGTCCACGGGCGCACTCACCGGGAGGCCGTGCAGCCAGCGCAGCCCGCGGCGGGCGAGGTTCGCGTCACGGTGCCGCAGGAGCACACGGAACGGGATCAGGCCGCGGACCACCTCGTTGCCGAAGTCCTCCTCGGCGTCGTGGCTGCCGAGCAGGAGCGCCGCCTTGTGCTTACGGCCGTCCCGGATGAACATGCCGATCTCCTCGGCGGCCTCCGGTGACGACATGGTCTTGGACGCCTCGTCGGCGGCGAAGATGTCGAGCCTGGAACGGTCGGCGAAGCAGCGGTACCTGGCGAGGGCGGCGATCAGCGCGAACGTGGCACGGCCGAACACCTTTTCCGCCTTGAGCTCCGCGAACAGGTGTCCGTGCTCCATGTCGGCCTTCGACGGCAGCTGCATCTTGTGGGTGTGCAGCACGATCGCCGGCGAGCTCAGGTCGAGCGGCGGCAGCGAGTCGTCGAAGAGCGCGCGCCCGAAGTCGAGCTCCGAGAAGATCCGCATCTCGTCGGCGAGCATGCGGGCGCCCGGGTACTCGCAGTCCACCTCGAGGTGGCGGGCGAGCGAGCCGAGCGACGTGATCTTGTGCCGCCACATGTACTCGGTCTGCAGCACCTTGGACAGCAGCACGTTCTGCTCGGACTTGGTCTGCACCGACAGCAGCACGGTGATGAAGGCGCGGGCCACGCGTGGCGCCTGCGCCGGCGGCAGGATCCGCAGCGGGTCCATGGAGACCGTCGCGTCCTCGGAGATCTCGACCACCTGCGAGCCCGGGATCTCCGAGACGGCGACGCCCCACTCGCCCATCTCGGTGTGGTCCACCGCCATGAGCGTGGCACCCATGTCCACGTTGTCCATGGCCACGGTCTTCATGCTGACCGATTTACCCGAACCGAGCTCGCCGACGAATCCCATCGCGAGGGCCACGTCCAGCTTGTCCGTCGCACCCGCCAGGTTCACGAACACGGGGTTCGGCCGTGCGGCCCCGTTGGAGATCTCCAGGGCGAACAGCGCGCCGGAGGTGTCCCCGAGCTCCGTGGTCGCGAACGGCACGGCCGCCGAGAACGCCCGCGCCGTCGTGATCTGCGAGTACTCCCGCACGGCGCGCGGCGTCGGCATGCCGGGCAGGGTGGCGTCGAAGAGGGTCGGCTGGATCGTGGGGTCGGTGCGCAGCGAGAACTGCATCGCGGCGAAGTACTTGGTGAGGTCACGCGCGTCGTCGAGCGCCTGCTCGGGGGTGTGGCCGGAGACGGTGAACATCGTGGTGGCGTCCACCTCGACCTCGAGCTCGTCCGCGTCCATGACCGCCTGGTACTCGCCCAGCGCGCGCGCCGTCGTGTCGAGGGAGGACCCGGCACGCTCCTCCTCGGAGCGCTGGTCGAACTGGTCGTTGAGCGTGCGCACGGCGCGCCGGTTGCGGTTGGTCACCTCGTCGCGGGAGCGCACGGTCATGCGGATCGCCCAGTCGCACGGCACGCCCGACTCGTCGACCCGGCCGATCCACTCGCACCCGGGGTACACGATCCCGCCCGACGGGGTGTCGCTCACCACGAGCGTCGTCTGGTAGGACGCGAGCTCGGGGTTGGTGGGGTCGAGCACCTTGACGTAGGGCCGCTTCAGGATCTGCAGGGGGCCCAGCTTCTTCTCGGAGTCGGTCTGCCCGGCCGGGTCCACGAGCGCGGACGGCAGCACGGACGGCCCGGACAGGTGCATCTCGGCGTCCAGCGACCCGTCGACGGGGACCGCCGTGTCCAGGCCGAGGCCGCGCTGCATCGCGTGCCCGAACATCCATGCCATCTCGGCGACCGTCGCCGGCCGCGGGTCGAACGCCGACGGCATCTCCTTGCGGAGCGCCTCGGCCTGCGCGGCGCGCTCACCGACCGCGTGCCTGCCCGGCACGGACCGCGGCATCATCAGCGTGTCCTGGAGCGTGGTCCAGCTGGCGTGGAGGGGCTCCATGAACGCCTTGGCGCCCGGGTTGGCCAGGGGGGCGGCGATCCAGTGGACGCGGCGCCCGATCGGGATCTGCTCCAGGAAGTCGAGGGTGGCCTCGCACTCGGCGGCCCACGCCTCGCGCTCGGTCAGGTCGACGCCCTCGATCATCGACAGCACGACCGATGCCGGGTCGGTGGCCGCCGTCAGACCCAGGTGCAGCGACTCGCCGCGCAACGCGCGGTAGAGGGCGGTGTGGTGCCGCCGTGCCGTGTGCTTCTTGTCGTCGGGCTGGAATGCGTAGGGCACAGGTGACACGCGCCAGACCGCCCAGACGGTCCCGGTGCGGGTCCACATGAGGCCGTCGGTCAAGGCCGAGATGTGGCTCAGCATGGGGGCTCAGTCCTCTCGCGGGGTGGTGGGGGCCGGCTTGTCGGTCTGCTGCGGTTTCCCGGCGAGCAGCTGCCCGACGCCGGTGAGGCCTGCGGTCTTGCGGTCAGGGGCCGTCGCCGCGGCGGTCGCTGCGGCCGCCGCCCAGTCGGCGGGTGAGCGCTTGTCGGGGCGTGGCCGGGGCTCCTGAGCCGGGGCGGGTTGGAGGCGCCGGCCGTCGAACGTCGCGTCGGCGGGCCCCCGGCTGGTCAGCTCCGGCAGGAGCTCGGTCGGTATCGGCTGGACCGCCACCGGGCGTTGCGGCTCGGCGGCGACGGGAGCCGGCCGGCTGACGGGCGCCTCGGCACGCGGTGCCGCGACGGTGGTCGGTCGCGGCAGCACGACCATGACCCGGTGGGTCATGAGCCGTGGCTTGGGCAGGGCCACCTGTCCGCCGGCCAGGCGACCCGGGCTGGAGGTCAGGTTCATCGCGTCCATGACGAACGCGATGGGGTTGCGACCGGTGCTGGGGAGCTTGCCGGTGGCCCAGACCACGCCGACCACGACCCCCACGGCCACCACGATGTTCATGAACCCGCCCAGCTGTGCCCACAGCGGAGCGGTCTTCCACAGTGCGAACGCCACCACGGCGCCCGCTCCCACCTGAGTGATCGTGTACGGGCCGCCCCAGATGCGCCCGCCGCTGGGTAGCTTCCCCACCAGCATGGGGATGCGACGGGCCTTCGTGTAGAACTTCGCGGTCTCGGTCACCGGACACCCTCCTCACCACGTGCTGGGCGCGCGAACGCGCCCACCTGACCAACCCTGTGCTGACCAACCCTGTGTCGTGCCCACAGCGTCCTGCCCATGTCCCGGCCCTGGCGGTCCCGGCGCGGTCAGAGCACCGTCTGCGTGCTCACGATGGCCGTGCCGGAGGCGAACTCGTCCCTGGCGAGGTCGGAGGTGACGTTGATGCCTCCGTTCACGAGCCACAGGACGATGCCGCCGACGATCGCGGACATCAGGATCGCCGCGATCGACATCTTCGTCTTCACCGCGGTGATGACGACCATGAGGATGACGACCACGAAGGTCACCGACTCGATGGCACTCTTGACCTCCTCGGACTTGACGGTGATGAGGTCGAGGAAGCCACCGCTGGCCATAACGATCTCGTTGATCATGGTTCTCTCCTTCGTTACTCCCCGGCGGTGCCGGGGTCGGTGCCGGATGGCGTCGTGTCGATACGGACGGCCGGCTCGAGGCCGGCAACCTCCCAGCGGCCATCACGCGCGACGAGCGTGAGGACGTACTGGGCGGTGGTCTTCTCCCCGTCGAGCCGCGTGAGCTCGACGGTGGTCAAGGCATGCGTGCCCTTGTCGTCGGCCGGGTCCTCCGCGACCTCGTGCGAACCCTTGATGCCCGTGACGGTCACGGCCGAGTACGGCGCGGGGAGCACGGCGTTGATCGACGTGCCGGGGCGCAGGTAGCGCGTGATCTCGCCGTCTCCGGCGACCAGGGCCGAGAGGAACCCGGTGACGGACTCGCCGGCGGCCGAGGTCGGGGAGATGGTCTCGGGGTAGTCGAGGTTCGGCGGCTCGGCGGCGGACGCCGGACCGGGCACCGGTGCGGGCAGCGCCAGAGCGGTCACGGCCAGCTCCGGTCCCGACCACCTGGTGTCCGTGCGATCGACCAGCACCGGCACCTGGAAGTAGCGCCGCACCCAGACGAGCGGCACCTCCGCCTTCTCCTTGTCGGCCTTGGCACCGGCCGGCGGGGGTGTGGAGCCGGGAGCGGGCTCGGCGACGTCGACGCCCACGGTCACCGACCAGACGCCGTCGTCCGTCTGCTCGACCTGGGCCACCGACGAGTCGCGGATGGTCAGACCCTCCTGGGGGAGAGAGCCGACCGGGGCGTTCGTCAGGGAAGCGATCAGCTGCTTGTCGTCGCTGTCGGCCCGCAGCCAGGTCTCGACGAGCTCGACCGCTCGTTCGTTCGCCGCGGCGGTCTCCCCGGTGCTCGCCGCGCCGGCGGCCGCCGAGACGGGGGCCGGCGCGGGCCGCAGCGCGGTCCACACCAGTGCGGCGGGCCCGGCCAGCAGCGCCAGCGCGAGCAGCGCGCCCCAGGCCTTGGTCACCAGGGCCGGTCCGTTGGACCACTCGACGACCTGCGGGGGAGGGTTCTCGCCGTCGTCACCGCCGCCCGACGACGACGGGGGCGTCGCGGGCCGGTCGGGCCCACCGGTCCACGGCGAGCCGGTACTGGAGGCGCCGTCGGCCGGCGCGGGCAGCTCGGCCGGCTTGGCGGCCTTCTTGCCACGCCGGCGGACGAGGAGCGAGCTCATCGGGTCCGCACCTCGTTCTGCAGGTCCGCCCGGATGCGCGCGCGGGCCTCGCGGGCGCTGCGCACGCGAGGGCTGTCGAGCGCCTCGGTCAGGCGAACGGTCGTGTCCTCCTCGCCGAGGGGGTCCTCGGTGAGGGAGGCGATGAGGTCGCGCACCAGGGGCGCCACCTCACCGCGTGCCGCGTGCACCTCGGCGGTGTCGCGGAGCAGGGACCACGTGTGGTCGAAGTCCGGTGCATCGGGTTCCGCACTGCGGACGACCGCACTGCCGAGGTCGGTGCTGCCGAGTCCGGCGCCGGGCGCCTGGTCGAGCTCGTCCTTGCTCATCTCGCCTCTCCCGTTTCTCCGTCTCTTGCGTCTGCTGAGCACAAATGGCAGGTGACGAGTTCGTGTGACATCGGTAGTGGCCGGGTTTTCGCCAACTGTGACGCAGGTCACACAGGCTCCGGACGAGCGGGCAACAGTGGCGGGCAACACCCCCTCGGTGGACTCGGTGCAGACCGGAGGGGGGAACCGCCATGCCTGCACGGACGCCTGCACCAGCAGGAACGCTGATGCGCGAGCTCGACCACGACTGGGCCGACCTGGTCCGCACACGATCCTTCGCGACCGAGATCGAGCGCCTCGCCACGCGGTTCCCGCAGATCGCAGGACTGCGTACGGGGGAGGCCGTGCAGCTCGCGCCGGACGAGGCGGACGAGGTGCTCTACGCGCTCATCGTCGAGCACGCCGGCGGCAGCTTCGCCGCAGGGCGCGCGGTGCTGCAGTGCATGCTTCCCGCGGTGCGCACCATCGTGCGCCGCTCGCGTCGGCACTACCCGGACGTGCAGGACCTCGAGCAGGAGGCCGCCGCCGCGATGTGGGACGCGATCACCCACTACGACCTCGACCGCAGCAGCCGGGTGGCGATGCGGCTCCAGGGCCACACCCTCACGCGCGTCGTGGGCGACCGGGCCCCGCACGCGCAGGGCGGCCGGGCGAGCCGCGGGCCGCGGGTCGCGGAGATCCCCACCGACGCGTTCACGCTGACCGCCCTCGAGCGGCCTACGACGCCCGAACCCGGGCCGGACGCGGTCTACTCCCTCGCGAGCATGTCCCTCGGCACCACGGGCGAGGTGCTCGACGTGATCGCGTGGGGCCTCGACAAGTGCGCGCTGACGCGGGACGAGTCAGCGCTCCTGGCGCGGCTGTACGCGCCGGACCCCGATCTCCCGGAGTACGCCGAGCTCGGCTCGGGTCGCGGGAACTATCAGCGGCGGGTGGCCCACGAGCTGGGCATCTCGCACGCAGCCTTGCGCCAGCGGGCGAGTCGCGCAGTGCGACGGCTGGCGGAAGCCGTTCAGTCCGGTGGTCTGTCTGGGGGACAGCCGGGCGAACGGGACGGTGAGGGGCGACGACGACCGACGGGCTGAGCACTGGGGGGTGCGTGAAGCCCTGACCGTCGTCCGAAGTCCACTCATCGCGAGAGGGCCCCACCGCCAGCGGGGCCCTCTCGTTCTGTCCCCATACCTCCCGACCTGCCCCGAATGTAAAGATCCCTTCAGGGTGAACTTTGCACGGGGAGGGTGGCGCGGGAGGCTATTCTCACGGCCTGACCTGCAGAGTCAACACCACGGTTGTGGTTATGACGTGCCAGCGGAAGATCGTTTCAAGGTCACTCAATATTCAAGCCATCTCCACAACTTTGAAGTCTGCTTGACCTAGCGGGCACCCGGAACCCTGATTAGCGTTCAACCTGCCGGGTTCGCCCGTGTGGATGAGGATTGCCTGCGGTGACACGCGTGTGCCACCAGCAGGGAAGCCCCTCGATCAGCACGGCAGGAGCACGGTGGAGACAGGCGCACGGATGGGAACCTCGATGGGTCCCGCACCGGGGGAACCCGAGGCGGACTCCGCCGACGGGCTCGGAGGAGACGGCACGGTGAGTAGCAGCACGAAGGTCGCGAACCAGGAGAAGCACGCTCGGTCAGCGACACCACCCCAGCGACCCGCACCCCCCGGGCCGCTCAAACCGACGCGCGCCCGCCGCCGTCCCGCGCTCATCGCCCTCGGCCTCGCGCTCGTCGCCCTGAGCGTGCTCGCGGCCGTGTACCTGACCAGCACGCTCGGTCAGACCTACCAGGCGCTCGCGATCAAGGGCGACGTGCCACGCGGCACCGAGATCACGTCCGCGAACATCGTGACGATCGAGCTGCCCAAGGGCCGGACCCTGCTCGACCCCATCCCGGCCGAGGAGTTCAGCCAGATCGTGGACCAGAGCAAGGTCGCCGCGGTCGACCTCACCAACGGCCAGCTGCTCACGCGCGCCAGCGTCGCGGACGAGCTCCAGCCCCCGGCGGGACAGTCCGTCGTTGGCGTCGCGCTCGCCCCCAACCAGATGCCCGCACAGGACAAGCTGAACGCCGGCGACACCGTGCGCATCGTCGAGACCCCGGCGACCGGAGGTGAGCCGCCGGCCCAGGCGCCGCTGACTATCACCGCGACCGTGGTCAGCGTCGAACCGTCGCCGCTGGGCGACCAGACCGTCGTCGACGTCCAGGTCTCGTCGAACAACGCGGCGGCCCTCGCGGCCCGTGCTGCGACGGGTCGCGTGGCGATGGTCATCGACGGGGCCGGGTGATCTGCGTGGCTCTCGTCGCCCTCGCCAACGCGAAGGGCTCCCCGGGAACCACGACGGCGGCCCTCGTGCTGGCGCTCCAGTGGCCCCGCCCGGTACTCCTCGTCGAGGCGGACCTGGCAGGGTCGTCGATCCTGGCCGGCTACTTCCGTGGGCAGCTGCCGCACGACCGCGGCCTCCAGCCGCTCGCGATCGCGCACTCCCACGGCGAGCTCGAGGCCTCGTTCTGGGAGCAGACCATCCCGCTCGTGCGCAACGACCCGGACAAGAAGCTGCTGCCCGGCATCATCAGCCCGCACACCGCGCCGGCCGTCGCGAACCTGTGGGGGCCACTGGCCAACCAGCTCGTCGCGCTGGAGCGCGGCGGCATCGACGTCCTGGTCGACCTCGGACGGCTCGGGTCCGGCGGCGTCGTGCGCGAGGACCGCGAGCCGATCGTCCGGCTCGCGGACCAGGTGCTGATCACCACCGGCTCCCGTCTGCCCGACATCGCCGTGACGCGGGAGCTCGTCAAGTCCCGCACCTCGGTGGTCGACGCGGCGGCGCGCGAGCTCACCAACCTCACTGCCCTGACCGTCGGCCCCGGCCGGCCGTACGACGCCAACGAGATCGCCAGGACGCTCGGCCTCGGGACCGTGGGCTCCCTGGCCTGGGACCCCGTGAACGCCGAGGTGCTGTCCGTCGGCTCGCCCGCCGGACGCCGGTACTCGACGTCGCCGCTCGTGCGCTCGGCCGGGCCCGTGATCTCGCGGCTCCAGGACCGCACCGAGAAGCGCCGCGCCCGGTTCGCCACCGGCCCACTCGCCGGAGGCGGTGCGTCCGGCCCGCGCAGGCCGCCCGAGCACCCGGACGAGCTCTCGCCGACCGCGCAGGGCGGCCCGTGGCGGGACGGCAGGGGGAACGCATGAGCACGCCCGAGTTCCCTGACCTGTCCTCCTTGCCGATCTTCCACGAGGCGGAGGACCAGCCGCGCGCACTGCCACGCCGAGATCCTGCTCCCGAGGGCGGGACCGGGCACGACAGGCGGCCCGGCCCGGCGCAGAACCGGGGCGTGCCGGTCGTGCACGCCAACGGCGCACCGCGCACGGCCGGTGCGCCGGCGGTGAACGGTGGCGGGGCATCCGGGAACGGTGCGTCCCCCTGGGTCGGGGCGGTCGCCCGTGCCGGCCGGGAGTATCACGGCCAGCCCGGCAACCCCCGGCTGCGCGACTCCGAGTTCTGGCGCCAGGTCAACAGCCTGCGCGGCGAGGTGTCCGCACGGCTGACGACGGCGCTGTCGACGCGAGAGCTGGACGAGGAGCAGCGCGAGGCGCTGGGCCAGGAGCTGATCCAGCAGGTGGTGCGCGACCACAACGACGCGCTGCTCTCCGGCGGCCAGCGGAACTGGACCCCCGAGTACCAGGTCGAGGTGACGCGCGCGCTGTTCGACGCACTCTTCCGGCTCGGCCGCCTGCAGCCGCTCATCGACACCCCGGACGTGGAGAACATCGAGATCACGGGCACGGCGCCCGTGCTCCTGCTGATGGGCGACGGGCGCCGCACGTATGCGGAACCCATCGCGGACTCCGACGCCGAGCTCATCGACTTTCTCCAGTTCCTCGCGGCGCGCGACCCCGCCAACGAGCGGTCGTTCACGCGCGCCAACCCGTTCCTCAACCTGGACCTGCCGGGTCGCGTGCGGCTTGCCGCCGTCGGTTGGGTGGTGCCGTGGCCGCGCGTCACGATCCGCCTCCAGCGCCTGCAGTCCGTCGACCTCGAGCTGCTGCGCCGGAACCGCACCGTCGACACCGTGCTGGCGGAGTTCCTCACGGCGGCGGTCCGTGCCCGCAAGTCGATTGTCGTGTCCGGGCAGGGCCAGGGCAGCGGTAAAACGACCCTTCTGCGGGCCTTGTGTGCCGGGCTGGATGCCTGGGAGTCCATCGCAACCATCGAGACCGACTACGAGCTCTATCTGCACCTCGAGCCCGAGAAGCACAAGCGCGTGGTCGCCCTGCGCACCCGCGAGGGGTCCGGCGAGATGAACGCGACGGGCCGTCGCGTGGGCGAGATCAACACCAACGTGAACGTGTACGAGTCGCTGCGGCACAACATCTCCCGCGTCATCGTGGGCGAGGTGCGCGGGCCCGAGATCGTGTCCATGTTCCAGGCCATGCAGATGGGTAACGGCTCGCTGTCGACGGTGCACGCCGACGGCGCGCGCGACGTCGTCGAACGCCTGGTCGGCATGGCCGTGCAGGACTCGACGCTGTCGGAGACCTACGCGTACCGGCAGGTGGCGCAGTCGGTCGACCTCATCGTCTTCCTCCGGGTCGACGTCGGATCCGACGGCCTGCGCCGTCGCTACGTCTCCGAGGTCATCGAGGTCACGCGCGGCGAGGCCGGCAACCCGGTCGCGGTCACCGACGTGTTCGAGCCGGGGCCGGACGGCCGTGCGGTGCCGAAGACGACGCCGTCGTTCCTCGCCGACCTGGAGGCGGAGGGCTTCGACGCGAGCCTCCTGAACTACCGCGAAGGGCTCTGGGGAGTCTCATGACCCTGCTGATCGCGGTGCTGACCGGGCTCGGTCTGGGGCTTGGGCTGTGGTTCGTCGTCGTCGGGGCGCAGAAGTTCGAGCCGACTCCGAAGCCTGTGCGGACCACGCCGCCCTTCCACGGGCTGCTCCGCCTGTTCGGCCTGACCAAGGGCGGGCCGCTCTACGCGCAGCGCAGGCTGCTCGGGATCGGGGCCGTGGTGGGCCTCGTGATCGGGATCGTGACCGGCTGGTGGTCCCTGATCCTCATCATTCCGGTGCTGATCGTCGGCCTGCCCTCGCTGTTCCGGACCACCACGCAGTCCAACGAGGTGGAGAAGCTGACCGACCTGACCGCCTGGGTGCGATCGCTGATCGGCGTGCTGTCCGGCGGCGCCGTCGGGCTGGAGCAGGCCATCGCGGCCACGCTGCACAGCGCGGCGCCGTCCGTGCGGCCGTCGCTCGCACGGCTCGTCGCGCGGCTGGAGGCGCGCCAGCCCATCAAGCCGGCGCTCTACCGGTGGGCGGAGGAGATGGACGACTACTCGGCGGACATGATCGCCTCCGCGATGATCCTCGAGTCGGACAACCGTACGGGCGCCGTGGCGCCGGCGCTCCGGCAGCTCGCCGAGTCCCTCTCGGCGCAGGCCAAGGCGCGGCGCGAGATCGAGACCGAGCGTTCGACCGGCCGCGCGACGGTGCGCTGGGTGACCATCGTGACGCTCGTGGTGCTGGCCGCCACGGCGATGTCCGGTTACCTCAGCGGCTACGACTCGCCCCTGGGCCAGGTCGTGGCGGTGGTCCTGTTCTGCGCGTACGTGGTCTGCCTGCTGTGGATGCGCAAGATCAGCCTCGGGCAGCCGATCCCGCGGTTCCTCCCCGACGAGCGGAGGCTCTGACATGTGGCCGTGGGCAGTGGGGATCGGCGTGCTTGGTGGGCTCGGCCTCTTCCTCGTCGTGCGTGAGCTGCTGCCGTCGACGCCGCGGCTCCAGTCGGCGCTGGACCGGCTGAGCGGCGACGACAAGATCGAGCCCATCACGGTGTCCGACGGCGGCGAGCTGACCGCCACCCAGCGGTACACCCAGCTGTTCGGGGCCTGGGCGCAGCGCCGGCTGCCGATCGCGCTGCTGGGCCGGGGCGGCCCCACGCACGCGGACCTCGACCTCATCGGCAAGACCGCCACTGACCACTACGGCGAGAAGGCCCTCGGTACGGTCATCACGCTGGTCGCGGTGCCGTTCCTCGGGCTGTGCGTGGGCCTGCTGAACCTCGGCATGCCCGTGTCGGTGCCGGTGGGGGCGGCCGTCGTGTTCGCCCTCGGTGCCTGGTTCCTGCCGGACCTCGATGCCCGGTCCAAGGCGAAGCGCGCCCGGCAGGAGTTCGCGCGCGCGGTGTCGACGTACCTCGAGCTGCTCGCGATCGAGCGCATCTCCGGCGCCGGCGCCACGCAGGCGACGTTCGCCGCGGCGCAGGTGGCGGGGTCCTGGCCCTTCCGGCGGATCGCGGCGACGCTCGAACGGAGCCGCTGGGAGGGGCAGGCGCCCTGGGTGGCGCTGCGGGAGCTCGGCGAGGAGGTCCAGGTGGACGCCCTCGGTGAGGTCGCCTCGATCGTCGAGCTCGCCGGTACCCAGGGGTCGGCGATCCACGACCAGCTGCAGTCCAAGGCGGCGGCCATGCGGGACGCGCAGCTGGACGTCGAACAGCAGCTCGCCCACGACGCGACGGTCCGCATGACGGTGCCGGGCACGATGACCGTTTTCGTGTACTTTTTGATGCTCATTTTCCCGATCGGGGTCACAATGTTTCAGACTGCCCCCTGAACCTGGTCGTCCCCCGTGGCGCCTTCGTGTCACACGAGCCGGTTCTTACCCATTTGTTGAAGTCGACAGCACCCCAGGAGTCAACATGAACCAGCACCTGAGCCAGGGCCGGTCGGCGACGTCGCGCGTCGCCGCACGGGCTTCGTTGCGCGCGGCTGCGGCGCGTGGTCGCGTCGACGCCCTGAACACCCGCTTCGCCGAGCGTTCGGCCGAGCTCCGCCGCCGGCTGGCCGCGGAGCGCTCGGGCGAGCCCGACGAGGCAGGGCTGGAGTCCATCGAGGTGGTCGTGCTGTCCGTCGTGGGGCTCGGCATCGCCATCGCGCTCGGCGCGGCGATCAAGGGCCTCGTCGACCGCTACATGTCGCAGCTCGGGGGGCCGTAAAGCATGGACGAGCGCGGTGCCGCCTCTCTGCAGACCGTTCTGACATACCCGATCGTTCTGATGCTCATCTTCGCGATGGTGCAAGGGATGCTCTACTTCCACGCGCAGAACACGGCGCAGTCCGTGGCGAACGGGGCCGTCCAGGCCGCGCGCGTCGAGGGTGGCACCGTGGACTCGGGGTACGCGGAAGCGGCAGCGCGCCTGGACCGCGGGGGCGACGCGTTCGCGACGGTCGACGTGTCGGTGACACGTGGGGAAGAGATGGCTACCGCGACCGTGACGGGGCTGGCGCCCTCGATCGTGCCGGGATTCCGCGGGCTGCGGATCGAGCAGTCGGCCACGGGGCCCGTCGAGCGGTTCACGTCGGGGGTGGGGTCATGAGCGAGGGTCGCCTCGAGCGTGGCAACGTCGCGATCAACACCGCTGTCGTGTTTCCGATGCTGCTGCTCATCGGGCTGCTGCTCGTGATGGCGGGGCGGATCGTCCTTGCCGAGGGCGTTGTCCAGTCGGCGGCGAACGAGGCCGCGCGGGCGGCGTCGATCAGCCGGACGGCTGCCGTGGCCGGCACGCAGGCGACGTCGACGGCCACCTCGACCCTCGTGAACTCGGGCGTGCGCTGCGCGTCGACGTCGGTCATGCCGGCGACCGACGCGTTCGGCCTGCCGCTCGGGACGGTCGGGACGATCACCGTACGGGTGGAGTGCGTGGTGCCGCTGCGCGACCTCGGCCTGCCGGGTGCGCCCGGCTCGAGAACCATCAGCGCGACCGGCACCTCGGTGCTGGACGCGTACCGGGGGCGGTCATGACCAGGGGGGTTGGGCGGATGTGGGTGCGGCGCGTGCGGACGACGGGGACACCGCCGGGTGGCCGGGTGGCCGGGTCGCCGTCGGGTGGTCGGGCGATGCGGGAGCGGGGCGAGGTGAACATCCTCGCGGCGGGCATGGTGCCCGCGCTCATCATCGCGATCGGTCTGGTGGTCGACGGCGGAGGGCGGCTGCACGCCGAGGACGAGGCCGAGTATGCCGCCGACCAGGCCGCGCGGGCGGCCGCGCAGCAGATTCGGATCGACCGCGCCCAGCTGGGGCTGCCTCCTGAGGTGGACCCCGCGCGCGCGACCCAGGCCGCCGCCGACACCCTCGGTGCGCTGGGGGTGCGGGGCGGGGTGACCGCCGTCAACGGTGCCACCGTCAACGTGGGGACCCAGGTCACCTACGAGACCACGTTCCTGACGTTGATCGGGATCAGCTCGCTCAGTGTCACGGCCGACGCAGAGGCGCGGGCAGTCCGCGGGATAGGACAGGAGGAATCCTGATGAGCACCTCGACAGTCCAGGGTCGTGCGGTGTCGGGTGTGCCCGGCGAACCGCAGCGGGGGACGGGCGCACGCGTGATGAGGGGTCTTGGCGCCGCGCTGCTGCTGATCGCGCTCGTCGTCGGGATCCCCGTCGGCCTGTGGCTGCTCGGCGGCCCGGTGTGGACCGGGCCGGTCAGCCTCGACAGAGTCGTCTCGGTGCTCACCACGCCCGACGTGACGGGA
Organism: Promicromonospora xylanilytica; assembly: GCF_054782895.1. NCBI lineage: Bacteria > Bacillati > Actinomycetota > Actinomycetes > Micrococcales > Promicromonosporaceae > Promicromonospora > Promicromonospora xylanilytica. Next base: position 66,737 of record NZ_BAAGRP010000021.1, read on the forward strand.
TCGGTGCTCATCGGGCTGGTCAAGGTCGTCGGCTGGATCGCGTGGTTGACGTTCGCGATCGCCGTGGTGATCGAGGTCGTCGCGGCGCTGCGTGGCCGTCGGTCGCCCCGCGTACGCGGGCTCGGGGCGCAGCAGCGTGCCGCGTCCGTGCTGGTCGGCGCTGTGATCACGATGCTCGTCGCCGCGCCCACCGTAGCGCCTGCGATGGCGGCGACCACGCCCCTCGAGACGGGGGCCACCGGGACTGTCGTGTCCGCGCCTGCCCAGCCGGAGGCGACCGTTCCGACCGGTGACCAGGCAGCCGGGGCCGCAGAGCGGGCGGGCAACCGTGCCGGGGCGGACGAGGCGCCGCCGGCCACCTACACCGTGCAGCCCGGCGACTCGCTGTGGCGGATCGCTGAGCAGACCCTGGGTGACGGGGCGCGGTTCAAGCAGATCGCCGACCTCAACTACGGCGTGCCGCAGGCCGACGGCGGCTCGCTCGACGCCGGGAACTGGATCGAGCCGGGCTGGGTTCTCCTGCTGCCGGCCGAGGCGTCGGGTGCGGCGGTGGAGACCGGGGTGTCGCCGACGTCCACGGGCTCTGGGGACACCGACGGCTCCGGCGACGACCCGGTCGGGATCGCGCCGTCCAAGAGTGCGGCGGACGACGGCTCCGACGACCCGGGCTCGGACGGCTCGGGCACCGTCGACGTGCGCAACCCTGGCGCCGCGCCGGCGGACGCCGAGGTCGTCGTCGAGTCCGGCGACACGTTGTGGGGCATCGCCGAGGAGGAGCTCGGGGACGGGACCAAGTACCCGGAGGTCTTCGAGGCGTCGCGGGACACGGAGCAGCCGGGCGGGGAGCGGCTCACCGATCCCGACCTCATCCTCCCGGGCTGGACCGTGACGGTCCCGGGCACGGGGGCGGCGGTCGACGGGACCGAGGGTTCCCGTGGCGACGGCGCCGCGCAGCGTTCGCAGGGCGGGGCGGGTGACAATTCGCCAGCGCCCCCCGAGTCGACGGAGACCTCCGGTGAGGAGGCGGCGGGCGCTGAGGAATCGGGTTCCCAGAAGCCGGACTCCGCGGAGTCCGCCGGCGGAGCCGCCGGGCTGAGCGGGGAGTCCCAGGCGCCCGAGCAGGCCGACACGTCCGAGCGGGACGCCGAGAGCGCCGCGCCCGAGCCGTCCGCCGAGGTGACGCCAGAGGGCGCCGTCGAGGTCGAGCCGGAGGACATCGAGGAACCGGGCGGCGCGGGGAACGGCGCCGTGGAGCAGGACGGGCCGTCCGACGAGCAGCCGCGTGGCGAGCAGCCCGCCGGCGAGGCACCCGCCGCTCCGCAACCGAACCGTGTGGGTCAGAACGCAGGCCCCAAGGTGCCCGCCGCGGACCGGGACGAGTCCGGCCAGGGCGCCGACCAGCGCGGTGCCGAGCAGGACGACTCCGGCAAGCCCGACCCCGCCGACGCCGGGACCGGCGCCGCGGGCATCGGCGGGTCGGAGAAGGAACCCGCCCCCGAGAAGACCGCGGAGGGCACCCTTGTCCCCGAGGCACCGCCGGCTCCGCGGGAGGCGCCCGAGCCGCAGCAGCAGTTCGACGAGGTCACGCCGGAAGACCTCCGGAACGAACCCGACCTCGAGCCGGACGAGTCCGCCCCGCAGGACCGGGCGCCGGGCGACTCGATCCCCGGCGAAGGTTTGATCGCGGACGACCTCCTGCCGCAGGAGGAGCCCTCGGACGACGAGACCGCGTCCGGCAGCGGTACGACCTGGGGCGGCGACTCGACGTCGAACGGCGACGAAGCCACCGAGAACCGCACCGAAGGCCAGCAGGCCCCGGTCCTGCCGGAGCCCGGCGCGGCCGACAGCACCGGTGGCGCGGTGACCGAGGAGGTCCTCCCCGACGAGCTCGGATCGGACGAACCCGCCGTCGAGGACGACGCACCCGAGGTCGCCGTCGAGACGTTCGTGCCCACCGAGGCCGCAGCGCCTGTGGAGGCGTCCGTCGAAGCGGCGGCCCCCGTCGAGACCCTCGCACCCGTCGACGTGGCAGGTGTCACGACCGCCGGCGCCACGGCCGCGGCAACCACCGGCGCAGCCGCCACAGCGGCAGGCAGTGGAGCATCGATGCTGGACGCGGCGACCGGCGCGGTCTCCGACGTCGTCTCCGACGTGGTCGAGGACGTCGACGACACGGTCGGGATCCGCACGGCCGCCGGCGTCGGAGGACTCCTCGCTGCCGGGCTGATCGCCCTGGTCACCGTCAAACGGCGGCGCGCACGCAAGGGCCGCGAGCCCGGCCAGACCGTCGTCGTGCCCGGACCGGACACTGCGGCGGGAGCGCTGGAGCGCGACCTCCGCACCGTCGAGGACCCGTTCGGGCGCGACCAGGTCGACCGTGCCCTGCGCAGCCTCGCCCAGTGGCACCGGGAACGCGGCCTGCCGCTCCCGGGCGTACGGGTCGCGCGGCTCAAGAGCGGCGAGTTCGTCGAGCTCTACCTCGAGCACGCCGCCGACCTGCCCGAACCCTGGATCAGCACGACCGACCGGTTCGTCTGGCAGCTCGCGGCCGGCGACGCCGCGGCGGCCGCCCAGGTCTCGACGAGCCCCGCCACCCAGGACGGCGAAGCGCCCTACCCAGCCCTCGTCACCGTCGGCCACGACGACGAGGACACGCACCTCATGCTCGACCTCGAGAACATGGCGTGCCTCGACATCCGCGGCACAGACGCCGCCGCACAGGCCACGCTCGCGGCGCTCGCGGTCGAGCTGGCGACGAGTCTCTGGGCCGATGACCTGCAAGTCACCGTGGTCGGCACCCTCGGTGAGCTGCCGGGCGTCGTCGACACGGGCCGGGTCCGGCACGTCTCCAGCCTGGCGGGGATCATCCGGGAGCTGGAGGCCCGCGCGGCCGACGTCGACCGCACGCTCGACCAGGTGGGGGCTAGCTCCGTCGCCGACGCGCGCGGCCGTGGCCTGGCCACGGACGCCTGGACGCCCGAGATCCTGCTCGTGGGGGAGCGGCTCGGTCTGGTCGAGCGCACCAAGCTCGAGGGCCTCGTCGAACGGGTCCCTGGTGTGGGGATCGCGGCGGTGACCTCCAGTGCGGAGGTCGGTGACTGGGTGCTCGACCTCACCGGCGAGCTCACCAACGGCGACACCACCCGCGGCATCCTCATGCCCGCCTACATCGCCGTGCGTCCGCAGCAGCTCGACGCCGCCACCTACGCACAAGCCCTGGCCTTGTTGGCCGACCCCGAGACCGCACCCGGCCCCAGCTGGAGCCGTTCGATCGACCGCACCGAACCGACGCTGGAGGATATCCCCATGGACGCTGTCCGCGCCGGTGCCGCGGATTCGGACGTCTTGGTCGGCGAGGGATCAGGGCCGGCACCAGCACCTGGTTACGGGACGGCGACCGTGGGCGGCGCCGCTCCGACGACCTCGGGTGAGCGGCCCGCGAGCTTTGCACCGTGGGCGACCGCCGCGGTGAGCGTGGCGACGCCGCCGCTGGGTACGCCGGTGGTTCCTGACGGGCGAGGTGAGCCGGTGTCGCCGGTCGAGCCGGCGTCTCGCGCGGTGGCCGAGCCTGTCGAGGCCAGGCCGGAGGTGGTCGAGGCCCCGGTCGTTCGGGTACTCGGGAGTGTGGAGCTCGCCGGTACGACCGGCGTGGAGCTGCCGTCGACGCACCAGAGGCAGGCGACCGAGCTCATCGCCTTCCTCGCCTTCAACCCCGGCTCGCGCGGTTCCGACATCTCGAAGGCACTGTGGCCGTCGCGTGAGCCCAACCTCGCCACGCGGCGCTCCGCGGTCTCGCGGGCGCGCCGCTGGCTGGGTACGGACCCGGGCGGGTACGAGTACCTGCCGCGTTACTGGTCCGCGGACGACGGCGGCCAGGCCGACCTCGAGTCCGCCGGATACCGGCTGCGGGGCGTGAAGACGGACTGGCACTCGTTCTGCGACCTCGTCGGCCCGGACCTCACGCAGACGCCGACGCCGGATCTGCTCGCCGCCCTGGACATGGTGCGTGGCCGACCGTTCGAGGGCGTGCCGCTACGCAAGTACGTCTGGGCCGAGCAGCTGATGCACACGATCTCGTCAGGAGTGGTGGACGTGTCCCACGAGGTGGCGCGCCGGGCACTGCTTGCGGGCGACGTGGCGATGGCGCGACATGCGTCGCAGGTGGGCCGGCTCGCCGACCCCGTCGACGAGCGCTCGTGGCGCAACGGAATCCGCGCGGAGATCGCCTCCGGGCGACGCGACGCGGTGGGCCGGCTCGTGGATCGTCTGCGCGACCACCTGGAACAGCTCGCGATGGAGCCCGAGCCCGACACCGAGGAGCTGCTGGCCCAGGTGGACGAGCAGGACCGTCGTCGTGGGGCAGACGCGGGTCGTACGCCGCGGGGCTGATCCCCAGAGTTATCCACAAGGCCCGCTTTCCGGATCGGGTGGGCCCGGCTAGCGTCATTCTCGCCCGTTGCGGATACGCAACGGCGGGGATTTGAGCGGCGAGGGGGCGCGGATGGGCAACGCGGCGATACGTGTGGTGGGGCTGGCTGTCGCAGTCGGACTGGTCTTGTCCGGCTGTACCGATACCACCCCGGATGCGACCCCTTCAGGCGGGCCGACGTCGGCTTCGCCGTCCGCGAGCCCTTCCCCGTCCTTGCCGGTCAGACCGGAGCGTCCGGAAGCGATGAAGCGCAAGGACGCGGAGGGGGCTGCTGCGGCGGCGGAATACTTCATCGAGCTCTACCCGTATGTGATGGCGACGGGGTATACCGAGGAGTTCGAGGCGATGTCGCATCGGGCGTGTGGGTTTTGTGAGGATGCGCTTGAGCAGGCTGAGCGGATCGCCGACGGCGGCTGGGCCTATTCGGGGGGTGAGTCGACCTTATCCGTGACGCAGCTCTATCAGCGTGACGAACTCACAGGAATATACCCATTGGATGCGGAAATTTTACAGAAGACATCTCGGATCTCCGGTAGGGACGGTAGTGAACTTGATTCGGTTGACTCGAAGTCGTTCAGTCGCCGGATTGAGATGGGTTTGAAGGGCAGTGACTGGGTCGTTGTAACAGTAGCTCCCATCCCGGAGGCTGACCTGTGATCTCCATGACCGCCTTAGTTCTTGCGGCTGTGACGGCGATTTCGCCGGGAGTCCTCGGCGACATAGAGGGGCAAAGTAGCCAAGATTCAGTACGTGTCTCCGCGGAACTTCCAACGTCACTGGTGGGGACGACGCCCGGGGCAAGTTACAAGCCATCAGGTTCCTCTAAACCTTCGCCTGTCCGCCAATGGCGTGTCACGCCCGCAATGTGTTTGCTGAGCAACCTCAGCGTTGCGACCGCTTTCGCCGAGTCCTGCGACGAGGGCTACCAGCTCGCCTACGCCGGGATCGAGTGCGAGAAGGACGAGCGCGCGGTCGGCGCCTTGTTCGAGCAGCGTCGCGAATCGGGAGGCTGGTCTGACGCCGACATGGTCGAGGAGGAGTCCTGTCTGGCCGAGCGCAGGCAGCAGGTCGACATCCCGGCGGCGGCAGCGCGGGCCTTCCAGGAGATGCAGATCGAACCGTCTCCGGTGAACGTGCAGCCGCCGAACGGCTGGACACTCGTCAATGTCGACACGATCGCCTTCACCGACGCCCAGCCACGCACAATGAGCACCAGCTTGTTCGGTATACCTGTACAGATCCGGGCGGTTCCGAGTGGCTACTCGTGGGACTTCGGCGATGGATCAGCTCCGTTGGCCACTACCGACCCCGGTGCGCCCTACCCGGCGCACACGATCGCCCACGCCTACGTGAGCAAGGGGGCCGCGACCATCTCGCTCACTACGACATGGCGCGGCCAGTTCCGGTTGGCCGGTGAACCGACCTGGCATGACGTGGCGGGCGAGGCGACCACGGCGTCGTCGTCGGACAGTCTGGAGATCCTTGAGGCACGGGCGCGACTCGTGGAGGACCTGTACACAGAGTGACCTACTGCGATGCCGGTGGTTGCCCAGTCGTGTCGAGGCAGCGATCGATCACGGCGGTGAGCTCAACTGGAAGCGGAAGGTCGGCCTGGTCGGCGGGTGGGACGTCGTCGTAGAGCGTGATGGCGACAGGGCCGGGCTTCTGGCCAGCCGCGGCGTCGGTGCAGAGCAGAACACCGACGGTTGGGAAGTGGACCTCGGGCACGCGGACCACATCATCCACAAGTTGGAGGATGTAGCGGGTGCGGGCGACGAGGGCCGGGTGGAACCGGCCGGCCTGGACCTGGATGGCGATGTAGCGCATCTGAGTGACATGAAAGAGCAAGAGGTCGACGGTGTAGTCGCGGCCGTCCTCGGTCAGGATCAGGTGTCGGTCGACCAGGCACATGTGGCGGAGCGGTGCGGCGAGAAGGTCCTCGAGGTGGTCCACGACAACACCCGTGAACGAGCGCCGGATCGAGGCGACGAGCTCGCCGACGACGTCCTCGAATCCGTCAGGGTGGAGGTCCTCGGTGCGCTGGAAGAAGCTCATGATTCGACCCTCGCGATCTCGTCTTCGGGGAGGCCCTCCACGCCTGGCCAGACCACAACGGTCTCCGAGAACGTTTCTTCCAGCCGCTGCTGAGTAGTTCGAACGCGATCCTTCAGGTCTGCGATGAACTCGGCATAGCCCGCGGGGACAGGGTCGGTCTCGGGAGTGATGAGTTGGCTCATGAGGCCAAGCCTGTAGAGATACTTCAGCATCCGCCACCTGAGTTGCGTATACGCAACGAAACGCCACAACGTTCAATAGCGCAAGGGTGATGTCATGACCAGATTCTGGATCTCCGTTGTCTTGCGTTGGCAAGATGTTGTGAATTATCACGGAGACACCTTGCCGGGAAGACGGATGTAGCGCACCCTTGCTTACGGCCGTGTTCACTGAGTTCTGCCCGAAGTTGAGGGAGTCGCCGGATGGTCTCGTCCGCCATCACGCCCACGCGCACCATCGCCGTCCTCATCGGAGTCGCACTCATTGCGGTAGCCGGGTTCGCGGTCGTGCGCTCGGGGGTGTTCGAGCCGGAGACGGTCCAAGGTGCGATGCCTGGGCCGGGATCGTCGTCGCCGGCGAGTTCGCCCTCGAAGTCCGAGAGCCCCACGGCCCTGCCGTCTCCGACTGCGTCACCCGAGCCGACGACGCCAGAGCAGATCAAGGCCAAGAACATCGCCGACGCGAAGGCGCGGCTCGTGGAGTACTACGAGATTACTGCGACGGTTGCGAATAACGGGTACAAAGACTGGGACACCCAACTCAGACCGTTTTGGGGGCATCCGGCGCTGCGCTCCTCGCTTCGGCCCGCCTACACCGAATCCGCAGCGTCAGGCGATTACACAACGGGCGCTGCGTCGGTGGAGTCGATGGATGTAGCCGAGTACAAGGCATCGGATGTTGGAAACGAAGAGGTTCATCTCAATGCTTGCGTTGATTTCGCTGACGTGCGGAACTTCTCGAGAGATGGCAAAGAAACTGCCCGATCCGCTGGTGCACCTATCCGCTATCGATTCGACTATGTAATGCGGCATCAAGGACCTAACAGCTTCTGGACGATTAATGTGCAGGATCCGCATCCGGAGCAGGCATGTTGATCTCGAAGGTCAGGCAGGTAGTGCGTTGTCATCTAGTCGCTATGGCGGCTACATTGGCTACCGTTTTCGTCCTGCTCGTGGCCCCTCCGGCCGCTATCGCAGATGAGTGCACGCCAACGCCGCTTCCGAACGGCGTTGTGATTCCGTGTGAAGGCGGTGGAGGTGGAGGTGGAGGTGGCGGCGATAACGAGGGCGACGTCGGCGGCGGTGGGCAAGATGTCTGTCGCGACCTTGGCGAAGTCGTTCCATGTAGCACTGCGTACGGGGCGTGGGATGGCGATTGCTACGTGCGCAATGCAAGCCCACAGCCACCTGCGGGTGACCCGGCGTGGGAGGCACACGAGCCGGGGGACGGAGTCGTTCTTGAGTGCACGCCTCCTGCATGCGCAGAGGCAGGAGGAAACTTGGAGAACTGCCCGGGTCATTCGTACTACTGGTCAGCCACTCCTGCGGCCCCAGTAGGCCCCTCCGCCGAGGAACTTGCCCAGCGCGCCGTCGCCGCGATGAACCTCACCACCGGCCCGATCGGTTCGACGCCGCCGGCATCGACCAGCAATCCGAATTCGGTTGGCACGATCGGCCTCCCGATCTGGTTGTGGATCGACAGTGACGCGGGGAACGCGATCGGCCCGATCGAGAGTTCAGCGAGTGGTGGTGCGCTGACAGTCACCGCCACGGGAACGCTCGATCGCGTGGAGTGGACTCTCACGAACGCGAGTGGCACCACGGTTGGTGCAATCACCTGTGATGGAGCGAACGCATCTGGCACACCCTACGACGGCCGCAACAGTGCGGAACCGTCGCCCACATGTGGCTTTGGTGCCGACTTGAACAACAGCCCGGGGAACCTGACGCTGACCGGAACGGCGCACTGGTCGGTTGACTGGCAGGGCGGTACGCAGGAGGGGCACATCGACTTCACGGCGCCCAGCAACAGCACCCAGGTTCGGATCGGCGAGCTCCAGATGCTCGTGCAGGACTAAACCCGCAGAGGTTGAGCCGCGCACGAGTTCTACGTGGAGGCCAGTCAGAGTTTGCTAGACCAGGCTGCCAAAGCGTTCGTACCGCCATGCAAGCAGATCCGGGCTTGGTCGGTCGGAACGCTTCTTGGGGAGCTGGAGCTGTCGACCGTGCATCTCTTGGATACCGTGCTTCAGCATGGGGCCGTCGATCTCGTCAAGCAGCCTGAGAGCGATGCGCACCTCGAAGTCGGGCGTAACACCCAGCAGATTCTGGTCGTAGGCGGCATGGTGGATCTTGCAGAGGGCGAGCCCGTTGTTCACCGTAGGCGCCCCCAGCTTGTCCGAGTCGGGAACGATGTGTGCGGCGTCGAGCAGTGAGCCGTGCTTGAGTTCGCAAACGGCACACCGGGTGTCGTAGGCAACGATGACTCGGGTACGGAACGCAGGCTGGTGCAGGCGTTGCTTTGCGAGGCGCCGTGCATAGGCTCGCTGGGGGTCGGGCATGTTCGTGATGTCTGGAACAAAGTTGAACGACTCGTCGAGAGCGATGATGAACGACCGCTCCTCCGGAAGGTCTTCGACAACATAGACCGGCGAGACCGGTGTGTATATGTTGGGCTGCTCCTTGCGGAACAGGATGAGGGGTGCACCGGTGGTCAGGGCGTTGCGAAGCTTCCGGTTGTCGCTGGACCAGGGATCGCCCTTGCGGTAGGCGTAGTGCAGTAATCCGTCCTCGGATTCGGTGTCGTCGTACGGCCCGTTGGCGGCGGTGATGATGGAGAGTGTCGTGGAGAAGGATGTCGGGTTCCGGATTCCACGCGAGAAATCAATGATCGGAAGCTTCTGGTCATCGATCCAGAAATTCAGGAGCTCGTCGCGATAGAGGAACCCTCCGTTTTTCTGGGCGCGCTCCTGGACCCACGAGATGACGCGGGAACGCAGGGCCTCTTCGATCGCGGACTCCATGGGCACAGCTCACCAGATATCTACGGTTCGAGGTAGGTCGGGAGCGGGTGAGCCCGTCGTGGGTCTCCGTCCCGGTCACAACCCGTCGAACATGCCCAGCCCACTCGCGAACTCGGTCAGTTCGAACGTCGAGTCGGTGACGAGGTTCGCGCCGGCAGCCCGCACTGCCTGCTCGAGCGAGCCGACGTTCCCGTACAGCACGAGCGGCACGTTCGGGTTGATGGCCCGGACCTGCGTCAGCAACTGCAGGCCGGCGTCGGGCACTGCCACGTCCGACTCGCGTCGCGCCATGTTCGAGATGATCAGGCCGTACCGGCGCCCGTCGAGAAGGCGCATCGCTTCGCCGGTCGAGCGCGCGACATCGACCGCAGCACCGTCACGGCGCCAGGACTCCGAGAGCATCGCGTTGTTCTCAGGGTGGTCGTCGACCCAGAGGATCGAGCGGCGGGGAGTGATGCGCCGCTCCCGTTCCTCCAGCATCCACGAGGTGTCGACGGGCTCAGGGGTTGCGCTCTCGGACTCCTCCGCCACCTCCGCCTCGGTGCTGGGTACGCCGGAACCCGGCGGCGTCCACTCGCGCGGCTTGGGGCGACGCTTCTTCTTGTCGGTACCCCGGAGGTCGCTGTCCACCTGGTCAAGGCGCCTGCTCAGTGTCAAGCCCCGGGTTTGATGGAGACATCGAAGACCCGGAAGGATCTGGAGCATGGTTGCACCACGGAAGTACCCCGACGAG
>NZ_BAAGRP010000022.1:0-539 GCF_054782895.1 Promicromonospora xylanilytica
GTCTGAATCCATGCCGCCGGCACTAAGGTCGCCTCGACACCCTCGACACCCTCGACACGCCGTGATCGGGATCGGTGGTCGGGTCGCGCGGCTGCAGGCCGCCAGAGACTGACGAGGGCGGCTACAGGGTCCGCTTCACGCCGACCCGGGTGCTCCGCCGAACCTATGTCCTTGCCCGAAGCCTTGCTTTGCGGTTTCGTAGTCCTGCTAACCATCGAGTCGCGCATGCCCCGTCGAGTGGCTTTCCGTCCGGCTTCGCACCTTCAGCTGGCCCAGCAACCAGGCCGAGTTCGGTACATCGCCGAGAACTGTCTTCTTGGCAGCACGGTGGACTGTGGCCGTCGGCCAAGGCAGAGGCCACGGTCTGGTGGTTCGCGGGTGGCGTCGTGACAGTGTCACCGCGCCCCTCTACGGTGGCAGCGGGCCGCTGAACAGGGGGAGTTGCGTGGCGAACGAAGACAACATTGTCAGAGATCCGTTAAGAAGGGCCGGACCTGACTCTGCCGAGACCCGGTCGGAGCGGCAGGCCCGGATCCTCC
>NZ_BAAGRP010000023.1:0-604 GCF_054782895.1 Promicromonospora xylanilytica
AGATCGCCTCGTGACTGATCCGCATGCTCTCATCATCGGGGAACTCCCGACGCAGGTGGCGGGAGATCTGCTGCGGGCTCCACGACCGGGCCTTGCCCGTGCCCGGCTCGTGCCCGCCCAGACACTCACTGACCCATGCCGTCAGGGCCGGGTTGGACGCGAGCTTGCCCGGCTTGGGACGGGCCAGACGTTGTTCGGCCCGCCGGTGCGCGACCGAAGCCTTGTACCGCCGCGCGTCGGGATGGGTGCCCGCGGCCAGCTCCCGGGTGATCGTGGACGGCGCCCGCCCCAGCACCCTCGCGATCTGGCGCGCGCTGGCCCCCTCGGCCCGCAGCAGCGCGATCTCCTCACGCTCCGCGAACGACAACAACCGGCCCGAAGGCTTCACCAGGGACACATCGGGCACCCCACCAGCCTTACGGATCCAAGCCTGTGCTGACCAGGTCGTGATCCCGGCAGCCACCGCGGCCACCGGGATCCGACCATGCACACGTAGACCACGCCAGAAGACCCGACGATGCTCCCGCGGCACGGGAAGACGGCTCCAAGACTTCATCGAACACCCCGATCATCAGGGGTGTTGCGACCACCAGTTGAATCCGCC
>NZ_BAAGRP010000024.1:0-685 GCF_054782895.1 Promicromonospora xylanilytica
ATCTACCAGTCGCTGTATGTCCTGGGCCGTGGCGGGCTGCGCAAAGAGCTGCATACCGCGTTGCGGTCGGGACGCGCGGTCCGCCGCCCGCAGGCGGTCACCCGCGCTCAACGCGCCGGCGCCGCCCACGTGCTACCACCCCAGGTCATGATCTCGGAGCGTCCCGAGGAGATCGAGGACCGGGCCGTGCCCGGGCACTGGGAAGGCGACCTGATCACCGGCACCCGCAACGGCTCGGCGATCGGGACCCTGGTCGAACGTCAGACGCGGTACCTGATGCTGCTGCACCTGCCTGATGGGCACGGCGCGCAGCAGGTCGCCGCCGCGATGCGCGACCAGATCACCCGCCTACCGGCCCACCTACGCCGCTCGCTGACCTGGGACCAGGGGCGGGAGATGACACCGTTCGCGGGCATCCAGATCGTCGAAGACCTGGACCTGTGGTTCTGCGACCCGCACTCGCCCTGGCAACGCGGCACCAACGAGAACACCAACGGGCTGCTACGCCAGTACTTCCCCAAAGGCACCGATCTGAGGGTCCACACAGCCCAGGACCTCGCAGACGTCGCCCTGGTGATGAACGGACGACCCCGCAAGGTCCTGGACTGGCACACACCCTACGAAGCAATGAGCAAGCTACTGTCAGCCGACACAACCGGTGTTGCGACCACCGATTGAATCCGCC
>NZ_BAAGRP010000025.1:0-780 GCF_054782895.1 Promicromonospora xylanilytica
CACCGCCGCCGACCCCCTGCCCGACGACCTCCAGGCGGCCATCGACCTCATCCACCGCCCGCACTAAATGAGCCAAGTCGGGTCGTACCTCTGGTCCGGTGGCCGGTTCTGGTGGACCTGCCATGCGCGGGCGATCAGCTCGGTCGTCTGGGCAGGCGTCAGCCCGCAAGTACTCTTGTAGCGCATCGGCCCTTCGATCGGCTCGGAACCTGGCGTAGACAACCTGGATCCAACCGAACGCAAGGGCCGTTGCGCTACCTGCCGAAATTTGCCCCTGACCAGCAACGACGCAGGTCAGGACGTGAAGCACTCATGAGACCCTCGGCGCCGCTGAATAGGGCTCTCAGTTTCAATGTTCGCCGCTTGAATGGAACTGGACCCCCTTCTAGGTGGTCAAGCGCCAGCTTGTTCAGTTCGTGCCGCTCAAGCGATGCGGACGCCTCCACTTCGCCGTGTCCAGCGGTTGCTTTCATCGTCACGATCTGTTCGGCGTCCCCACTGACGACGATGCCTGGGCTCCTCGTGGCGAACAGGTACTGTCGCGCACCTCGTAGGGATCGCAGGCGATCAACGAGATACTCCTCGATCCATGGCGCGTGGAGGGCGTCTTCTGGCTGATCCACCAATACTGGAGTGTTGCCGTCCGCAAGCAGGACGACAAGAATCGCAGTACAGCGTTGGCCGTGGGCAAGTTCCTCAATGAGGTTTTCTCGCCTCATTCGCTGACGGGGCGTTGAAGGTGGAGCAGGACGAGTGCAGCTGCGGCGATCTCGGTGATGC
>NZ_BAAGRP010000026.1:0-810 GCF_054782895.1 Promicromonospora xylanilytica
CCGCGGTTGCGGGCCTGGCTGGAGGACAAGCTCGATACCGAGCAGTGGAGCCCGCAGCAGTTGTCCGCCCGGCTACGGGTCGACTTCCCTCATGATGAATCGATGCGGATCAGTCACGAGGCGATCTACCGGTCCTTGTATGTCCAGGGCCGCGGTCATCTGCGCAAGGACCTGACCAGCGCGTTACGCACCGGGCGCGCGGTCCGCCGGCCGATGGCGGTGACCCGGGCCCGGGCCGCTACCCGCTACCCGTTGCCGGCCGAGGTGATGATCAGCGAGCGTCCTGCCGAGGTCGCGGACCGGGCGGTGCCCGGTCACTGGGAAGGCGACCTGATCACCGGCACCAAGAACCAGTCCGCGATCGGGACCCTGGTCGAACGCACCACCCGGTTCGTCATGCTGCTGTACCTGCCCGGCAAGCACGGGGCCGAGCAGGTCGCGAGCGCGATGCGGACCAAGATCACGACGCTGCCCGCGCACCTGCGTAAGTCCCTGACCTGGGACCAGGGCCGGGAGATGACACCGATGGCCACCATCGAGATCGTCGAGGGCCTGGACCTGTACTTCTGCGACCCGCACTCGCCCTGGCAGCGTGGCACCAACGAGAACACCAACGGGCTGCTGCGTCAGTACTTCCCGAAGAACACCGATCTGTCCGTCCACAGCGCCGCGCACCTGGACGAGATCGCACGCCGCCTCAACGGCCGCCCCCGCCAGACCCTCGGCTGGGCCAACCCGGCCGAAGCCCTCAACCGCCTACTGTTGACCCAACAAGCAACCGGTGCAACGACCACGTGAGACCACCTAGTC
>NZ_BAAGRP010000027.1:0-889 GCF_054782895.1 Promicromonospora xylanilytica
CTCGTCGGGGTACTTCCGTGGTGCAACCATGCTCCAGATCCTTCCGGGTCTTCGATGTCTCCATCAAACCCGGGGCTTGACACCTGCGGGAGGCGAACGTGCTCAACGCGGATCAGTTCCGGGTGGTGGCGCGCAGGTTCGCGTCGGTGACCGACCCGGACACCGACGACATCGACGACGACCAGGCGGCCCGGGGTGAGTTCCTGGACCTGTCCAAGACGTTGGGTGGGTATCACGTGGCCGGGTTCCTCACTGACGAGCACGGACTGCTGGTCCAGAGCGCGCTGACCGCGGTGATGGGTGCCCCGGCCGCGGAGGACACCCGCACACCGGGGCAGCGCCGGGCGCAAGCCCTGGCGGACGTGGCGCGGGTCGTGCTGGACACGAACCAGGCCTCGCCGGGCGCGGCGATCGCCCCGCACCTGCATGTCACGGTGTCCTGGACCGAGCTGGAGACCCAGGTCACCCGCACCCGCGACGGCCTCTGCGTGACCTGCGGACACCCGACCACCACGCACCGAACCCAAGCCGGCACGACCGGCACGACCGGCACGACCAGCACGACCAGCACGACCAGCACGACCAGCACGACCAGCACGACTGGCACCACCAGCACGGGCGCGGTCGGCGCCACGGGCACGGCCGGTACAACGTCGCTGTCCGGGCTGCTCTCGGGTGGTGGCCCGGTGTTCACCGAGACCGGTGGTCGTGCGCCACGCGCGTTGTTGCGGCGGTTGGCGTGTGACAGTGCGGTCACCAGGATCGTGTTCGGTCCCGATGGTGCGGTACTGGACGTCGGGCGCGCCCAACGGACCGTGACCGGGCAGATGCGGCGTGCGGTCATCGCCCGCGATCAGCACTGCGTGTATCCCGGGTGTGACCAGCCGCC
>NZ_BAAGRP010000028.1:0-943 GCF_054782895.1 Promicromonospora xylanilytica
CACCACCGCCCACTTCAGCGAGCATCCGCCCAGGTCACCGACCCACCATCACCGAGTACCCGAAAACGTGAGCCAAGTCGGGTTTTGCGGGCGTGGTGGGCCAGGCGGGCGGGCAGCCAGTAGACGAGCTCGCGCATCGTGGCTGGCTCGGCCTTCGCCAGGAGCTCGTGGTCGTGGAAGGCGAGCAGCCGGGTCCAGACGTCGAGGTCACGGGCGATGCCGGTCAGCAGGACCCAGGCGGTGTTGATCCGCCAGGACGCCGAGGGCAGCAGGCCAAGGCCCGTGGTCTTCGCGGCCCGGACGTGGTCCTCGACGACGGCGTGGTGACGGTGCAGGACATCGAGCCACTGCGGCTGGTTCGTCCCGGGGATGCCGCGCATCCGGCCGATGTTCGTCGCGGTGATCGCGTATTTCCACCCGGTGGCCTTCTCCAGGGCGGTGACCTTCCCCGCAGCCTGGTCGCGTGGCGCGATCGGGACCCGGCGCACGATCGGGGCCTGACCCTGGTTCTTGGACACGCTGATTCCAGCATCTGCTGGGGAAGCGAGATGATCAGGAACTATGGCCAGGAAGAACTACTCCGAGGAGTTTCGTCGGCAGGCCGTGGACTTGTACGAGTCCACGCCCGGTGCCACGGTCCGCGGTATCGCCGAGGACCTCGGGATCGTGCGCGGCACGTTGCGGGGCTGGCTCGACGCGTACGGGACAGGCAAGAAGACCGCGCCGGACGGCACACGGACGTCGAGCCCGCTGCGGTCCACCACGACGCGTTCCAGCGGCGTGCCGGCCGGTCCCACGGTGCCTGCGGGTGAGACACCCGAGCAGAAGATCGCCCGGCTCGAAGCGGAGAACGCGGCCCTCCCGACTTGGCTCACGTTTTCGGGTACTCGGTGATGGTGGGTCGGTGACCTGGGCGGATGCTCGCTGAAGTGGGCGGTGGTGC
>NZ_BAAGRP010000029.1:0-956 GCF_054782895.1 Promicromonospora xylanilytica
AGAGCGTTATTCACGGTGGTGGGCCGGCTCGTGAGCTGGTCACGTCCTTACCAGCATCGTTGCTGGTCAGTGGCGAGCTTCGGCAGGTAGCGCACAGGTCCTTGCGTCCGGTTTGATCAGGTTGTCGAGACCAGTTCGAGCCGAGCGAAGGACCTGTGCACTATCACTCTACTTGCGGGCTGACGCCTGCCCAGACGACCGAGCTGATCGCCCGCGCGTGGCAGGTGCACACCTGCCGACTGCCCGGGCAGCGACACACGTTCCGGATGCCGTTCGGGACGGCGATCTCGATGGTGCTGCTCATCGCCCGGCACAACCTGGCCCAGCAAGTAGCGGCCGATCTGTACGGGATCTCCCAGCCCACGGTCTCGCGGATCTGGCGGTACCTGCTCGCGCTGATCGGGCAGGTCACCGCGATGGACCGTCAGCACCTGAGCCAGGCACTGGAGCGCGGCGTCGTGCTGATCGACGGCACCCCGATCCCCACCGGCAACCGGACCGGCACCGGGACGACGAACTTCAACGGCAAGCACCGCAAGCAGGCCCTGAACATCCAGGTCGCCGCCCGCCTGAACGGCGCCCTGGTCGCCGTCTCGGTCCCGGTGCGTGGGTCACGGCACGACTCCCGCGCGCTGGAAGAGGTCGGCTGGGCGGCCCAGATCACCGCCGCCCGAGCCGGCAACGAGCTGCTGGCCATGTTCGCCGACACCGCCTACGTCAAGCACACCAAGCTGACGCCGCGCCCGAAGAAGAAGGACGTGCCCCGCACGCAGGCCGACAAGGAGTGGAACCGCAAGATCGCCTCGATGCGCGCACCGGTCGAGCGGACCGTCGCTCACCTCAAGCAGTGGAAGATCCTGTCCACCGGCTACCGCGGCCGACTGACCGAACTACCAAGCGTGATCCACATGATCACCAACCTCGAGTTCTACCGCCAGGCCACGTGAATAACGCTC
>NZ_BAAGRP010000030.1:0-1019 GCF_054782895.1 Promicromonospora xylanilytica
CAGCACCCGCACCCCGGCCCCCGCGATCGACCGGCTCCTCGAGAACGCATCACTGCGCCGAGGAACGAGGCGAGAAAACCTCACTGGACTGCCGAGCAGACGGCACTGCGTCGAGTCGCAGGCAGGGTAGATTCTCTCCATGCTCCCAAGTTGAATCTTCCCGATGCAAAACTCTCGGGATCAGTAGCGGATAATGCGATCCTGTTCACAACCGCTGCTGAGGCGCTGTGGGAACTCAAGACTCGAGTCGATACGGCGACCGACGAGATCAACGATGCCCTGACTTCGGCATCGAATAAGGTCGGCGAGATCCGGGCGAGCTGGACGCAGAAGTTTGAGGCCTTCAAGAAGCAACTCGACGAAGAACTCGAGAAGATCGATGCAGGCGCCTCCCTCAGTGCGCTTCGCGCAAACCTTGAAATGCTTCAGTCCAAGCTGACAGACGCGCAGGCAGCGCGAACAGAGCTGAAGGAGGAAGCGGAGCCACAGCTCGCGGAGCTCGTTTCCGAACGCGAAGGCCTTCTCACATCGCTCCACGAGATCCGCAAGAAGCGCCGCGAGCTTCGCCGGGCACGAGTCGCGGACCTGAACGCCAAGGCGGCTGGTCTCGTGCGTTTGGACATCCCGAGCGAAGGCGATGACTCAGAGTTCCGACAAGCGTTGGATCGCATCAAGGTTGGGTCGCGAGTGCGAGAGGAGTTCCTCAACCAACTCGCGCTACGCACTCACCCCCTCAAGTTCGCCCGCAGTCTGTGGGGTGAAGACTTGAACGCCATCGTTGACGCAGACAACGGTATCGACATGGCAAGCGTGGCCAAGCTGTTCGCTAACATCGATGAGAAGGATCTCTGGGAAGACCTTCTCGATATCCAAGGCATCGACCGGCCTGACGTGCTGACGATAAAGTTCAAGAAGCCAGATGATCACACGTATACGGCCATTGAGGTTTTCTCGCCTCGTTCCTCGGCGCAGTGATGCGTTCTCGAGGAGCCGGTCGATCGCGGGGGCCGGGGTGCGGG
>NZ_BAAGRP010000031.1:0-1129 GCF_054782895.1 Promicromonospora xylanilytica
TGTTGCTGGTCATGACGTTGGTGACGCCGGTCGGTAGCTTCGTGGCTGGGGGCTGGTTCCCGACGGCGGTGTGGGCCCGATGGTAGTTGTAGTGGACGTTCCAGACCTTGAGGGCGTTCGCGCGTTCGGTCTCTGAGGTCCAGGTGCGGGCGTAGAGGAACTCCTCGGCCAGGATCCGTTGATAGCGCTCGACCTTCCCGTTGTGGCGGGGTGTGTAGGGGCGGGTGCGCTGATGCCGGGAGGCGAACGCGCCCACGGTGCGTCCGAAGGTGCTGGCGCGGTAGTTCGCGCCGTTGTCGGTCACGACGCGCACGATCCGGTTGATGCCGTGCGCGGCGAAGAACGCCCGGGCGCGGGCGAAGAACGCGATCGTGGTCGCGGCCTTCTCGTCCGTGAGGTGCTCGGTGTAGGCCAGGCGGGAGAACCCGTCCACGGCGGAATGCAGGTAGACGTATCCAGCTCGGGTGCCGCGGGTCTTCGCGTCGCGGGTCTTAGCGCGTTGGGCGGCCTTGTGCTGGTCCGATCCGCGGCCGTGGGCACGCCAACCGCCGCCGTCCGGGATGCGTCCGACCTTCTTGACGTCCAGGTGGAGCATGTGGCCCGGGTAGCGGGCGACGATCCGTCGCGGTTGCCGGTTCGATTCCCCGGTGGTGTCCAGGTAGCGGCGCCGGTTGATCCCGAGACGGTCGAACCAGCGGCCCACGGTCCGCGCCGAGACCCGGTGACCCTCGCTCGCGAGCTCGAGCGCGATACGGGCCGCGGACCACTTGTGCTCGCGGCGCAGCGCCTCGATGCGTTCCACGACCTGGGTCGGGGTCTGGGTCGGTGAGGTGTGCGGGACGCTGGCACGGTCGTGCAGGCCGGCCTCACCGAGGCGGTCGTACCGGTTCTTCCACTTCGACAGGCAGGCGCGTGAGACACCGGCCTCGGCAGCGACATGAGCGATCGGACGCGACTGGCAGCGCTGGACCAGGCGGAGGCGGCCGGCAGGGGTCAGCGGGGCGTTAGCGTGGGTCATGAAGGGGTAGGTCTTCCTCGGCTAGGACGGTTGGTCGCACTTCCATCCTGCCGCCAGGCCTACCCCTTCCTCACACCCGACCCCGCGTCACCAACGTCATGACCCGCAACA
>NZ_BAAGRP010000032.1:0-1134 GCF_054782895.1 Promicromonospora xylanilytica
CCACCGCCCACTTCAGCGAGCATCCGCCCAGGTCACCGACCCACCATCACCGAGTACCCGAAAACGTGAGCCAAGTCGGGTCTCGTCGGTGCGACCTCATTCGCTGCGGCCCGTCTCATCGAAGGTTCGCCGCCTCGTCGATCTGCCAGACCGCCTCGCGGACGTTCCGCTCAAGTTCCTCGAAAGAGTCCTCAAGGCTCGCGAGCTCGGCGAAGAGCGCGTGCTTGTCGTCCATGCTTTGCATCGCCGTTGCCCGCTCGATCCAGGACTCGACATCCTTCATGGTGAGCGGGTACTTCCGACTCCGGAGCGTCTGTGAGTCAAAGATCGCTTCGATGTCCCCGTCTTCGATCTGCATGGACCGAATGCCGTCGCCCGGAATCGCCCCGCCTGTGATGTTCTCCTCGATGTAGGTGAGTCCAGACTCGAGGTCGTCCAAGCGTTCCAGGAGATGTTCGACCAGTGCGGCCCTCACCGCAGCAAGGTCGAGACCCACTTCCTTCCTGAGCTGCTTCGCCGCCCGTCGGGGTAGGTCGAAGGGGCTCTGGCGACCGAGGAGATCATCCTCGAAGCGTGCCAGCTCAGGGCCCAAAGGATTGCTGTAGCTCATCGCGAGCGGCTCGTAGTGGTCGAGGACTGTGCATGCGGCGTCGAAGTAGATCAGGACGGCGGGGCGGATAACTTCGACTCGATGCTGGTCACGGTGGTAGGTCTCGTTCCGGTAGTCATGCAACTTCTTCAGGACCGGTGCGAGGTCTTCTGGAAGCTTGTCTTTCTCGACTAGAAAGTCGATCTTGTCCCCGAAGCTGCGGTCAATACTCTTCCGCCTTTGCTTTGAGGTTACCGCCCCTTCTAGTTGCTGGATCTCTGCGCCGAGCTGGTGATCGCTCGGGCCCGTCGCGAACCGGCGGTGCAGGGGATTTTTGCTCTTGCGCATCGCTTCCAGCCGACGGAGGCTCTCAAGCCGAGCGAAGTCGATGCGCTCAAAGTAAAGCTCGTCCTGGGCCATGCGGTGCATGATCAGCTCGACGGCGCTGTCGAGCAGGATGTGGGCTAGTACTACAGCCGTAGATCGGGTCTGTGGGCTGCGCTGATGCTGCCTTCGCGTCGTTGGTAGTGGGCTCGTCGGGCGCG
>NZ_BAAGRP010000033.1:0-1159 GCF_054782895.1 Promicromonospora xylanilytica
CCCGCACCCCGGTCCCCGTGATCGACCGGCTCCTCGAGAACGCATCACTGCGCCGAGGAACGAGGCGAGAAAACCTCACTGGCACGAAATTTGTGATCTCCCTGGCTCGTTCCTCGGCGGTTCGCACGAGTTGCGCCGCCGCCAC
This sequence comes from Promicromonospora xylanilytica, assembly GCF_054782895.1. Classification (NCBI taxonomy): domain Bacteria; kingdom Bacillati; phylum Actinomycetota; class Actinomycetes; order Micrococcales; family Promicromonosporaceae; genus Promicromonospora; species Promicromonospora xylanilytica. The sequence continues at coordinate 146 of NZ_BAAGRP010000033.1, forward strand.
CGCAGCTGGCATCCCCATCAGATCGAGCCGACTTCGTAGCGCTGCGACAGAAGCCCGATACCCGACAGCGCGGGCTTCCGTTGCTTCGATGTGGGGCTGGAACCGTGCCGCATCAGTGCCGTCCAGATCGATCCAGTCATCCGGAGTGAACAACATGAGGAAGAACTCGTCAACGACGTTACGGAAGCCGCAGAACTCACGCCCGTCATCCAAGTACGCAGTCGCATAGCTACTCACCCGCGCAAGTCTTGCAGACGCACCGCTGGCGTCAGCGTCACCCCTCACGGTCGATGATCTGCCGGAGATCACCGTTCTGGTGCCACCCCCAGTACAACCCAGCTGAGGTGGACCAGGGCTTCTTTGATCTGTTCCTTGCTCGCGACGGGTGGTACACCATTGCGGCTCGCGAGGGAGCGATACGGGTCACGGCCCCTTGCCCGCGGCCGAGCCCTGCCCGTGACCGCGCGAACCTGAGCGGGGCAGTTTCTACCGCTCTGTACCGAGCGGGGAGAGTCGCTCGCTGAGATAGCTCGGCACCGGACTCTGGGAGGTAGCCAACGTTCTCGTCGTGGAAGGCCTGGCGGTCGGCTATGACTAGATGCGCCTCGCATGAGACACACGACTACAGCAGTGCATCGTGTGTCCGTGCCCTGTTGCCCGCGACGCCTCCCGCGTCGAGTGTCAGTGGTCCGTGCGACTCTCAAGAGATGACGGAGCTCGCATACGTGGTGCGAGAACACTGGCCCACGCCAGCACGGCTCTGAAGAGAGGGTCAGGACTATCCGCGCCCGGTCGGGTGATCGAGAAATCGTCAGCGATGACCGGGTAGCTCGCCATTCCTAGTTCGGCAGGAGACAGGGTGTCATTGAACGAGCAACTCTCCTTTAGCTACATCCCTTGCCTGAGGTGCGGTTCCCAACGGGTGTTGGAGCAGGGCCGCGGCAAAGTCGTGTCTGCTGGAGCGGGGTTGAGGTGGTCTGACCTGCGTCTTTGCTGGTGAGACGGGATGCGCGG
>NZ_BAAGRP010000034.1:0-1227 GCF_054782895.1 Promicromonospora xylanilytica
GAGGAGCGTTGCAGGGAAGGATGTGCATCATGCCTGCTCCCTACCCCCAGGAGTTCCGTGACGACGTCGTCCGCGTCGCGAGGAACCGCGAACCTGGCCAGAAGCTCTCCCAGATCGCGCGTGACTTCGGAGTATCCGAGTCGTGCCTGACGAACTGGATGCGTCAAGCCGACGTCGAGGACGGCAACAGGCCCGGCAAGACCCGGGAGGACTCGGTCGAGCTGCGCGATGCGCGCAAGCGGATCCGGCTGCTCGAGCAGGAGAACGAGGTCCTCCGCCGTGCCGCGGCCTACCTCTCCCAGGCGAACCTGCCGGGAAAAGGTTCTACCCGCTCGTGACCGAGCTCGCCGCTGACGGGATCCCCGTCGCGGTGTCCCTGCGGGTCTTGAAGCTCTCCCGCCAGCCCTACTACCGCTGGCGGAAACAGCAGGTCACCGAGGCCGAACTGGTCGAGGCCTACCGGGCCAACGCCCTGTTCGACGCGCACCGCGACGATGACACCTTCGGCTACCGACTGCTGGCCGACGAAGCCGCCGATGCTGGCGAGGTGATGTGTCGGCGGACCGCATGGCGGATCTGCCGGGACAACCAGTGGTTCTCCGCTTTCGGGAAGAAGCGAGGCAAGAACGGCAAGCGGCCCGGCCCGCCAGTGCACGATGATCTCGTCCAGCGAGACTTCACCGCTGACGATGTCAACGAACTCTGGCTGACCGATATCACGGAGCACCCGACTGGCGAGGGCAAGCTCTACCTCTGCGCGGTCAAGGACGTCTTCTCGGGTCGGATCGTGGGCTACTCCATGGACTCCAGAATGAAGTCCCGACTTGCAGTGAACGCCCTGGACAATGCCGTTATCCGCCGCGGCGACATCGCGGGTTGCATCGTGCATTCGGACCGCGGATCGCAGTTCCGCTCCAGGAAGTTCGTGCGTGCTCTGCACCGCCACCACCTGATCGGATCGATGGGGAAAGTCGGTGCTGCCGGAGACAACGCAGCGATGGAGTCCTTCTTCGCCCTGCTGCAGAAGAACGTCCTGGACCGCAAGCGGTGGCGCACTCGAGAGGAACTCCGGATCGCGATCATCACCTGGATCGAGCGGACCTATCACCGCCGCCGCCGGCAGGACAGCCTGGGCCGATTGACCCCCATCGAGTACGAGACCATCATGAACCCGACCGTCAGCCTGGCGGCCTAAACCCAGCTGTCACCTATCGGCGCACCAGTCCC
>NZ_BAAGRP010000035.1:0-1298 GCF_054782895.1 Promicromonospora xylanilytica
CAGGGCCCCGGCAAAGTCATGACTGTAGGAGTGCGTGGATGGGCCGGTCGATGTCTCTGGCGTGATGGCGCAGGGCTTGGGCGATGTTGTCCCAGCCGGCGTGGCGCAGGATCGCGATGGCGGTGTTCCGCAGGGCGGCCATGTTCTGTGGTGCGTGGCCGGTATGGATTTGACTACGGTCTTCGTCGAACGTCACGTCGCGCACCCAGTGGAGCCGGTTCTCGATCGACCAGTGCGTGTTCGCCCAGGTCGCCAGGGTCTCGGGGCTCGCCGTGCGGGCGTCGGCGGAGGTGACGAGGTAGACGACCTCCACGGTCTTCTTGCCCTTGCGGGTGACCGTGCGGCGCAGCTGGGCAACCTGGGCGGCACCGATGAACTCGATCCACGCGGGCGCGTCCAGGACCTTGATCGTGCGCGTCGCGCGCCGCCCGTGGCTGGTCTCGGTGGTCGTGGTCGCGGGGATCCGGGCCCAGGGCAGCGCCTTGAGCATGCGGAACAGCGCCCGGGAGTTGCCCTTGACGGTCAAGACGTAGTGCGCGCCCGCGGCCAGGATCTGGGAGGCGGTGGCGTTGTTCGTGTGCAGGGCGTCCAGAGTCAGGACGGCGCCGGTCAGGTCGAGCAGACCGATCAGGACCCGGGCGGCGGTGATCTCCGAGCCCTTGGTATCCACAGCGGTCTGCGCGGCAACGGTCCCGGTGGCATGGTCGAGGGCCGCGACGAGGAACGCGCGGGCGGCGCCCTTCTTCCGCGCGCCACGCAGCGACTTCCCGTCGATCGCGTAGACGCGCCGCCCGCCCGAGCATCGGGCACGGGTGAGCGCCCAGACGCCGAAGGCCTCCTGAAGGGCGGCCGGGTCCAGCCGGGTCAGGACCCGGCGGAACGTGGCCTCGTCCGCGGCCCGCCGCATCATTCCCAGCCGCCGTAGCCGGATCCTGCCGGCGTCGCGGGCCCATTCTGCGATCGCGGTGAAGCTCCTCGCGCCGGTCAGGACCGCGCACAGCGCCACGGCCACCAACGCCCGAACTGGGTGACGTCGTCCGCGCCGGGCGCGCGGGTCGGGCAGGCCGGCCAGAAGCTCGACCAGAAGAACGTCGGATGAGACGGGCTTGGACACCACGGCGGTGGCGCGAGACGATGACATGAGCGCGGGTGTGTTCCTGCAGGTAGGCAGCGGCTGGCGTAGGAACCTCCGATCCAACCTGTCTCGGGACGCACCCGCGCATCCCGTCTCACCAGCAAAGACGCAGGTCAGACCACCTCAACCCCGCTCCAGCAGACACGACTTTGCCGCGGCCCTG
>NZ_BAAGRP010000036.1:0-1310 GCF_054782895.1 Promicromonospora xylanilytica
CACCGCCCACTTCAGCGAGCATCCGCCCAGGTCACCGACCCACCATCACCGAGTACCCGAAAACGTGAGCCAAGTCGGGTCGCCCGCGCATGGCAGGTCCACCAGAACCGGCCACCGGACCAGAGGTACGACTTCGTGCTGCCGTTCGGCACAGCGGTGACGCTGGTGCTCCTCAAAGCGCGGCACAACCTCGCTCAGCAGCTGACCGGAGATCTGTTCGGCGTCTCTCAGGCGACGGTCTCGCGGATCTGGCGGTACCTGCTGCCGCTGCTCGGACAGGTCACCGCACTGGACCGCACCCGTCTGGCCGACGCGCTGGCGCGCGGGACGGTGCTGGTCGACGGCACCCCGATCCCGACCGGCAACCGTGCCGGGACCGGGACGACGAACTTCAATGCCAAGCACAAGAAGCAGGCGCTGGGCGTTCAGGTCGCGGCCTTCCGGGACGGGACACTGGCCGACGTCTCCGTGCCCGTACGCGGCTCCCGGCACGACTCGCGGGCCCTGGACGAGGTCGGGTGGGCCGACCAGATCACCACCGCCCGGGCCGAGCGCGTGGTCGCGGTGCTGGCCGACACCGCCTACGTCAAGCACACCCGCCTGACCCCGCGGAAGAAGATGACGGGCGTCCCGCGCAGCGCCCAGGACAAGGCATGGAACCGGCACATCGCCAGCCTCCGAGCGCCGGTCGAACGCGCGATCGCCCTGCTCAAACAGTGGAAGATCCTCTCAGCCGGCTACCGCGGCCGACTGGCCGAACTACCAAGCATCATCCACATGATCACCAACCTGGAGTTCTACCGACTCACGCGCTGAATAGGGCTCTGAGAACGTCTGCCGAGCCGTCCTCCTAGTGCACAGTAGGACGACAGGCATGTGATTGACGGTGCGCTAGATGAACTAACGCCCCCGGTGCCAATCCGGTGTTGCTGCCAGTGCTGTTTGTCGCAGCAGTTCTTGCGGAATGCGGGCCCTTCGGGTCAGGAGTTCGACGACTTCGTCGGCGATAACCCGTTCGGTGAGCCATTGCGAGCTGGGTCATGCATCCGGGTAGTGCCAGGCGCGGCGTTCGGCGAGCATGATGTGGGACGACTACGTGTCCCGGCGCAGGCTCCTCGGCAGTCTGGGGCCCGGGCGCAAGCTGCTGGGGCGGCCGCTAACCGTCTCGGCCCCCGCGCTGATCGGCTTGGAACTCGGCCTTGCTGGACGTCTCGTCGGTGCGACCTCACCCGACTTGGCTCATTTAGTGCGGGCGGTGGATGAGGTCGATGGCCGCCTGGAGGTCGTCGGGCAGGGGGTCGGCGGCGGTG
>NZ_BAAGRP010000037.1:0-1329 GCF_054782895.1 Promicromonospora xylanilytica
TGTCAAGCCCCGGGTTTGATGGAGACATCGAAGACCCGGAAGGATCTGGAGCATGGTTGCACCACGGAAGTACCCCGACGAGTTGCGTGAGCGGGCCACGAGGATGGCTCTCGAGGCGCGGCAGGACCCGCAGGCTCGTGTCGGGGCGGTGAAGCGGATCGCGGACCAGCTCGGTGTGCATCCGGAGGCGTTGCGGACCTGGGTGTCGCGTGCCGAGCGGGACGAGGGTCTGCGTCCTGGGCCGACGACGGCCGAGGCGGCCAGGGTCGCGGAGCTGGAGCGGGAGAACCGTGAACTACGCAGGGCGAACCAGATCTTGAAGTCCGCGGCGAGTTTCTTCGCGGCGGAGCTGGACCGTCCGTCGCGATGAAGGTCGAGTTCGTCGACCAGGAGAAGGTCACTCACGGCGTCCAGCCGGTCCTGCAGGCGTTGCGTGGCACGCCGGCTGAGATCGCGCCGTCGACCTACTACGCCCACAAGACCCGGCCCGAGTCCGCCAGGGCCGCCCGGGATCGGGTGCTGACCGAGAAGATCGAGGAGGTGCACGAGAAGAACTACGGCGTCTACGGGGTCCGGAAGGTCTGGCACGAGCTGAACCGGCAGCGCGGCGGGCAGGACACGCGGGTGGCGCGGTGCACGGTCGAGCGGCTGATGCGCGAGAACGGGCTGCGTGGGTTGCTGCGCGACAAGTCCCCGCGCACGACCCGGCCCGCGGCGGAGACCGGCAGACCCGGCGACCTGGTCGAACGGGACTTCACCGCGACGCGGCCGAACGAGCTGTGGGTCGCGGACCTGACCTATGTCCGGACCTCGCAGGGGTGGGTGTATGCGGCGTTCGTGCTGGACGTGTACTCCCGCCTGATCGTCGGGTGGCAGGTCGCCACGTCGTTGTATACGGATCTGGCGTTGGACGCGCTGCAGATGGCGATCTGGCGCCGGCAGCACGAGGGCGCCGATCTGGCCGGGCTGACGCACCACTCGGACCGTGGAGTGCAATATCGAGCGATTCGCTATACCCAGCGGCTCGCCGAGGCCGGCGCCGTGGCCTCGGTCGGTTCCAAGGGCGACTCGTATGACAACGCGATGGCCGAGGCGTTCAACTCGCTGTTCAAGGCCGAGCTGGTCCGTAACAACGGGCCCTGGCGCGGCCTGGACGACCTCGAGATCGCGACAGTGGAGTACATCGACTGGTACAACAACCGGCGTCTGCACGGCGAGCTCGGACACATCCCACCCGCCGAACACGAAGCCCTACACGCCGCTGCCCACCCGGTCCCGGCAAGCCTGGAAACCAACTAACCAGCTCTCCACCAAACCCGGGGCTTGACA
>NZ_BAAGRP010000038.1:0-1370 GCF_054782895.1 Promicromonospora xylanilytica
GGGCCTTCGCCCCGAGAAGTGGACACGTCTTCGTGTGGTCAGGCGGCCAGCCGTAGCGTAGCCGGGTCGGTTTCGTGTTCGTAGTCGATGGGGCTCTGGTTCCCGAGCCGGGAATGCGGTCGGCGCAGGTTGTAGCGCGTGATCCAGCGGAACACTGCGAGGCGGCAGGCGCGGGCATCGTCGAACGCGGGTGCGCCGGCCAGGGTCTCGCGTTTCAGCGTGGCGTTGAACGACTCGGCCAGGGCGTTGTCGGCGCTGGTGCCGACCGCGCCCATGGACTGAGTCACCTGCAGCCGGCCGCACAGCTGCGCGTAGTCCTTCGATCCGTACTGGGCTCCGTGGTCGCTGTGAAAGATTGCTCCGGCCAGCGAACCCCGCTCGGCTACGGCGGCCTGCAGGGCGTCGGTGACCAGCTCGGTGCGCATGTGATCGGCCAGCGACCAGCCCACGAGACGGCGCGAGTACAGGTCGATCACCGTCGCCAGATACAAGAACTGCCCGCCACCGATCGGCAGGTAGGTGATGTCGCCGACATACCGGCGGTTGGGTGCCGGAGCGGTGAAGTCCCGCTTGATCAGGTCGGCCACCTTCTGCCCGGACGGGTCCGGGACCGTGGTCCGTACCCGTCGGCGCAGCCGGATCCCCGCGATGCCGTGCTCGCGCATCACACGAGCGACCCGTTTGTGGTTCACCGGCGGCCCGACCGGGTCGGTCTTACGCAGCTCGGTCGTGACCCGCGGCGAGCCAAGAGCCGGATCCTCCTTCAGCAGGGCCCGGATCCGTGCCGCCAGCCCGGCATCAGCCCTGGCCCGGGCGGCACGACCAGCGGCACCGTCGCGCCACTTGTAGTAGCTCGACCGGTTGATCTCAAGAACCTGGCACAGCCGCTTCACCGAGTAGGTGGGATGGTGCTCGGCGACGAACTGGAAGCGGCTCACCAGGTCGTCTCTCCCGCGAAATACTTCGCGGCCTTGCGCAGGATCTCCCGCTCGGTGGCGAGCTTGCGCTTGTCAGCCTCCAGGCGAGCGTTGGCTGCCTCGAGCTCGGCGACCCGTGCCTCCAGCTGCCCGACCCGGCCACCGGAACGCACCGCCGGCTCGCCGGGCGTCGTGCCCGCTGCCGGACCGGCCGTCACGGCGGCCTGCCCGCGCTGCTCAGCCGCGCGGCGCACCCATAACCGCAACGTCTCTCGCGAGACGCCCAAGTCCCGGGCGATCCCCTTGATCGTCGCCCCGGGTGTGGACTCGTACAAGGCCACAGCATCGGCCTTGAACTCCTCCGGATAGTTCTTCATAGCCATGCGGATCAAACTCGCTTCCTCTGGATCCACGATCCAGTATCAGCGTGTCCACCAAACGGGGTGAAGCCCC
>NZ_BAAGRP010000039.1:0-1400 GCF_054782895.1 Promicromonospora xylanilytica
AACTGTCAGTCTTCAAGTGGCTGGTCTGGGATCGGCTGGTCAGGCTGGCGTTGCCCTGCTCGGCGCGTGTGACTCGCAATCAACTTGATCTCCGGTTTGTTCCGGGGTGTCTTGTCAAAGACATGTCCGCGCGGCGGGCGGGCCGACGCCGGCCTGGCCCACCTTGATGGCTTGATCAGAAGCATGCCCGACCTGTGTCCTGCACGGGTTGTGGCCCATGACAGTTACGCCTCCAGGTGACTCCTACCCAGGCCGACGCCGGTCACGACGTCCACGCTCGGGAGGAACATCGCAGTGTCCATGCTCGCAGAAGCAGTACCCGTCGCGCAGGTCTACCTGTTCGTCGTCGGGATCGATACCCATGCCCGTAACCACGTCTACGCGATCATCGAGACCCTCACGGGCGCGGTGGTCGACACCCAGGAGTTCCCGACCACCGCGGCCGGCCTGGCCCGCGCGTCGGCTTGGGTCGCCCGCCGCACGATCGACACACCGCAGGCTGTGCTGATCAGCATGGAAGGTACCGGCTCCTACGGGCGCCTGGCCGCCGGGCACCTCGCGGGCCTGGGCTACCGCGTGGTCGAGGCGCCCACCCCGGTCCGCGGCAAGGGGAAGGCCAAGACGGACATCCTGGACGCCCAGGCCGCGGCGCGTTCCGTCCTCGGCCAACCCGCTGACCTGCTGCGCGACTACCGGGCCGGGGAAGTCGCCGGCGCGATGCAGGTCCTGACCACCGCCCGCGAACGGCTCGCCAAGGACAAGACCGCGCACCTGAACGCGCTCACCGCGCTGCTGCGCACCCATGACCTGGGCATCGACGCCCGCAAGCCGCTCACGATGGCCCAGATCCGCGCCGTCAAAGCCTGGCGCAGGCGCACCACCGACCCCCTCGACCAGCAGTACGCCCGGACCGAAGCAGCCCGTCTCGCCGCGCGCGCCCTGGAACTGCACGACGAGCTCAAGGACAACGAGAAGACCCTGCGCGACCTCGTGGCCGCACACGCCCCCGACCTGCTCGACGAGCCCGGCATCGGCCCCTACTGCGCCGCCGTCATCCTCGCCGCCTGGGCCTACCCCGGCCGCGTCCGCTCCGAAGCCGCGTTCGCCCGCATCGCCGGCACCGCGCCGATCCCCGCCGCCTCCGGCAACCACAGCGACTACCAGCGCCTCGACCGCGGCGGCGACCGACGGCTCAACCACGCCCTGCACGTCGTGGTCATGACACGACTACGCATGCACGACACGACCCAGGACTACGCCGCACGCCGAACCGCCGAAGGCAAGACAATCCGGTCAATCCGCCGCCAGCTCAAGCGCTACCTCACCCGCAACCTGCACAGGCTCCTGACCAGGACAAACGCACTCGCCGCTACGGCTTGACGAACATAGAAGCGTCTTTG
>NZ_BAAGRP010000040.1:0-1429 GCF_054782895.1 Promicromonospora xylanilytica
CTTCATAGCCATGCGGATCAAACTCGCTTCCTCTGGATCCACGATCCAGTATCAGCGTGTCCACCAAACGGGGTGAAGCCCCGTCACCTTCCTCGACACCATCAACACACCGGTCCTCCAGGCGGACCTGACGATCCTGCTGACCGCCGCATCCGGCGTCGTCCGGGCCCGCCTGACTCAGCGCGGAGCGCACAACCGTTACCACGACCGGCCCGACGCGACCGTAAGCGAAGTGACCTACTTCCGCGAGGCCGCCGACCGGCTCACCCGCACCAACGCCCGGATCGAGCACATCGACACCACCAGCCTGGACACGGCGACCGTCGCCGAGCGGGCGGCAGCGCTCGTGCTTCAGGTCCCGCGCGACCTGAAGGAGGCCTCATGACCAACACCGCACCCGCACCCGCCGAGTTGGGCGGGACGTTCAGCATCGGCGGGGACCTCCCCGTCCGCCGCATCGGGTACGGCGCCATGCAGATCACCGGCCCGGGCCACTGGTTCCACCCAGCCGACATGGACGGCGCCAAGGCAGTCCTACGCGAGGCAGTCAACCTCGGGGTCAACCACATCGACACCGCCGACGCCTACGGGCCCGAGACCAGCGAACGCCTGATGCGCAAGGCCCTGTACCCCTACCCGGACGACCTGGTCATCGCGACCAAGGGCGGCATGACCCGGCAGGGTCCGAACCGGTGGGCTCCCGTAGGCCGCCCGGAGTACCTGCGTCAGTGCGTCGAGATGAGCCTGCGCCGCCTCGCCCTGGACCGGATCGATCTGTACTACCTGCACCGCATCGACCCCCACGTGCCGCTTGCCGACCAGCTCGGCGAACTCGCCGCCCTCCGGGAGGAGGGCAAGATCCGGCACATCGGGGTATCCAAGGCCACCGTCACCCAGGTCGAGGCGGCCCGAGCGATCACGCCCATCGCCGCCGTGCAGAACAAGTTCAACCATCTCGAAGGAGATCGCGCTGTCCTGGAGTACTGCACCGTGCACGGTCTGGCGTTCGTGCCATACGCACCACTCAGTGCCGGAACGCTCGCTCGCAACGGCGGTGCGCCTGAAGCCATCAGATGGCTCCTGGATCAATCGCCCGCTGTCCTACCGATTCCAGGAACCACATCGATCGACCACCTCCACGCCAACCTCGCCGCAGCAACCGAAAGAAGGCCTGAATGACCCAGCCCGACCTCGCCCGAACAGAAATCGACGATGCACCTGCGCCGGTCGCGCCAAGCGCAGAGGCACTGCGCGAGCAGATGGTCACAGAACTCATCGAGGAGGGTGAGCTCGACGATCCAGCGATCCAATCAGCGTTCCGCGCCGTACCGCGTGACGTGTTCGTTCGGGACTGATGCGCGGGTAGGTGTCACATGATCTGCGGCGCTGAGGAGCGTTGCAGGGAAGGATGTGCATCATGCCTGCTCCC
>NZ_BAAGRP010000041.1:0-1462 GCF_054782895.1 Promicromonospora xylanilytica
CTAGTACTACAGCCGTAGATCGGGTCTGTGGGCTGCGCTGATGCTGCCTTCGCGTCGTTGGTAGTGGGCTCGTCGGGCGCGGTGTTGGTGTCGGCGTCGCCACTTTGACCAGGCCAGGACTCGCGCAGTGGTGGTCGTGGTGAGCGGTGCGAGGGTGGTGAACAGCCGTCGTGCCTCGCCGAGGGTGATCGCGATCAGGCCGGCGGTGTCGTCGGTGGGCTCGGTGTCGTTCATGACGGCGGCCAGGATGGTCAGGAAGGTGTGGGCGAGCATCGCCAGGGTGGTCCATCGGTGCCAGGAGTTCCAGTTGCGGACCTGGTGCTCGTCCAGGCCGGTGTGGGACTTGGCTGCCTGGAAGTTCTCCTCGACGGTCCACCGGCGTCCGGCCACGCGGGCCAGGTCGCCGATCGCGACCGGTCGTGGGGTCCAGCAGCGGTACCAGGCCAGCTCTTCGGTGGTGTCGTTGCGACGTACCAGCAGGCTGTGGTGACCGGACCCGAGGTCCGATCCGTCGACCTCGGGTTCCAGCTCGAGGAGCGCCCAGGAGTACCAGCGTCGTCCTTTGGACCCGTCGCCGCACGACATCCGTGACCAGGCCCCGTCCGGGACCCGGTCGGTGGCCTTGTCGGCGCGTAGCGGTCCGGCGCCGGTCGGCACCACACGGTTGGAGCCGATCGCCAGCACGTAGGCCAGGCCCAGCCGCCGGCAGGTGGCGCGTAGGTACGGGTCGGCGCCGTAGACCTCGTCCCCGGCGACCCACCTCGCCGGTGTCCCGGCCTGGACGGCGTTCGTGATCATGGTCGCGGCCAGGTGCGGCTTGGTCGCGAACACGACGTCGTCGGGCACGCCCGCCAGCTCGCGCCGGGCCTGGTCACCGGTCCAGGACTCGGGCAGATACAGGCGCCGGTCGATGAACGTGTGCCCACGCTGCGCGGCGTAGGTCAGGAATACCGCGACCTGCGCGTTCTCGATCCTGCCCGCGGTGCCGGTGTACTGCCGCTGCACGCCGACCGACCTGGTGCCCTTCTTCAGGTCGCCGGTCTCGTCGACCACGAGCACCGCGCCCGGATCGGCCAGGTGCCCGAGCGCGTAGGAACGCACGTCGTCACGCGCCTCGTCGGCGTCCCAGACCGCGCGCCCGAGCAGGTGCTGGAGCCGGTGCGGACTCTTGTGGCCGACGTGCTCGGCGATCGTCCAGCAGTTCTTCCGCTCCAACGGAGCGAGCAGCCCTGCCAGCAGATCCCGCGCCACGCCACGGGCGTCTCGGCGTGCGAACCGGGCCGCGACCTGCCCGAACGCCGTCTCGAACTCGGCCTGCCACGCTGGAGCGTCTACGCTATTGGCCGCGGCCACCGCCACGGACTTCTTGTTCCACACAAGCAACGAAGCATCCCGGCGGTGGCCGCCCCACGTCCAGGCATCACCCCAGGTCAACGACCAGATCTACGGCTGTAGTACTAGC
>NZ_BAAGRP010000042.1:0-1497 GCF_054782895.1 Promicromonospora xylanilytica
TATCGAGGGTATGGCCTCGTTCCTCGAGCAGGCCGCTCAGACGCTGCAGGACACGGACCAGCAGCTCGCCTCGGGCATCTGAGTCTCCGTACTCCGTACGGGTTCGCGGGGGTGGTTCCGGACTACGGTCCAGAACCGCCCCCGACGGTTTTCCCGCTGGTGCCTCTCCCGATGGCACGGGGATGCGCCGCTCGTTAGCGTTGCCGAGCAGTGAGGCGCTCAGGGGGAGGAACCATGCCGGGGCTGGTCGTGGGAGATCCGAGTCGGTCGACGAACGACGGGGAGCGACCGAGCACCGGAGCCCTGGTCCTGCGACCGTTCGGCTACCTGCTGGTCGGACTGGTCTGGTCGTCGATCTGGCTCGTCGCGGTCGCGCTCCTGGTGGGCTCGATCGCCGGGATCGCGTACGACGACCCGGAGGCTCTGCTCACCGGGGGACGGGGTGGTGACACCGTCCCTGTCGGACAAGCCATCACGCTCCTCGTCGGCGCGGTCTTCCTGGCCGCCGTCATCGGGCCCGGCGGGTGGCACGTCCTGACCGCGTCCTGGCCGCTGGCGGTGCTCTCGTTCGTCTACGTCGCACGGTCCCTGCGGCCGTCCTATGCGGGCGAGAAGCTGTCGTTCACCGCATACGGGTTCCGCGGGAGCACGTTCGGCCCGCCGACCGCCGGCGACATCGCACTGTCCCTCCAGCCGGTGCGACCCACGCGGCTCACGGACCGCGTGATGCGGTTCTACCAGGCGGGCTGGGGCTGGAACGGGCGCATGCTCCTCGCGATGCTGCCCGCGGGCCTTGCCTGGTCGACGGCGATCGGCGCAGTCATGCCCGGGATTCCTGACGTCGCACACCTGATCTTCTGGATCATCACGGTCGTGCTTCTCGGGATCTCGCTGGTGCTGGGGCTGCGGGCGTTCCGTGCCGCTCCCTCGTCGCAGGACACCGGCCAGGTGGGCGACGGCGGGGTCATGGACCTGTCTGCCGCGGACCGCGCGAAGCGCCTGCGGCAGCTCAGGAAGCAGCGTGCGAGGCGCGCCCGCCAGCCATGACCTGCTCGTCGGGCCGGGTACGAGCGTCGGCCTGACCGAGCGGAGATTGCGGGCATTGCCGGAAGCAGGCCGCTACGCTCGTCCAGCGAGACCGCACCCTGGTGGACGTCTGGCGGAGCACGTCGCCCATCGGTTGCCGATGGGTACTGGTGCCCATCGCCGGGTTCCGGGGACGCCGTTAGTGTGTGGGCAGTCGGACCGGCCGTGGGGGTCGGCCGGATTCAGATCGAGAAGGGGATTACTCATGGCGAACATGAATGTGACCTACGAGGAGCTTCGGGGTACCGCGGGTCAGCTGCGTAACGGTCAGCAGCAGATCATGGACACGCTGCAGAACCTGTCCTCGCAGGTGAACAACCTGGTGGCTTCTGGTTTCCAGACGGACCAGGCCTCGGGCAAGTTCCAGCAGTCCTACGAGGAGTTCACCACGGGTGCCAAGCAGGCCATCGA
>NZ_BAAGRP010000043.1:0-1708 GCF_054782895.1 Promicromonospora xylanilytica
ACGAACACGAAACCGACCCGGCTACGCTACGGCTGGCCGCCTGACCACACGAAGACGTGTCCACTTCTCGGGGCGAAGGCCCGCCGGCCGAGGGGGTGCGGCGGTGCTCGGGTGGCGGGTTCCGTGTGAAAGCCGACAGAATCGGATCAGTCCGGCACCGACTCTTCTTGGGATCGCTCATGACACCAACATCAACCCCGACTCCGATAGTCCCGCCCGTGCCGTCCTTCGGGGCGGGTTCGAGGCCGGTTCTGGTCGCGCTGGACATCGACGGCACCCTGACCGCCAGTGCCCGCTTGGACGTGCCCGCCCCTACCGTCGCGGCTGTGGGTGCGGTGCGCGCTGCTGGGCATCATGTCGTGCTGGCCTCCGGGCGGTCGCTGGCCGGGGTGGTGCCGATCGCTGCTGTGCTCGGCCTGGAGGAGGGGTGGGCGATCGCGTCCAGCGGCGCCGTGATCGCGCGCCTGACGCCGGACGGGTACAGGCTCGACCTGGCCGACGTGCGCACGCTCGACGCCCGCCAGGTGGTGTCCTGCGCCCTCGAGGCCCGGTTGTCTGGCCTTGCGATCGCCGTGGAAGAGATCGATGTCGGCTACTACGTCTCCGAGCCCTTCCCTGCAGGCCTGCTGCGTGGTGAGCAGACCGTGCTGCCGGTCCACGAGCTGGGCGCGCTGGCCTCCCCGCGGATCGTGCTGCGCGCACCGGGCGCGCACAGCCTGATCGGCCCGTTGCGCGCGGCCGGGCTGACGGCGACGCCGGCCGGTGCCGACTGGATCGGCGTCACCCCGCCCGGGGTGTCCAAGGCGACGGCGTTGGAGACCGTGCGCCGACGCCTGCGGATCGATCGCGCGGACACGCTCGCCATCGGCGACAGCATCAACGACCTGCAAGCCCTGGTCTGGGCCGCGTGGGGCGTGGCGATGGGCCACGCCCCCGCACAGGTCCGCAAGGCCGCCGACCACGTCACCGGCGCCCTCGCCCAGCACGGCGCCGCCACGGTGCTGGGCATCCTGGCCGCACTGACCACCGACCACGAGAGGCCCTGAGCAAAAGGCTGGAGGAACATCGCAACCGGAACGTGCACTGAGCGGGTCCGCAGACCCTGCTACGACCAAGGTGCCAGACCCCCGGAGGGGTCTGGCACCTTCGTCGTACACGCGTGAGCACAACTTCAGTGAAGGGCAGCACCCGCAGGCAGGCACCAGCCGTTGCGCGACCAAAACCCCGCCCATCGACAAGCGCACGCTGCCATAGACGAGACGGTCCCTGCCGAAAATGCGTAGCAAGGGGGCTGCTGACCCGGACCGCCGGTCTGAAACCTGCACCGTCTGCTCGCCCTCGGCCTCGAACACCGATCCGGGACCTGGGCGCTGGCCTGACAGCCGGCCCGCCGCCCGCAACCTGTGGACAACCGTCCCGTCACGGGCTCACGATGGGTTCAGGCGGGCGGACCGACCCACGCAGTCGCACCCTCGGGGTGCTGACCTTGATGCCGCACAGACTGCCGTATCGTGGCGATCCGCCCGCCGCCCACATCCCCTGCGGACAGAAACACCGGTTCTTCAGCAGTCTCCTCGTGAGTAGCCGGGAGGTGAAGCTCCTCCCGGCTACTCACTACCCAGATAAACTGTCAGTCTTCAAGTGGCTGGTCTGGGATCGGCTGGTCAGGCTGGCGTTGCCCTGCTCGGCGCGTGTGACTCGCAATCAA
>NZ_BAAGRP010000044.1:0-1721 GCF_054782895.1 Promicromonospora xylanilytica
CCCGACTTGGCTCATTTAGTGCGGGCGGTGGATGAGGTCGATGGCCGCCTGGAGGTCGTCGGGCAGGGGGTCGGCGGCGGTGATCGTCTGCCCGCCTGCGGCGATGGTGACTTCGCGGTAGCGGCGGGTGGTCGTGACGAACTTCTTGATGGACCAGCCAGTCTTGTTCTCGATCCAGCGGGACACGGCCAGGGCGGCGAACACGATCGTCAGGTGCGCCTCGATGCTGTGGCGGACGTGGTGGAAGACGGGGCGGGCGGCAAGGTCGGACTTCGTCATCCGGAAGGACTTCTCGACGTTGAGCAGCGCGGAGTAGGTCGCGATGACGTGCTCGGCGCTCGGGTCGTCCAGGTTGGTGACGTAGGCCTTGATGCCGGCCAGCGCGCGGGCGCGGGTCTCCAGGTCGCGGTTGACGGTCTTGGTCGCGCCGGTGAGTCTCACGAACCGGTTCCGCTTGATCGAGGTCTTCCCGGCGACGGCCTGCTCGGCCTTGCGGACCTGCTCGTCGATCCCGTGCAGGGTCCGCTTGGCGCGTGCGGCGGAGTAGGCGTAGTAGTACGTGTGGTCGCGTCGTTTGTCCGAGGGTGCGGCGGGCCAGGGGCGGGTGAACACGTGCCCGTCCGGGATCTGCTGGTCGGGATGCTGCTCACGCCACTTCTGGACCACGATCGGGATGTCGGTCATGCGTGCGCCGAGGACGAAGGACCAGCCGAGGGCCTCGATCGCGCGCCAGTTCGCCTCGCTGATCATGCCCGCGTCGGCGACGATCACGATGTCGGTCAGCTGGTGGGCGGTCATGAACGCCTGCAGCACCGGCACCATCGTGGTCGTCTCGCCGCGGTTGCCCTCGAACGCGTGGACCATGAGCGGGAACCCGGCCTGGTCCGTGAGGAGCCCGACGGTGATCTGCGGCTCCAGGCGTCGTTCCTTGGAGAACCCGGACTCGCGGAACCCGTCGCCCTCGTGGGTCTCGAAGTGCAGCGTCGTGACGTCATACAAGCAGTACGTCGCCGGCCCCAGGCCCACATGCTCGGCGCACGCCTTCGCCAGCCTGGCCCGCCATGACCCACCGGCCGGGTCCACGACCAGCGATGTGGTCGCCTCGGCCTCGTCGGTGTCGTCGTCGAGGGCGATCGGGGGCAAGCCTCTTGCCGGCAGGCCCGCGTAGACGCGCAGCCGCCGCTTGAGCGTCGCATACGACGGCGCGTCGATCCCGGCCTCGGCCAGCACCCGCAGCGAGTCGAGCTTGCTGGTCGGTTCGATGATCCGCGCCAGGACGAGCTGCTTGAACACCTCGTCCTGGCGTGCGGCCCGCTCGAACCCCAGGGCACGGTAGGCGTGCTCCAGGGCATCGACGAGCACGCCCATCCGCGACCCCGTGATCGGCAACGGCCCACCAGCGTTCGCCGGGCTGTCGGGCAGCCGCAGGTCCAGCTCACCCTGCCCGGCGGCGATCTTCTGCCGCGCCGCCGCGACGAGCAGCTCCCAGTCCGCGTCCGTATGGGCCGACCCGAGGTGCTCGATATCCCGGGCGCCCCCGCGCTGGGAGTGCACGATCTGCACAGCCCGAGCCCCCGAGGCCGTCTTCACCGTCCGCACATACGCCACGACGAGCACCATAGGCACCCCGATTAGTGCGCACCACCGCCCACTTCAGCGAGCATCCGCCCAGGTCACCGACCCACCATCACCGAGTACCCGAAAACGTGAGCCAAGTCGGG
>NZ_BAAGRP010000045.1:0-3564 GCF_054782895.1 Promicromonospora xylanilytica
AGACAACATTGTCAGAGATCCGTTAAGAAGGGCCGGACCTGACTCTGCCGAGACCCGGTCGGAGCGGCAGGCCCGGATCCTCCGGTTCTGGCGGTCGGTCGAGTACTTCAGTGCGCAGACGGTGAAACCCCCGGACGCCGAGGTACAGCAGGTAAAGAACGCTGACG
Source organism: Promicromonospora xylanilytica (assembly GCF_054782895.1). Classification (NCBI taxonomy): domain Bacteria; kingdom Bacillati; phylum Actinomycetota; class Actinomycetes; order Micrococcales; family Promicromonosporaceae; genus Promicromonospora; species Promicromonospora xylanilytica. The sequence continues at coordinate 168 of NZ_BAAGRP010000045.1, forward strand.
AGTCCGAGCGGCGCTACGACGTCGCCCCGGCCGGCCCCACGCCGTGGGAGCCGGGTCACGAGCTGCGTCTGGTCGATCTCGACCCTGACAAAGTGTGGCGGTACACGCTCTACGGCGGTGTTTTCTCGCTGGACCGCCTCTATCGAACGCTCGCCGACGCGTTCGGTGAGGACGGGCGCGATGTCGACGAACGCACACCACGCGGCGACAGCGCACTATTCGCAGTCGCCGTGTCGCCTGGAGGACGCCTGCTGCTGGACACATTCACCATCTCGCAGGCGGGATGGGCGCTGGGCCGCACGCTCTCCCCCGGCCCAGCGTCAGCCGACTGGCTGGAGGGCTTCGACGAGGCCGTCAAGGGGATCCTGACTCGAGTCGCTGCCCGGATTCAGGTCTGGGATGACACCCAGGCGCGTGTCTTGCGCGGTCGAGGTCTTCCAATCCCCCAGGGGGGCCTGCCGGTGGCGGCTGGCCTTGTTCACGAGCTGGTCGGGATGATCGCAGACGCCTTGGGAGTCGAAGGCGTCCTGACACCGCATGCGGTGCGAGCTCAGGCGGACCCGGTCGACATCCGGTACGCCGACCAGCAGCAGGACACGGACTTCTTGAACAGCTTCGTCGCGGAAGACCTGGATCGCGTCGCAGGATCCGCGGCCGGCGGCGGTGTTGGGGCCACCCTCGACGCGTACCTGACCGACCAGCCCGACCCCTCCGCGCGGTTCGATGTGCGGGCCGCGACCAACCTCGACAGCGTGCTCGATCTGCTCGCCCCGGCGAACATCCCGGCGGGACGCTGGCCTGCGGACCCAGAGCACTCCCTAGTGACCTCGCAGCAGCTCGCCGTCAATCAGATCCGCGCTCGTCTCTGCGACGAGGCCGGTCTGTTCGGAGTAAACGGCCCGCCGGGTACGGGCAAGACGACGATGCTGCGCGACCTGGTCGCGGCGACCGTCGTGGACCGTGCCCGTCAGCTCGCCGCGCTGGCTTCGCCGCGCGACGGATTCATCGCCGGGAGCTGGACGGGCTGGGACATCGGTTCCAAGCCGATCCGGTTCCCCAGGCTGGTGCCGGAGCTGACCGGGTTCGAGATCCTGGTCGCCTCGTCAAACAACGGCGCGGTCGAGAATGTCACGCGCGAGCTACCGGACCGACAGAACATTGCAGATCCCTGGCGCGAAGCCGACTACCTGCGTGAGCACGCCACACGATTGCTCCGCGCCGCCTATAAAGGGCCGATCAACACCGCGCCGGAGGCGTGGGGCCTGCTTGCTGCGACACTCGGGAACTAGAGGAACCGCGGAGCGTTCGTCAACCACCTGTGGTTCACCCCGAAGAACAAGAAGAAAGGAAAGGACGCAGAGGCAACACGGGGAGAACCCGGCCTGATGGACTGGCTCACCGAGCAGCACGCTCTCACCGGGCCCATCACCTGGAAGCAGGCGGTCGACACGTTCCGATCGGCAGTCGCTGTCGAGGAGACGATCCGGACCGAGCGGCAACGGGCCCACGAGGCTCTCAAGTCCGTGCCCAACCTGAGAGTCGCTCACGAGCAAGCCACCGAAGCGAGCAGGCAGGCGAGAGAGGCGCTTGAGCGCGCCCAGGCCGTCGTCGGACCCGCGGAGGCAGCGCACGAGCAGGCCACGAAGACGGCGAAGACCGCCCGTCGACGACGACGTGAGCACCGCGAAGCACGTCCGCCGTGGTGGGAGGTCGTGTTCACGCTCGGCGCGGCCGCGCGGCGCTGGCACGCCGAGGACGGGCCACTCACTGACCGGCAACGGGACGCTGAGGGCGTCGAAGAACGGACCACCGCCACGCTATGTGCCGCGCAGGACGCCGTTGCGCATGCTGGTGTCGCGCTCGGCGCGGCGACCCGCGCTCAGCACGATGCCAAGCAGACCCTTGCGGACACGCTGGCTACCGTCGACGCCGCCCAGGCCGACATGACCGGTGCGGATCCGGGTCTGCACGTGCCCAATGACGCATGGCACTCGGACGAAGGCATCCGGGAACGCTACGCGCCGTGGCTCGACCCTCGCTGGAACGAGGCCCGGACGGATGTCTTCCTCGCAGCGCTCGACCTGCACCGGGTGTTCCTAGTCCGTGCCGGGAGCCACGCACGAGCGCTACTCGGCGCGGCCATGGACGTCGTGCGCGGCACTGCGCCTCGCACGGCGCCGCCCGATGCCGTGCTGGCCGCCTGGCAGGGACTGTTTCTGCTGGCCCCGGTCGCATCCTCCACGTTCGCCTCTGTCTCCCGAATGCTGCCGAATGTAGGCGCCGAGGCGTTCGGCTGGCTCTTGATCGACGAGGCTGGTCAAGCCGCCCCGCAGGACGCGGCCGGTGCGATCTGGCGTGCTCAGCGCGTTGTCGCCGTTGGCGACCCGCTTCAGCTCGAACCCGTCGTGACCGCATTGCACACTACCCAGGCCCGGCTACGTGACCACCACGATGTCACCAACACATGGCTACCCGAGCGGCAGTCCGTCCAAACGCTTGCCGACCGGGTCACCGTGCTCGGCACGAACCTGCACCGCGACGGCGAGCCGCTGTGGGTCGGCTCACCGCTTCGAGTGCACCGTCGCTGCGACGAGCCGATGTTTTCGGTCGTGAACGACGCCGTCTACGACGGCCTCATGCTCCACGGCGAGCCCGGCCGCGACGACAAGCTTGGAACCCTCCCTCTCGACAAGGAGGAGCCCGAGCCACCAGTGCTGGACAGACCCGTGCGCGAGAGCATTTGGATCGACGTGCACGGTGAGGCGAACGGCAACTGGATCCCCGCCGAGGGCGACGCAGCCGCATGGGTGCTGCGCGGACTCATGGCGCGACACGGCCTGCAGCCGAAGGACGTGCTCGTCGTCAGTCCGTTCCGGGCTGCCGCGGACCGGCTCCGCCCACTGGTTCGCCGCAAGTTCGGCAAAGGCGTGACGTGCGGCACCGTGCACGTCTCGCAGGGCAAGGAGGCACCAGCGGTGATCTTCGTCCTGGGCGGAGGCACAACGGGCGCGCGGACCTGGGCCGCGACACGGCCCAACCTGCTCAACGTTGCCGTGTCGCGGGCGAAGCACCGCCTGTACGTCATCGGAGACCGCGAGGACTGGAAGGGTTTACCTCACTTCGACGTCCTGGCGGCACGACTGCCGGTCTACGAATACGGGAGGCCAAGCAGGCCGGTATGACCACCGAATAACCGGGTCACACGCAAATCCGCTAACACGGGAGGTAGGCCGCAATGCAGCGCCTCGAACTGGTGATCGCTCAGTTTGAAGAGGTCAAACGCCTCATCGAGATCGGACGTGTACCTCAGTTGCGGCTAGTACTACAGCCGTAGATCTGGTCGTTGACCTGGGGTGATGCCTGGACGTGGGGCGGCCACCGCCGGGATGCTTCGTTG
>NZ_BAAGRP010000046.1:0-3658 GCF_054782895.1 Promicromonospora xylanilytica
ACGAACACGAAACCGACCCGGCTACGCTACGGCTGGCCGCCTGACCACACGAAGACGTGTCCACTTCTCGGGGCGAAGGCCCGGGTAGTCCAGGACCATGTGGTTGGCCAAAAACACGGCATGGCCGCCCGGTGCCAGCCCATCCAGTGCTTCGATGGCCTGGACGTGGAAGCTGTGCAGTCGCATCGCGCGGGCCTCACGGCTGCGCAGGTGGATGTCGCTGTACGGCATCGACGCCACCGCGACGTCGAACGGCCGAGTGGTAGCCAGCCTCAAGGGGTACCGGGTGACCGGGAACGCGTCACGGTAGGCATCCGGCTTGGCCTCCGGTACGGGGCCCTGCCACCGATCGTGGATCGGGAACCCGTCATTGTCGCGAGCCTGGGGCCGGTTCGGGTCGCCGGTCAGGAGGACCTGCGGGTCCACGCCGAAGGCCAGCGCCCGACCGCCGACCGGGGCGCCCAGGCCCCGCAGCAGGTCCCAGACCATGGGCGCGAGCTGAGCGTGCGCACCGGTGGCGTCCGCGTGAGCGTGCACGGTCACGGCAGCGATGTCTGCCCGTTCCCGAGCAAGCTGTATGTGCGATGCGGTGGTCATGACCGGTCCTCCTCATCCGCGACGTCGGACGCCACTGAGTCGGGTGCGACGTCCTCCGTGTCGGCCATGGGCAAAGCCCAGGACCGGCGCAGCCGGCCGACCCGCTCGGCGCGGACCTGATCGATCTCCGCCTGCGCCTCTGCCTCGATGCGGCGTCGCCGGTCGATGTCGTCGGCGACGAAGATGGCGAAGTCCGCGGCCCGGTCGGTGACCGTGACAGGGGTCGGGCTGGTGGCGGCTTCCTCCCCGGGCCAGGTGGTGAGCCGGGTGGGGCGGTCTTCGGTCAGCGTGGTGCCGCACCGTTGGACCCAGTCCCGTAGCCGGCGCCGGCAGTCGCCCAGGTCGCGCAGCCACATCAGCGGTGCCCCTGGGTGGGCGTCCTCGGCATGCCCGGCCAGCCATGAGGTGCGCAGCGCTGACAGCTCCCAGACCATCTCGGGGTGCCGGTGCCACATCGGCGGGAGCTCCTGCGGCGTCAGACCGAAGTCGTCGCGCAGCCAGTACACGAACGCGTCCAGCTGCCACCACTCCTGCTCGGCCCGGTCCGCGTCCAACGTGTTCCAGTTGATCGGCACCACAGGCTCCGGCTCCGCCGGAAGCAGCAGGTCAGCATCCGGGGCCGTCGCGGCTCTGTCCAGGTCCCGGGCTGCTGCAAGGCTCGCGGCGAACGGACCGGTCTCCTCGACGACCTCGTCCACTGCGTCATCCAGGCCCTCGACGTCGGGCAATGGGTCTCCGGGGCGCCAGCCGAGCATCCGCAGGAGCGTGATCTGGGAGGGGTCGTTCGGCACATCGTCCGGTATGGCCAGGTGCTCGTCCTGTGGGTCTGAGCCGGGCAGGTCAGGTTCGATCGGATCGGCGCCGGATGCTTCGTCGGGGCCGTTCACGACGCACGCCCAGAACCGGGCTGCCCAGCCGGTGCGATGGCCGGACGGAGTCGGCGGCGGGTGCGGGTGACCTTGTACCGGGTGCGGGCGGCGTCGTGCCCGAGCCGGCGCGCGACGAACTCCTCGCGCCGCGCCGTCTGCCCGTCGCGGGTGACGTCGTAGGTGTTGACGTGTCCCGAGGCGATGAAAGCGTCACCGGGCCGGAACCGTGTCCGGGCGCGCTGGGTCGACTCGTGGAACACGACTAGGTCGCACGTGATCGGCTCCTGGGGTGTGAACGTCTCGCCCTCGTGCCGCCACTGCTGGGCGCGTACGCGGGCGCGCAGCACCGGTGTGCCGGATCGTGTGGTGCCGGGCCGTAGCCCGGTGAGGAACACGCCTTCCAGGCTCTGCCGAATGGGGATCGTCATGATGGCTCCCTGCTCGGGTCGCGGGCGCCGGGGTAGCGCCCGTATCCCTTGCTAGGTGCGCGCTCAGCACCGGCCCACAGCCATGAGGGTGGCCGGGCGGATCCGATAGATCAGCCAAGTGGGTGTATGTCAGGGACGTCGTGCTGGTGCCGGCCGACCGGAACGAGGACGAAGGTTTAGTTCCGCCCGATGGCGTGCCCGTGACCCCGCTCGCACGGTCCGACCTGCGCAGACGGGTCGGCGCGGCGGCGGGGCTCAGGGGTAGGAGGGGTTCACCGGAACGTCTCCGAAGGCGGCCGCGGGCAGATCGTTGATGAGGCACGGGAGGTCGTAGACCACGGCGTCACCCCGCCCGGCGGCGGGCTGCGGCTCGCGTGGCGAGCGCGGTCGGTGCGGTGGTGCCGTCCCGGGCGACCTCGAAGCGGGCGCCAGCGCCGTCGGCGCGTGAGCGGCGGACCACGGACAGGCGGGCCTCGCGCAGCCAGAAGTCACCGTGGTCAGGGCCACTCCACCTGGTCTGCTCGACGTCGAGCATGAACGCTGCGCCGTCCCAGTGCATCGGCGACAGGATCGTGGTGGCGCGCCGGCGCGCCCGGACCAGGAGCCGACGTCGCTCGCTCGCTGTGAGCCGGGCGCGGGGGCCGGGGACGACGATCTCAACGCCGTCCAGGAGCGCGGCGAGGACATCGGCCGTACGGCCGCCCGCGTCGGGCACGACGACGACGCGCTCCAGGTCGACGCCGGCCTCGGCCAACGCCAGCGGGCTGAGCTCGGGCCAGCCGACCATGGCCACCCACCTGTCGCGCTGCGTGGCACCCAGGAGCCAGCACATCAGGCTCGCCGAGTCCCGGACGGTGACCGCTGCCCCGGTAGGCAGGTCGCCGTCTGGCAGCAACTCGGTCAGGGGAGCGGGGGAGGCCGGGGCGAGCTCGACGACCTGGTCGCGGTGCTCGACCCCGACACGACGCTCGACCGACTGAAGCGCAGCGCGAGCACGCTCCAGGGCTGTCGATGGCGCCACGGGGTCGAACATGTGTTCTAGTGTATGCATGAACACTGCGGTACACCGGCTCGCCGCGGTCGGGGCCCGGGTCCGCTTGCGGGTTAGGGCCGCCGAGGCTGCTGCGCTTTCATCCTGATGCGTACGAGAAGTCCAACTACGCTGCTCTTACTAAGCAGCCCCCAAGTCGCGAAGGAGCGGCCGGGATCCGGGGACGCTTCGATGCAGGGACGCATCACGAGAGCTGTTAGTCGGCAGCGCATTGTCTTAAATGTCGGGGTATTCCACGTGCCTTGGCGAAGCGATTGAGGAGTTGCACACCGGAATGGCCATGTCCAACGCGAAAGGTCCCGGCAAGGTGGCGCCGCCTCGGGGACGGCTCAAGCATCAGGGTGCCGCCGCCATGGCTGAGGATCTCGTCCGTGACGCGGCGCTGAGCCGTGCATCCGACGACAGGCTGAATCACGAACCGATCGTGGGCGTGGTTGCCGACATGACCCTTGCTGCGGAGCCACCCGTCAACATCGCGCTCTTCGGTTCGTGGGGCTCCGGCAAGTCGAGCTTCTTCGCCGCCCTGGGCGACGTGCTGCGTCAACGTGACCCGAGTGTCAGGGTCGCCCGCTACGACGCCTGGAAATACGGCGGTCGAGCGCTCAAGCAAAACTTCATCCAATCGGTGGCCGGGGCTTCACCCCGTTTGGTGGACACGCTGATACTGGATCGTGGATCCAGAGGAAGCGAGTTTGATCCGCATGGCTATGAAG
>NZ_BAAGRP010000047.1:0-4056 GCF_054782895.1 Promicromonospora xylanilytica
ACCGCCGCCGACCCCCTGCCCGACGACCTCCAGGCGGCCATCGACCTCATCCACCGCCCGCACTAAATGAGCCAAGTCGGGAGCTTGTCGCCTGGATGCAGACCATCGCCTTCACCAGCGGCGACGCAAGGAGATGGGAGCCCAAACGACTCCGCGCGCGGTTGTTCGAGATCCCCGCGACGCTCGTGCGGCGCTGCCGACACAAGGTCCTCCACCTCGCCCGGCACGCCCCGGAAGCCTCCACCGTCCTGACCGGCGTCAACCGGCTCCGCACCGCCGTCGCCCAGACCTGACCAGACGACTCAGCCGTCCCTACGATCTCCAGCTGCACGACCTCGGGCGTGGAACCCGACCGCCCGCAACGGACACTGCGACAGATCGTCACACCCAGATGCCAGAATCAGCAGCTGAACACCGGCAACGACGCCGGCCCACCCCACTCACGGGCATCATGAAATTTCGAGGCTAGGACTTGCCCGCACTTTCATGCCGGGATGGGCCGCTTAGCGATTGTACTGGCGCATGCCGGGGGAAAAGAAGTCCTCCAAGATAGCCCGACTGCGCCTCTTCTTTTGGCGCTGTTATCTGCGAGACTGCCGTTCTCCACCTGGTTGGGTCCCCGGGTAGGAGTCCGGTTGGAAAGGATTTTGTGCCTCTCGCTTGGTCATGTCCGGGCATTGTGCTTACCGTAGCGGTTGCGATACCCGGCGGGACGATTTTGCGGGCGGGGTACCCGAGAATCAGCAAAACCAGGTCCTGTATGGAATTTTTGGTGGCGGTCGGCCCGGGAAATAGTGAAGCAGTGAGGATCGCTAAAGAAGCACGTTGAGTGGTCCGGTGAATGATTGATTGGGGGACGCCGAGAGGGCTGTCTAGGTTAGCGGGTGCTGGTGGCAGGGCCTGAACTGTGGTCTGTATACTCCTACTCATGGATGCACTTGATGTTGGACGGATCGTGATCGGACTGGTGCTGCTGGTCTTGGGTGGGGAATTTTTGGTGCGTGGGGCGTCAGCACTGGCCGGACGTTTCGGGATTTCGTCATTGGTGATCGGTCTCACCGTAGTGTCAACGGCGACGTCGGCACCCGAGTTGGCAGTGAGCGTCGGTGCTGTACTGCGTGATGAACCGGGGCTTGCCGTGGGCAATGTGGTTGGCAGCAACATCGTTAATGTCCTGCTCATCCTGGGACTGTCCGCGCTGGTCATTCCCCTCGCTGTAAAGCGGAGGCTGGTCCGCTTTGACCTGCCCCTGATGGTCGTCTTGTCAGTTCTACTGCTCCTTGTGTCCCTGGATGGGAGGATCAGTGCGGTGGACGGGCTGATACTATTTTTCGGTGTGGTGGTCCACACAATAATGACCGTGGTGATTAGTCGGCGGGACGCCAAGACCGCGGTGAATACCCGGGAAGGGACAGGAGATTCGGCAACCGTCGATCCAGCCGACGAGGAAGGGGCTGCGCTAGGCGCCTCGGTCGGCAGGTCGCTCTTCTTCGTGCTGCTGGGGGTCGCGTTGCTGGTCGCCGGTGCCACGCTGCTCGTGGAAGGAGCAGTGAACATAGCCACCACGTTGGGCGTAAGCAGCCTCGTGGTCGGACTGACCGTTGTGGCTGTCGGGACATCGCTGCCCGAGCTGGCGACGTCCATCATTGCCGTGCGTCGCGGTGAACGGGACCTAGCGGTGGGCAACGTGGTCGGCAGCAATATCTTCAACATAGGGGTAGTGCTAGGACTAACCGCGCTCATCTCTCTTGAGGGCATTCCCGTATCCGGCGCCGCAGTGGCCTTCGATATCCCAGTAATGCTGGCGGCCGCAATGGCACTGCTGCCGATCGCGTTCACGGGCTTCGCGGTGGCGCGTTGGGAGGGCAGCTTGTTCGTGGTTTTGTACGCCGCCTACACCGGATACCTTGTGCTGGCTGCCACAGCGCACGATGCACTGGAGGGATACACCGTAGCCATGGCGTGGTTCGTGCTGCCGTTAATCGCACTGACGCTCATTTCCTTTGCAGCCTACGAAATCGGGCTCCGCAAGGGACGCCGAGACCTGGACCAGACCTCGACTTCGGCTTAGACCGTCGAGTGCATTCGGCTGCTGGCTTCATTCAGGTCGTCGGCTGAATGTAAATCGGCAAGAGATGACTGTCGGTTGGGCGCTCCACACGTAAACTGTCGGTCTGGTGAGCCAGGAAATCTGGTCGACACGAGCACATCTATCAAACCCGACAATTGAGGAGCCACCGATGTTCAGCCATGATCCCACCGTCACTCCGGATAACCACAGCCGCGACGCCCTCCACCGTGGCAGCTACCTTGAGGCCCGGCGCATTGGGGAAATCCTGCGCAAGGAGACCATCGGCGGATTGTTGTTGGTCGCCGCGGCACTGATTGCGATTGTGTGGGCGAATTCTCCTGCCGCGGACAGTTATTTCGCGCTGAGAGATTACGAGGTCGGTTACGAGCCTTGGAACCTGCGGCTGAGCCTCGGTGCATGGGCAGCGGACGGATTGCTGGCCATTTTCTTTTTCCTCGTGGGTCTGGAGCTGAAACGTGAGTTCGTAGCGGGGGACTTGCGGCAGTTCAGCAAAGCCCTCGTTCCAGTGGCTGCCGCTGTGGGCGGTGCCCTTATCCCGGCGCTGGTCTATGTTGCTTTCAATGCCGCCAGCCCCGAATCCGTTGGCGGGTGGGCCATCCCCACCGCCACCGACATCGCCTTCGCCGTGGCAGTGCTGGCCATCATTGGTTCCCACCTTCCTCCCGCCCTACGGCTGTTCCTGCTGACTCTTGCGGTAGTCGATGATTTGATAGCGATCACGATCATCGCTGTTTTCTATACCGATGACGTGGCCTTGGCCCCGTTGCTGCTGGCTTTGGTACCGCTGGCTGTGTTCGCGTTCCTCACACATCGCTTCTCACGGTTTTTCAGCGTGCGCGCCTGGGCGTTTTGGGTCATCCTGTTGCCCCTGGCGCTTGTGATCTGGGTGCTGGTCCACGAGGCCGGGATCCATGCCACCGTGGCCGGGGTCCTGCTCGGATTCGCCGTGCCTGTCATGCGTAGCAAGGCCAGCGGAGGCCCAACGGGTGGCCCTGGCCTGGCCGAGGAGTTCGAGCACCGCTTCCGCCCCATCTCGGCCGGATTCGCAGTGCCTGTGTTCGCCTTCTTCTCCGCAGGTGTGGCCGTAGGCGGCTGGGATGGACTCACCACGGCCCTGACCGCTCCCGTAGCGTTGGGCATCATGTGCGGGCTGGTGCTGGGCAAGCCCGTCGGAATCGTGGGAGCAACCTGGCTGACCACTAAAGTCACCCGCCGGCACCTGGATCCGTCCTACCACTGGATCGACCTACTAGGCGTTTCCCTGCTGGCCGGGATCGGCTTCACCGTCTCGCTACTCATCTCCGAACTGAGCTTCGCCCCTGGCAGCATCGACACCGACTACGCCAAGGTCGCGATCCTCACCGCCTCCGTTGCAGCGGCTCTGCTGGCTGCGGTGTTACTGCGGGCCCGCAACCGCCACTACCGGGACATCAAGCAACTCGAGTCGATCGACGCGGACCACGACGGCGTCCCCGATGGCTACGAGAACGACCAAGATAAGGACGGGCACCCTTAGCCTCGATCATTCACTTGGTGGGTAGCCCGGCCTGAGCGGTTCGTCCGATTTGGTGGTTGGCGCGTCTTGGGCATGGTTGCCGTGCGCGTGTCGCTGCGTGCGCCGGTTCCGGCCGGGGGTTGTGCGGTCGCTCCGTTCCGGTTCGTGGGAACAGTCGTCGGGCTGGTCAGGTCACGGCGGGTAGAGCCGCGAGGCGGTGCCAGGCGGTGGTGATCGCGTCGGTGTGCGGGTGGTCGCGGTCGAAGCGCAGCCACCTTTTGCGGGCGTGGTGGGCCAGGCGGGCGGGCAGCCAGTAGACGAGCTCGCGCATCGTGGCTGGCTCGGCCTTCGCCAGGAGCTCGTGGTCGTGGAAGGCGAGCAGCCGGCCCGACTTGGCTCATTTAGTGCGGGCGGTGGATGAGGTCGATGGCCGCCTGGAGGTCGTCGGGCAGGGGGTCGGCGGCGGTGA
>NZ_BAAGRP010000048.1:0-4218 GCF_054782895.1 Promicromonospora xylanilytica
CATCACCGAGATCGCCGCAGCTGCACTCGTCCTGCTCCACCTTCAACGCCCCGTCAGCGAATGAGGCGAGAAAACCTCAGTGGCGAGCATCTTGATTACGTTCGCGCGATGGGCTGGTACGAGACAAACGTCAACCGACGGTACGCGCGTTTCCTGGAAGAGTTCGCCCCTGGGGAGGAAGCCGAACTGCATCAGCACATTCTCCACGGTGTGATCAGTGGAGAGACGCGAGATCTCGACAGGTGGCTCGACGCCCGACACGGCCCTGGCGCATTTGCTGGAGCCTTTATGTCCGAGACCTACCTCGCATAAGAAAACGGGCAAGGAGGGTCCGGTGACCGCACGCACGGTCACCGGACCCTCTCGCTGTTCCTGGCGGGCTCGCTAGTACCCCAGGCTGGGGCCAGAAGTGCGGCGCGGCGCGGCATGTGGGGCGGGCGCGTTGATGGCGCTGGCCAGGGTTCGCACGAGTGCCTGGACGCGCCGCGCGTCGTCGCGTTGTGTGAGCGTGGTGGGCGGTTCGCCGAACGGGTCGTGGGTCGTGATCCCGTAGCGGTCGCGGTAGGCGGCGACGGCAACGACAGTGTTTTGCCATTCGCGTTCGGCAGGGCCGTGGGGGCGTGGGGGCAGGTGTCGGGTCCAGGGTTGGCGGTCGCGGAGGGCTTGCCCGGCGAGGGTCCGGGCGCGGTCCTCGATGAGTTCGGCGCGGCGGTCGAGGGCTTCGCGGACATCGTCGGGAACTGGGCCGCGTGCACGTGGGATGAGTCCGGCGATCCGATCGCCACCGGCAGATGCACGGGTGGCGGCGTGGGTGAGGCGGTCGTACAGGACGGCGGCGATGTCGTCGGCGTCGTACAGGCTTCTGCTGGCTGCGATCCGGGGCAGGAGGCGGTAGACGTCGTGGCCGTCTGCTTCGGCTCGGCGTAGTTCTGCGCACAGTGGCCCGAACGCATCGGACTCCACGACCTGGGCGACGTCGCGTCGGGTGAAGCCTTCCCCGGCCAGGGTGTGCGCGACCAGTTGGGTCCAACACGGGCGCTGGGCGTGGGTAGCGATGGTGTCGTACTCGGCCGCGAGCTGCGCGATGGAACCCCACCGGTGCTCCTCGTCATGGCGGGACTGGTGTGCGGAGGGCTCTGCGCCGACCCGGTGCAGGATGCCCGCCAGGACGGCACGCGCGGCGGCCTCCTCGGACAGGTCGGGGTCGATGTTCGCGCCGATGGCGTGTTCATGGTTCTGGTTCCGGTCGGGCTGGTCGACGGGCACGAACACGGTGTTCGTCGCGCGCCCTCTCGTGAGTGCGACGTACAGGTTCTCCCGGCTCATGCTCGGGCTCGCGACGGTGTAGGCGGTGTCGACGGTGAGGCCTTGGGCGCGGTGTGCGGTGATGGCGTATCCGAGGTCCACATGCTCGGCCACGTAGGCGGCGGGCAGGCGGACCATCGGGCCACTGAGTTGCTGGCGATCGGCGTTGCGGGCGTCGGTGTGCGCGTCGGGATCGATGCGCTGCGCGGTGACCGACCCGTCGTGGTGGACGTCGGTGATCTGCCAGCGGTCGCCGTTGCGGACCCATCCGGCGTGTCCGTGGCGCAGGGTGCGGTCGTTGCGGCGGGTGAGGATGAGGTCTCCGGCCGAGGCGCGGGTCTGCCCGGCCAGGCGGACTGTCTGGCCGTCGGAGACGCGTCCGGTCAGGACGCGTTCGGCGCGGGCTCGGCGGTTGAGGTCGTTCATCGTGGCGGTGTCCGGCACGACCAGCACGGACGAGAGTCCGGCCTCGGTGTCGGTCTTCCACGCGGCATAGGCGGCGTCGGTCATGTCCTCGGTGGTGCCCGCCTGGATCCGCCCGTGCTCCTGGTAGGTGGCCAAGATGGCGGGGTCGCCGTCGCGCAGCCGGAGTGTGGCGCGCTTCTCCCAGGGTGCGTGGAAGCGGTGCACCTCGGTCAACGTCGGGACGTCACCGGTCGTCCGGGCGCGTTCGCCGGTCAGGAGGGTCAGGGCACCGCCGGTCTCCACGGCGGGGAGCTGTGCGGGGTCGCCGACCAGGAGCACCTTCGCGCCCGCCTCGACAACAGCCCGGGTCAGGCGGTCCAGGGTGTGCGTGCCGGCCAGGGATGCCTCGTCCACGATGACCAGTTGCCCGGCCGTGAACTGGGCCCGCCCGTGCTCGTGGCGGGTGAGCCACATCGCGGTGTTCTCACACTCGATCCCGAGCTCGGTGCCCAGGACATCAGCAGCAGCCGCAGAGGGCGCCAGACCGACGACAGTCCCCGGGCCGTGCTGCCCTACCCACAGGGTCCGCAGCGCGCGCAGGGTCGTGGTCTTCCCGGTCCCCGCCGGACCCACCAACAAGTCCAGGCGGCGCCCTGAACTGGCCACGGCATGGACGGCGTCGGCCTGCGACGCGTCCAGCACGCCATCGCGCACACCGTGGTTCAGGATGGCCCGCAGCCGCGTGGTGCCCAGGCGCGGTGCTGTGAAGTCCTCCATGAGCCCGAGGAGGCGCTTTTCGGCGTCCAGGACGGCCTGGGAGGTGAACACCACCGAGTGCTTGGGCCGCAGTGTGCTGGACCCGTCCGCGCGCTGCATCGCCAGGGGCGTCGGGGCTAGCTCGGGTGGGGTCAGAGTGACTGAGCCGCCCTCGGCTTGGGCGACGATCCGGCCCACGACCTCGATGCGGTCGTGGTGGGTGGCCATGCGCCAATGCATGGTCTGGCGTTCGGCTTCGGCCCACAGGTTCCAGTGCTTCCACGTGGCCCGCTTGTCCCCCACCACGCCCAGCACGACCGTCGCGGCCATGTCCACCACGTCCTGGGGGACGTCACCGGACGTGAACACCTGGCCCGGTTCGGCCAGGGCAGCGGACAGCAGTCCCTGCGCCCACTCGGTCGGGTCCTGGGCCAGGATGCGCCCGGCCCGCTCCCGCCACTGCTCCGTGAGGTCGGCCAGGGATTCGATGGTCTTGGGCGGGCGGGTCTCCAGGGTGGCCTGTTCCCGCAGTCGGTTGATCGTGCCCGGCGACGGGGTACGCCCGTGCTTGTCGCGGTACTCGTCGATGAGCTGGTCCGCGCAGTGCTCGATCTCGGCTGACCGGTTGGAGAACTCCTCGATCAGCTCGTCACTGACGCCGACGATCTCCATCCGCGGGCTACGGTCCTTGCCCCGGACGCGTCGTTCCCACTTGATGCCCAGCGCGGCGGTCAGTCGGTCGGCCAGGACGGCGTTGTAGTGCTCGCTGAACGCGACGTTCGCGTTGAACAACGCCCTCGAGTCCAGGGTGCGCCACTTCCCGTCGACCAGGGTGCGGACCTTGTTCGCGATCACCAGGTGCGTGTGCAGCTGCGGGTCGTGCGCGCGAGAGTCCCAGTGGTCGTACGCGGTAGCGATCACCCCGGTGACGTCGGCCTGCATGATCGACCCGTTCCCGGCATCGGTCCCCATCCTCGTGGCGGCGATGTGGTCCTCGATGAACTGGATGGTCTCGGCCATCGCCGCCCTGTGCGCGCCCAGGATGATCGCCTGCGTGTTCCGGTCCGACAGTGCCCACAGCACCGAGACCGACTTCGCGGGCGAGAACGTGAGATCGAACCCGGCGACCGCCGTCCGCTTCCCGGCCAGTGTCTCGTCCCGCACGATGTCGTCAACTGCGGCCGTCCGGTCTTCCGGGCTCAGATTCGGGTCCAGAGCAGCAGCACGGTTCTCGATCCGCTCACGCAGCGGCACGATCTTCGGGTAGGCCCGCCCCAGGGGCTCGGTCGTGACCGGGTCCCGACCGGCTTCCAGCAGCCGCTGAAGTTGGGTGGTCGTGACTGGGTCCCCTGCGACGAGCACACCGCCGCCGAGGTCCGCGACGCCGCTTCCGAGCCAGTACCCGGGCGGGGTGCCTACGGATGTGTAGTAGGCGGTCACCGGGTCCAGGCCGAGGCCGTCGCCAGAGCTGGGGAAATCGCAGTCGGCGTTGGCCACGGAACCGGTCAGGTACTCCGTGCCGTTGCCGACGCTCATCGGAACGATGCTCACCGCCACGACCGATCACCACCTTCGGGGTGTGCGGGCGAGGTGTGTGGGCCGCCGGCCAACGGTGCCGAAACGCACCAACGCCAACGGTTCCGTCGCTCCTCAACTGCCTGAGGTGTGCTGGTGATTGGGGAGGTGAGGGAGATGGTGGAGGTGGTGGAGGGGGTGAGGTTGGGGATGAGGGGGAAGGGGTGGGAGGGGATG
>NZ_BAAGRP010000049.1:0-4968 GCF_054782895.1 Promicromonospora xylanilytica
ACGAACACGAAACCGACCCGGCTACGCTACGGCTGGCCGCCTGACCACACGAAGACGTGTCCACTTCTCGGGGCGAAGGCCCGTGAACGCCGGATCCGCCAGCAACCGCGCAGCCGCTGTGTGTCGCAGATCGTGCAGCGTCCAGTTCGAGCCCAGCGCGGTGTTCGCGCGCTGCAACACCGCCCGCGCCGCGTGGTAGCTCAGCGGTCGCGGTGTGCCCTGCCGCGTCCACCACACCGGTCCGCCATGCTCGATCGGCGGCCGCTCCTGCTGCAGATACAGCGCCAGCCACACGAACGAGTCCACACTCGCCGGGATGACCTCCCGCAACCGGCTGCCCTTGCTGACCACCGTGATCGTGTTGGCCCCAGCATCCAGGTCGGTGCCGTGGCACAGACCAAGCAGCTCGGTGGCGCGCGCACCGCTCGACAACCAGAATGAGACCAGCGCCCGGTCGCGGTGGCTTCGCAATGCCCCGAACAGCGCATCGGCGGCATCGTCCGGGATCGCCCGCCAAGCCGGCCGAGGCGTCTTCTGCCGGTAGGTCGCCCGCTGATGGCGAACGAAGTTGTCCATCGGGTTGTGGTGGGCGTTCAACCGCCCGCCCGTCGCGCGGCTTCGCTGCGCTGGCACCGGGTTCACCAGCGGCCCAAGCCCCGCCGCGCAGGCCCACTCGTAGAAACCGAACAGCACGCTCAACTGATGATTGATCGTCCGCGCCGCATACGTCGAACCGAGTCTCGCCTTGCCGGTGACCGGATTCACCGACCCCGCCGGTGTCGCATCGACACGGCGATTCAGCCGCTGCGGCACTGGTGCCTCGCGCAACATCTCCACGAACTCGCGCACGTCGGAACGCTCGGCCAGCTCCCACGCAGTCCAGCGGTCGTGCAGGAACCGGAACCAACGCAGCAGGTCGTATGCGTAGCTGCGCAACGTCGCCGGCGAGCAGTCTGAAACATCCAGCTCGCGGAGGAACCCGGACGCTCCCGCATGCTCGTTGTCTGGGAACACCACGCGCCACCGCAGACCCTGCTCGGACTCCACCACCCGGCCCAGTACGACACCCGCCACCGACACACCCTCCTAGTCCGGCACCGATCACGCCAATCGGGCACCCAAGAGTTCAGTCAACTAGCCGCCTGATCGTCACGAGCGATCCGAACGGCACGAAGCTGTGGTCGCGGCGCGGCACCGACTTGTCGACGGCGTTCCCTGAGATCACGGCAGCATGCGTTGACCAGCTCGCGCCCGGGACCGTCCTCGACGGCGAGGTCGTCATATGGTCCGCTGACCGCCTCGACTTCGGCGCTCTCCAGACGCGTATGGGCCGCGGTCCTCGCAGCGCCGCCGCGCACGCGGCCAGTCACCCGGCCTCATACGCCGCATTCGACATCCTGGCCAGCACTGGTCGGGATATGCGCCCTCTGCCGTTCGACGAGCGCCGACGCCTCCTGGAACAGCTCGCCGCCGCCTGGCGACCGCCACTGAACCTGTCACCGGTCACGGACGATCGCGATGTCGCCATCGAATGGTTCGAGACCTACACGGCCGCCGGCATCGAAGGCCTCGTGATCAAGGGCGGAGCCCAGCCCTACCCGGCCGATCAGCGTCTCTGGTTGAAGATCAAGCATCGCGAGACGGTCGACGTCGTCTGCGGCGCGGTGATCGGCACACGCTCATCGCCACAGGAAGTCATCGCGGGCCTCGCGATCGACGGCGAGCTACGGATCGTAGGGCGGACGACGCTCCTGTCACCGTCGGCACGCCGTGCCCTGACGCCCTGGCTCGCTCCACCAGCGGGGAAGCACCCGTGGCCGGCCCAGGTGCGCCGGACTGCGCTGGCGCGGCTCCATGCCACGGGGAGGGACGTCGTCGACCTGACTCTCGTCGAGCCGATCGTGGTCGAGGTGAGGGCCGACGTGGGGTGGGACGGGCAGAGCTTCCGGCACCTCTTGCGCTTCCTACGGCCCCGTCCCGACGCCGAGGTCGGCAGCATCCGGCCGCCCGGCGTCACTGGCTCTCCTGCCGCGTAGATGGTGCCGGTTGCGTAGCCGGTGAAGGGTAGGGGCTTAGTCGATCGGCCTGACCAGGTCGGGGCTGTCGTTGCATACGTTGCCCACGGCCATGTCGACCTTCACCGGAGCCAGGTGCGGCTCCGGGATAGACGCGATCAACGCATCGACCTGATCAGGGTCGGTCAGCTCCGGGTCGAGCCAGGCGTCCCACTTGTCGTCGGGCAGCAGCAGCGGAGAACGGTCGTGAATTTGCCCGAGCGTGTCCGTGGCGTTCGTCGTGATGACGGTCAGCGACCACAGCCAGCGATCGGAGTCTTTGTCGCTCTTCGTCGGGTCGCGCCACAGCTCGTACAAGCCGGCCGCCGCCAGCGGCGCGCCGTCGGGATCGGTCAGGTAGAAGGGCTGTTTGCGCCCCTTGCCGGATTCCGGTGCCTGCCACTCGTAGTAACCGTCCATCGGCACGATCAAACGCCGTCGGGAGGCCGCCTTGCGGAAGGCAGGCTTCTCAGTGATCGTCTCGACCCGGGCGTTGATCATCCTGGATCCGATCTTCACGTCCTTGGCCCAGGACGGCACCAGGCCCCAGCGCAGTGTGCGCAACTGCCGCATCGCGTGACTGCCTTCGTCGCGCTCGAGCACGGCACGTACGTCGTTCGTCGGTGCGACATTCCATGACGGGTTTTAGCTCGTCGCCGATCAGTTCGGCGATATGGAACCGGTCTGCGATCTCCTGGTCGCGACGCGCGTTGGCGTATCTCCCGCACATGCCCGCCAGTCTGTCCGCAGTTGGGCGGACTCGCGCGCTGGCACCTCCTCACATGCTCGATTTCTAGACGCATGGGATATGCGGCCGGCGGGATCGCGCCTAAATCTCAGATCGTCGGTGGCGGATCGAATGCGATCCCCGAGATCGGCAGACGATGGCTAGTCAAATGTTAAGAATCGCACGGTCGAGCAGGGTCTTGTGGAACACAGTGGACAGTCAAATGCGAACCGAAAGGATACGAAGGCGCCTGGATCTCGCCCGCCCTGTGCGCAAACTGACTTCGAATCTTGCGGGTGTCTTCGATGCGCAGGCTCGCGATGGCCGACGACGCGAGCTGACCAGCGATATCGAAGCCATGGGCATTAGCCAGTGCACGGACCTTCCGTAGGTGCGTGATCTGAGTAGCATCACCCTCGAGAAGTGATGCGCCCAGCGCCACAGCGGCGTACAAGACGTCACCTTCAGTCAGTGTGCATTCCTGCCCACGCGTTGTTCGATGCCGTAATTCGAGTAGGGCGAGTAAATGCTCCTCGGGTCGTGCGTCGGAGACCGTATCGGCGACTCGCTCGTATGCCTTAAGATCCATTTCGAGCGGCTCGCTCACTGAATCCCCGGTTCTAACAGTCACCGAGCGGATTTCGTCCCCACATGTAGTAGCAAGACTCAGGGCCGTGTAGAACACTTGCTCATCTGTAAGGGCTGCCTCGATGAGCCACGCTCCGTCGCGCACCTCAGATGTATGGATATCAAACCCGCGCACGCTCTCCAGCCAGAAGGTTGCAAACTCCGCTTGTGATAGGCCGAACTGGGCAGCGTCGTCCGATGAGAGCGGCACATCGACGCCTGCTCGATCGAGCGCCTCGTTAAGTGCCCAGTTGATCGCCATCAATGTTTCGATAAGCGCGAACATGCGGTCGAGATAGTCTTCGACGGGCAGGATCTCCTGATGGCTCCTGAGTTGAATGACGACGGTGTCCGTCGCATCATCGATATCCAATGCGCGTCCGTGATGTGCAGAGTTGCGCAGGTGCGAGGGCATGTCGGCAAACGTGTTCGGCATCTTTCGCAAGAGGTCCGTTACGAGTTGCGTGCTGTCCTTCTGTGTGAATCTTCGATAGCTGTCCGGGCTGTTCGACTCGCCGGTGAGGAGTCGGTACCAGGCGAGAACTGGTACTGCGGCTTCATAGAGCTCGCCAACGGTCTTGACCAACCGCCTCAGTTTTGTAGCTGCCCTCACATCTTGGTTCGCGATCTGGGTGAACTGATCGAGTGTTTCGAAGATATCTCGCCGAAAGATGGCCAGATCGTCGAGAGAACCTGCCATCGAAACGATCTCAAGCAATCGCCGTTCGTTGCGGCAGCATCCGATGGCTTCACCTAGCTTGGTCGCGAGGGCCGCAGGGTCCAGGTAGGCGTCGGTGACGAGCTCGACGATGAGGTAGTCCAGTCCGGGACCGGCACCTACTTCTACCTGGGTCACTGCGCTCGCGTTTCGGACCCCCGTCGCAGTAAGGGCGGCGAAATCCATGTCCGGATAGCGGGTGCCGAGCGAACGCATGGCGCGCCGGATCAGCGACGGTTCAGCGGCCTGATCGCTGAGCACATCGATCGCTTCGGTGATCATGCGCATTGCGGCCGGAGCCGCCGGCGAGTTGTCGAGGATGGTCTGGCCCTGGACGGCGAGAGCTTGCGCCCGTGAGATGTCGGGCGTTGTCACTGCCTCCCGGTAGATCGGCCAGAGCCGTGCCAGTTCTTGCGCGACCGCCAAGTAGGCACGAGCTTCCGCCGTTGGCCGGCGCCGTGAGTCGGTTTCAAGGGCGCCGATCAGGTCATGCAGTCGTTGGACGGTCATGGCGAGCGCCAGAGGCGCGGCGGGTAGGGGACTGCTGCTCAGGATCGCGCTCGAGAGCCCGGCGAAGAAGTCGTCAAGGAAGGCTTCGAGCTCGTCTTGAGCGTTGGTTGACCGTGCCCCCGAATCGCCGGGATGCAGGGATCGCAACTCGGCCTCGACCATCCGGATTCTCTGTCGTCGACCGACCACGTGCCCGTTGACCTCACCCGGACGTGGCTCTTGGCCGCAGTCGGGGCAGGGCATCTCCAACACCCAGGGCCCCGGCAAAGTCATGACTGTAGGAGTGCGTGGATGGGCCGGTCGATGTCTCTGGCGTGATGGCGCAGGGCTTG
>NZ_BAAGRP010000050.1:0-5297 GCF_054782895.1 Promicromonospora xylanilytica
CCGAAGCTCGCCACTGACCAGCAACGATGCTGGTAAGGACGTGACCAGCTCACGAGCCGGCCCACCACCGTGAATAACGCTCTCACAGTCCGACGAGGCTCCGGAGAATCTGAGGCCTGGCGACACCTCCCAGAACTCTTGCAGGCAAGTTAGGGCTGGGCCTGCTCGTGCCAAGTGTTGGTGCTTCCCACCAACGCGGCGTCGGCCACGCGAGCCGCGAAATAGGCGGCTGACCTGCATATTCACCGGCAGTTCGTGGATGGCAGTACGGACATCTGACACTGTGTGGTGAACGCGACGACGGCCGGGAACGTTGGAATTCCAACGTTCCCGGCCGTTGGTCGTGTTGGGGCCGGATGGGCTGGCGCGGACCTCTTGCAGACTATTTGCTGACTGTCTGGGCCGGGGCGAAGTAGTCGCCAAGCATCTCGGAGACCCACGCCGGCTGGTGGGTTTCACCGCGCGGTCCCATCTCCGCGAACCATGGCTTGATGTCGAGCACTGGCGTCCCGTCGACCGCGTCGAGGTCTTCGACGTGCAGGTCGAGACCGTCGATGGACACCAGGCGACAGCGTGAGACGCCGATCCAGTTCCGGCGGCGCATGTTCCGGTGCCCGAAGATCCCGACCTCGGGCCAGTCCGGGTTCTCGCGCGGCCGACGAGCACCGGGGTTGAGGTCGGCCTGGTCGGTCAGGTGGAAGAAGAACACGACTTCCAGGTGCGAGAACTCGTCGAGCCCGGCGACCGCCGCCTCGGTGTAGGCGTCCGGGTCGATCCGGATGATCGAGCGTGTGCCACCCCAGTAGTCGTCGGTCGGCTCGGTGCGCCCTCCGACGACACGAGCGACTGGGGTCATGGCGATGGGGTCGGTCAACGGTCCTCCGAGGATCAGTTCGTAGCGGCCAGGTAGGCGCGGGCACGCTCGTCGAGAATAGCGACGTCCGAGTTCGTGGCCTTGTGCACCGCGAGCGCCGATCGCATCTCAACGATGGTCTGGCGCGCCCTCGCTGACTGCACGCCGTCCATCGCGTCGAGGGCCGTCCTCCAGGTGGCGCATGCGAGTTCGAGTTCGCCGCGTCTAGCCTGCACGTCCCCGAGGTAGCCCAGCGTTACGGCGTGGGTTCGCTTAAAGGCAGACGCCTTCCGAGTCACCACAGAGTGTTCAAGCTGCTGCTCAGCACCGGCAAGGTCTCCGATGTCGCGAAGAGCGTTGCCCGTCTCATGCGCCAGCGATGCCTCTCCGAAGAAGAACACCCGCGCAGGTTCGTCTCCGCCAGCCGTTGCGGCTGTGAGATCTCGCTCGGCTTGGAGAAGCGCTGATGTCGCCGCGCTCTTCTGGCCCGTCGCCGCGAGGGCGCGGGCGTGGACGACGCCGAGCAACGCGCGCTCTCGTGGCGCGGCGGCTTCGTATCGGTCACCGTCGACCGACGCTGCCGCGAGTTCCTGGCCCTGCGTGAGGTGGCCGAGGTCAATCGCCTGGTGTGCCATCGCCCTCAGCGTATGCGCTGCCATCGCGGGATCCTCGGCCTCCGCGGCGAGCTTGACCGAGGAGGTGAACAGTCCCTGGGCGATGCCGTGCTCCGCGTTGTCGAAGGCCATCCAGCCTGCGACGTAGGCCAGCTCGGAGGCGGCGGAGAACATCTCCCTCCGGATCGTGTCGCTAGCGAACGAGCCGTTCAGAAGCCGGTTCACGTCGTCGGTGAGGTACTGCATGGCTGCGGCTCGCGCGTGTCCGCCGCCGTGGCGCTGGTCCATGCGAGAGAAAAAGGTGACGGACTCGCGCACGGCTTCGATGTCACCGCGTCCCACGGAGCGAACGCCGTGTGCGGCGCGCTCGGCGGATCGGCGAGCCATCTCCGACCACCACCTGTCGCTTGGCAACGCGGCAGCGACGGCCGAGTAGGCTGCCACGCCGAGAAGGCCTCGACGGGTGAGATCCACGAACTTGCTCCCCAGGTCAGTCAGCCCGGTCAGCGTATCCATGTCCCAGGTGGACAATCGACCAACTTCGCGCGCCGCGCTACCGCGCTTCGTCATGTAGAAGCCAATCTCGGCGTCCGTCTCGACGCCGAGAACGACACGCAAACTGTCGCGGTACTGCTTCCCAGGCCACCGCGACTGCCCCCGCTCGTACCGGGCTATCGCGTGGGCATCAAGGGTGGTCCGCTGGCCCGTTGTCGCCCAGACGTGCGCGTTTACGGCTTCCGCGAGTTCCGCGCGCGACATCGGCTCCCCGGAGCGCAGGCGAGACGGCAGCGCCTCGCGCCGCGCACGGAGTAGGTCATTGCCCACTACTCAGTCCCCCTAGCGGGACGCGTAGTCGTCCAGAAGGACGCTCCCAGATTGCCCCGTTGATTGCCCTGCCCGGCCGGTCAGAACGCAACAAGACTAGCCACCACACTCGCTCCCGGCGAGCACCCCAGATGGCTTTGCAAAGTTCCGGAGAGTCCCGTGAAGAGCACAGCAGCAGAGACGCGACGCCTTGGTGAGCCACACAAGCCGGTGCAGAGCGCGATGGCTACCAGCCAAGAAGGACGGTGCCCGATGGATATCGGCGACGGACTCACAGCAGCGTCACGCATTCTGGCCCTAATCGGGGCCGACCGCATCGAGTTGGTGACCGTGACGCGCAACCGTGTCAGTCTCCAGCCGACCCACCTCAAAGAGGGCGAGCAGATCGCCCGCGAGCTCGGGTTGGACGTGCCGCTGGACCACCGGATGTTCGTGCCTGGCAACACGCTGTGGACCGGGGAACGCGACGGCTTCGAAGTCCAGGTCCGGTCCGTCCTGCGTCGGGTGGTAACCCCATGAGCGCCGCAACTGTCACATGCACGCGGACGCTCGTGGCGCTCGACGTCGACGGCACGCTCGTGGACGGTGACAGCAGGATCCCGTCCGGCACGGTCGAGGCCCTGGACCTGGTCCGCGCTGCAGGGCACAAGGTGGTCCTCGCCACGGGGCGGACACTTCCCGGGCTGCTGCCGATCGCGCTCCGGTTGGGACTCACCGACGGGTTGGCGGTGTGCTCCAACGGTTCGGTGACTGTCCGCCTGGACCGGTCGGCACCGTCCGGGTACGACGTCGTGGCCGCCCGCACGTTCGACCCAGGCCCCGTCATCCGCCGCGCGGCGGACCTGGTCCCGGGTGTGCGGGTCGCGGTGGAGGACGTGGGCTGGGGCTGGAGAACGAACATCCCGTTCGCGCCGGGGGAACTCAACGGGCAGCAGAAGGCAGCGACGCTAGACGACCTTGCGTCCGAGCCTGCTACCAGGGTCGTGCTCGCCGCTCCGGGCATCCGCCGGATTGCCGACGCCCTGGACGCTACCGGGGTCACCGTCGCCGCAATGGACCTCGACTGGCTCGACCTCACCGCGCCCGGTGTGAACAAGGCGGCTGCACTCGACAGCGTGCGCAAGCAACTGCGCATCCCCGCCGATCGCACAGTGGCGGTCGGAGACGGCGTCAACGACCGCGACATGTTCGCCTGGGCCGCACGCTCGATCGCGATGGGACACGCGCCCGCCATCGTGCGCAGTGCCGCCGACGAGACGACCGGCACCATCACCGAGGCCGGGGCTCTGTCCGTGCTGCGTTCGCTCGTCCCGGCCGTGGACGCTTCGTTGACACCACTGGCCGCGCAGATCGCCACCGCCGAAGCCAGTGCGCCGGGACCGCCCGTCTTACGGGTATGGCACGGCACAGGGCCAGACCTGTCCCGGTGCGAGGTATGGACCCTCCAGACCGGCCGCTGGGTTCGGCATGCGCCGATCCCGTCTGGCGTCGGCACCACCATGCGCGCCATCGAGACCGCCGCCCTGGAGGCGGGCCTGCCGTTCCCGCGCGGAGACGAAGGCCGCCGCCGCGCCCAATGGCGCAGCGTCACCACTGGCAGCGGCCCAGCCGGGTTCGAACTGCCGCTCAGCCGTGGCTACCGCTCTGACATGCCGGGTGTCGGTGCCGATGGGACATTAGATATCGCTATGCTGAATTACCGTCCCAATACCTTCCCGAAAGGCACAACATGAAAAAGATCATCGCCACGGTGTGGAGAATGATTCGCGGCCCGCTCCAGTGGCGCGTGCTCTGGATCGCTCACGCGAAGTTCATGGTCGGTGTCACGGGCATAGTCCGCGACGATTCCGGTCGAGTACTACTGCTCCGGCACCGCATGTGGCCGCCGGAGAGGCCTTGGGGCCTTCCGACGGGATATGCGATAGCAGGTGAAGAGTTCACCGCGACGATCGTGCGTGAAGTCAAGGAAGAGACAGGGCTGGACGTCAAGCCCGGCCCCCTGGTAAAGCTGAAAAGCGGTTATAAGCTCCGGGTGGAAGTAGCCTACGAGGCCCTACACGTCGGTGGCACCCTCAAACTGGACAGCTTTGAGGTCCTGGAGGCGCAGTGGTTCGATACCGATGCGCTTCCAGACGGGATTCTCGAATCTCATCGGTCCTTGATTCACGGCGACGATTGAGGAGTAATGACAAAACTTGCCCCGAACGAGACGGTCGTTGGTGACGATGCTGCAGCGATGATCACCAGCCTGCGAGCAGATGCTTCCGCGCTCCTGGACGCTCATCCGGACCACACCTTTCGCTCCGCTGAGGAACGACTGATCTCCTGGCAGACGCGTGGCGTCCACGTCGCGGTGTTCTCGGAGGGCCTCCGTGAGGCCAAGGAACGCTTCGCCGGCCTGGGACTCTCGCAGATGTTGCCTCTTGGGCGGGTGCTCGTCGGGGCGGAGTCACGACGTAGCGGCGCAGTGGGCGGCTTCCACCACTCCGACCAGGGTTATCGGCACCTGCAAATGGTCTCCGTGATCACCATGCATGGTCCGATGGAGCTCGACGCTCCACAAAGGTCCGATCTGGCTCTCCTGGATCTCCTGCGTGCATACGCGCACGACTGCCTTCACTACGGTTCACGACGGCGCTACGTCAGCGTTGGAGGTGAGCTCGTACGCACGCAGTACGGCATCAATTTCCGGCGCGCTTCCGGACGCTCCTATTCTGCCGTAGATCCTG
The DNA here is from genome assembly GCF_054782895.1 of Promicromonospora xylanilytica. Classification (NCBI taxonomy): domain Bacteria; kingdom Bacillati; phylum Actinomycetota; class Actinomycetes; order Micrococcales; family Promicromonosporaceae; genus Promicromonospora; species Promicromonospora xylanilytica. The sequence continues at coordinate 5,022 of NZ_BAAGRP010000050.1, forward strand.
ACGAGTCGATCAGCACGCGAAACCTGGGTGTCGTCATGGAGGGTGCATGCGATCGAGAGGCACGCCGAATCACACATCTGATAGCACAGAGATCCGGAATTACCGAGCCGGATGATGCATTCGGTCGACTTTCCTTTCGCGACGCAACTGGAACACTTTCACCCGAAGACTTCAATGTAGTGACCGAACCACTCAGTGAGGTTTTCTCGCCTCGTTCCTCGGCGCAGTGATGCGTTCTCGAGGAGCCGGTCGATCACGGGGACCGGGGTGCGGGTG
>NZ_BAAGRP010000051.1:0-5449 GCF_054782895.1 Promicromonospora xylanilytica
GCGGCCGACTGACCGAACTACCAAGCGTGATCCACATGATCACCAACCTCGAGTTCTACCGCCAGGCCACGTGAATAACGCTCCAAGTCTCGATCGCGTCAAGGTCATGGGCGTTGATCGCCTCGACGAGGCGATCGATCACAGTGGTCGTCGAAGTCATATCCAGTCCTTTGCGGTGGCACCGGCCGCGTGGTCCGCGCGGACTGGGGCGGTCGGGTTATTTGGTTCTGGCGTTCTGAGCGCCTGCACAGCTGTGGTTTCGAGGTCGGCGCCGTCAGGCAGGAGACATCCGCGTCGCGACATGATCGTCGGGCCAGCGTCGTCAGCGCCGATCATGGAATCGGATCGCCGTGCGAGCCGACTCAGCGTGGGCCTGTTGATGCCGCGCCGACGAGTGCCGCGATCTGGGGTGCCGCCTCGATGTCCGGGACGGAGAGGAACTCGGGGCTCTGATAGGCGGGGCTCGGGTACTCGTAGTACCCCTTGCCGGACAGCAGCCCGAGGTCTCCCTTGTCGACGAAGCGCTCCTTGATGTACTTAGCGTTGGCGAGCATCTGGGCGTCGCCGTTCTTCTCGCCCCAGTAGGCCAGCACGTTGTATGCCGTCGTCATCCCGATCACGTCATACCAGCCCATCGGGCCGAGCTTCGCACCGCCCAGCAGGTAGGTCCGGTCGATGTCCTCGGGTGTCGCGATCCCGTTGGTCACGAGGGTCTGCGCGGCGTTGAGCAGCGGGACGAGCCAAGAGTTGAGAACGTAGCCGTTCTGCTCCTTGCGAAGCGGGATCGGCACCATGCCGATCTCGATTGCGAACTCGACCGCCTGCGCGATGGTGTCACGCGAGGTCCCGTCGTGAACCATGATCTCGGTCAGGTTCATCTTCCAGATCTGGTTGGCGAAGTGCAACGTCAGAAACTTCTCCGGTCGACCGGTGTCAGCGGCGAAGTCGCTGGGCAGCAGCGTCGAGGTGTTGGTGGCGATGATCGTGCGCTCCGGCAGCAACGGCGCCAAGCTGGTGTACAGCGCCAACTTGATCGACGGGGCCTCCGGGACTGCCTCGATCACGAGGTCCGCCTCAGCGACCGCTGATGCGAGATCTGTGGTGTAGGTCAGCCGCTGATGGGTTGCGTCGATGTCGGCGACGGTGGCACCCAGATCCGCCCTGTAGATCTCGGCGTAACTGTCGATCGCGAGCTTGCTGCGCTCGAGCGGTTCCTCGGCGATGTCATAGACCACCACCGTCTTGCCCTTGAAGGCGCTGTGCCAGGCGATCTGACCGCCGAGCACTCCGGACCCGAGAACCGTCAGCTGGTTGAGAGTGGACATGAGCTGCTTCTTCCTTCTTATCGTGGGGTCGATCGGTCTGCTTGTGGCTGACGGATCGAGAGGGTCAAGGGGTGAGCCGCCGCTCTGGTGGGTCGCCTGTGGGCGGCTCACCCCTCGATGGTTTCTAGCTGCGCGCGAGCGTCGGGTAGTCGGTGTAGCCGGTGTCGTCGCCGCCGTAGATCGTGGTCTGGTCCACCTCGTTCAGCGGGGCGCCGGTGCGGAGCCGCTCGACGATGTCCGGGTTCGCGAGCGCGAACTGCCCCAGCGGGGCGATGTCGGCGAACCCGGCCTCGATGTCGTCGGCGATCTGCTCACGGCCGCGTCCGTAGCGCACGACGAGGACCGAGTTAGGCCACAGGCCGCGCAGGGAACCCAGCAGCTCGTCGTCACCGACGTGGAAGACGTGCAGGTAGACGAGGTCGAGCTTGGCGAGCTCTCCGACCAGGTGCGTGTACTGGGCGCGCACCTCGGCCGGTTCGCCCTCATGGAGCCCGCCGAGGGGAATCGCCGGTGAGATCCGGATGCCGGTGCGGTCGGCTCCGATCTCGTCCGCGACAGCACGCGCCACCTCGATCGCGAACCGTGCACGGTTCTCCACGGAGCCGCCGTACTCGTCGGTGCGCTGGTTCGCGTTCGGTGCCAGGAACTGGTGCGGCAGGAAGCCGTTGCCGGCGTGGATCTCCACGCCGTCGGCGCCGGCCGCGATGGCGGAGGCCGCCGCGTGGCGGAACTCGCCGATCAGGTCCTGGATCTCCGAGACGCTCAGTTCCCGCGGCACCGGGGTCTGCTGGGGTCCGGCCGGGGTGTACACGTCCTGTTCCGCCGAGATCGCGGAGGGTGCCAGCGGCTGACGGTGATGCGGCGTGTTGTCCGGGTGCGCCATGCGCCCCGCGTGTGCCAGCTGGATGAAGAAGTGTCCGCCCGCCGCGTGCACCGCGTCGGTCACGGCCTTCCAGCCCTCGACATGCTCGGGCGTGTAGATCCCCGGCGTGCTCATGTTGCCCTGCCCGTCGTCCGACGGCTGGGTGCTCTCGGAGATCAGCAGGCCGAGCGACGCCCGCTGGGCGTAGTACTCGGCGGCGAACTTGCCGGGGGTCCCGTCGGGGTTCGCGCGGCTGCGGGTCATCGGCGACAGGGCGAGGCGGTGGCTGAGGTCGAGCCGACCGAGTGTGTAGGGCTGCCAGAGAGAGGAAGAGCTCATTGCTTGTGTCGGTCCTTTGCAGTGAACGGGTCGCCATCACCCTCGGCGCGGTACCAGGTCGCATCCGCGCCGCCCAGACGTGCCGGGACAAGGACCGGTCCGCCTGTACGATGATGACTGCACTCATAACTGAGGCCAGTCATGTTGTATTCCCGGCTACTGCGGCCTCGGTGACATCGCCGACGACAGAGGGGTAGTCATGGGCAGATCGACGTACGAACCACCGGCAGGGCGGACTTTCCTGGAGCGGCCCGGGTGGCCGGAGGTGTTGGCGGGCGCCGCCGCATATGGCGCCTCCTTGCTGCTGGTCGCAGTGCTGTTGCCGCTCGTGACAGACCCTGTCGTCCACGGCAACGTGGGACTCGTGGTCTCAGGGGCCATGGGGCTTGTTGCGCTATCTGTCGCGGTCTTGATCCGCATCCGCGGACTGGCGGCCTTTGGCTTCCGGCGGGCTCGGCCGCGACATCTCCTCGTCGGTGCCCTGTTGGGTCTTGTCGCCTATGTGCTGGGCACCATCGCTGCAATCGTCTACATGGTGGCGACCGGGGGTGTGCAGAACGTTCAGGAGAGTTATCAGGCGGCAGCTGCGGGCGGCGGCTTGTCGCTCGCCTTTGCGCTCGTCGCGGGCGCGGTGATCACACCGCTGGGTGAGGAAGGGTTCTTCCGCGGCGTGGTGGCGAACGCCTTGCTAGCCCGGTATGGGGCCTGGGTCGGTGTGCTGGCGAGCGCGGGAGTCTTCGCCGTCGCCCACGGGATCAACCCGATCATGCCGGCGGCGTTCGTCGTGGGTGTACTGACCGCGCTCCTCTTCCGGTGGTCGGGTTCGGTCTGGCCGGGCGTGGTGCTGCACGGCGTGAACAACGCGACGGCGCTACTGATCCCGCTCATCGTCGAGCTCGTCGCGGCATGACGAGATTCGCCAGGCCGTCGGCCGACTCTCAACTGACAGCCGGAAGCACGGTCACGATCTGCCGGCGGATGGCTTCCATCACCTCGGCCAGGGTGAAGGCAGGGTCGGCATGCGAAGCCATGGTCAGGAACAGGATCGCTGAGATCACCTGGGCCCGGACGGCCGCGTCGTCCCCGTCTCGGCCGGTGTGCTCGGCGATAAGGTCCGCGACCGCCTGCTGGGTCTGCCCGACGATGGACAGCGCGGTGGCCCGGTTGGGCTCGGCGGGGTCGCCGAACATCATCTCTCGCAGATAGGTATGCCCGTTCTCGATCGGAGCCCGGTTGCACTCCACGATCGGAGTGGCGAGCGCGATCACGGCATCCGCGGCGTTCGTGGCTTCCTGAGCGGCGGCAAGGCCCCGTTCGAAGGCGGCGGAATAGCGCGCGTTCTGCACGAGGAGCAGCAGGTCACCCTTGGACTTCACGTAGAGGAACAAGGTGCCAGCGCCGATGTCGGCCTTGTCAGCGATCTCCTGAGTGGTGACGTCGTCCACACTCCGCTGGCTGAACAGCTCGGTGGCAGCCGAGACGATCCGATCGAGCTTGGCCTGCTTGTTCCGCTCCCGCCGGCCGGGCGCGTATGGCTCTCGAGGCATAACCTTCCTTCCTGGAACAAAAGGTGACCCGACTCAGTTCTGACCACAGTCAGCGACGGGCGAGTTCTGTTCCGGGCGCGCTCATTGTCCCATCCGGCCGTGGCATGGCCTGGTGGCCTGGTGGCGTCCCGTGGGCGACATCGGCACGGCAACCGTCACCCACCTTCCACATGTCTACAGAACGGGTCGGGGTAAATGAGTCAGGATCGTATTCGGGTCGGCATTATCGGGGTCCATCCAGAGCGGGGCTGGGCTACGACAGCCCACATACCCGCCTTGCAACAGCTGGCGGAGTTCGAACTCACAGCGGTAAGCCATCACGACCACGAGACCGCCGCCGCTGCCGCGCGCAAGTACAACGTCCCTCATGCGCTCAGCACTGCCAGCGACCTGATCAACCACCCCGACGTCGACCTCGTCGTCGTCGCCGTCAAGGTCACACGACACGAAGAACTCGTCACCAGCGCTATCGAGGCAGGCAAAGCCGTCTTCTGTGAGTGGCCACTGGGCGTCCACCTTGACCAAGCCGTCAAGATGCGCGACCTCGCTCGCGCCCGGGGCATTACCACGGCGATCGGACTCCAGGCTCGGGCGACACCGCCATTCGCGTACATGCGTGATCTCGTCCGGGACGGGTACGTGGGTGAGGTGCTGTCCAGCACGATGATCGGCGCTGGCGTCATCCTCGGTGAGTCGATGAGCCGGGTCCAGGAGTACACGCTCAATCCGGAGAACGGGATCGGGCTACAGCATGTGATGTTCGCCCACTCCATAGATGCCCTGCTCCATGTGCTTGACGGCCGATTCGCCGACGTGAACGCGTTCTTCGCCACGCGACGCTCGACGGTCAGGATCGAGGAGACGGGCGAGGTCCTTCCCATGTCCGTCCCCGATCAGCTCGTGGTCAACGGCACGCTGGAAAATGGCCCCGTCGTCGCCGCCCACTTCCGCGGTGGTCTCTCGCGAGGAACGAACTTCCACTTCGAGATCAACGGCACGAAAGGTGACCTTCTCCTCACCAGTCCGGTCGGCTACACCGGGACAGGCGGCTTCACGCTGAGAGGAGCCACCGGCACCGCGACCCCACATGCCCTGGTCATCCCTGGACCGTACGGCGCCGACCGCTTCGTCAACGATCCGGCACAGGGCGTCGCCAGCGCCTACGCGCAACTTGCGTCGGATCTCAAGTCCGGAACCCAACTCAGCCCCACTTTCGACGATGGGGTCGAGCTGCACGAGTTGATAGACAGGATCGAGCGCAGCGGTGGCCTTGAACGGCACCGCCCAGACTGAGAGCGTTATTCACGTGGCCTGGCGGTAGAACTCGAGGTTGGTGATCATGTGGATCACGCTTGGTAGTTCGGTCAGTCGGCCGC
>NZ_BAAGRP010000052.1:0-5693 GCF_054782895.1 Promicromonospora xylanilytica
CTCTGACGGTGTGCGTCGGTTGTTTGAGAACTCAACAGTGTGCTTGATAGTCAATGCCAAAGTTTTAATCCTCGCAGGGTGTGGCGTGCCAGCTGTCTGGTTGGTGGGTTGCATGTTTGTGGGGTTTGTTTGGACGGACACAAATCATCAGATTTGTATCTGGCCGGTATCATTGTTTGCGCACTGCTTTGTGTGGTGTGTGGATGTTTCTCTTTTACGGAGAGTTTGATCCTGGCTCAGGACGAACGCTGGTGGCGTGCTTAACACATGCAAGTCGAACGGTGATGCCCAGCTTGCTGGGTGGATCAGTGGCGAACGGGTGAGTAACACGTGAGCAACCTGCCCCCTACTTCGGGATAAGCCTTGGAAACGGGGTCTAATACCGGATATGAACGTCTGCCGCATGGTGGGTGTTGGAAAGTTTTTCGGTGGGGGATGGGCTCGCGGCCTATCAGCTTGTTGGTGGGGTAATGGCCTACCAAGGCGTCGACGGGTAGCCGGCCTGAGAGGGCGACCGGCCACACTGGGACTGAGACACGGCCCAGACTCCTACGGGAGGCAGCAGTGGGGAATATTGCACAATGGGCGAAAGCCTGATGCAGCGACGCCACGTGAGGGATGACGGCCTTCGGGTTGTAAACCTCTTTCAGCAGGGAAGAAGCGAAAGTGACGGTACCTGCAGAAGAAGCGCCGGCTAACTACGTGCCAGCAGCCGCGGTAATACGTAGGGCGCAAGCGTTGTCCGGAATTATTGGGCGTAAAGAGCTCGTAGGCGGTCTGTCGCGTCTGGTGTGAAATCCCATGGCTCAACTGTGGGCTTGCATCGGGTACGGGCAGACTAGAGTACTGTAGGGGAGACTGGAATTCCTGGTGTAGCGGTGGAATGCGCAGATATCAGGAGGAACACCGATGGCGAAGGCAGGTCTCTGGGCAGTTACTGACGCTGAGGAGCGAAAGCATGGGGAGCGAACAGGATTAGATACCCTGGTAGTCCATGCCGTAAACGTTGGGCACTAGGTGTGGGGCCAGTTCCACTGGTTCTGTGCCGCAGCTAACGCATTAAGTGCCCCGCCTGGGGAGTACGGCCGCAAGGCTAAAACTCAAAGGAATTGACGGGGGCCCGCACAAGCGGCGGAGCATGCGGATTAATTCGATGCAACGCGAAGAACCTTACCAAGGCTTGACATGTACGAGAAAGCCCCAGAGATGGGGTTCTCTTTGGACACTCGTACACAGGTGGTGCATGGTTGTCGTCAGCTCGTGTCGTGAGATGTTGGGTTAAGTCCCGCAACGAGCGCAACCCTTATCCTATGTTGCCAGCGGGTTATGCCGGGGACTCATGGGAGACTGCCGGGGTCAACTCGGAGGAAGGTGGGGATGACGTCAAATCATCATGCCCCTTATGTCTTGGGCTTCACGCATGCTACAATGGCCGGTACAGAGGGCTGCGATACCGTGAGGTGGAGCGAATCCCAAAAAGCCGGTCTCAGTTCGGATCGGGGTCTGCAACTCGACCCCGTGAAGTCGGAGTCGCTAGTAATCGCAGATCAGCAACGCTGCGGTGAATACGTTCCCGGGCCTTGTACACACCGCCCGTCAAGTCACGAAAGTTGGTAACACCCGAAGCTCACGGCCCAACCCGCAAGGGGGGGAGTGGTCGAAGGTGGGACTGGCGATTGGGACTAAGTCGTAACAAGGTAGCCGTACCGGAAGGTGCGGCTGGATCACCTCCTTTCTAAGGAGCTCATCTCCATCAGTCCCTGGGATACCCGGGGTCGCCGGCCGGCTCTGCGGAGTCAGCATCCTTCGGGGTGTGTGGTTGGTGCTGGTGGCAGAGGCCAGGCCCAGGCCGTACGCGTCTGGGGTGGTTGCTCATGGGTGGAACATTGACGAAGAGTCTCCCTGCTGGGGTGGCTGTTAGTACGCCGGTGCTTGTCACGGGTTGGAACGCGGCTGGTCTGGGGTGGGTGGCTTGCTGAGCACACTGTTGGGTCCTGAGGCAACCGGCCGGCCCCCTCTCTTGGGGGGTGCGGGGTGGGTGTTTCTGGTTCGAGTACGGGTCATCTGGTTCGTGTCATACCCTGCCGGCTTGCTGGTGGTGGTGTCACGGGTTGCTGGGTGGGTTCGTCCGTTGCTTGAGAACTGCATAGTGGACGCGAGCATCTTTGAATTTTTCCAAGATTGCGACCGTGAAATGGATGACCATGGGTCTTTGGCTTGTGGTTGTTGTTTTGTGGTCATCTTGGTTTCTGTGATTGTAGTGTTTGTTGAAGTTTTTTAGGGCACATTGGTGGATGCCTTGGCACTAGGAGCCGAAGAAGGACGTTGTAGCCTGCGATAATCCTCGGGGAGTTGGCAGACGAGCTGTGATCCGAGGGTCTCCGAATGGGGGAACCCAGCCGAAGTCATGTTCGGTTACCCGCGCCTGAATGTATAGGGCGTGTGGAGGGAACGTCGGGAAGTGAAACATCTCAGTACCGACAGGAAGAGATATTCCGTGAGTAGTGGCGAGCGAAAGCGGATGAGGCCAAACCGTATGCGTGTCAAGCTGTCAGGCGTTGCGTGTGCGGGGTTGTGGGACCTTCCGGGAAGATCTGACAGTCTTCCGGCCAGTCAGAAAGTCGTGTCATAGTCGAACCGGGTTGAATACCGGACCGTAGTGGGTGGGAGTCCCGTAGACGAAATGGCATGGCCTGGTGGAGGGGATCCCAAGTAGCACGGGGCCCGTGAAATCTCGTGTGAATCTGGCAAGACCACTTGCTAAGCCTAAATACTACCTAGTGACCGATAGCGGACAAGTACCGTGAGGGAAAGGTGAAAAGTACCCCGGGAGGGGAGTGAAATAGTACCTGAAACCGTGTGCCTACAATCCGTCGGAGCCTCCTTGGTAGGGGTGACGGCGTGCCTTTTGAAGAATGAGCCTGCGAGTTAGTGCTCGGTGGCGAGGTTAACCCGTGTGGGGTATCCGTAGCGAAAGCGAGTCCGAATAGGGCGCTCATAGTCGCCGGGTCTAGACCCGAAGCGAAGTGATCTAGCCATGGGCAGGTTGAAGCGCCGGTAAGACGGCGTGGAGGACCGAACCCACCAGGGTTGAAAACCTGGGGGATGACCTGTGGTTAGGGGTGAAAGGCCAATCAAACTTCGTGATAGCTGGTTCTCCCCGAAATGCATTTAGGTGCAGCGTCGCGTGTTTCTTACCGGAGGTAGAGCTACTGGATGGCTAATGGGCCTCACCAGGTTACTGACGTCAGCCAAACTCCGAATGCCGGTAAGTGCAAGCGCGGCAGTGAGACTGCGGGGGATAAGCTCCGTGGTCGAGAGGGAAACAGCCCAGATCACCGGCTAAGGCCCCTAAGCGTGTGCTCAGTGGGAAAGGATGTGGAGTTGCACAGACAACCAGGAGGTTGGCTTAGAAGCAGCCACCCTTGAAAGAGTGCGTAATAGCTCACTGGTCAAGTGATTCCGCGCCGACAATGTAGCGGGGCTCAAGCACACCGCCGAAGCCGTGGCACTCACACGTTAGCCCAGCACCAGACTTGTTCTGTGTGTTCAGGTGTGTGGGTGGGTAGGGGAGCGTCGTGTGGGCAGTGAAGTCGCAGGGTGACCTAGCGGTGGAGCCTACACGAGTGAGAATGCAGGCATGAGTAGCGAATGACGGGTGTGAATCCCGTCCGCCGAATGACCAAGGGTTCCAGGGCCAGGTTCATCCGCCCTGGGTAAGTCGGGACCTAAGGCGAGGCCGACAGGCGTAGTCGATGGACAAGGAGTTGATATTCTCCTACCGGCGAAGTACCGCCCATACCGAGCCCGGTGATACTAACCATCCCGAGCCCACACCGTTCTCTTCGGAGAGCATCGTGGGTGAGGCGTGGGACCTGATCCGGTAGTAGGTAAGCGTGTTAACAGGGGTGACGCAGGAAGGTAGCCAGGCGTGGCGATGGTTGTCCACGTCCAAGGTTGTAGCCCGTCCCATAGGCAAATCCGTGGGGCATGTGGGTGAGAGCTGATAGTGACCGTGTATGCGGGAAACTGGTGATCCTATGCTGCCTAGAAAAGCCTCGACGCGAGGGACTAGCCGCCCGTACCCTAAACCGACTCAGGTGGTCAGGTAGAGAATACTAAGGCGATCGAGAGAATCGTGGTTAAGGAACTCGGCAAAATGCCCCCGTAACTTCGGGAGAAGGGGGGCCTGAACCGTTAACCCACTTGCTGGGGGACGCGGGGAGGGCCGCAGAGACCAGGGAGAAGCGACTGTTTACTAAAAACACAGGTCCGTGCGAAGTCGCAAGACGATGTATACGGACTGACGCCTGCCCGGTGCTGGAAGGTTAAGAGGACGGGTCAGCCTTTGGCGAAGCCCAGAATTTAAGCCCCAGTAAACGGCGGTGGTAACTATAACCATCCTAAGGTAGCGAAATTCCTTGTCGGGTAAGTTCCGACCTGCACGAATGGCGTAACGACTTCTCCGCTGTCTCAACCGCGAACTCGGCGAAATTGCACTACGAGTAAAGATGCTCGTTACGCGCAGCAGGACGGAAAGACCCCGGGACCTTTACTATAGCTTGGTATTGGTGTTCGGTGCGGTTTGTGTAGGATAGGTGGGAGACTGTGAAGCCAGGGCGCCAGCTCGGGTGGAGTCATTGTTGAAATACCACTCTGATCGCTTCGGATGTCTAACCTCGGTCCGTGATCCGGATCAGGGACAGTGCCTGGTGGGTAGTTTAACTGGGGCGGTTGCCTCCTAAAATGTAACGGAGGCGCTCAAAGGTTCCCTCAGCCTGGTTGGCAATCAGGTGTCGAGTGCAAGTGCACAAGGGAGCTTGACTGTGAGACCGACAGGTCGAGCAGGGACGAAAGTCGGAACTAGTGATCCGGCGGTGGCTTGTGGAAGCGCCGTCGCTCAACGGATAAAAGGTACCCCGGGGATAACAGGCTGATCTTGCCCAAGAGTCCATATCGACGGCATGGTTTGGCACCTCGATGTCGGCTCGTCGCATCCTGGGGCTGGAGTAGGTCCCAAGGGTTGGGCTGTTCGCCCATTAAAGCGGTACGCGAGCTGGGTTTAGAACGTCGTGAGACAGTTCGGTCCCTATCCGCTGCGCGCGCAGGAAACTTGAGAAGGGCTGTCCCTAGTACGAGAGGACCGGGACGGACGAACCTCTGGTGTGCCAGTTGTTCCGCCAGGAGCACGGCTGGTTGGCTACGTTCGGAAGGGATAACCGCTGAAAGCATCTAAGCGGGAAGCCTGCTTCGAGATGAGGTTTCCATACACCCTTGTGGTGTGAGAGGCACCCAGCAGACCACTGGGTTGATAGGCCGGATGTGGAAGACAGGACTAACGACTGTCGGAGCTGACCGGTACTAACTGCCGATAACTTCACAACACCTCAACACTACTTAATAAGATTTCGAAGGTTTTGTTACGCGTCCACTATGCGGTTCCCGAGTCACGGGCACCAACCCCGTATCATCCACGGTCCCTTCCACGGGAATGATGGGTGATGCGCAGAGGGTTTGCCTTCTCGATAGTGTTACGGTGGTCATAGCGTAGGGGAAACGCCCGGTCCCATTCCGAACCCGGAAGCTCAGCCCTACAGCGCCGATGGTACTGCCCTGGAGACGGGGTGGGAGAGTAGGACGCCGCCGGACAACCATTCCCAGCAGGGGATGGAACCCGCGCACCCTTTCGGGTG
>NZ_BAAGRP010000053.1:0-5849 GCF_054782895.1 Promicromonospora xylanilytica
CGAACACGAAACCGACCCGGCTACGCTACGGCTGGCCGCCTGACCACACGAAGACGTGTCCACTTCTCGGGGCGAAGGCCCGACGTCGACGTCGTCGTGGCGTTGCATGACCATGCCGGAGGCCGTGTACCGGTCGGTGACCACGGTCTGTCCTGCCGCCAGGCGGGGCGCGATCTCGGTGGTCGCTTGGTGGTAGCGGTCTGCGGCGTACAGGCATGCCAGCGCGTGGCCGGCGACGGTCTGGGTCAGCCCGCGTGCCAAGGTGCCGATCGGTCCGGTAGAGGGCTGCCTGGTCTGGTGGACGTCGACGCCCGCGGCGCGCAGGAGCGCGCTCAGGTTGGTGCACAGGGTCGACTTGCCGACGCCGGACGGTCCGTCGACCGCGATCAGCAGACCGGCACGGCGCGCATTCAGGGCCGTCATAGGTCGAACAGCGTCGCGTCGGCAGCCGCCGCAGAGGCTTGCTTGGACGAGGACCCCATCGCGCCAGCCTGCTGTAGCGCTTCGAGGGTCACACCTGGCGTGCGGGTGGCGAGCTGGACGAAGAGTCTCGCGGTGACGGTGGCGTCGTAGTCCGCCCGGTGTGCCCGCATCCCTGGAGGCAAACCGTCCGCGAGATGGCGGTGCTCGACCAGGGCGCTCAGACCGTAGGAGGGCAGGTCGAAGGCCCGCCGCGCCAGCTTCAACGTGTCGAGCGCGACCGGCGGCTCCCAACCAGGCAGCGATCGACGCAGGACATCGACGTCGACGTGGACCCCATGCCCCACCGCGATCGCGTCCCCCAGAGCTGCCTGGATCTCCTGGGCGACCTCTTCGACCGCGGGCGCATCGGCGACATCGTCGTTGCTGATGCCGTGGACCTTGCGAGCCTGCCAAGAGATCGGTGTCGGCGGACGAAGGAGCCACGTCCTGGCTTTCCCGATCTTCCCGTGTCGGACCGGCACCACAGATACCTCGACGAGCTCGGGAGGCCGTGCGCCGTTGCCTTCGACGTCGACGACCACGTAGTCGGCCTCGCTCCAAACCATGCTCATGCGGGTGTCTCCTCGCTCGGGACCCACCCGATGTCGGCGCGCCCGTGCAGACGGAGCTTGTGCGGGTGGCGCGTGTCGTGAAACTGGAACCCGAGGCCGTGTTGGAGGAAGTACCGAGGCGACTCGTCCAGCCCCGCTACCAACACGGCACGTTCGGTGATGTCCACGATCTCGACATCCTCCCTGCCCGGTAGCCGGCGCGCGAGGTCACGCACCGCGTCTTCGGTCGGGACCTGGTGGTGCTGCGCGCACAGGGCCAGCTGCTTGACCGGGCAGATGTCGCACAGCTCCCGGACGCCGTAGTGCCCGTTGTAGTCCGGCACCTCGTGAGCGAACGAGACCGAGCAGCTGGTCTTGCGGAACAACGGCCCCCCGGCGCCGTCAGCGAACGCCTCCAGGACCCGGCGCTCGAGGGTCTCCGGGACGATCTTGCGGCGTGCGGTGTCCTCGTACGGTTCCGGGATCTTGTTGGCCTTGTAGTAGTCGGCGATCTCGTCGCGGTAGAACAGGCCCGTGAACACCGTCCCGTGGGCGTGGTGGGACAGCTCGACCGCCTTGGCCATGTGCTCCGGTGTGTCATTCAGACCGGGCACCAGTGGACGCCAGTACAGGATGACGCGGTACCGGTCGGCGTGCGCGTAGAGGGTCTTGAGGGATTCTTCGGCGATCTCGCTCTTGACCGGCTCGATCCGCTTGTCACTGATTCCGGAGTAGGTCACCAGGATCGTGACCCGGATGTTGGCCAGCCGGTTGAGCCGGTCGCAGTCCTCCGGGTCGACGCGGTACCGGGTGATGACCAGGACGTGGTTGGTCAGTCCGCGTGCGTCGAGGTCTTCCAGGACGTTGAACAGGTGGCCCTTGACGCGAGGCAGGAAGGGGTCGGTGGCCCGGTTGAAGATCTGCACGGGGGTGTGGTGTGCCTGGAAGTAGGGGTGCTCGACCAGCTGTCGCACGGCCTCGTCGTCGGGCATCAGCGCCCGCGGTTGCGTCATCTCCCACACGCCGTAGGTGTGGCGGATGCAGTAGGCGCAGTCCAGCGGGCAGCCCTGGATGTGGTTGAGCGACAGTCCGGACTTGCGGTAGTCCACGACGCTGCGCGCCGCTTCGGGTAGCTGGGCGATCTGGTCAGGGGTGAGCAGCGGAACGGTGACGGGCACGAGCGCCTCCGGAGGGAGATACCTGCCCCTTCCCGAGCGAAAAGGGGTACCCGGTCAATCTGCCGGGTACTGCCTGATCTCGGCACGGCATTCTGGCAGGTCGGCTCCGGCATTCTGCGGGGCCGATGCTCTTCTCGGGTCGAAAGAATAGGCATTCTGCCAAAATGCGTACCGCAGACTGCCAGAATGCGGCGGTGAACTCTTGTTTATGATCGCCAGCTGCTGGTGCGGTTACGCCCATGACTTCTGAGGCTCCTCCGCGACATGTCCTGGACCCGACCGGGAAAGATGTGTACGGCGAGATCGACAGGCTCCGCGCCGACGGGCCGGTGGTGCGGGTCGAGATGCCTGGCGGGCTGCCCGCGTGGGTCGTGCTCGGGTATGCCGAGGCTGTCGACCTGCTCAAGGTCCGCAGCAGGAGCCCGTTGGTGTCCAAGGACATCGCGCACTGGGCAGACTTTGTCGCCGGGCTTGTCCCGGCGGACTGGCCGCTCCTGATGTGGGCAGTCAAGGCCGGCATGTTCACGGCCGATCCGCCGCGTCACCGGGACCTGCGGTCCTGGGCCGCACCGGCGTTCACACCGCGCAGGATCAAGCACCTGGCACCGGTGATCGGCCAGTTCGTCGCCAACCGCCTCGATGCCATGGCGCCTGCGGTCTCTGGTGGGGAGGTCGTGGACCTGCGGGCCGAGTTCTGCCTGCCGGTACCGATCGAGGCCATCGGCGCCCTGTTGGGTGTCCCGGACGATCTGGCCGGGACGTTCCGCTTGGGTGCGGACGCTCTGTTCGACACCTCGGTAACGCCCGAGGTGGCGCAGGCCCGGTTCGTGGCGTTGTTGGGTGCGATCGAGACGATGGTCGACCGCAAGATCGCCGTCCCGGGCGTGGACCTGACCAGTGACATGGTCAAGACCCTCGGCAAGAAGGACGCCTATACCCGCGAGGTGCTGCTGGAGACGGTGCGCCTGACGATCGTGGCCGGGTACGAGACCACGGGCAATCTGATCGACCAGGCCGTGTTCGCACTGCTGACCCACCCCGAGTACCTGGGCGCGGTGCGGGCCGGGGAGATCTCGTGGGATGCCGTGATCGACGAGACCCTGCGCTGGGCCGGTGTTGCCGCCAACCTGCCGCTGCGGTTCGCCGTGAAGGACTTCGAGCTCGGCGGCGCCCAGATCCAAGCTGGTGACGCGATCCTGGTCAACTACGCCGGTACCGGCCGGGACCCGGCCAAGTTCGCCCGGCCCGACGTGTTCGACCCGACCCGGGCCTCCCGAGATCATCTCGGGTTCGGGCACGGCACCCACTTCTGCCTCGGCGCGCCCCTGGCCGTCCTGGAGGCCAAGACCGCGCTGCCCGCGCTGTTCGACCGGTTCCCGGAGCTGTCCCTGGCCGAAGATCCAGACGCCATCCCGGCCAACCCCGGGTTCATCACCAACGGGCACGCCCGTCTCCCGGTCCGCCTGGGCACCCCCAGCGCCTGACTCACAGGGCCGGGGCCGCCGACGGTGGCCCCGGCTCGGCCGACGCCCGATGGGCACCGGTCTGCCGGTGACTACCGGTGACGCATCCCCCTTTTCATCATGACTGGGCTTCGTGCGCCCAGAACGCACCCGCCCTCCGAGGAGACCTGACGTTGTACGGCATTTCTGATGTCCGCCTGGACGACCTTGCCGCGAACCCTGGTTCGGGACTGCCGATGCTGGCCGCGGCGACCATGGCTCCTGACCCGGCTGCCGTGTACCGCGCGTGGCGGGCACAGTGGGGACCGGTCGTCCCGGTCGAGTTGTCCGACGGCGTGCTGTCCTGGCTAGTGCTCGACTACGAGGCGATCGTGAGCGTGCTCCAGAACGAGACCGCGTTCAGCCGCGACGTGCTGCATTGGGCCGCGTTCCACGACGGGCAGGTCAAGGAGGGCACCGGCCTGCATGCCTTCTTCTCCCCTCGGCAGAACGCGTACTACACCGAGGGCAAGCGCCGTGCCCGGCTACGGCTCGTCGTGGACGACGGGTTCGCGAGCATCGACGAGACCAAGCTCGTCCGTAGTGTGCGTGCCGTCTGCCGGGCGCTGCTGGCAGAGATCGCGCCCCTGGGCCAAGCGGACCTGGTCGCTTCCTACACCGCCGCGGTCCCGTCGTTGGCGGTCGCGGCGCTGTACGGGCTGCCGGCCCACCTAGCCGAACGCACGCGTCAGTTCGCCACCGGGGCTTCCCCCTGAGTAGTGGACACGCGAGAGACTGGGCCTGGTTTGGTCCGGAGGAAGCGAGTCTGCCGTCATGGTGCGGAAGTTCTACCCGGAGGAGTTCAAGGCCGACGCCGTCGAGCTGTACTCCTCCACGCCGGGGGCGACGATCAAGAAGATCGCCGCTGACCTGGGAGTTCACGAGGGAACACTGTCTGCTTGGCTGCGCGCCGCGGGTGTGACGACGCCAGCAGCAGCCGGCCGGGCCGACAGCGGCGGGTCGAGCGGGTCTGGGGTGCCCGAGACGCCGGCTGAGGAGCTGGAGCGGCTGCGGGCTGAGAACAAGCGGTTGCGGGCGGACAAGACGCTGCTGGAGACCGAGCGGGAGATTCTGCGCAAGGCAGCGAAGTATTTCGCGGGCGAGACGACCTGGTGAGCCGTTTCCAGTTCGTCGCCGAGTTCCACGACACCTTCGGGGTGAAGCGGCTGTGTGAGGTCCTGCAGGTTGCCAGGTCCTCCTACTACAAGTGGCGTGATGGTGCCGATCGTCGGGCCGAGCGTGCTGCGGCGGACGCCGAGTTGGCGGCCCGGGCTGCGGCGATCACGGCCGAGTTCGACGGGACCTACGGGTCTCCGCGGGTGACCGCCGAGCTGCGCGACGCCGGGGTGGTCGTCAACGCCAAGCGCGTGGCCCGGGTGATGCGCGAGCACGGGGTGGTGGGGGTCCACCTACGTCGGAAGGTCCGCACCACGGTGCCCGCCAAGAACGCGCCGAAGGTCCCTGACCTGCTCCAGCGCGACTTCACGGCCGCCGCGCCGAACAAGAAGTACGTCGGCGACATCACCTACCTCGCCGTCGGTGACGGGCAGTTCCTCTACCTGGCCACGGTGATCGACTGCTTCAACCGGCGCCTGGTCGGCTGGCAGATCGCCGACCACATGCGTGACGACCTGGTCATCGAGGCCATCGACGCCGCGGCGCGCGAACGCGGGAGCCTGGCCGGGGCGATCTTCCACTCCGACAACGGGGCCCAGTACTGCTCGGACGACTTCGTCGCCGCGGCCGGCCGGCACGGGCTGGCCCTCTCCCGCGGTGCGGTGGGCACCAGCGCTGACAACGCGCTGGCCGAGAGCTTCAACGCGGCGCTCAAGCGCGAGACCCTGCAGGGCGAACGACGGTGGAACGGCGCCCGGGAGTGCCGGAAGTCCGTGTTCCGGTGGGTCACCCGCTACAACACGCGACGACGACACTCCTACTGCGACTACATGAGTCCTATCGATTTCGAGAACGCTCATATGGTCGCTACAATTACAATGCCGATTGCTGGTTAACACACTGATGTGTCCACTATTCGGGGGGGAAGCCCCCTCACCCTGCTCAAACCCGAAGATCAACTGTCAGTCTTCAAGTGGCTGGTCTGGGATCGGCTGGTCAGGCTGGCGTTGCCCTGCTCGGCGCGTGTGACTCGCAATCAA
>NZ_BAAGRP010000054.1:0-8299 GCF_054782895.1 Promicromonospora xylanilytica
TACCTCACCCGCAACCTGCACAGGCTCCTGACCAGGACAAACGCACTCGCCGCTACGGCTTGACGAACATAGAAGCGTCTTTGAAATGACCCTGGGGGAGTAGGGGTGCCTGCTGCCGACCGACGCTCGTGCATGGGGCCAGGTTGAGCCTCGGTCGCGAGGCTGCCACATGCCCGAACACATGTCAGTTGATATGCGAATCGAGTTTCGCGATTTGCATGGTGGGTGGTGGTGGCTGTCTCGTGGGTGTCAGGGGTTGCAGAAGGGGCAGCCCGCCGGGTCGGCGAGTTCGTGACGCTTGATTCTGGTGCGGTGTTCGCAGCGGGCGCAGCCGTGGATGTCTGCGGCTGGCTGCGGGGTGGCGGTGAGGCAGAGCCTGCAGGGGAGGCCGGGTTCGGTGGCGACGCGACCGAACCCCGGGGCGCCGCAGCTCTGGCAGAGCCGGTCGAGGCGTTCGGCCAGTTCGGTGGCCAGTCGTGCGATGCTGCGCATGCGGGTGGGGTTGAGGTGGGCGCGCATGTCGGTTTCGATGCGCGCGTGCCCGTCCGAGGACGCCGCCGCGCAGCATGCGAGGGCTGCGGCGAGGGCGGAGCTGGTGCGGATGCCTTTGTAGAGTGCCTCGTCGGTTGTGGCGGTGTTCGGCCGCACGGTCACCGCGTGGCTGCCGAACTGGGCGGATTGCAGGAACTGTGAGGTTCGTTCGTCGAGTTGGTCGGTGACGGTGTGGCCGAAGTTGGTGTCACACTCGAGATGGTGCACGACGAGTTCGAGGCCGAGGTCCTCGTCGACGAAGGCGAGGAATTCCAGTCCTGCGGGGATGAATCCGGCGATGGGGTGGGGGCCGAAGGCGCCCTCGGAGGCCAGGCCACGGGGCAGTCTCAGGGCCTGCATGGCGAGGCGGGCTTTCCTCAGCGCTGTCTCGCGTGGTGGTGCCGGGCGTTCGATCTCGCCGGTGAAAGTGCCCAGTTGGTCGGTATCGACCTCGGTAGCGACCTGGACCATCAGGCCGGGCCGCTCGGCCAGGGCGGTGGCCAGCACCCGCTCCTTGCCATGTTTGGTCGCTAGGGCGACTTCGCGGTCGCGGTAGGGGTGTGGTGCGCTCATGCGCTACGGCCGGGGGCGGTCTTCGGCTCGGCTGTCAGGACGGTGAGGATTTCCCCGACCGCGTGGTCGCGGTCGAGGGGGTGCCGCAGTGGCAGTTCCTGGTTCAATCGGTAGCGGTTGCGGCGCCCGTCGCGGACGCGTTCGAGGTAGCCTGCCTGTTCCAGTTCGGCCACGATCCGCTGAGCCGCGCGTTCGGTGATGCCGACCGCGTCGGCGACGTCGCGTAGCCGCATCCCGGGGTCTTGTGCGATGCACAACAAGACATGCGCATGGTTGGTGAGAAACGTCCAGTCCGCCACCGTGATCACCCTACAATCTACGATCCCTGTTTGCCATTTTGTCTTACGTGAGTTCATTTGCACATGTAGTTGGTCGCGCTCGACTCGCGTCGTTGACACAGATCCTCTCCTACTCGGCGCATGCGCTGGTCGACGCGGTTCCTGCGGGGCGAGGGGCGGATGCGCGGGTGAGGCGGTCCGCGATGGCCAGACCGACACCCGCGGGGGTAGGGAGTGAGGCGATGACGACCTCGCAGTCGTGACGATCGAATTCGCGCAGGAGTCGATACAGATCGCGGGCGTAGTCGCCGATTGCCGTCGGCACGTCGATCACCAGCGCGCTGTCGATGGTGATCGATGCCGTGCTCGCGGGTGGTCGCAAGACTCCGACTCGCAGGCCGTGTGACTGCTGTCGATCGGCCTCGGCGACGATCTCGCTCTCCTCGACCAGGACCACGCGCGCGCGGGGGGCGTAATGCGAAGGATGCTGCCCGGGCGCGCGGTGCCCGGGCAATGGTGTGGTTGTTCGGATCGGCCGGCCCAGTGCCCGGGCGAGATCATCCACCCCGACCGCGCCCGGGCGGAGAAGGATCGGCTCGTCGCCGGTGACGTCGATGATCGTCGATTCGATCCCGACCGGGCAGGGGCCGCTGTCGAGGATGAGGTCCACGGCGGGGCCGAGTTCGTCGGCGACGTGTTCGGCGCTGGTGCAGCTGACGGCACCGAAACGGTTGGCCGACGGCGCCGCGATCGCCCCGCCGAATGCAGTGAGCAGGCGCTGGGCGACGGGATGATGCGGGACCCGCACCGCGACGGTGTCGCATCCACCGGTGACAACGGACGGAATGCGGGGACTACGCGGCAGGACCAGGGTGAGCGGCCCCGGCCAGAACCACTCGGCGAGCACCCGAGCGTAACCCGGTGTTCCCGTGACCCAGTCGCCGAGCTGGCCGGAGTCGGCGAGATGGACGATCAGCGGGTGCGTCACGGGCCGCCGCTTGACCTCGAAGACTCGGCGGACCGCCTCGGCGTTCTCGGCATCGGCACCGAGCCCGTACACGGTCTCGGTCGGGAAGGCGACTAGACCGCCTCGGCGCAGGATTTCCGCAGCGCCGCGGACGACCCCCTGCACCTGGGCCGGAGCGGGCCGGGCGGCGGCTGCGGGGGAGATCGTCCCAGGGCCGGTGAACGTCGTCGGTCGGGCTGTGTGCGTCATCGGTCGACTCCGGAGTAGGTGATCAGCCTCTGGATGCCCTGATCGTCGTCGACGACGAACCACCGATCGGCCACCAGACGCGGATGGCGGGCACGCAGATCCGCGACCTCGGCGGCCATGAACTTCGAGGGGCGGCTCGCGGCGAAGCTGGCGTAGAAGATGCCGCCCAAGCGCGACCCTCGCGGCTCGGAGGTAGCCGCGACGAACGTGTCGAGAACGTGCCGACGGGCCTGATCGGTGGTGTCGGTCGCACGCAGCAGGGGACCGTCGATCCAGCACAGCGTCCAGAGTCCCGACAGTGACACCGACCTGCGGACCCCGACCATGGCCTCAGCCACGGCCGCCTGCGAGGTCTCGTCCTGGGCCGCCGCAGGGGTGGCCGACTCGTAGTGCAGCCATTCGGGCAGTCCCTCTTCGAGGTCGCCGCGGACCCAGATGCCCAGCAGCGTGCTGTCGTGCCGACTGGCAGGCGAGAGGCCCTCACGCAGGTGGTTCAGGTAGTCGTTCACCGCGGGCACGGCCGCGTCCAGATCGTCGACGCTGCGCACCAGCAGCACCATCCACGCCGACGTCGTGCCGACCAGCCGCGGCTCCAGTCGGGCTACCGAGGCCACGGACCCGTCGTCTCGGGTGGGGTGTTCGAGCAGGTCGAGGACCTCGCCCACGGCGACGTCCCGGTCCGTCCGTGGCCGGAAAGGTAGCTCGCCGTTGAGGCGGTAGCGACCGGTCAGACCGTCGCGGTTGCGCTCAAGGTACCCCGCGCGTTCGAGTTCGGTGATTATGCGCTGGGTCGCCCGCTCGGTGATGCCGGCCTCGTCGGCGATCTGGGGCAGGCGCATCTGATCGTCGCGGGCGATGCACAGCAGCACCCGCGCGTGGTTGGTGAGAAACGTCCAGTCCGTCACGCATCACACGCTACAACATGCGACAGTGATTTAACACATCCGAGAACGTGTTTTATATTTCGTGTATTGTGAGTCGCGTTATGTCGTGATCGACGGCGTCCGATCGCGTTCCCCGACCGCTCCCGGCAATCCGGTGGCAACCGGGCGGTGTTCGGGTGGTCGCCGACAACAGGTGATCGCGTCGGTGAGTGATCAGCGGGTCGTCCGCTGGGAGGGAGAGGCCAGTGAGTGTGCTGCTGCTGGTATCGGTACTGCTGCCGGCGATGACCGGTCCGCTGTTGCTCGCGGGATGGCGCACCGGTCGCTGCGGTGTCGCGGTGACGACGTTCGCTGCCGTGTCGGCTGTCGTGGTCGCCATAGAGGTGGCGGTGCGCGGCCCGGTCGCCGCGGTCATGACCACCGGCCCGGACGGGTCGGCGGTGGCCGGGTTCTATGCCGATCGAGTGTCGGTGCTGTTGCTGTTGCTGGTGCTGGGCGTCAGTGCCGTGGTGCAGGGTTTCGCCACGCGGTACCTGCGCGGAGACGCTCGGGCGGCCCGCTTCGCCGCGCTGACCGGGTTGCTCACCACGGCCACCGCGGCGATGGTCACCGCCGCCACGCTGATCGGGCTGGCTGTGGCCTGGTCGGCGATCGGCCTCGGGTTGTGGTGGCTGTTGCGGGTGTACCGCGCCGATGCGTGGGTGCCGGTGGCGGTCGCGCGGACCGCACGCATGGTGCTCGTCGGCGACATCGCGCTGTGGACGGCGGTGATCGTGGCCACCGTGCAGTGGGGGAACGTGGACCTGCGCGCTCTCGAGCTGCCGACGACCACATCGGCGGCGGGTTCGATCATCGCGGGAGCGCTCGTGATCGCGGCGGTGGCTCGCTCCGCGCTGGTCCCGATAGCGGGATGGCTTCCGGCCACCGTCGCCGCGCCGACACCGCTGTCAGCTCTGCTGCACGCCGGCATCGTCAACGGGGGCGGCGTGCTGCTGCTGCGGTTGCACCCGATGATCGACTCCTACGCCACGGCGACGGGTCTGGCCTTCCTCGCCGGCGCGCTCACCGCAGTCTACGGCACCGCGCTCATGCTGACCCGGCCCGACGTGAAGTCCGCACTGGCCTACTCCACCGTCGGCCAGATGGGATTCATGGTGATGACGTGCGCTCTCGGCGCCTACTCCGCCGCGCTGTTCCACCTGATCGCACATGGCATGTACAAGGCCACGCTCTTCCTGGGGTCGGGGTCCGCGGTCGGCGATCACGTCAAAGAACGCACCGCACCACCGCGACCATTGGGCAGTCCGGGTGCGCGGCGCGCCTTCGGAGCGCTCGCCCTCCTGGTGCCCACGGTGGCGCTCGCCGGTGCGGTGTGGCTGTGGGAATCGGTGTTCGGGCTCGCCCATTCCGGGACGGTGTTGCTGCTGGCGTTCGCGTGGGTGACGGGCACCCGCCTGATGTGGGGCTGGGCCCGACGCGTGACGAAACCGGGGCCCGCCAGCGCGTTCATCGCAGTGCTCATCGCCGTGATGGTTGCCTACCTCGGTGCGCTGTCGGTCTTCAGCGCCTTCACCGAACCCACTCTGCGGGCCGCGGGCCCCGCGGTAATGAGCGCGTGGACGCTGATCCCGGTCTTCGTGGTGGTCGCGGCGCTCACCACCGTACGGGTCACCACCGTCCCCGCTCTGACCTCGCTGCACAAGACCCTGTATGTGGTGTGTCTGAGTCTCGGTGATCTTGGTCCGCGCGCTCGCAGGACCGCGTTCACCAGGGGCGCGCGCAGTGCCGCGCCTACCAGATCGTTCGTTCCCGTTGTGGTAGGAGAATCATGACAGTCACCGTCGATTCGGTCCCCGTCGATCAGCGCGCGATCGAGCGCGCACAGCTGCGAGCCGAGATCAGTGTGGCCGCCCGCGTCCTCACCCCCGTATGGCCGTTGAGCAGTTTTATCGCGGTCAACCCACTCGGCGGGCTGGAACATCGGCCCTTCGACGACGCTCTCGCCATCGCCGGTGACCTCTACGGCCTCCGAGGCACCCTCGACGAGGCCGAGTTCCGCGCCGCCCACACCACCGGCCGAATCACGAAGGCCGATCTGAGCGAGGCTCTCGAGCGCCGACTCCCAGACGCCGTCACCGCGGCACCTGTCGAGGTCGACGGACGCGTCTACACCGCCGCCGAGATCCTTCTGGCCGACCTTGTCCACGGATCGACCCCGCCACCCCCCACCCGCCGGCTGCTCACTCTGAGCGAACGCGTGTGCGCGCGCACCGCGGCAGCGATCGACGCTCAAACCGTCAAATGGTGCTCGGCGTATCTGGATCCCGGCCAGGCCAGCTGGACAATGCCCGGCCGCGACCGGGGCTTCTACCCGGCCTGGGCCGATCTGGCGCCACGCGATCCGCGGCTCCCCGCAGCCGCTCGCCGCGCGCTGCGCGACCTCCCCTCCGATCCCGCTGATGCCATCTCGCACGCACTGGCACGACTCGGTGTAGGACACGGTGGTGAACGCATCGCCTACCTGCGCGCCCACCTGACGCGGCTGCCGGGCTGGGCCAGCCACATCCTGTGGCACAGCAACACACCCGGCTCCACAATCGACCTGGTCGACTATCTCGCCGTCCGGCTCAGCTACGAGGCGCACCTGCTCGACACCACCGAACTACCCGCGAGGACGGCTCCTGGTCCCGCTCACCCATCGGGCACGGCCACAGACCGTGCCCATCGCGCGGCACAGGCATTGGGCACGACCGGTCTCGATGCCGCCGGCGAGGCGTCGATCCTCCGGATTCTCGACCATATGCCCGTCGATTCGCGGCCACTGGTGTGGCTGGACGCCTACGAGACGCACTATCGCCGCGGTCTGCTGGAGGAACTGGACAAACCCGTCCCCACCCCGAACTTCACCCGCGCCGACGCGCAGTTGGTGCTGTGTATCGATCCCCGCTCGGAAGGACTGCGCCGGCACCTCGAGGCGCTGGGCAGCTACGACACGTTCGGATTCGCGGGGTTCTTCGCTGTGGCCAGCCGCATCCACGCCCTCGCCAACGGCGATCCCGCGATCGCGGCGCCGGCTCTGGTGACACCTCACATCGACCTATATGAACAACCCGACCCGGCAGCGCTCGTCGCGGCGCAGCGCCACATCGCCGGACTGCACACCCTCGCAGCCACCGCGGACGCGGTCCACACCGCCAAAGCCGACCTGGCGGCACCGTTCGCTCTCGCCGAGATCCTCGGCTGGGCGAGCGGGCCCGTGGCCGCCGCGAAAACCCTGGCACCTCGCCGCTACCGGCGATGGCGCACCCGCACCCGGACCCGGATCGCGCCCCCTGCCCGCACCGTGATCGACACCGCCGGCGGGCTCGGTCTCGACCAGCGTGTGCAGATCGCCGAAACCGCCCTCACGGTCATGGGACTCACCAAGGGTTTCGCTCGGCTGGTGGTGTTCTGCGGACACAGCGCCAGTACCGAGAACAACCCCTTCCATTCGGCCCTGGCCTGCGGCGCCTGCGGTGGCAACCCTGGCGGGCCGAACGCTCGCGCCGCCGTGGACATCCTCAATGACACCGAAGTGCGCGACAGGCTCGCCAGCCGCGGCATCGACATTCCCGACGACAGCTGGTTCGTCGCCGCCGAGCATGACACCACCAGCGACCGCGTCACCATCCTCGATCGCTACCGGGTGCCCGACACACATCGGCACGACCTCGATCGGCTCACCGCCGACCTGGCCGAAGCCGGACGTCGCCTCGCTGCCGAACGAACCACCCTGCTTCCCGGCGCGCCCGACCGACCGAGTCCGCACACGGCGGCACGCCACGCCGGGACCCGTAGCGCGGACTGGGCACAGGTGTATCCCGAATGGGGCCTGGCCGGCAACGCGGCATTCATCATCGGACCACGCACCTTGTCCGCAGGCGTCGATCTGCGCAGCCGCTGCTTCCTGCACTCCTACAACCCCGACGACGACCCGACCGCGACCGCGCTGGAAACGATCTTCACCGCAGCGATGATCGTCGCGCAATGGATCAACTGTCAATACTATTTCTCCACCGTCGCCCCCGACATCTTCGGCGCCGGCACCAAAACAACCCACAACGTCGTCGGCGGAATCGGCGTTCTCACCGGCCCGTCCGGAGACCTGCGAACGGGCCTGCCCTGGCAATCGGTGGCAGTCGGGAACCGCCTCGTGCACGAACCGATGCGCCTGCTCGTCCTCGTCCACGCCCCGCACGAGCGAATCGACACCATCGTGGCCCGCAACCCCAAGGTGCGCGATCTCGTCGACAACCACTGGATCACTCTCCTCGCCCGCACCGACCAGAGCTCCCCCTGGCAACACCGCGCCCGCGGGGGATGGATTCCCTACCCCACCTCGAACGGAGTGCAGCCATGACCCGCACCAACCTCGCGAAAATGACCAGAATCGAGGTCATCGTCTCGGGAACCGACGCCCCCGACGTTCGCCGCATCATCGAGCACTCCGGCGCCACCGGATACACCACTATCTCCGGCGTCTCCGGTCTGGGCCACAGCGGATACCACGAAGGACGGCTGCTGTTCAACGAACAGGACACCCTCGCCCTGCTCATCACCGTCATCCCCGACCACCGCGCCGACGCCCTCATCGCCGGCCTACGCCCTCTGCTCGAGAACTCCTCCGGAGTCATGTTCGTCACCGACACCTATGTCAGCCGACCCGACTACTTCACATGAAATCCAGGGTCGTTGCAAAGACGCTTCTATGTT
Organism: Promicromonospora xylanilytica; assembly: GCF_054782895.1. Taxonomy (NCBI): domain Bacteria; kingdom Bacillati; phylum Actinomycetota; class Actinomycetes; order Micrococcales; family Promicromonosporaceae; genus Promicromonospora; species Promicromonospora xylanilytica. The sequence goes on from NZ_BAAGRP010000054.1 coordinate 8,235, forward strand.
CGTCAAGCCGTAGCGGCGAGTGCGTTTGTCCTGGTCAGGAGCCTGTGCAGGTTGCGGGTGAGGTA
>NZ_BAAGRP010000055.1:0-9798 GCF_054782895.1 Promicromonospora xylanilytica
TATCGAGGGTATGGCCTCGTTCCTCGAGCAGGCCGCTCAGACGCTGCAGGACACGGACCAGCAGCTCGCCTCGGGCATCTGAGACCGACCTCAGTCAGTCCGTAGCGGGGCGGTTCCAGGCCGTGGCCTGGAGCCGCCCCGCTATGTGTCCGTACTTCGTACAAGCACACAGAGAGGCACACCGTGGGTGACCGACTTGTTGTCGACGTCAGGCTGCTGACCGACACCGGAGACCAGCTGACGTCGATCGTCAACGAGTTCGAGGGCGCAGACGCCTACGCGGAGTCCGTCGCCGACGCCGTCGGCGACGACAAGCTCGCGGGCGCCGTCCGGGACTTCTCCACGAAGTGGAAGGGCCGCCGCGAGAAGATGCGCGAGAGCATCGCGAACCTTGCGGAGCTGACCACGGCTGTGGGAGACCAGTTCAAGGACGTCGACAACACGCTCGGCAACAGCCTCGAGGAAGGGTAGAACCGTGAGCTGGGAACCACTGGCACCGTCCAACCCCATCCCTGGTGAGCCGCAGGTGTCTCGATCGGCGGGGACGTACTACGGCGAGATCGCGAACGCGATGGCGAACGCCTACCGTTCGCTCGGGATCATGGAGGACATGGAGGGCTTCGAGTCCGACGCGGTCGACAAGCTGCGCGAGCGGGCGGAGGACGTCCGGAGCGAGGTCAACAAGGCCGAGGCCCGCTATCGCGCGGCGTCTTCCGCGCTGACCCAGTACGCGGTGGACCACCAGGACGCCCAGGACGCGGCGTCGGCCCTGCTCGACCGCGCGCGGATCGCGCAGGACGCGGTCGAGGCGGACGAGCGGAGCGCCAGCACGGCCCAGGGCAACCTCGATGACGCGGTCTCGGCGTCGCGGACCTCCGGCGAGGAGCTCGACCCGGCGACGCGTACGGCACTGAGCACCGCGAACTCCAACCTCGAGAGCTCACGAGCTGTCCTCAACGGAATCATCAACGAGCTGCCCGGCGTGGTCAGCAGCTGGCACACCAAGGCAGGCACGGCCGCGGACGCGATCACCGACGCGGTCGAGGCGGACGACCTCAACGACGGCTGGTGGGAGAAGTGGGGCTCCAAGGTGGCCAACTTCGTCTCCAAGTGGGCGGGCAAGATCGCCATGTGGGCGGGTATCGCGGCGCTGTTCCTCGGCTGGGTGCCGATCCTCGGCCAGATCCTGACGGCCATCGCGATCATCGCGACGGTCGCCGCGCTCGTCGCCGACATCGCGCTGGTGGCACATGGCGAGGGCGACTGGGTGAACGTGCTGCTCGGCGTGATCGGTGTCGCGTCGTTCGGTGTCGGGCGCCTCGTCGGGGCAGCGGGCAAGGCGGCGGCCGCCAAGGGCCTGGCGCAGGGCTCGTCACGCGCGCAGCGGGTGGCGCAGAGCGCCTCCAGGTACGGCAGCCCGGTGAACCGCGCGGCCGCGCGCAACGCCTGGTCCACCGCCACGAAGGGCCTCAAGTCGGTGCCGTACACCAAGCTGAACCCGATGAGCTGGGCCAAGTCCGGGGCCGGGTCGTTCACGGGGCTGACCGGCAAGGCGCGGTTCATGAACTTCATGGGGCACGGCGAGGCGGCGCGCGCGTACCAGGTGCTGCGCAACGCGGACGACATCGCGCAGTTCTCGAAGAACGCGACGGGGTATGTCGGCACCATGGGGAAGCTCGGCTCGCTCAACCCGGCCAAGGTCGGTGGCTTCGGGTCGGCACTGGTCCCGTACACGGCGGACATCGGTGCCAATGCGACGCTGCTCTATCGAGACGTGCGCACGTGGTGAGAGACGAGGTGGGGCAAGTGGCAGAGCAGGACCAGGCGCAGTGGCGTCCGTGGGACGAGGATCAGGTCTTCACCTTTCCGGACCGGGAGGACTGGATCTTCTGGGTCACGGGCACGGGTGCCGAGGGCGCGGAGGAGATCGCCGCCACCCGGGAGTGGGGCAAGGACAGCGCCGCGGTGATCGGCGCCATCCGTGCCATGGACCAGGACGCGGTCGGGGACGGGGACGGCAACGCGTGGGGTGCCGGCGTCTGGCTTCCCGCCGAGCACGACCACGAGGTTCGCGCCGGCGTGCTGATCAGGACGTCCCCTGACCGGGGGAACCCGAACAAGGCGTACCGGAAGTTCCGCAAGCAGGCGGTGCAGGTACCGCGGCTGCCGGGCGTGACGATCAGCTCGTACGACGTGGGAGAGGGCGAGGTGGACCTCGGCCCGTTCGTGGTGCAGATCATCGACACCGTGAACGAAGCGGGCGAGCTGAACCTGTACTGGTTCTACACCTTCTTCAGCGAGGCCAAGGACGAGGTCGTGCGACTCGAGTTCCAGAGCGTGTACGCACACCTGGTGGACGAGATCGAGGCGCAGGTCACTGATCTGATCTCGCACGCCCACTACGGGGTCAAGCCCGGTTCGGCGCTGTCGAGGGAGCTGGGGCTGGAATGAGCACGGAGACAGAGCGCTCGGGGTCCGGCCTCGGGGCCGAGCCTGACGACGGTCCGGCCGACCTCCCGGCCGCCGCGGCCGCTTCGTTGCGAGCGGCGGCCACCTCGTGGACGTTCGTGTACCCGCGGGGCTGGTGGACCGTCCCGCTGACGGACCCCGCGCAGATCGACGGCGCGGTGCGCAAGATCGTCGTCGGCCGGCTGGGCCGCCGGGACGACCGGGCGCGTGCCCGGCGAGAGGCGCGCGAGCACCTCGCCCAGGCCGCCCACGGTGCGGCCGAGGAGGGTGGGCTCAGCCTGGCCGTCTTCAGCATGGACGTCGGCGACGTCGCGATCACCGGCACCATGGGGGTGTTCCCCTACCAGGTGACCGACTCCAGCAAGGACGAGCTGATCGCGAGCATCACCGGTTCGCTGTCCGGCGCCGACGTCGAGCAGCAGAAGCTCGACGACGGGTGGGTGCTGCGCGCGGTACGGCAGAGCGAGATCGAGCGGACCGACGCGGAGGGCAACCCGATGCTGCCCGAGCTCAGGGCCGACTATTGGACAGAGCGTCGTGGCCTCGACAAGATTCTCCAGGTGTCTTTCACCACGCCGTTCGTGCCGCTCCGTGACGCGATGCTCGAGCTCTTCGACGCGATAGTCCTCTCACTGCACCCCGTGGTGCGCGGATGATCGCCGCGGCGCCGCCCCTCCCGGCGGACGACCCCGGCGTGCTGGTGGTCGTCACGGGCATCCTCCTGGCTCTGGTCGCCTGCTTCTTCGTCTTCTGGGTGCTCGGGGGATACCGCTTCGTCATCGGCAGGGTCGAGGACCTCGAGAACCCGTGGGACCTGGTGCGCCGCTCGGTCCCCGTCCTGCTCGCGCTGTTGGTGGCGGGTGGCTTGTTCCTCGGCGTGCTGTGGCTGGAGAACCGTGACCGCGAGGCCGCCCAGGACCGCTACGACGAGTGGTCCCAGCAGCAGTGGCTCGAGGAACAGCAGAGCCCCGAGCCCACCCCGACCGCTACGCCATCGGAGCAGACATGAACGCGAACGCCCGCAAGAAGCTCTGGATCGGCGCCCTCGTCGTCTTCGCCCTCGTCTCGGTCGTGCGGCTCGTCCTCACCGTCCAGCGTGACGGCATCGGCGACAGCACCCTGTGGATCGCGCTCCTCGTCGTCCTCGTGATCTGTGGCATCACGGTCGCCGTGATGCTCGGTCGCTCCAGGGGTGTGGCGACGAACGCCCGGCAGGGTCGCCAGGACGTCGTCGTCATCCCGGCATACTCGACCGCGGAGGCCGTCGAGGAGGCAGGGGCGTACGCCAACGCCGTGCCCGGCCTGATGGGTGTCGGCGGAAGCCCCATGGCTCTGGTGGTCGCCGCCGGTCAGATCGAGGTCTGGGCCGGTCGCCGCAGCACCGCACCGGCCTGGACGGTGCGGCGTCCGGCGCAGGCCGGTGTGGTGCAGGCCGTCTACGGGACCCGGACGATCGATGCCCTCAAGGTGTCCGACGGCGCGACGTCCGCGACCGTCATCCCTGCGTACAGCCCTGTTCGCGCCATGGGCGGCAGCGGCGCGGAGGGCCTGCGACGCGCGATCGCGGAGGTCAGCACGGGACAGCCCAGCAGGTGAGGATCCGGCACGCGGGGCGTGAAAGGTGAGACGCCTGGTGAGGCGATCCTTACCCTGTCGGTAGAATCAGGACCGGCCTTCGCTTCCCTCCTGACCTCGACCCGGAAGGCGTCCCTTTCGTGAGCACCACCCGACCCCTGCGCGTCGCCGTCGTCGGCGCCGGCCCTGCCGGCATCTACGCGAGCGACATCCTGTCCAAGACCGACCTCGACGTGAGCATCGACCTGTTCGAGCGCCTTCCCGCGCCGTTCGGCCTGGTGCGGTACGGCGTGGCCCCGGACCACCCGCGCATCAAGCAGATCATCGTCGCGCTCCACCGTGTGCTGAGCCGCGGAGACATCCGTCTGCTCGCCAACGTGGACTACGGCGTGGACGTGAAGCTCGAGGACCTGCGCCAGTTCTACGACGCGGTGATCTTCTCCACCGGCTCCATCAAGGACGCCGAGCTGGACATCCCCGGCATCGACCTGGACGGCTCGTACGGTGCAGCGGACTTCGTGTCCTGGTACGACGGTCACCCGGACGTGCCGCGCACCTGGCCGCTGGAGGCGGAGCAGGTCGCCGTGATCGGCGCCGGCAACGTCGCGCTCGACGTGGCCCGCATCCTCGCCAAGCACGCGGACGACCTGCTGCCCACCGAGGTCCCGGCCAACGTGTACGACCTCCTGAAGGCCTCACCGGTCACCGACGTGCACGTGTTCGCCCGTCGCGGCCCGGCACAGGTCAAGTTCTCGCCGCTGGAGCTGCGCGAGCTGGGCCACGTGCCCGACGTCGACATCGTCGTGTACCCGGAGGACTTCGACTTCGACGAGGGCTCCGAGTCGGCCATCAACTCGTCGAACCAGACCAAGCAGGTCGTGAAGACCCTGGTGGACTGGACGCTGAAGGACCCGGCGCAGAACACGGCCTCGCGCCGCCTGCACCTGCACTTCCTGCACGCCCCGGCCGAGGTGCTCGGCGAGGACGGCAAGGTGGTCGGCTTCCGCACGGAGCGCACCGCTCTCCAGGGTGACGGCACCGTCAAGGGCACCGGCGAGTTCGTCGACTGGCCGGTCCAGGCCGTCTACCGCGCGGTGGGCTACTTCGGCTCCTCCCTGCCGGAGATCCCGTACGACGACGTCAAGGGCGTCATCACCAACCGCGAGGGCCGGGTCGTCGACATCGACGGCAACCAGGTCCCGGGTGTGTACGCGACGGGCTGGATCAAGCGAGGGCCGGTGGGCCTCATCGGCCACACCAAGTCCGACGCGTCGGAGACGGTGCGTCACCTCGTCGAGGACGTGACCGGCGTGGCCGACGGCGAGGCCCCCGGCGACCTGGACGGCGGCCGCACCGCACCGCAGGGCGCTCCGGAGGAGGTCACCGAGTTCCTCGCCGGCAAGGGCGTCGAGTACGTCGAGTGGTCCGGCTGGGAGCTGCTGGACGCGCACGAGCGGTCCCTCGGCGAGGCAGAGGGCCGCGAGCGGGTCAAGGTCGTGCCGCGCGAGGAGATGATCGCGATCAGCAGGCCGCAGGCCTGACCTCCGGTCGACTGCAGACGGCGTGGGTCCCGTACGGGGCTCACGCCGTTTTCGTGCCTCAGCGCAGTGCGAGATCATGCTCGTGGGAACCGCCGCACGGCGTGGGGCGTTCGGCTGGGAGGAAAGGAGTGCGATGCACAGGCACTACAACGGGCTGAAGACCGCCGCGCTGTTCGGTGGGATGTGGGTCGTGATCTTCGGGATCTGGGCCCTCCTCGGGCGCAGTTCCGGCATGCTCTGGATCTTCGTGCTCATCGGGCTCGGCACCACGGCCTACGGGTACTGGAACTCCGACAAGCTGGCGATCCGGGCGATGCGCGCGTACCCCGTCACCGAGCTGCAGGCGCCGGAGATGCACCGCATCGTGCGCGAGCTGTCGACGTCGGCGCGCCAGCCGATGCCCCGGCTGTACATCTCGCCCACCAAGGCGCCCAACGCGTTCGCCACGGGTCGCAACCCGAAGAACGCGGCGGTCTGCTGCACCGAGGGCATCCTCCAGCTGCTGAACGAGCGCGAGCTGCGCGGCGTGCTGGGCCACGAGCTGATGCACGTCTACAACCGCGACATCCTCACGTCGTCGGTCGCCTCCGCGATGGCCGGTCTCATCACGGCGCTCGCGCAGTTCCTGCTGTTCTTCGGTGGCGGTGACCGCCGCGAGGGCGGCAACCCGCTGGCCGCGCTCGCCATGGCGTTCCTCGCCCCGGTGGCTGCGATGCTGATCCAGATGGCGATCTCCCGTACGCGTGAGTACGACGCGGACGAGGACGGCGCCCGCCTCACGGGCGACCCTCTGGCGCTGGCCTCCGCGCTGGCCAAGCTGGAGCAGGGCACGCAGCGTGCACCGCTGCCGCAGGACCGCGAGCTCACCAACGTGTCCCACGTGATGATCGCGAACCCGTTCCGAGGGGCCGGGATCGGGCGCCTGTTCGCCACGCACCCGCCGATGAAGGACCGGATCCGTCGCCTCGAGGGGATGGCCGGCGGGCCGACGGACGGCTACGGCCCCGGCTGGTCCGGCGGGCCGACGCCGGGTCCCGACGCCCCGCCCTGGGGCACCCCGCCGCGGTACTGAGGCGCGGGCGCCGACCGTCTGGGCCGGTGACCTGCGCGATCCGTTCGTCCCTTGCGCGCCGCGCCGGATACGGTGGTGCAGAATCCCACCGGACGTGCAGGGGCGTCCGGTTGTCACGTAGAAGGAGCACGACATGGCCGACTCGTCGTTCGACATCGTCAGCAAGGTCGACCGCCAGGAGGTCGACAACGCGCTGAACCAGGCAGCGAAGGAGATCTCGCAGCGGTACGACTTCAAGAACGTCGGTGCCTCGATCACCTGGAGCGGCGAGAGCATCGTGATCGTCGCCAACTCGTCGGAGCGCGTGCTCGCGGCCCTCGACGTCTTCGAGACCAAGCTGGTCAAGCGCGGCATCTCCCTCAAGTCGATCGACGTCGGCGAGCGGGAGCCCAAGGCGTCCGGCAAGGAGTACCGCCTCGCGGCCACCCTCAAGGAGGGGCTCGCGGGCGAGTCCGCGAAGAAGGTCACCAAGATCATCCGCGAAGAGGGCCCGAAGGGCGTGAAGACGCAGATCACCGGCGACGAGGTGCGCGTGACCAGCAAGTCGCGCGACCAGCTGCAGGAGGTCATGGGGCTGCTGAAGGGCTCGGACCTGGACTTCGCCCTCCAGTTCACGAACTACCGGTGAACACGCAGGTCAGCAGCCTATTTTGGGCTGCCAGTCCGCACACAGTCCGCAAGAGCGGACGATGAGCACGGGCTGACGGGTGGTTGCCGGGATACCGGTGGCCGCCCGTCCGGTCTGTCAGGAGGTCTTCGCGGCCTCGGTCGCGGGCTGTGCGGACAGCACGGTCCGCATGAGCGACGTGGCCGCCGCTCGGGTCTTGTCCTCTGCGCTCGGCCACAGGTGCGCGTAGGTGCCGAGCGTGATGGTCGGGCTGGAGTGACCCAGAGCCCGTTGGACGGTGACGACGTCGCAGTTGTCGGCGATCAGGCCCGACGCGTAGAAGTGCCGTAGGTCATGGAGCGTGTAGGCGTCCAGCCCTACCTGACGGCGCGTCGTTCGCCACGCCTGTGACGCGCTGTTGCGGTTCCAGAGTCCGCGCTCGTCTCCGTTGGGGTTCCAGAAGATCCACCGCTCGTCGCCGCGTGGGGCGAACTTCTCGATGTGGCTGGAGATCATCGTCAGCAGATCGCGCGGCACGTGAATGGTCCGCTCTGAGCCGTACTTCGGCGGCTCGATCGTCGTCGTCTCGGCGGTGGAGCCCTGAATCTGCCGGTTGACCGTGATCGTGCGACCCAGAAAGTTGATGTCATTGACCTGGAGCCCGGCTGCCTCTCCGAGTCGGAGGCCGGCGAACGCGCAGACAGCAATGAAGCCCGAGAAGTACTTCGGGGCCGCTTCCAGTGCCTTACGCACGGCGAGCGCTTCGGGGATCGCCATCGCGGCCTCGGCGCGCCTGCGCCGAGGGAGCTTGATGTTCTTCGCAGGGTCGATGCCGATCACGCGATCACGAACGGCCGCTCCGAACGCTGCGCGGACGTAGTTGAACCGTGTCGTGATGGTCGAGGGCTCCAGGGCCTTCTTGCGGGTCTTGGTCGGCTGGGACATCGCCTTGACCCACTTCTCCAGGTGCGAGGGTCGGATGTCCCGCATCCGAACCGACCCGAACGTGACCGACTCGAAGGCCGTAGTTGCTGCCTCCGTGGTGCCGGTCGCCCATACCTGACGCTCGGACCAGGCGGCCCACCACTGGTTGAAGGTCAGCGCTCCGCGCCGGGGGTCGGCGTACGTGCCTGTAACGACCGTCGCGGTGACCTCATCCAGCCAGTCCTGAGCGTCGGTCTTGCGGTCGAAGTGGCGGGAGTGTTCGTGCTTCGTCTCGTCGCGGTAGCGGGCGCGCCACTTACCGTTTGGTCTCTTCTTGATGGACGCCATCAGTCTTTCCTTCCTGTGGGGTATCCGGGGGCTCTTGGGGGTCTTCGCGCAGTGGCATGCCGCGTCTGGCGCGCCACTGGTCGGGGATGAACCAGACGCGCTCGCGTTCGAAGATGGTCTGCTTGACCCGCTCGGGATCGCCCTTGCGGGCGAGCAGTGAATCGCGCTCCCGCTCTACCTGTGATCGGGCCATGTCGGCAATGACCTCGGTGGTGTAGGTCAGGGCGTTGCCGATCTGGTTGTGGTCGGCCAGCCGGTCCCAGCCCGGGAGCCGCACGCCAGTGTCGATCGCGTCATCCAGGTCACGGCGCTCGCGTTCGAACTCGATGAGTGCGTCGGTGGCGCGTTCGGCTAGGGCGAGGGTCCGGCGGGTCCGGGCAGCGACGTCACGCGTCGCGGTCGCCAGCTCGGGTTCCTGCAAGAGGTCTTCGATGCGGATGTCGAGGGCGTCGGCAAGGTCGACTGCCTCAAGGAATTTGAGGGGGCGGTCTCCCTTCTCGATGGACCAGACCGTGGCCTGGGACCACTTCCAGCCGCGCTTGCGCATCCAGTCGGCAAGGGCCTTCTGGCTGCGGATGCCTCGATGCTTGGTGAGGTTCTGTCCGACGTGTAGGTCTCGCTCGTCTGCTGCCACGCTCCAACCGTACTGGCGATTCTTGTTTACAGCCACTAGAAAAAATGTTTCACTGGAATCCACAGTTCGGTACAACTAGGGAGAGTGGTCGTCGTGGAGTCTGATCCGATGCTGCGCACCCGGGAGGTTTCTGACCTTCTGGGCGTGCCGGAGAACACGCTGCGCTGGTGGCGGTACACCGGCAAGGGCCCGGACTCGTTCCGGCTCGGTCCGCGCCGGGTGGTCTACCGGCGCTCGAAGGTGATGGCCTGGCTCGCTGCGCAGGAGGCGGCTGGTGCCACGCACACCATGGCCTGACCCGGCCCGGGGTAGGCGGATCAACGGGGCTCGGACACTTCGGTGTCCGGGCCCCGTTGTCGTTGGCGGCAACTCCATCGGCCCGCGTCAGCCGTCCCCGGCGCTCCGCCCCGCGACCACGGGGCGGGCCGTACCCCCGCTGGGGCGGGGGTCCCACCCCCGCGACTCATCCCGCCCGCTCTTCCCCTCCCACACCTCCCCAACCTTCCCAACCATCCCCCTCTCCACCCCGCCCACCTCCACCCCCCTCATCCCCTCCCACCCCTTCCCCCTCATCCCCAACCTCACCCCCTCCACCACCTCCACCATCTCCCTCACCTCCCCAATCACC
>NZ_BAAGRP010000056.1:0-10799 GCF_054782895.1 Promicromonospora xylanilytica
CCCGACCACCGATCCCGATCACGGCGTGTCGAGGGTGTCGAGGGTGTCGAGGCGACCTTAGTGCCGGCGGCATGGATTCAGACGGTCAAGTGCGAACTTTCGTCTACGCCGGGGCATGGGGCGTCCTGCTGCCGAGCTCTGCTTCCGGGGCCTGGAGATCAGCGGTCCGCGTGCAGCGGACGCGTTGCCGGATCGCGCCGGGCGGTCCACGGTGTCGCCGGGCTTGGCGCAAGCGTCGAGGTGACATGGGCTTTGTGGAGTCCGAGGGCCTTCTGGGCGCGACGGAGTTTGTCGAGCAGGGGCATGAGGACGGGCTCAATTTCTTTCGCGCCGCGTCCCCCGTCCCTGACATCGACATGGAGCGCCAGGTGGATCCGTGCGCTCCCCGAGCAGGCGATCGCTAGATCTCGTGCGGTGCTGTCGGAGTCGGCCCTCGCGAGGGCATAGAGCAGAGCCATCGTGCCTGCCGCCTTTGTACCGGCGACTACCGCCAGGTCGTTCGGCTCGTGAGCGCCCGGGTAGGTGTAGTCCTTCATCTCGATGAGCCAGAGTTCGTCGCCGTTGAGGGCGACGACGTCGCATCCTCGAATGCCGAGCCAGGTCGTCCTCTTGAACTGGGGTAGCTCGTCGAAGAGCTGGGTACGCCATCCGGCTGGGAACGTGAAGTACGTGCCGTCAATGAGCATTTCAGTCATGGTCACGCGCCATCACCAGGCGAGGTAGCGGCTGGCCTGCTCGGCTTCAGCCTCCAGCGCGGCGACGAACTCGATCTCGTCGAGGTCATTGCTCGTCTGTGCTGTTACCTCGGCCAGAGCCCCGTCTACGGTGTCGTCATGGCGCCGAGTGAGTCCGATATAGCGGGTCTCGATGTCGTCGGCGGACATCTGCAGCTCCCGCAGCAAGAACATGCTGTGAGTCGCGACAAATACCTGAGAACCTTGCGAGGCCAGCTCGATGAGGGTGCTCGCCACGGCCTTCTGCGAGGCGGGATTGAGATTCGCTTCTGGTTCGTCCCAGAACAGATATCCGCCTTCCAGGAGGACACCCGAGGCGATGAGCCTGACGATCATCGCGAGCTTTCGGTGTCCCTCAGCGAGGAGCGGGGCCTCAAGATTGCCGATCCCGGGCTGGCTGAGAAAGAAACGCCCACCCTTCTCGAAGACGGAACCGCCTTGGAGGATGTCGGAGAAAGGTTCAAGAAGCGCGTTCGCTCGCTGTCCACGAGGGCCGCGTAGGGCAGGCCGCAGCAGGAGGTCGACCGTGTCCTTCCAGGTCTCTTCGAAGCTCGTCTCTCTCGTGTTGTACAGCGCGACGAAGGCGGCTCCGAGCGAGAGTAGTTCGTTCGGCGGGAGGAAGACTGGCTCGTCCTCGAGGGGCCGGTTCGGCACGCTGGAGACGCTGACCTCTCGCTTCGCCTTCGAGGAGAAAGAGAACTCGAGCGGCTCACCGATCCCGGTGTACTTGATCCTGACATTTGCCGCGCCCGTCCCGCGAATCCGACGCGAGAGCCGACCGAGTGACTCGGGCCGAAAGGCACCGGTCAGCTTGGAGGCGATCGTGGTGCCAAGATCTCGCTTCGTCAGGGCCCCAGCCGTGGAAAGCGACTTCGTGCCGGCGTAGAGCAATTTGAGGAGCTGAGACTTGCCCGTCGCGTTGTCGCCGACGATGACGTTCAATCCCGGTGAGAGCTGCAGGCCGATCTTGCCGAACGGGCCGAAGTCGGACGCATCGAGGTGAGCCAGCGGGTGTTTCGCCATGCGCAGAGTCTAGGTGTCCGCTCCCGTGTGAACGGGGATTTCCTGCTCGGCCGTGGCAGATGAACTAGGCGGCATGGCTGTCGTGGCACCCTTCGGGGAGGTGATCGCCCTTTCAGCTGTCGATGAGGATGTAGGCCGAGTCGCCCACCGCGGCAACCGAGACCTTCAGGTCGGAGAAGACGCGCTGCTCGGGCCTGTCCCGTTTCACCAAACGCACCGCGCACTACCGCACCGAGCTCACGCTCGCCGCGATCGTCCTCTGGCTCCGCGATTCACCGGACACGCCCTGGGATCATGGCGCCCGTGAGATCAGCCATGCCCGGCTGCTGCGCATCACCGAGAAGGAAGAGCAGGAAGCACGGCCAGCGCAGTTCAGTCCAGTTCGTCGAGCTTCCGGCGGAGCCGGTCTGCTTGTGCCTCGGCTCGTTCAAGGCGCTCGGTGATCAGTTGCCGCTCGGTCTTGGCGGGCGCCTGGGGTTTCGGCGGTGGCACGAGCCAGCCGATCCGCTGATAGCCCTCGATCTGCTGGGCACGGGGGCACGTCCAGCATGCCTGTTCGGGTTCCGGTCTCGGCCAGCGTAGGTCGAGCATCTTGCGCGTTTGGGCTCGTTCGATCCGTTTCTTCGCGGAGTCGTCTAGGTCTCGGGACCAGTAGTCCTTGAGCTCGGCTCGCATTTCCTTGGCGCGCTTTACCGTGATCAGCCTCGGCCCGTGCTCGGGAGTCCAGTCGACATCGGTCACGACGTGGTCGTAGTGATGACCGCAGGCAAGACGGACGCGCCAGAACCTCGAGCTGTGCGGCTTGTCGTGACGGATCACCTCCCAGAGATCTGGTTCGTACCCGTGTTTCGGCTCTACAGGGTCGGCGTCGAACTCGACGACCTTGCTCGAGACCCACTCAAGAATCCCCCGGTACTGCCGGGGTTCGTCACTGTGAGACTCGTCCCGGCACCACATCTCGCCTGGATTGAGCTCAGTCTGCGTCAGTGGGTCCTGGAACCGTTTCTGATCGGGGAAGCGCTGGGGGCCGTACGTCATCGTCTCGGTGACGTGGCCGCATGAGAGTGCGACCTTCCATCGGTAGAGCTTCTTCAGGTCGGGCAGCAAGATCTCGGCCAGCACAGGCGGATCGATCCTCGGTCGTACCTCGGCAAGGTGTGCCTCGACCTCCGCGAGAACCTCCCGGCGTTGGCGCACCGGTCCAGCCACACGCCGAAGAAGACTGCCTTCAGGAAGCGGCTGCGCAGGTGCGGCAGTGGTGCTCGTCGAGGTCACCTGGTCAGCCTCATCGGCCTGTCACGGTGGCGCAACCGATCTCGGGCTCGATCGCCGTGACGAAGACCGCCCAGCTCGCGGACGACGCTCATTGCAGGATCAGCGCCACGGTAGTAGCCCGGCGCCCAACTGCAGCCTGGAAACGTCGGCCGGTCATGAGGCCAACTGGGCAGGACGATGTCAGGTTCCGTCATCGAAGACGGAGGACGCCCGCCGTCGGTGTTCTTCCTGGGTGAGGAAGTTGTGCACGGTCCCGACCGAGACGTCCATCGAGTGTGCAATGGCGCGAAGTGACTCGCCGTGCTTGCGGCGCCCCAGGATGTCGGCGCGCTTGTCGTCGTCGAGCACTGTCCGTCGACCTCCAACGGCGCCATGTCCGCGTGCTGCCAGTAGGCCATTCTTGATCTTCCGGCTGAGGAGTTGGCGGTGGGCCTCGGCGATGTCGCGACCCAGGTCCAGGATGGGTGAACGTCCGGTGTGGTCGCCGGCAGCGATGCCCTCGAGCACCCTGACAGCGACTCCCTGTTCGACCAGGTCGTTCAGCACGTCGAAGCCGTTGATCGTGCTCGACGCGAGGTGACTGGCCTTCTTGACCACAAGCAGGTCGCCTGGACGTAGACGGTCCAGTGCGGCTAGGAGCTGGGGGCGGTTCCGGACCAGTCGTCTTCGGCTGGCGGTCTCCTCGAAGACACGTGCGCAGATCGGGTCCAGCACGTCGTACTGACGCCTGACATCGCCGGCGTCGTCGGTCACCCGTGCCAGGCCGATGAGAACCATCGTGTTCTGCCCCCCGCGAGATGCGTCCGTGAACCAGGGCTCGACAGTACTCACTGGCGACGCTCATGACTCGACAGCAGGGACGATAAGGACGAACCGGGGCGCACGGGATGAACTGCATAGTTTGTTGAACGCGCCAGTTGCGGGGCACCTGTGCTACGACGGATGAATGCGCTGGTAGCGCAGGTGCGGGCGGCCTTGATGGGGCCTGAGGCTGCGGTGTCACGGGCGGAGCCGGAGCACTTGTGCGTTTCAGGAGGGGCCCGACCACACGACCGACGAGGCCGCGCTGCGTTCTGCACTGTCGGAGGGCACCGTGGACTATTACGTGGGCTTCGACCCCACGGCTCCCTCGCTGCACATCGGCAACCTGGTGCAGGTCCTGACCGCGCGCCGCCTGCAGGACGCCGGCCACCGCCCGTACCTGCTGGTCGGGGGAGCGACGGGTCTCATCGGTGACCCGCGCGACTCGGGCGAGCGCACCCTCAACTCGCCGGAGACCGTCGCGAGCTGGGTGGAGCGCATCCGCGCGCAGATCGAGCCGCACCTGTCCTTCGAGGGCGACAACGCCGCGCGCATGGTGAACAACCTGGACTGGACCGGCCCGATGACGGCCATCGAGTTCCTGCGCGACATCGGCAAGCACTTCCGCCTGGGCACCATGCTGTCGAAGGACATCGTGGCGCGCAGGCTGAGCTCGGACGAGGGCATCAGCTTCACCGAGTTCAGTTACCAGGTGCTCCAGGGCATGGACTACCGCGAGCTGTACCGGCGCCACGGCATCACGCTCCAGCTCGGCGGCAACGACCAGTGGGGCAACCTGCTGGCCGGCGTCGAGCTGCTCCGCAAGGCCGAGGGCGTGAGCGCCCACGCGCTCACCACACCGCTGATCACCAAGGCCGACGGCACCAAGTTCGGCAAGTCGGAGGGCGGCTCCGTCTGGCTCGACCCGGAGATGACGAGCCCGTACGCGTTCTACCAGTTCTGGCTCAACCAGGCCGACGCCGACGTGGTGAACTACCTCAAGGTGTTCACCTTCCGCAGCCGTGAGGACATCGCGGAGCTCGAGCGCGAGGTGGCCGAGCGGCCTTTCGCGCGCGAGGCACAGAAGGCGCTCGCGGGCGACGTCACCACCCTGGTGCACGGCGCCGATGCCACCGAGGCGGTCATCACCGCGAGCCAGGCGCTGTTCGGACGTGGCGCGCTCGACGAGCTGGACGGGCGGACGCTCGCCGGGGCGGTCGCCGAGCTGCCCCGGGTGACGGCCAAGGCCGGCGACCTGGTCGTCGACCTGCTCGCGGGTTCGGGGATCGTCGCGTCCAAGGGCGAAGCCCGCCGCGCGGTCAAGGAGGGCGGCGCGTACGTGAACAACGTCAAGGTCACCGCCGAGGACCAGGCCCTGACGGACGGGGACCTTCTGCACGGCAGGTTCGCGGTGCTGCGGCGAGGAAAGAAGACGCTGGCGGTCGCTGCGGCGGAGTAGCAGGGGGGCGCCGTCGAGCACACGGGGGCGGTCCCGCGGACCTGTGTCCGCGGGACCGCCCCCGTCAGTCCTGCTCGCAGAGCGGGGACACGTCGAGACAAGCGTAGTTGTTGAAGCGCTCCATGGTCGCCGTGGCCTTCGGGGAGAACAGGAAGTCCTTGAACGCCTCGGCGAGGGGAGTCGCGTCCGCGCCCTGGCGGCCGTATACGTACTCGACGGCCCAGAACTGGTAGCCGCGGTCCCGGATGTCGGTGAGCGACGCCTCGCGCCCCGCGAGGTCCACCTGCCGTACCCCGGTGGCCTGGTCGACCGTGTACAGGTCGGCGTACCCGATGGCGCCGTCCAGGTTCGCGATCTGGTCGATCAGGTCGCCCGTCGAGAACCGCTCGCACACGATCGGCGCGTCGTCGGGCTCGCCGGCTCGCCGGTGCCGGCAGTTGTCGGACGTGGGCGGTACCTGCGCGACCGGGTTGTCGCCGTCGACGCCCAGGACCTTGCGTTCGAGCGTCTGCCGCGTCCCTGAGCCGGGAGATCTGCCCACCACCCGGATCTCGGCGGTGTCGGCGGCGTTCCCTGTGATGTCGCTCCAGATCCGCGCCTCGCCGCCGAAGATCCTGCGGACGTCCACGAGCGACAGCGAGTCCACCGGGACGTCGTCGCTCCCCACCAGCGTGAACGGGACGATGGCCAGCGCCGTCGGCGTCAGCTCCTGAAATCTCGGCTCGTCGAACCGGCCGTCGGTCAGCGCCAGCCGTTCGGCGCCGGGGGGCGCGTCCAGCAGCCGTTCGAGCCCTTCGCCGCTGCCCGGGGTCGGCACGTCGACGGACGCCGTCGGACAGTAGGCCTCGTAGGTCACGGCCAGGGCGGACCCGGTCTCCCCGAAGGCCGTGGAACCCGCGACGGCCAGCGAGCCGGGCGCGCACGTCACCCCGTTCGGCAGCCTCGTGAACGGCGTGACGGTGTTGAGCAGCAGCACCACGGCGAGGATCCCGACGCCGATCGAGGACAGCCCACCCCAGACGAGGGTCTGCAGGGGGATCCTGTCCCGGCCCTGCACCGTGGTGATCCGGCCGTCCCGGAGGTCGCCCTCGACCTCGACGTCGTATGCCTTCCCGGCCTTGGTGCCGGACAGGACGATCACCAGCTTGAAGGAGTTGCCGGGCTCCAGCAGCGCGAAGTTCGGCAGGGTGACCAGGTCTCCGTCGATCACCTCCTTCGGCAGGGCACGCTCCAGATCCGGCGGCTCGAAGTCGGTGGCGTCGACGGACTTCACGGTCCGGCCGGGGAACCGGAGCGCAAGCGGGGACACGTAGTCGTCCAGGCCGATCGGCGCGCCGCCGGTGTTGGCGACCCGGACGACCACCACGCCGGGGTCGGCCACGTCGGCGCGTTCGGCGCCGACCAGCCGGACTGCTTCTCCGACGTCGACGGTGAACGGCACGTCGATGCGGACCCGGCAGGACAGCACGCGTTCACGCCGCGCTCGCCGATAGGACCAGTAGGTGAGGGCGGCGGTGACGAGGACCCCGGACAGCGTGGCGATGATGCCGACCGTGCTGATCGCAGCCTGGGCGGCCCATTCCCGTGCCAGGACGAGGACCACCGCCACGATCACCACCGCCACGGACAGCGCGATCCAGGCGAGCAGACGCCGCCGCGCCGCATCGCGCTCGCGGGGGTTGGCGTGGTTGATCACTGTGTTGGTCAGCAGGCGGGCACCGGCCGACGTCGACGGTTCGGCGCGTCTGGCTCTCTCGATCCGTCTGACGGCGTCGTTCGCCTGGTCGTCGATCCAGCCGGGAGCATCCCGCTGTTCCGGGTAGGCCTTCGCATACAGCTCCCGGGCGACGTCGGCGACACCCCCGGACCGGTTTCGCTCAGCTTCGGGCACCGCCGTCCTCCTTCGGCTTCATGTCGCGACAGATCGGGCACCGGCCGGACATCCCGTCCAGCACGTAGGAGGCCTCGCGCACGGCCTCGAGCATCACCTGCTTGGGCCCTCCGTCGTGGCCCAGGTGCAAGAACCTCTCGACGACGCGCTCCCAGTGATCCTGGGCCGTCGGCCAATCTCCTTCATGCCGCAGGGCGAACCGGACCCCGAAGTACTGCGGCACGTCGAAGTCGTGTCGGCTGTACTGCAGGGACGCGAGCAGGGGTATCGCCCCGATCCGACCGGTGCGCGGCTTGCCTCGAAGCTGCTGGATGTTCCGGTTGTCCGCCACATCAGTGACGACGTACCCGGCCACCGCGCCGGCGAAGCCCGTCACGACCAGCCAGCCGACGACGGACAGCGGCAGGGCCAGCCACGGGTAGCGGGTGTCCCAGGGCGAGGCGATCTGGAGCGTGAGGTCGTAGGCGGTCCTGCCGCCGACCGCCAGCACGTTGAGCAGGAACAGCACACCGAAGCCCACGACGATGTAGATGCCGCGGAACCGCAGCCAGTACTCGATCCCGGTGTAGCGGTGACGAGACCTGAGCCACCGGCGGATCCAGGCCAGGAGGGTTTCCTGGTTCGGTGGGTCGATGTCGTCCGGAGTGCCGTTCCCGGCGTGCTCGGTGCCCTTGGCCATCGACTCCGTCCCCGCGGTCGGTCGGTCACTGTCCGGCTCCCAGAGGGTAGGAGCTGTCCCCGGGGACCGGTCCCGGGCGGCGGGGTATCTCGACGTAGATGTCCTGCACGGAGGAAGCATCCCGCCTTCCTGCCCGATTTCGGGCAGGAAGTTGCCGTTCATGACCTGGCGCGCCAGGATCTCCGACATGAAGACGTCCTCAGACCTCGTCGAGCACGTCGCGGCGACCACAGGGCTCACGCCCGCCGAGGCGGCTCGAGTCGTCGGCGACGTCGTGGCGTACTTCGCCGCGCCGGTCGAGGACGTCGTCCGGCAGCGGCACGCCGAGCTGAAGACCTATGGGGCGAAGAACCCCGAGATCTTCGCGCGGATCGCCGAGGAGCTGGCGCACCGGGTCGTCGCGGCTCCGCGCCTCAGCGAGCGGCAGCTGCGCCGGATGATCTACGGCTGACCAGGTCGGCCCACTTTCCTGAAGGAGTACACATGTGCGGAATCGTCGGTTACGTCGGCGGCCAGAACGCGGCCCCGTTGCTCGTGGAGGCGCTCGGGCGGCTCGAGCACCGCGGGTACGACTCGGCGGGCGTCGCCGTCGTCGGGTCACGGACCCGCGTGGCCAAGCGCGCCGGGCGGGTCCGTGACCTCGCCGAGGTTCTGCCCAAGCGGATGCCCGGCCAGGTGGGTATCGGCCACACCCGCTGGGCGACGCACGGGCCGGCGACCGATCTGAACGCTCACCCGCACACCGACGCGAGCGGCGCGGTTGCGGTGGTGCACAACGGCATCGTCGACAACGCCGCGGCGCTCCGCGCGCGCCTCACGGACCAGGGCGTGCCGCTCGCGAGCGACACCGACTCCGAGGTGTTCGCCCACCTGGTCGCCGGCTCGTCGGCCGACACGCTGGAGGGCAAGGTCGTCGACGCGCTGGACGCCGTCGAGGGGACCTACGGGCTGGCCGTGGTGCACGCCGACTTCCCCGACCGGGTGGTGGTGGCGAGGAACGGCAGCCCGCTGCTGGTCGGGGTGGGGGACAAGGAGATGTTCGTGGCCTCCGACCTCGCCGCGCTCGTGCGCCACACCACCACGGTGGCGCACCTGGCCGACGGCGAGCTGGCGACCGTCACGGCGTCGGGCTTCACGACGTTCCGGCGCGACCTCACGCGCACCCAGACGACCGCCCGCGAGGTCGACGTCGACCCCAGCGCCTACGAACACGGGCTCGTGGACGGCCGCCCGCGCATGTACACGGAGATGCTCGAGCAGCCGGCCAGCGTGGAGCGCGCGCTGCGGGGCCGGCTCGACGAGCGCTTCGCCACGGCACACCTCGGCGGGCTCGAGATGGACGCCCGTGAGCTGCGTGCCATCCGGCGGGTCAAGATCCTGGGCTGCGGCTCCGCGTACTACGTGGGTCAGATGGGCGCGTCCCTCATCGAGGAGCTCGCCCGTGTCCCCGCCGACGCCGAGCCGGCGAGCGAGTTCCGCTACCGCAGCCCGGTGATCGAGCCGGACACCCTGTACGTGGCGGTGAGCCAGTCCGGGGAGACCATCGACACGCTGCTCGCGGTGGAGGAGATCCGCCGCAAGGGCGGCCGGGTGGTCGGCCTGGTCAACGTGGTCGGCTCCGCGATCGCACGCGCCTGCGACGGCGGCATCTACCTGCACGCGGGCCCCGAGATCGCCGTCGCCTCTACCAAGGCGCTCACCACGATGTTCGTGGGCTTCGCCCTGCTGGCCCTCCAGCTCGGCCGCGTGCGAGACCTCTCCGTCGCCGACGGGCGTCGGCTGGTGGCCGGCCTGCAGGGCCTACCCGGCCAGATCGAGCAGGTGCTGGCAGGCGAGGAGAAGATCGCGCGGGCCGCGTCGACGCTCGCGGCCGCGGAGAGCCTGTTCTTCGTCGGCAGGGTCCGCGGGTACCCGGTGGCGCGCGAGGGCGCGCAGAAGTTCAAGGAGATCAGCTACCGGCACGCGGAGGCCTACCAGATGTCCGAGCTGAAGCACGGGCCGTTGGCCCTCATCTCGCCGGAGGTGCCGACCGTCGCCGTCGTGCCCGACGACGAGCTGACCGACCGGAACGTGGCGGCGCTCCACGAGATCGCCGCCCGTGGTGGGCGCCTCGTCGTCGTCACGCACCCGGGCGTGGACCTGGGGGAGCTGCGGGCGGACCGGATCGACGTGCCGCGCAACGAACGAGAGCTCGACCCGGTGCTGCTCACGGTGCCGCTGCAGCTGCTGGCGTACCACGCGGCGCTCACCCTGGGGCACGACGTCGACAAGCCGCGGAACCTGGCGAAGTCCGTCACGGTGGAGTGATCGCGGATCCGTCAGGGCCGGGCCTGGGACAGGGCCAGAGCTCGGACGCATCGGCGGTATCAGGCCGTTGCGCGGGCGGTACGCACGCGGATTTTGCGTGTGCGCCCCAGGCTGTGTACTGTTCCGGTTGTTCGCCCGACAGGGAGGTACGGACAGGAAGCGCGAGAAGCGCGACTGGCCGGTCCCGGGGTGGAAACCAACCCAGATCTCGTAGTAGCCTAGTGCGCTCCGGAACTGGGTGGGGCTTGCACGATCACCTCACCAGTCAAGGATCCTGAACAGGGACCTTGCGCCGGGGAACGTGATAGGGTAAGTTACAGAGGTTGCCTCCGATCGAGGGTCATGCGGCTAGCGCCGCGACCTGATGGGAGGCGTCCCTACCTCGCCGACATCGCCAAATGTTCACGCTTTTGACGACGGCTAAAATGGGAACCGGAATTCATTCGGGCAGTCGAAGAATTCCCACGGCCAGCAGGCCGGCGGGGATTTGGAAAAGTCCGAAAGAGCCTGGTAAGTTTGAGGAACTGCCCCGGACAGGGAAGCGATCGGAAAGATTGCGGCTCTGACGGTGTGCGTCGGTTGTTTGAGAACTCAACAGTGTGCTTGATAGTCAATGCCAAAGTTTTAATC
>NZ_BAAGRP010000057.1:0-11283 GCF_054782895.1 Promicromonospora xylanilytica
CTCGTCGGGGTACTTCCGTGGTGCAACCATGCTCCAGATCCTTCCGGGTCTTCGATGTCTCCATCAAACCCGGGGCTTGACAGGTCAGGTGGCGTCACGTCCACCCACGTTGGACCGCCAGTGGTCGCCGTGACTCCCAGTGCACGCAGAGGGTCCAGCAGATCGAGCACTCCGGCCCCGCGCAGAAACACTCGAGGAGTCGGCTTGATCCACAGCTCCTCGAACGCCACCAGGCGCTGTCGGCCGTTGATCACTTCGTCCGGGACTGGTGTGCTGGTGCGGTATCCCCATCCCGTCTCTTCGACCGCGATCTGCGTCTCCGGTAGCTGGGCGGCGACGAGGCGGGCAACGGGTTCGGGATCGAACGTCGTTGCTTCCTGGATCGTGTGCTCGCCTGGGGCCAGTGGGTTCAGACGGGCGGTGACGGCGCCGTTGGAGGCGATCGCCCATCCGTGGGCCAGGCCCAGGCTGCGCGCGACGGGGAGTACACCGGCCAGGGACCGCCCTGAGGCGAGCACCACGTGATGGCCGGCCAGTCTCAACGCCTTGACGGCGATCCTCGTCTCACGGGGGACCTCCCAGCCGGCCCCGAGCAGCGTGCCGTCGATGTCCAGAGCCACCATCACGCTCGACGCCAAGGGTGCCCTGAGCCGGGATGAAGGCACGCTGCTTGCCAATGCGGCGGTGGTAGGCAGGCTGGTCGTTGCCATGGGGTTACTCCGAGAAATTGGGGGAGGCAAGAGCGGAAGCTGCTGGCGCGATGGACCCGGTTCGCTTTGCGGCGCGGGTGTGCATCTCCGCACGACCGGGGCGCAACCGCGGTCGGGCCGAGGCCGGTGACTGTTCACCGATCACGACGCAGACCGCGCCATGATCGGCCAGATCCTGAGTCAGCCGATGGCGGGCATCAGACAGATGGGCGTCGGCAGGAACGAGCACCTGTGAGGCGTGCCGCAGTTGAGCGGCCTCGACGATCTGACTGATCGTGAACCCGTCTCCTGTGTCGTGCAGGACCTCCGCCAGCGCCAGGCCCTCGGCCTCGACGTACCGGGTGACCTCTGCACGTTGCTGCGTCACCAAGGAGTCGTCGGCACCGCAGACGTATCCGATCGCGACTGGTCTTGGTGTGTTCATGCCTCTTCGCCGATCGGGCGTCGCAGGGCCGAACGGACCTGAATCTCCAGGCCGTGGCGCGTCCCGGTCCAGAGCGTGTGTCCGGGGACCAGCATCCGGTGATCGAGCGGAAGATCGCAGCCCAGAGCATGGGCGATCCGCTCACCGTCGTCCAGGTCCGCGGGCTGGAGGCAGATCCGCTCCTTGGTGACGGTGACCAAGTCGATTCGGTCGGGACCGACGGAGCGGATAGCTGTGAAGGCGTCCTCCAGCGCACGCGTCAGACCGTCGAGATGTGTCCGCTCGTTGACCAGCGTCGAGCCGTTGGGCTCGATCTTCTCCAGGTCCAGATCGTGGTTTCGCAGTCCCATCACGTCCCCCTCGTGCAGCTCCGTTGGTGCTCTGCCTGGCCGGCGGGCCGTTACTGGGGCACGGCCCGCCGACGAGACACGACGCTACGAGCGAGGGAACCAGGAGGGCTGCTACACACGTAGCAGTTCCGAGCCTGTTGGTTACTGGGTGAGCCGCCTATGGTGTTGGACATGACAAAGGACGCGGACCTGTTGCGTGGCGTGGGAGCGGCAATCGCCGCGCACCGTCGTGCGGCCGGCGTGACGCAGCTTTCGCTCGCCGAGCGCATCGGCAAGTCCGTCCAGTGGGTCTCGGCCGTGGAACAGGGCCGGCGGCATGCCGAGCGGCTCACCGACTTGGTCCGGATCGCATCGGTCATCGGCTGCACCGTCGACGACCTGATCGGTAGGCCGCTGGAAACGCTGACTCCTGGCACTGGTCCGACGCAGGCCGAGACCGTGGCCGCGCTGCGCGAGGTCATCATGCGTTCGGCCGGACCGATGCCGGTGACCGATCCGGCACCCGACGTGGCCGACGTGGCGGGACGTGTGGACGACGCCTGGACGATGTGGCACGAGTCGCCGTCGGCGCATCGCGGCGTCGGTGCGATTCTCCCCGCGCTTGTCGCTGACGCTCATGCTGCTCACACCATGTCGTCCGACCGGGCGCGCAGTGCCCGCACGTTGGCGGGCGCCTACCAGATCACCCGGCAGTGGCTGCACCACGTCCCGTCCGGAGATCTGGCTTGGGTCGTGTCCGACCGGGCCGCGCATATCGCCCGCGAAGCCGACGACCCCTACCTCATCGCGCTGTCCGCCTGGGCGCTGTCAGGCCCGTACCGCCGCGCTGGACACCAGGACGAAGCGACGCGGCTCTGCTTGGCTGCCGCCGACGAGGTGCACGCCCGCATCGACCCGGCCAACCCGCGCAAGGACCTCCTGGGTGCGTACGGGATGCTGCACCTGGCCGCAGCAGTCAGCGCTGCACAGTCCGATCAGGACGGCCGTGCCTGGGCGCTGCATCGCGTCGCGCAGGACGCCGCCAACGCCCTCGAGCCTGGCTACTACGACGCGTGGACGAAGTTTGGCGCCGGCAACGTCGACATCCACGCTGTGGCGATAAACGCCGAGCTCGGGCGCCCGGACGACGTGGTCGAGCTGTCCGCCCGTCTCAACTTGAACAGTATCCCGAGCGTCGAACGGAGATCAGCCGCACTGATCTCCACGGCTCGTGGCTTCGTGCGGCGCGGTGAGGACGAGTCCGCAGCGCTGGTCCTGCTGGACGCAGAGCAGGTCTCCTCCGACGAATTTCACGACTCCACGATCGTCCGCGAGATGCTGCGCGAGCTGATCATTCGCGACCGCGCCCGCGCCCGCCCGCACGTGCAAGACCTCGCCCGCCGCGGCGGCCTGCTCGCGGCCTGACCAAAGCAGTCCGTTCGGCCAGCAGTTCCCGGACCGCCCCTGGAGCGTGCTCAGCGATCTTGCTGGCGCGTAGTGGTCCGTCGTCCGCTGCGATGGCCGCTGCACGTCCATGCACGAACGCGGCCATGGCGCCCACCTCCAGCGCGGAAAGGCCCGCCGAGGTCAGTGCCCCGGCGATGCCGGCCAGAACATCGCCGGAGCCGGCAGTGGCTAACCAGGCTGGGCCTTCGTCCTGGCTGAACGCTCGACCGTCCGGTCCCACAACGATGGTGGTCGAACCCTTCAGCAATACCGTCACCTCGGCCGCCTCCGCGACGCGCAGAGCGTGCTCGTAAGGCCGATGGAGAATGTCTGCCGTCGTCGCCTCGTGCCCGAGCGCAGCCAGCGACCGCGCCAGCTCGCCCACGTGCGGGGTCAGTAAGACGCGATCTCCCGATGTGGGTCGGTCGCCTGCCGCCCGACGGCGAACGCAGGTCTCGATCGCGCCGGCGTCGACCACGCAGGGCAGGCCCGTCGCCAGCGCCTCGTCGATCGCTCGTTCCTGGTCCGGGTCATCGAGCACACCCGATCCCAACAAGTAGCCGTCGACCTTTCCCGGGAACCTCTCGGCCTCGGGCACGTGCTCCAGGATCAGGTCGCCGACGTGGCGCGGACCCGTGTACCGAACGATGCCAACACCCGTGCCGAACGCACCCAGACACGCCAGGACTGCCGCTCCGGGATACCGCTCCGATCCGGCCACGATGCCGAGCAGACCACGCGAATACTTGTGATCGCCGGGGCCAGGAACCGGCCACCTCTCGGCGACGCCCACCGAGGAGAGCCGCTGCACCTGGCCCTCCACGTCCAGGCGCGGTGTGATCCCGACATCGACGAACACCAGGCGCCCCGCGACCTCCGCGGCCGGCGGCAGCAGCAGACACCGCTTGTATGCCCCGAAGGTAACCGTGACGTCCGCCCGCACGTGAACGCCGCCGATCGCCCCCGAATCCGGATCCACACCGCTGGGCAGGTCCACAGCGACCACCAAGGCACCATCCGGAATCGCCTCGACGAGATCGCTCGCCGGAGCGCGCAAGTCGCCAACCATTGCGTCGCCGACGATCCCGTCGACCACCATGTCGGCGCGCGCGATCAGGTCGAGCGCCTGGATGAGCCCAGCAGTGTCCGTCGCGTCGATAGCTGGCACGTCCAGATGGCGGGTTCCGATCACATCTACGTGACCGCCCGTCGCAATCGCATGCACCGCAACACCACGCTCACGAAGATGCTTACCCGCGACCATCGCGTCCGCACCGTTCTTGCCTGTGCCGACCAGCAGCACGACGGTGCATCCGTGCGCTGACCCGAACGTGTCGCGCAGTTCCGTCAGGCACGCCTGCGCCAACCCGAACGCAGCCTTCCGGATCAACTCGTCGTCGCTGCGCGCCACTCCCAGCGCGCCCGCTACGGCCGACTGAACCTGCACGCTGCTGTAGGCATGGATCACGTTGCCGGAGGTCACGGCGACACGGTGCCACACCGGACGAGTCGCGTGCTACCTGACCACGTGCACCGCCTGCTGATGGCGCTCAGACCGATGGACCGTGGCACCCAGTGGGAGGCGTGGGACGAGAGACCTGGGGACGGGGGACCCACTCTCCGCGGCTCATCCCCAGAGCCCCCAGAGCCGGCGTCACCCTCCCCTTGACCCACGCCGACCGCCCTCAGGTTCCGCCATCCTTCCCAACCTGCCCCAACCCTCCTAGTCCAACTAATAGCCGCTAACCCCCCAAATCCATCCCAGCTCGCCCGCCAGACCCCTCCCTCAAAATCCCAGCACGCCTCTTGCAGATCGAGGCACCTAGAGCAATTTGGCCCGTTGGTGCGGGCGGGACACCTCTTGCTGTAGGAGGTGTGCGGCGGATGACTGTGACGATTGCCGTGATGTCGGCGGGGGACGGGTACTCGTACTTCATGAAGTCGGTCGCGGCCGGAGACGGCGACCGGTCGATGGGTACCCCGTTGACGCGGTACTACACCGAGACGGGCACGCCGCCGGGCCGGTGGATGGGGGCAGGGGTCGCGAGCCTGGGTTCGGATGAATTGGGCGGCCTGCTTGTGGGTGGCCTGGTGACCGAGGAGCAGATGGCCCGACTGGCGGGCAAGGGCCTGGACCCGATCACCGGCGAGCAGCTCGGCCGCGCGTACCCGGTGTACGGGAAGGGCAACGGCGGCAAACCTCGGCGGGCGGTCGCGGGGTATGACTTCACGTTCTCCTTGCCGAAGTCGGCCAGCGTGCTGTGGGGTGTGGCCGATGCCGGGGTCCAGGAGCAGATCGTGGCCGTCCACCGGGCCGCTGTGGTCAAGGTGTTCGAGTTCATGGAGCGCGAGCTGGCCGCGACCCGGACCGGCGCGTCAGTCGCCGGAAACGCGACGAGCGAGGCGGGCGAGGGCGGAGCGGTCGCTCAGGTCGGTGTCACCGGCTTGATCGCGATGACGTTCGATCACTGGGACTCACGGGCCAATGACCCGCACCTGCACACCCACGTAGTGGTCTCCAACAAGGTCAAGACCCTGCTCGACGGAAAGTGGCGGTCCCTGGACGGGCGGGGTCTGCATGCCGCGACGGTCGCGATGTCGGAGCTGCACGAAGCGATCGTGATGGACGACCTGACCCGCACTCTCGGCGTGGGATGGGAACTGCGCGCCAGGACCGGCCAGGGCCGCAACCCCGGATGGTCGATCAAGGGCGTCCCCGACGATCTGGTGGCCGCGTTCTCAGCGCGGTCCGAGCAGATCAATTCCCGCGCCGACGAGCTGATCGCAGGGCACGTCGAGAAGTACGGGCGCCGGCCCAGCCCGAGCACGATCGACAAGTACCGGCAGAGGGCCAGCAAGGAGACCCGCCCGGACAAGACCCACCACTCCCTGGCCGACCTCACCACGGAGTGGCGGCAACGCACCGCCCAGATCCTGGGGCGCGACCCCGGCGAGTGGGCGAGCGAACTCGTCTCGAAGGCACCGCCGCGGATCTTGCGGGCCGACGACGTCCCGCTGGACTTCATCGACCGCCTCGCTCAAACGGTCGTGATCGCGGTCTCGGAGAAGAAGCCGGTGTGGCGGCGCTGGAACCTGTACGCCGAAGCCGTCCGGCAGACCAAGGCCCTCCGGTTCGTCACCGCTGAGGATCGGATGGCGGTCTTGGCGGCGATCACTGACCGGGCCGAGGGCGGTTCGGTGCGGTTGACGCCGCCCGACCTGGCCGTCACGCCGGACGAGTTCCAGCGTCCGGACGGGACGAGCATCCTGCGCCCGAAGGACTCGGCCCTGTACTCCTCACAGGCCCTGCTGGACGCGGAGGCCCGACTGATGGACCGGGCGGGTACCCGCACCGCACCGACGATCGCCCTGGACGCCGTCGAGCACGCCATCACCAAGGACGGCCCTGGCGAGCGGGCGAGGGCGGTCTCGGGCGAGCAGGCAGAAGCCATCACCCGTGTCGCTGTCTCGGCCCGGCAGGTGGACCTGCTGGTCGGCCCAGCCGGGACCGGGAAGACCACCACCATGCGGGCGCTGCGCTCTGCGTGGGAGCACGAACACGGGTCAGGGTCCGTCGTCGGGCTGGCACCGTCTGCGGTTGCGGCGGCGGTCCTGGCCGAAGACCTGGGCATCGGATGCGAGAACACCGCCAAGTGGCTCTACGACCATCTCCACCAGGGCGCCGCGTTCAGCGCGGGGCAGTTGATCATCATCGACGAAGCCACCCTCGCCGGGACCCTGACTCTGGACCGGATCACGGCGCACGCCGCGGAGGTGGGGGCGAAGGTGCTGCTGGTCGGTGACCCGGCCCAGCTCCAAGCCGTCGAAGCCGGCGGAGCGTTCGCGCTCCTAGCCGCCGCCCGCAGCACCGAGGACGATGTTCCGGAGCTGACCGAGGTGCACCGGTTCACCCACTCCTGGGAGAAGCACGCCTCCCTCGCCCTACGACACGGGCGAGACGAGGCGATCGACGCCTACTTGGACCACGGCCGGGTCCGCGACGGCGACACAGAAGCCATGGTCGATGCTGCCTATGCCGCCTGGCAGGCCGATCTCGCCGTAGGCAAGGACGCCGTCCTGGTCGCCGGGGACAACAAGACCGTCCGTGCCGTCAACGAACGAGCCCGTGCCGAACGCCTCCAGACCGGAGCCACCGACCCCGGCAGCTCCGTCCGCCTCGCCGACGGGCTCCAAGCCTCGGCCGGGGACGTCGTCATCACCCGACGCAACGACCGCCGCCTGCGTACCCGGAACGGGTCGTGGGTGCGTAACGGTGACCGGTGGACCCTGGTCCAGGTCCGCGACGACGGGTCGGTCATTGTGCGCCGGCCCGAGGCCCAGTACGGCAACACGATCGTGCTCCCCGCCGCCTACGCCGCGGACCATCTGGATCTCGGCTATGTCGTGACCACCTACCGCGCCCAGGGACTCACGGTCGACACCGGCCACCTCATCACCGGACCGGGCATGACCCGGGAGAACCTGTACGTCGGCCTGACCCGTGGCCGGGAGACCAACACCGCCTACGTCATCACCGACACGCCACTGGAGATCACGCCCGACGACTACGATGACCCCACACCAAGGAGCATCCTGGCCGGGATCATGCGCACGGTCGGAGCAGAGAAAGCCGCCACACAGGTCGGCAAGGACGAGTCGGAACGGTGGGGGTCGGTCGCACAGCTCGCCGCCGAGTACGAAACCCTGGCCGGAGCCGCGCAACGCGACCGCTGGACCACGCTGCTCCACCACTCCGGACTTTCAGCTCGAGACGCGGACCAGGTCATCACCGCACCCGCGTTCGGAGCCCTGACCGCTGAGCTCCGTCGAGCCGAGGCCGACGGCCACGATGTCGAACAGGTGCTGCCCCAACTCGTCGCTCAGCGTGGCCTGGATGACGCCGACGACCCCGCAGCAGTCCTGCACCACCGCCTCGCCAGCGTTACCACACAGCCCATCCGCCACGACGGGCTGACCATCCACCGACGCGCACCGCGCCGCATCGCGGGCCTCATCCCCGAAGCCGTTGGACCCATGACAGACGAGTACCGGAAAGCGCTCCAGGAGCGCGCGGCACTGATCGAGCAACGCGTCACCGACCTCGTCCAGCGCGCCACACGTGACGATGAACCTTGGCTCGCGGCGCTCGGCCCCGAGCCAGGCAACACCGGAGCCCGACACACCTGGCAGACCGCTGCACGCATGATCGCCGCCTACCGCGACCGCCACGGCATAACCGGCACTGCCCCACTGGGAAACGACCCAGTCACGACCGATGCACAGGCCGTCGACGCCGCACGCTCGGCCGCAGCGCTACGTCGAGCGACACGATCCCCAATGGAGCATGCCTGGCGTTCAGATCGCACACACCGCAAGCAAGGAATGGGTATGTGACCGACTTGGGTGGTGTGATGAATGATCGACATCGCATGGGTACGCACATAAGGCTGTGACCTGGCCAGGCATGACTCGATGCGGCATGCTCGGGGCGTGAACTTCGTCGCCAGTGACTGGTCCGGACTTCAGGTGGAGACCAAGGTTGCACTCTTTGCTGCGGGAGTGGCGCTTGTCGTCGGAATTCTTAGTCCAATCGTTAACGCGTTTAATACGTGGGCGACCCTCCGAGCGCAACGTCAGCTGGCCAATGATGATCGAGTATGGGCAAAGCGAGCCGAGGTCTACGAAGCCCTGCTCGAATGGTCATCGAGCAGAATTGATCAACTGGCACTGACTCACCCATCGCGGAAGAATCAGAGCCCGGATGGTATTGATGCGCCCGACGGTTGCGGAATTGATCCTGAATCTTTCGGCCTTCCGAGAAACCTGGATATTCGGGCAAGGGCTTATGCTAATCCGAATATTCGCGAAGTGGCCATTCTGTTCGACAGAGAATTTCGCGTGCATGTGAGAGACCGTCGAGATCTGCCCCGAACGGGCGATTATGACGGCGCCAATCGGTCAGGACGGATCGCAAACCGGATCTACGATCACTTGGCAGTTATGATCTCCTACGATCTTGAAGTGCGACCAAGAGGGCGACCGGAGTGGCGACGAGACCTCATAGATCGATGGGATTCAATCTGGAATCGTGAGGATGGATGGCTGATTCGTTCATATCGTATTGTGACCGGTCTGGGCCGAGGAAAAAGCCGAGCCTGGGGTGACACCTGACTGGCTTGCCTCGGCCTCGTGCATCCCGAGCGACTCGTGGGCGGTGCGTGAAACGGAGGCTGGTTCAGTTCGGCCGAGCCACTGCCACCTATCCGTGCAGCGTCTCTAGTCTCTATCATCTCCACATGAGTCAGTGGCCGGATGACGTAGCCCTGCTGGATGCGGTCAAGCGAGCGGGTTGGCTGCTTGAGCATCATGCATTGAAGGTGTTGGCCGCCGAGGCCATGCACCCGACCATGGGGTGGGCATACCAAGACCCCGACGAGCCAACAAAGTCACGCGAGTTGGATGTCTGGTCCTACAAGGGGCTCCTGGAGGACCACGACGCTTGGGTGTCAGTCACTGCTCGGTTTCTGGTGGAGTGCAAGCAGAGTTCCTTACCGTACGTGGGTATCGGCTATTACGGGCCGTCAGGAAGATTCTCTCGCAACCCTCGTCAGCATTCCTTGCCGTTCAAAGAAATTGTGACGGAGAAGTTGGAATCGGGCGGAATGAGGCTCATTACAAAAAGGCCTGTGTGGGGCACACTGGGGTTTCGTGAGCTAGCCATGGAACATGGCGACAGTGATTTCAGAATAACGCAGTTGACACGACTTGACCGGGAGAAGGGAGGTTCGTGGGCCGCCACCAATTCAGGTATATTTACGTCGCTCGTCTATCCGCTCGCAAAGGCGCTTCTCGCGTCGCACCGACCACTCAAGCTCAGGGTTGCGTCACCAAGGGGAACATCGCGGACTGGTTGGGCAGAATTTGGGCTACATTTCCCCGTTGTGCTGATCAGTTGCCCGCTGTACGTAATTGACGCATCAGGTGCCGAACCTCAGGTGGAACAGCGACCTTGGGCGACGGCGGTTAGGCAATTGAAAAGCAAGAATGTCGATGGAACGTTTGAATTCGATGTAGTTACGGAGAGCGCCTTTGCGGACTATGTTAGGAACCGGCTAGCGTTTGCGGCAGCGTTTGCGGAGCTTGTTCGGTCCGACCCACTTAAATACACTGGTGAAGATAAGCTTCCGATGAGATAAATAGATGGTCCCTGACAGGGTGGCAAGCACGTCGTCCCGCACCTGGGTCAGCGGCGACTGAACGATCTGACACCGGCGCGGTGCCAGAAGTTCCTGGACTCCCTTCTAAAGCAGGGCAAGGGCGACAAGAACAACATGGTCCGACGCGTCAGTCCCGCAACGTGGTGAACCAGGTGCTCGACCGTGCCGTCGTGCACGACGCGCTGCGGGACAACCCCATGCGCAAGACGATCGCGCCGTCGAAGGAGAAGCCGCAGCCGAAGGCCATCACCGCTCTGGACATCGGCCGGCGGATGCGGTATGGCTTGTGGCGTTCTGGGTCGTGGTTCGTCCACCCCCGACGGCCCGAGGCGACGGTGCTCCGACGCCACCAGAAATCCGGATGGGTCCCCACCCGGACAAAGGTCGGCTTGTGTCGCTCACGGCCCTGCTCCGTGCATTGCGCCTTCGTCGCGCGGGCGGTGTTGCGCGGCATCATCACGTGATAACGCACGACGACGGGTCCCCCGATCCCGAAACCCCCGCCGACCGCCGCACCAGTTCCACCGGCCCGCACTGCTCGGTCATGAGGGCGTACCTGATGCGCATTGCTGCTTCCTGTCCAGCGGCGCTCCAAAGACCATAGGCAGGGTTGGTGTTCACTCGACTTCCGGAAGATCGAGATGGCACGTCTGCGTGATCCGTTGGTGCGTCGCCGTCGATCCGCTCGGTGGCGTCCACGTGAGCCGATCAAGAGAGGCGAACTCGGGTAGAGGACGTCCACGAAGGGGCCAGTCCGGCGGCCGAATCAAACCGATCGCGGTACGGCGGAGTTAGGCCGGATCAGGCGTTGACGCTGTCGGTGGTCTGGACGCCGGTCTCAGCTCTTGCGCAGTGGCTGCAGCAAAAGGTCTCGTCGTTCGCCTCGATACCGTGCCCGAGAATGGTGCAGCCGCAGTGCTTGCACCGCGGAGCCATGTCCTGAGCCGCGCACTCGAACGAGTCGTAGACACCGCTCGCGCCGTCGTCCTTCGTGATCGTAAAGGTGTGGGCGTAGTCGTTACCGCACCTGTCGCAGGTCGCCATATCGTTCTCCGTCTCATCGTCCAGTTGCGGCTAGGTGTTGCTGGTCATGACGTTGGTGACGCCGGTCGGTAGCTTCGTGGCTGGGGGCTGGTTCCCGACGGCGGTGTGGGCCC
>NZ_BAAGRP010000058.1:0-13209 GCF_054782895.1 Promicromonospora xylanilytica
ACCGCGCCCGACGAGCCCACTACCAACGACGCGAAGGCAGCATCAGCGCAGCCCACAGACCCGATCTACGGCTGTAGTACTAGTTGGGAACTTGCCGCCCGTGGTGATCGAAGCATCGGAAGGGTGAGGTGGCGTCACGGCTCACGGTCACCCTGCGCACCAAAGGCTCGCCATTCACCTAGACGCACCAGGTCCGACCACGAGCAGAAACGCCACCCTGTCGACGTCCGCGCTATGTTGTGCATCGTTCGATGTAGGCCTCGACCGCTGAGCGTTTGGCGAGTACGCGCCGACCGATACGCGTCGCCTCGATCTCGCCGTGGCGAACCAGTTCGCCGGCAGTCCACGGCGAGACGTCGAGGTAGTCAGCGATGCCCTCGTACGAGAGCCATGGATCGCCGGCGTTGCCGACCTTTTCGGCCCGGTAGGCATCGAGGACAGACTGGCGCACGCGAATGCGGTTGCCTATCCGTGCGCAAGGCCCGAACCGCCCGCGGCGGACCAGCTCGCCGAACCACCACCGGGACATACCGAGGATCTGGGCAGCCTGCGTGGCGCTCACCAGCGGATCGGCGTTGCTTGAATTGAGGGGCGTGGCGCTCATCATGCACCTCCGACGACTCGTCTGGAACGTCACCATGAGGTGCACAGGCGGTGCCCGGTGACGACGTCCGGGCACCGCCTGGAAGTTACGCCGGGAATGCGAGAACGTTCGGTGCCTGCTGGGCCGTATCCAGTGCAGCCATTCGCTCCGCAAGACGCGCGTCCCCGTCATCCGTCGCGTGCTGGTACACCATGGCCGCTGCGACGGTGGAGTGGCCGAGTCGCTTCATCAGCTCGGCCAGCGTCGCACCGGCCTGAGCTGCGCGGGTCGCGGCGAGGTGGCGCAGGTCATGCCAGTGCAGTTCCGGCGGCATCCCAGCACGAGACTTGGCCCGAGAGAACATCTGGCTTCGTTGACCTCCGCGGAGTGGTCGCCCAGTGCTCGTAGCAAAGACAAGTGCGTCTGGATCCGGGTCAGTGAACTTGTCCAGATGGACAAGGAGCGCCCGGGCGGCAGGAGGGGGTAGGTGGACGCCACGCTTGCCCGCCTCTGACTTCGGCGGCCCGAAGGAGATCGGCTTTCCCTTGACGTCCACGAGTGCCCGGGTCACACGGAGTCGTACCCCGCCCGCCCCGGTCCGCTCGATGTTCTTGCGCTGCAGCGCGAACAACTCCCCAGCGCGCAGCCCCGACCAAGCCGCCACGATGACCGCCGCGCGGTAACGCTCCGATCCGCCGACGCACCCGGCGGCGATGGCATCAACGACGCTTCCGGCCGGGATGACGCGTTCGGCAGGGTGCGTCTGGGCGCCGCCACGGATCGTGCAGGGATTAGCGTCGAGGAGCCGGTCGCGCACCGCGTCGCTGCAGACGGTCCGCAGTAGGGCGTAGGCATGCGCAGCTTGCGTCCGGCCGGTTACCGCCTCCGCTCGCACGGCGTTCTTCGCTACGCGTGGCGAGCCCGCATCGCGCCATGCCTGCCACAGTGCAGCGGGCATACGGCCAGATTCTTTGACGGGGCGCGCGCTCTGCCGCGCCCAAGCTCGTACATGGGCGGCGTCGGAAAGTTTCGTATGCCTCGAAAGCCAGGCCGTCGCCGAGGCGGCTGTCGCCGCTTTCAGTGCGACGTACCACTCGGAGACGACACCGTGTGTGATCGCGCGCAGCGGGAGATCGCCGAGATTGATCTGCCGACCTGTGCCAGGGACGTCGAGCGCCGTGAGGATCCACCGGTCCAGGAGGCCCACGTAGCCGTCGCGGGTGGTCGGCTTGAGCTCGCGGATCGAGAGCCAGGTCCGGGCGTACTCGCGCAGCGGGACATCACCGGTCTCCGGCGCGCGATACGTGCCGCGGTGAATGTCGGCGAGAACCTTGGCCAGGGCGGCGTTTGCATCCTCGTATTTGTCGAAGGTACCGACCGGCCGCCGGCGACCGTCGAGACCCGTGTAGCGGGCCTGCCAGCGGCCGGGGCGGGTCTCGCGGATGTTGCCGTACGCGGCGCGGCGGCCGCGTCGTCGCGTCTTCATACCCGCAGGTGTGCCCGGAACGTCCGGGTGAGTGTCTATGGCGGTGGGTGAGGTGGGCATCGGGGTAGCTCCGCTCCGGCCCCAGTTGTTACCAACTAAGGGCACGTTAGGGCACGGAGAGTGCCTTCCAGGCCCCCAGGAGTGCGAAGAGCGCAAGCCAGAAACCTGCTCTGACCTGCGCTCTCGCATGGAGAGCGGGCGACGGGAATCGAACCCGCGTAATTAGTTTGGAAGACTAAGGCTCTACCATTGAGCTACGCCCGCACGGCCGTACTCGTAAGCACGGCGCGAGCGATACCTTAGCAAACCTCGGGCCCTTGCGGACGCTCCCCACCCACGCACCGCGCCGCACCGCGCCGCACGCGCACCGCCCCGCTCGCGAGCAGCCCGCCCCGCACGCAAACCCCCGCGCCCACCGTCACCCCTTCACCGACCCCGAAGCCAGCCCCGCCACGTAGTACCGCTGCAGCGCCACGTACAGCACCACGCACGGGATCATCGCGATCACCGACCCGGCCGCCAGCAGCCCGAAGTTCACCTGCCCGTACGCCCCCTGCTGCAGGTTCACCAGCGCCACCGGCAGCGTGTACAGCGTCTGGTCCGTGAGGAACGTCAGCGCCCCGAGAAACTCGGTCCAGGACGCGAGGAACGCGTACAGCGCCGCCGTCGCCGCCCCGGGGATCACCAGCGGCCGGAGCACCGACGTGAGGATCCGGAACGTCCCGGCCCCGTCCACGTGCGCGGAGTCCTCGAGCTCCGCCGGCACGGCCGCGAAGCTGTTGCGCATCACGAAGATGCCGAACGGCAGGTTCACCGTCGTGTAGAACAGCACGAGGCCGAGCAGGTTGTCGGTGAGTCCCATGACGTTCATCTGCAGGTAGAGCGGCGTGAGGATCGCCTGGAACGGGATCATCAGGGTCACGAGCACCAGCCCGAACAGCATGCCGCGCCCCCGGAACGAGAACTTGGCGAACCCGTACCCGGCGAGCGTCGCGAGCACGGCGGTGAGCACCGCCGTCGAGACCGACACGATCGCGGAGTTCAGGATGCCGCGCCACACCTCCGGCTGGTCCGCGACCGCCTGGAAGTTGACCCAGGAGAGGTCGAAGAACCGCGCGTCGGGGGCCGCGACGATCACGTCGCCCGGCTGCCCCGCCCGCACGAACGCGATGCCGAGCGGCACCAGGAACACCAGCGCCGCGAGGGTCCCGCCCACCACGTACAGGGTGCGCTTGACGCGCGTGTCCCTGTCCGGCCCGCGGCCGCCCGGCGTCCGCTCCGGCGATCCGGGACTGTCCAGCGCACGGCGCCGGCCGGCGGACCCGCGAGCGGACACCGAAGGTTCTGTGACAGCAGTCATGTCAGCTCCTCTCTCGCAGCAGCCAGAACTGGGCGGCGGTGACCAGGCCGGTGATGACCACCAGCACGAGCGACATCGCCGTGGCCGCGCCGAGCTGCAGCTGCACGAACGCCCGCCGGTAGATCGCCATCACGATGGTCGTCGTCTCGGAGCCCGGACCGCCCTGGGTCAGGATGTAGAACTGGGTGAACGCGAGGAACGACCCGATCACGGACAGGATCACCGTCATGGCGATGGTCCGGCGCAGCATCGGCACGGTGATCTGCCACTCGCGCTGCCACCACGAGGCGCCGTCCATCTCCGCCGACTCGTACACCTCGCGCGGGATGCCCTGCATCCCGGACATGAGCAGCACCATGGTCAGGCCGGACACGCCCCAGATGACCATGACGCACAGCAGCCCGGTGGCCAGCGGCCCGTCGACGAGCCAGGCGGTGGTCCCGTCGGTGATCCCGAGCCACCTGAGCGCGATGTTCACCATGCCGCTGTTCGGCTGTGCCTCCAGCAGCATGAGAAAGCTCAGCGTCGTCAGACCGATGACGAACGGGACGAAGAAGATGGTGCGCAGCACCGTCGCGCCCCGGCGGTTGGACCGCACGAGCACCGCCAGCGCGTACCCGAGCAGCAGGATCGGCAGCGTGACGATCGCCGTGTACAGGAGGGTGTAGCCCAGCGAGCCCCAGAACGCCGGGTCGGTCAGGACCAGCCCGTAGTTCTCCAGTCCGACGAAGCGGTAGGAGCCGATGAGCGGAAAGTTCGTCAGCGAGATGTAGACCGCTACGACGAGCGGCACGAGCACGAAGACGACGACGAGCGCGACGGCCGGTGCCACGAGGGCCAGGCCGGTCCGCTCCGGGTGCGTGAGGGAGCCGTGCCGGCGGGCGCCCGCGGGCCGGGTGCGCACGGTCGGGGCGCTCATACCTGTGCCTGCCTCAGGATGCGGTCGTACGTGGTCTGGGCCTCGCTCATGGCGGCGTCGACCTCCCCGTCGAAGACTGCCTGGCGGAACATCCGGAGCCAGGGCCCGTCCTGCTGGTTGTAGATCAGGTTGTAGGCGAGCGTGGTGGGCGCGTAGCCGCGGTCGATCGCCTCGAGCGGCGGCAGCACCAGCGGGTAGTTCTCGGCGAACTCCGGCGTCACCACGTCGGACCGGACGGGGGAGTAGAAGCCCTCCGGCATCCGCGCCTGCTGCTGCACGTCGACGGCGAACTTCATGAACTCCCAGGCCGCCGACGGGTTGCGCGCGCCGTTCAGCATGCAGAGGTTGTCGCCGCCGTCGAAGAACGCGCGCCCGCCGTCGGGGCCCGGCAGCATGACCACCTGCGTGCGGTCCAGCAGCTCCTGGTCGGCATTGGGCACGACGACGCCGTACCCGGCGGGGAACATGCCGAGCCGTCCGGCGGTGTAGTCGGCCGACCAGCGCGAGGCGTCGTCGGAGAAGCTGCCCGGGGGCACGAGTTGCTCGGCCCACAGCGTGCGTTCGAGGTCGAGCGTGCGGCGCAGCGCGTCGTTGCCGACGACGTCGCCGCGCTGGCTGCCCACGTCGCCCGCGATGAGGTCGCGGTCGGTGGCCCACACGTGCGGCTGCACGGTGAAGCCGAGCGCCCCGGACGCGTTGCCGGGGAACGACCAGCCGTAGACGCCGTCGTCCAGGCCGGTGATCGCCCGGGCCGCCTCCAGGATCCCCGCGAAGTCCGCGGTGTGCTCCTCCACGGACAGGCCCGCGCGGTCGAACAGCTCGGTGTTGCAGAACAGCACCGAGAAGTCGCCGATGAACGGCAGCCCGTAGTGGCGCCCGTCCTTGGTGCTGAGCGCGAGGTGGCCGGGGCTCAGCGCGTCACCGATGCCGAGGTCCTCGATGAGCGGCGTCAGGTCCGTGAACGCGTCGCGGTAGGCGAACAGGGTCGAGTAGATGTCGTCGATGTCGATGACGTCGGGCACCCGGCCGCCGCGGATCGCGGTGGCGAGCTTGGTCACGTACTGCCCGTTCTGGATGGGCGTGACGGCCACCCGGATGCGGTCCTGAGCCTGGTGGAACGCGTCGACGACGGCCTGGGTGCCGTTCACCGTGTCCGACCGGCACCACAGGTTGAGCGTGCCGCTCGCGTTCTCGCCGAACCCCGCGGCCTCGATGTTCGCCGGCCGCAGCGTGCCGCCGCAGCCGGCCAGCGCGGCAGCCGCGGTGGCCGTACCGGCCAGCGCGAGCAGCTGGCGTCTGGTGAGCTCCATTGCTCTCCTCCCTTGCGCGTCGTGTACCGGTGGCCGAGCGCGTCGGCACGCTCGGCCACCGGGTCGTTCAGAGGGTCGGGATCCACACCCGCATGGCCTGCGGGCCACGGTTGGCCCAGGCGTAGTAGGGGATGGCGGTCAGCTCGACGTCGTCCACCGCGGGGGCCGACGGCGTGGTGGCCGGCCCGTACGGCGTCGTCGCGTCAGGCTCCGGCCCGGGTGCGACGGCGCCGCGTGCGCGCACCACCGTGACCCCGCCCAGCAGGTCCGGCCGGAACTCGTCGGACAGCTCGGCGGCGGCGTCGATCCGCAGGTCGTTGACCACCGCGCCGTCCGCCTGGTCGGGCTGCTCCAGCGCGTACACCAGGGGGCCGCGCTCGACGGCGACGCAGCCGCGCACGGCGTCGACCCGCGGGTCGGCGACCGTGAGCCGCGGTGCCATCGGCAGGTCGAGCACCACGGAGTCGCCCGCGGCGAACCGGCGTGTGACCCGGGCGTAGGTGCCGGCGGCGACGGGATCGCCGTCGAGCGTGGCGCCGTCGGCCCAGGAGGGGACGCGCAGGGCGAGCGTCGTCTCCCCGTCGGGCGCCTCCTCGACGTGCAGCGTCACGCGACCCTCGTCGGGGTAACGCGTGTCGACGCGCAGACTCAGGGTCCCGTCGCCGAGCGCGGCGGACACCGTGCCCGGCGCGTACTGGTGCAGCTGCAGCCCGGTGTCGTCGGTGGTGGCCAGGTACCCGGTGAGGCTGGAGACCGTGCGCATGATGTTGGGCGGGCAGCACGCGCAGTCGAACCAGCCGCGGCGGCCGTGCGCGGGGCTGCGGTCCTCGTCGGCGTGGGCCCCGGAGCGCAGCTGCAGCGGGTTCACGTAGAAGTACTCGGTGCCCGACAGCGACACGCCGGCCAGGAAGCCGTTGAGCAGCATCCGCTCGATCTGGTCGGCGTACCGGGCCTCGCCCGTGGCGAGCAGCATGCGCCACGCCCACTGCACGCCGCCGATCGCCGCGCAGGTCTCGGCGTACCCGCGGTCGGCCGGCAGCTCGAACGGGTCGCCGAACGCCTCGCCCTCCCAGCGCGCCCCGAGCCCGCCGGTCAGGTACTGCTTCTCGCGCTCCATCGAGCGGTACTGGGTGGCCAGGGCCGCGAGGAGCTCGGTGTCGCCGGTCTCGATGGCGACGTCGGCCGCCCCCGCTCCCAGGTACACCGCGCGTACCGCGTGGCCCTCCACCGTCGTGGCGCCGCGTACCGGGACCCGGTCGGAGAAGTAGGTCGGTGCCTTGCCGTGGCCCTCGATGATCCCCGTGCCGCGCGCCTCGACGAACCACCGCGCCAGGTCCAGGTACGCCCGCGTGCCCGTCTCCCGGTACAGCTCGACCAGGCCCATCTCGACCACCGGGTGGCCGTCGACCTCGCGCAGCTGCCCCTCGCCGTCGCCGAACGTCGCGACCTGGTGGTCGGCCAGCCGCACGGCGACGTCGAGCAGCTCGCGGTGGCCTGTTCCACGCACCTGCGCGACCGCCGCCTGGAACAGGTGCCCCGCGCAGTACAGCTCGTGGCTCCAGGGCAGGTCGCTGTACCGGGGCACGCCCCGCAGCTGCGGCACGGTGTCGAGGTAGCCGTCGTCGGCCTGGGCCGCCGCGAGCAGCGCCGTGACCCGCAGCTGGTCCGCGAGGAGCTGCTCGTCCGGCTCGCGGGCGTACTCCCAGGCGGCCGCCTCCAGCCACTTGTGGACGTCGGAGTCGGCGAAGATCGGACCGATCGCCTCGCCCTCCGCCACGCCGGCGGCGATCTCGAGGTTGCGGATGTTCCCGGCCTTGCCGAGCTGTTCGAGGCCTCCGGGGATCGCGGCCGACCGGTTGACGTCGGCGGTCCGGCGCCACAAGCCGGTGTCGACGGTGACCCGGCCGGAGACGAGAGGCCGGAGCAGTACCTGGCCGCCGCTGGTGGGTTCGGCGGGTCCGCGCACGGTGCCGCTGGATGGCAGGGTCGTCATCGATCTTCTCCTCAGGGACGGCAACAGCTGTCATGTCCGGAAACAAGGAATCCGATTTCCTGATCGTAGGGACGCCGCTTCGTCGCGTCAAAGGTTTCCGCAAAACTGCTTGTCAAGGCGCTTATGAACCCATCGAGGAGGTAGCATGGTGCTCGGTCCGCAGCGGTCCGCGATGTGCAGCGGAAACTGCGGAAGGAATGCTGACGGGTGGTGGACCAGGAAGGTCGGTGCGTGATGGACCGGGGAACCGTCGTGCGGATCACGGACGTGGCCGCGCTCGCGGGTGTCTCGCCGAGCACGGTGTCCAAGGCGCTCAACGACACCGGTTCCCTCCGGGAGAGCACGCGTGCGCGGGTACGGGAGGCGGCCGACCGGCTCGGGTTCGTGCCCGACGCGACCGCG
Source organism: Promicromonospora xylanilytica (assembly GCF_054782895.1). Taxonomy (NCBI): domain Bacteria; kingdom Bacillati; phylum Actinomycetota; class Actinomycetes; order Micrococcales; family Promicromonosporaceae; genus Promicromonospora; species Promicromonospora xylanilytica. The sequence continues at coordinate 8,054 of NZ_BAAGRP010000058.1, forward strand.
CGCTCCCTGTCCGCGCGCCGCAGCTTCACCGTGGGCCTGCTGAGCACCGACTCAGCCGGCCGGTTCTCGCTGCCCGTGGTGCTCGGTGCCGAGAACGCCCTGGTCGGTGGTGCGCTGTCGGCGCTGCTCGCCACCGCCCGCCACGACCCGGTGCGCGAGCAGCACCACGTCCGCGCGCTCGTGGCCCGCCGGGTGGACGGCATCATCGTCACCGGCCGTTCCACCGAGCCGCGCGAGCCGATCCGGGTGCCGATGCCGGTGGTCTACGCGTTCGCGCCCTCCACGGACCCCGGTGACGCCTCCGTGGTGCCCGACGACGCCGCCGGCATGCGGCTCCTCGTCGAGCACCTCGTGGGGCTCGGCCGGCGTCGGATCGCCTACGTGGGCGGGCGTGCGGAACAGGCGGCGTCGACCCTGCGGCACGAGGCGCTGACCGCGGAGCTGCGGTTCCGCGACCTCGAGTTGGTGGGCCCGGCGCGCTACGGGGACTGGTCGGAGCAGTGGGGGCGGCGCGCCGTCGACCTCGTGCTCGACGGGGACGGCTCCGGCCCACCGCCCGAGATCGACGCGATCGTCTTCGCCTCCGACCAGCTCGCGCGGGGCGGCTGCGACCGTCTGCGGGAGCGCGGCGTCCGCGTGCCCGACGACGTGGCCGTGACCGGCTACGACGACTGGGACGTCATGTCGCTCGCGAGCCGGCCCCCGCTGACCACGGTGGACATGCGCCTCGAACGGCTCGGCCAGCGCGCGGCGGAGCTGCTGATCGCGGCGATCGAGGGCGACCCGGCGCACGGCGTCGAACGGCTCGCGCCCCGGCTGGTGGCGCGGGCGTCGACGCTGGGCGACGGGTAGCCGCCCCGCCCGCCGACGTGTCAGACGTACAGGTCACGGGAGTGACCTGTACGTCTGACACGTCGGGGTCCTGGCCAGGGCGTGAAATCGGCAGGTTCTGCCGCTGCGGATCCGTTACGATCTATTCCACGCGCGTAGTGTTCGTGCGGGTCGCGCGGGCCTACGTGCCTGGCGGACGACGGGCTGTGGCGCAGCTTGGTAGCGCATCTGCTTTGGGAGCAGAGGGTCGCTGGTTCGAATCCAGTCAGCCCGACCCATGCCCACCAGCACAGATACAGAACAGTGCTGGTGGGCTTCGTCGTCCCACACGACTGACGGAGCCTATTCGGGAGCCTAAGCGGATTCGGCATCGTCGCCGTTCTCCCTCACGACGTGCTGAAACACGGTGTCCATGATGCTCGCGCCGGACTCCAGAACGGGCCGCAGCTCGTGCCGGTATACCAGCTCGGTCACCGCCGTTCCCGAGTGACCCATCAGACGCGAGATCTCCTCGATCGCTAGCCCGTGCTGGGACAGGATCGAGACGAACGACGGGCGCAGCTCCCGCACTGTCCATTCCTCCGGATCGATCCCGGGCACCAGGCGCAGCGCGTGCCGGAACGCACGGAGCACGTTGTGCGCATCCTGCATCGTGCCGACCTGGGAGGGAAAGACCAGCTCGTTCTCTTGCCACCGTTCGCCCGCACGTTGCCGGGCACTGTCCTGTTCGGCCCCATGCTTGCGAAGGACCGTTCCCACGTAGCCGGAGAACGCGAGCGTGCGCCGAGACTTCGGAGTCTTCGTGTCGCCCCCGAACCGCACCGACCGCCAGACCTCGATGTGTGCCGGCAGGCCGCCCTCGGGCTCCAGCATCGAACCAGAAGCAGCCCACCAGTCGATCACGGTAGCCCTCGATGTTGCCGATGTCCGGGACCTCGCCTTGCTCAGCGACGGCGCGAGCCGGCTGGTCGACCGATTCGATCTAGCCAAGTGGGACACAGCCCTTGACCTGATTCGCGACCAAGGGTCCGAAGCGCTCATCCAGGCAGTGCGCGACGCCGAAGCATCGGATCCGCAAGGCCGGCGTTGGCCCCGAGGTAAGGCTGCTGACGACGCGACAGTGATCTACGTCTCGATAGAAGGTCCCCGACCTCTTGGGAGGTAGCGACCTGAGGCTGAGCCGACTCAGACCGGCCGGGTGATTAATCGTCGAATTTGTGTGTCCCACGTTCCTCCGGCTCGGCCAATACGTCAGAATCGTCCACAGAATCACTGAGACCTGATGGCGCGACGGAGGCCGGTTCATGAAAATCGATCAACACTACCCGCCGGTCGACGCGCCGATCGAGACCGCAGCGGACGACTTGCTTGAACGAGCTCGTTTGGCCCACGACCTCATCCGAGACATCCTCAAGATTGATGCGCGAACAGGGCTAGTAGTAGGGGTTATGGGGCCGTGGGGGCACGGCAAGAGTTCCTTTGTGAACCTCATAACGGAGGATTTGGAAGCCCTACCCGAAATAGAGGTGGTGGACTTTAATCCGTGGCTATTCTCGGGGACGCATCAACTCGCAGAAGCGTTCCTTGCCGAGCTAGCTGCGCAACTGGAAGTGAATGATAAGGCAAAATTCGGAGGCGTGGCAAAGAACATCCGCGACTACGCTGACGTGCTTCGTCCGCTCGCGGTGCTCCCAGTGGTCGGCGCGTGGACAGACCGTGTCATCGATATGGCTAAGGAGCTCGCAGCCTCATACCACGAGCGAAACGAGCAGAGCGTATCGGATCTTCGCGACAAGATATCGGCGCAACTCTCCGCCCTCGAATCGCCCGTTGTGGTTGTCATTGACGACATTGATCGCCTGACAACCGAAGAAATTCGAGACATGTTCCGCTTAGTTCGGCTCACGGCCAGTTTCCCGAACGTGATTTACCTGCTTTCCTTTGATCGCGAACGGGTCGAGTCTGCGTTGGAGGAGTCGGGATCTGCGGGACGGATGTATCTTGAAAAGATTGTCCAAGTCGGATTCGATATCCCGTCGACTCCCGCCACATTCTTGCGGGAGAAATTGCTCTCCGACTTCGATGACGTCGTCAGAAGGAACTCGGAGCCACGTTTCAATAGAGAACGTTGGCCGAATGTCTACGCGGAGATTATTGAGCCACTGGTGCACAGCGTGCGGGACATCGATCGTCTCGTGGCGGGCTCGCGCTTCGCTGTCATCAGCCTCGGGCACGAAATTGACATCGTAGACATCCTCGCGCTGGAAGCAATCAGGCTCTTCAACCCGGCGTTCTTCGAGGTGATTCGACGAAACCGAGACTTCCTTACCCGACTTTTCGGACCTACTGAGAGCGTCGCACAGCAGCGAGCGGAGGGTGAGCCGAAAATGAGGGAAATCCTCGCATCGGCTGCCGCCGGACAGCGTCCGGCAGACCCTGACATTACGGGTTCTTTTTTTGGGAGGATCCTGCCTGCGGGAAGTCAGTATTTTATGAATCGAACGCAAGGTTCAGAGTCGTTGGCATATTGGCGCCGGGAGCATCGTGTCGCACATCCCGACTTCCTTGCTCTCTATTTCGAGCGGCTCGCCCCTGCAGGAATGCATGCGCTACGTCTCGCAGAAACAGCGATCGAGCTCTTCAGTGACGAAGCGGCCTTCAAGAGCCACATGTGGAACTTGCCATCCGAGCAACTCCGGGCGACTCTTGATGCGCTTGAGCTCTACGAGGGAGAGTATCCCAGTGCTGGAATCTCGTCGGTCTGCGTGACACTCCTTGGCGTGGTGACTCGAGTTCCCGAGCAACCTGGACTCCTGTTCTCCTTCGATGGCAGCACGGCTGTTGCGCGCGTGATCCTGCGGATTCTGCGGTCCATTTCTGACGAAACTGCGCGCGAACGAGCCGTGGAAGACGTCCTGTCCGCAGCAAAACTCTATTCTGAGAAGCTGCTCATGTTGCGCGTTCTCGGCATCGGGCAAGAAGGGGGTGCCGGCCTTGCAAGCCCAGAATTCCTAGAGAGGAGTAAGTCGACGGTGGCATATCAAATAGCCTCGTCGCCGCCTTTATTTCCCAGCAGAGAATGGGACCTGCTTCGCGCCTACGTCTTTGCTTTGGATGAAGGGCACAGTTTAGATGCGAGTGCGTTCGACATGGATACGGTGTGGGCACTCGTTTTGTCGGCAAGAGCAACGAACAGGACCCAGGCTGGCGATTCACCGCAGGTTCAGGTTGAAGAGGTGCTTGCCTGGGACTTGTTGCTACGTGTTCTCGGTGATCAAGAACTCATCCAAAGAGCGGCGCAGAGGGCTAGGGCCGCTGGGGACAACTCGCGCATGGTCGAATTGGTTGAGCGGTATCTTGCTGGCTGGCGACATAGAGACATCCTGGACGCGTGAGGACTTTCTTTACTGACTCAAGGCGCGGCTCCGCCGCGCTCGGCCGTCCGGCCGGCGGGGGCCCGCGATGGGGCCCCGCGCTCCGGGCGCTTCGCGCCCTGCGCGCACTCCACCGCACCCCGACGGCCTACCGGCCCCAGACATGACAAGAGACGGTCCCGACAGAAGTGGTCGAGATCGTCTCTTCGGTGCTCAGCTCCAGGCAGCGGTCATGGTGCAGTGCGCGCCTCAACGGCGTGCACCCACGCCAGTTCGAACTCGTCTGCGGGGATCGTCTTCTCGTCGAGGAACTCCCCGGGCTGGAGGGCTTGATCCGTTAGAAGCATTCCGACGTCGTCATCCCACTCGTCCAGCGAACACAACCAGCGTTCGCCCACGCGCGTCACCTGCCTCCTTGGTTCAAGTCCCTCAAACTCAAACCAAAAGTCGGCCTCTTCGCCGTTCGAGGCCTCACCACTCGTCTTGTAGTGTGCGCGCACGATCATCCCTTCGATCCTCCCCCGCCAGGGGCAGGCAGTGCCTCCGGCGGGCACCAACCGAACACCAGAGGGGCAGGGAAACGCCCGTGGTGCCCCGTCCCTCCGTCATCCAACGGCTTGACCGGGACCCTGACACCGAACCTGCCGACAGTGCAACAGGTCCCGCCGACCGAGCTCACCACGTCGCCACCAGCTCGACGGGCGGGACCTGTTGCACTGCCGGCAGAACCGATGTCCGAGACGTGCCCCGCGCCGCCGGATGCCGGAGGGGCAGGGACCCCACGAAGCCCACCTATGACGAGGGCCAAGCTACAGACCCGCAGGGAGCCAATCCGGGAGCCAATGCGTCGACTCAGGGCGGCACACCCCCAGGGCCGCGGCAAAGTCGTGTCTGCTGGAGCGGGGTTGAGGTGGTCTGACCTGCGTCTTTGCTGGTGAGACGGGATGCGCG
>NZ_BAAGRP010000059.1:0-15274 GCF_054782895.1 Promicromonospora xylanilytica
CTCGTCGGGGTACTTCCGTGGTGCAACCATGCTCCAGATCCTTCCGGGTCTTCGATGTCTCCATCAAACCCGGGGCTTGACACAGCCGTGGCAGGACCGGGACCAGGGTGCGGGTGCGCGCCTGCATGCGCGCCTTCAGGAGGCGGTCCGCCTTGGTCTGGCCGCGCAGGTCGGCCTCAGTGATCGGGCTGGGAGCGGCCCATTCGGCCCAGCGGGCTGGGTCTTCCAGGGCCCACTGCTGCAGGTCGAGGTAGAGGGCCCGGACCACGAGGAAGATGAGGTGGGTGCCCTTGCGCGGGCTGCCGTCGGGCAGGATCCGCAGGCGTTTCTTCCATCCTTGGATGGCCTGGTCGGACAGTCGTAGGGAGTTGATCCCGGGGTGGTGGCGCTCCAGGTCGCACCAGAACAGGTCGGCCAGGAGCTGGACCTGGCTGCTCAGGGTGCTGTAGTCCAGGACCGTCGAGCGTTCCACGAGGTAATGCACAAGCAGGTCGCGGACACCGGTGTCCGCGATCGGGTAACGGTCGACGAGCTCAGGAACCGTGAGCTGCCCCCGGGCGATGGCCTGCCGCAGCGTCGGGGGCTGACCGACGAGCCCGCCGATCGCCTGCAGCGCCTCGTAGGCCAGAGGCAGCCCGACGCTAGGGCGCCCCGAGGCGGCCCGAGCCGCCCGGTAGGTGTTGAAGTCGGAAGTATCGATGTCGCGCGGCGACTTGCCCGTGACGATCGCGATGTGCGTCAGCACGGTCAGCGCGTAGGCGCCGTAGCTGCCCGTGTCCGCGCGGGCGGTGTGCGGCTCGATCGCGGCGAAGACAGCGGAGTGGTTATGTTGGCGGAACTGGGCGTAGACCCCGAGCAGGCGGCTGGCGAAGAACCACGCGTAGGTGGGCCGGATCGCGCGCAGCACGATCAGCATCCTGATACCTGAGGTCAGTGAATTCCGATGCTTTGGTTGGACGTCCGGAAGCCACCGGTGACCGACCTGGTCGGAACCGCTGTGCAGCCACCGCTCCTGCCAGTTCTCACCGGCGAAGGTCTCCAGCCAGTCCAGGGCGCGACTCAGGGCCAGGGCGTGAACCGCACGCTGACGGGTGGAGGGTTGGCGATCCAGCAAGTCCTCGGCCAGGCGAACCAGCTCTTCCCGTGTTGCCCGCTCATGGCCGGGCAGTGCCGGGGCGTAGGCGGGAACGGCCGGGGCGGTGAGCACACCGGGCTCTCGGCGGCTGACCGGTGTCACGCGGGTCGTTTGTCCGTGCCGTCCGACCATCAGTGCTCTCCGAACACGTCGGAGAGATCCTGCTCGTCATAGGTCCAGCCGGCGAGCGGGCGCGGTTCGGGTCGCGGGCGGGTGTAGTGCTCGTGAACCCTGGCGATCACCTCGTCGACGCGAGGTCGTAGGTAGATGCCTGTGGTCGTGATCTGCCGGTGGCGCAAGACCTGCTGGACGTCGACGAGGGTGACCTGCGGGTCGGCTATCAGCCGGAGTCCGAGGGTGTGGCGTAGGTCGTGCAGTGTGACGTTCGCGCCGATCGACTCGTTGATGCGCCGGAGCAGCGCGCGCACCGCGGTGTAAGACAGCGGCCTGAGCGGGTTGCGTCGGGTCCACCACAGTGGCTCGTCCGGCTCGGGCCGGTGCCCCTCAGCTGCGAGCTCGCCGAGGTAGAGGGCGAGCCACGTGAATGCCTCCGGTGCGGCCGGGCACGCCTGCTTGATCCCGCCCAGGCCCTTGGTCGCCACGTAGATACGCCCCTCGCCCGGGTGCGCGTCCCCGACCGTCATGCCCAGCAGCTCCGAGGCCCGGGCACCGCTGGACAAGTACATGCTGAACAGGGCCCTGTCCCTGTTACAGCGGAGCCGGGAGAACAGATCGTCCAGGACGTCGTCGGGCACCGCGCGCGGCGGCAGGTCGGGCTGCTTCTGGCGGTAGCTGCCTCGCTTGTGCAACGCGAACGGCTCCATCGGATTGTGATGGGAGTAGACCCGCCCACCGCGACGCGACTGCGGCGGCACGGCGAGACGATCGGCCCCTTGCCGGTCCGGACGTGGAAGGCGTAGAACGCCGCAACGACCGACAACGCATGGTTGATCGTGGCCGGTGCGTATCCGGCCGACAGCGACGGCTTCCCGGTCCGCGCGTTGACCGCGCCCGGCGCCGGCGCGCCGGGCCGGGACCGCGTCCTAGCAGGGTTGACGCTCGTGCGCAGCCACAGCACGAAGTCACGGACCTCGTCACGCTGCGCGCGGCTCCATGGAACCTCTACCGCGGCCAGGAACCGAAACCAGCCCAGCAGGGCATAGCCGTATGAGCGACACGACGACGCCCCGTTCCCGCACGCCAGGAGCTCGCGCAAGAACTCACTGACCGGCTCGATCGCCACGCCTGCGTCGTCGAGCACGACCCACGGTAAGTCCGCCGCGCGGGTCGGCCGGACCGCGCCGCTGCGCGCGACGACGAGCCCTGCGACAGAACGACTGCTGCCTTCACCATCTACGTCCAGTGCCATCGATGCCGCTCCTCGAGGTCGGGCCAGAGGGCATCAGCGTCGGTGCCGCCATCGCGCGCTGCTCGGACGACACGCCAGTAGTGCGGTCAACCAACCAGGCCGGGAACCTGCGACAGGCCCACGTCGAGCCCGGGATGCGGGTGCTGGAGATCGGCTCCGGAGGCCCGAACGCGGCGATGCTCGCGCACCTGGTCGGCCCGGACGGTGAGGTGGTCACCGTGGATATCGACGTGTCGGTCACTGCTCGCACCACGGCGGGACTCGAACGCCTGGGTCTCACCGACCGGGTCGAGGTCATCACGGCCGACGCCAGCCAGCATCTTGGCCGTGGGGTCTTCGACCGGATCATGGTCACCGTCTCGCCATGGACCATCCCCAAGGTCTGGCTGGAGCAACTGGCGCCCGACGGCGTCCTGGTCGTGCCGCTACAGATCGCCCCGGGCCTGCAACGCATCATCGGCTTCCGCTATCAGGACGGACACCTGATCTCGGAGTCGACAGTGCCCGGCGGCTTCGTTCCCCTGCAGGGCGCTGACCGGTACGAGCCGCCGTCAGTCGAACTGACCGGACCCTCCGGAAACCTGGTCACCTTCCGGTTTGCCGACCAGATCCCTGACGACTTCGCAGTCACCGATGATGTCCTGGCTGCTGCTCACGCGGAGGCGTGGTCCGGCGTGATCTATGCCAGCCGCACGATTTGGCTGGACCTGCTGACCTGGGTCCTCATCCAGCCGGGTGGGTGCTCCATGGAAGCGAAAGACCCGACCGACCGCGGCACGGAGAAGTCGTTCTACCCCGCCATCACCGAGCAGGATTCCTTCGCCGCACTCGCGTGGCGCCCGCTGGGCGACGGAAACGACCTAGAGATCGGTGCCGTCGGCAAAGGACCAACTGCAGGCACTCTCACCGCACGCCTGGCCGAGGCCATCCAGACCTACGGCAGCGACCACCGCCAATTCGACCCGATCTTCGAGTGGTGGCCCGAAGACGCGGCGCCAGATCCCGCATCCAGCGCGAAGGCTCTCCCACGTCCCCACGGGACCCTGACGATCCGCTGGCCCGCTGTGCTCCGCGCGTAGGCAAGAGTGCCGATACCGGGTCGTGGGCAGTAGTGACCTCTTGGCCGGGCGAATCCTGTCTCTCATGCACGCCGACCTCGCCGTCACCCAGCACCACGACGGCGCCGACGACATCTGACCCGCGTCATCACCGACATCGGTGACGGGTACACCGTCACCGTCCACACGATCAACTGAGAGGGCCCGCCATGCAGCCCGCGAAGGACATGCGTATCCGCACTGTGGTCACGGACGGGAAGGGGGCCAGGTCTCTGCGTCTGGAGGGGGAGCCTGAGGGCGTCATACCGCTGACCGAGGCGGACGTGCGCCTGTTGGAACTCGCGTTCCACACGCACTGCCCGGGGTGTGAGGAGCATTGATGCCCATCCTGGGGTGTGGCGTCCGCGTCGACACGGATCGATGGGCAGGCGTGGGGTAGGGGTCGGCGATCGTGCACGTCATGATCCCAGCCGGGCGCGTTCACGCCCTCACGGTGGTGAGCTCGGCCCAGTGGGTCGTGGCCCGCGGGGTGAGCATCGCGCGCTTCATCTGCCAGGACGGACCCGGACGGAAGCCGCCGTAGCCGAGCCCCAGGGAGTCCTTGCCGGTCTTCTTCTGCACCCGGTCGATGAGAGTGGCGATCCCGGCGTCCTCGTGTCGTGAGCGGAAGAGCTCGAAGGGGCGCTGTGCCCCGGCGGGGGTGAGGTCGGTCAGGAGTAGTCCGGCACGTGCGTACCGGGCACCCTCCACGATCTGGGGCAGGAGCCGGTGAGCGGCCCGGGTCAGTTCGACGGGGTCAGCGGTCGGGAACGGGAGACGCACCGCGACCGAGGGGTGGTGCTTGTCCTGGGCCCAGTGGCTGGTGCCGGCGAACGCGGTCAGGGTGTGGGCGACCTGGGCGTGCTTGACCAGGCGGGTCGCGGCCTGCTGGGCGTAGATGCTCAGCGCCTGCCGCATGGTCACGGCGGAGGTGACCTTCTCGGAAAAGGAGCGAGACACGATGATCTGCTGCTTCTTCCCGGTGTGGTCTTCCTCGGGCCCGATGCACGCGACCCCGCGCAGTTCGAGCGCGGTGCGCATGACGACGACGTTGAACAGTGCGCGGATGTGCGCCGGGTCGACGGTGGCCAGGTCCCAGACAGTCAGGACGCCGTGCCCGCCCAGGCGTCGCTCCAGGCGTGAGGCGATGCCCCAGACCTCGGAGACCGGCAGCGCCCGCATCAGCCTCTCGCGCCAGCCGGTGTCGATGGCTGGCCACACGCATACCCCGTCGAAGTCGCTGATCTTCTTCGCGGCCCGGTTGGCGAGCTTCGCCAGGGTGCGGGTCTCAGCGATCCCGACGCAGACCGGCACGCCGAGCAGGCGGCGCATCGTGTTCTTGATGTCGTGCCCGAGCCGGGTCATCGCCTCGGGGTCGGCTGCGGTGCGCCGGTCGACGGTGAGGAACGCTTCGTCGATCGAGTAGACGTCCAGGTCGTGGGTGAAGCGCTCTAGGACTTCCATCACGCGGCGGGACATGTCGCCGTAGAGCTCGTAGTTGCTCGACACGGCCACGACGCCGGACTGGGCGGCGGTCGGGCGTAGCTCGAACCAGGGCTTGCCCAGGTCGAGGCCGAGCGCCTTCGCCTCACGGGAGGCTGCGACGACCATGCCGTCGTTGTTGGACAGCACGACCAGCGGCACGCTCTGCAGGGCGGGGTTGAAGACGCGCTCGAAGCTGGCGTAGGCGGAGTTGACGTCGACGTGCGCGATCACCGGTGGCCCCGCAGGTGGTGGATGCAGTATGTGACCACGCCCCAGATCTGCAGGTCGGACAGCTCGGGCACGGTGATGTCGGGGTGGTTCGCGTTGTCGGCCTGCAGCACGACGCCGTGCGGGCCGAGCTGGAGGCGTTTGACGGTGAGCTCGCCGTCCAGGATGGCGACGACGACGTCGTCGTGACGGGGTGTCTTGGACCGGTCGACGAGGAGCTCGTCGCCGTCGCTGATGCCGGCCTCGGTCATCGAGTCGCCCGCGGCGCGCACGATGAACGTTGCCGCGTGGTCGTGCACGAGCATCTCGGTCAGGTCGATCGCGCCGTCGTAGTAATCCTGCGCGGGGGAGGGGAACCCGGCGGCGACGGAGACGGGAGCGATCCGCAGCGCGTTGGTGCTGGTGGGGCTGAGCGTGGCGGTGCTGGCGGGGCGTGGTGACAGGGCGAGCATTACGCCTCCCAGACCGCACGATGGTAGTACATGCGTTCGAGTGTATGTCCGGAATGCCGCCGGGTAGCAATGATGCAGGTCAGCGGCCGACGCGCGGAGTCATGGCTGCGGGGTGACTGTTGACCTATGGCGGCAACCTTGCCTAACGGGCTCACTGGCCCGGTCCCGGTGGCCCTGGCTCGCACTGTCGAGCAGATTCCGCGCGTGGGCGCGCTGCCCGGCGGGTGCAGGTTCGAGCCCAAATGGGACGGCTTTCTTCACTGAACTTGTCAAGCGTTCGCTCAGGTCCTTGCTGGTCCCGTCGTGTAGGAAGTCCCTGTCCGAGAGGTATGAGCGGTTCGACGGGACGGGCTCCGGGGCGCCGGTGAATGAGCCGGGCGCCGACGGCGTGTTCGAGGGTGGTCAGCTGGGCGTGCAGATTTCCTCTATAGCCAGGTGGGATACCGACGCAAGAGCTTGCGTGTCACGCGCTCTGTGCCCGCCCGAAACCGCCGCGGTCGTCCAGATGATGCCGTCGCCCGACAGGCATCGCCCATGCCAGATGTGGTGATGAGTGAAACCGACGGCGAGGTGTCCGACCTGCGCGCCGCCCTACCCGCTTCCGTGAGCGAGCGATTGTCCGACGACCAGCTGCGGTCAGGACTCGACACGGCACGCGAACGGCTCAGGCCCGACGCGGAAAAGACCGAGGTGCAGGGCGCGGCCTGGCTGCTCGCTCACGACCCAGACCAGCGCTGCGAGCAGATCAACCTCATGCTGGAGGTCGCGGCGCTGCGGCAGCGGGACCTTCGACCGGCTGTCGGTTCAGGCTGGCTCGCGGCCGAGGATGGTGGCGCGCCGGTAGTACTCGTAGAGGCCGTCGAAGACGGGTTTGGTGATGGTCAGGGTGTGCTTGTCGTCGCCGATCATGGACAGGCCGCGCAGGATGGCGTCGAGGCCGGGTGCCTCGGGGGCGTCGTACCGTTCGTCGTCGAGGTCGGCTTCGTGGACGATTTCGGCGATGCGCTGCAGGGCGGGGTCGTCGGTGAGTTGGTGGCGTTGCAGGATGGTTTCGAAGCTGCAGTCGTCGCCGTGGTGGCCCAGGTCGACCCCGCGCATGTCGAAGCCGGTGGCGTCGTCGGGGACCTGGTCGGGGTCCGTGACGAAGACGAAGTGAGCGTTGGGGTCGATGAAACGGCGGATCAGCCAGGCGCAGGCGGCGCGGTCGATGTGGATGTTGGCGCGGGTGGCCCACTTCATGCTGGTTCGCTCTCCTCGTTGTCGGGATGTTCGGGGTGTAGGGAGTTCACGGCGGTCTCGGCGGTGCGCCGACCGGGTGGGGGAAAGTAGTCGCGTCGGTGGATGCGGCGCAGCTCGGAGCGGAGCTTGCGGAGGACCCGCCGCTTTGTCGCTTCGTCGGCGGCGCGGGCCTGTTCGGCCTGGGCGAGTACGGCGGCGTATTCGGCGGCGCGGGCATGGGCCATGGTCTGGGCGAGGGCCCGTTCCTGGGCGGTGCTGGCGGGCTGGGCGAGCCAGATGGTCGCGGCTCCGCCTGCCTCGATGACCTCGTCGGCGATCCATTCCAGATGCTCGCGGGTGCGGGCGTCGGCGGGCAGTGCGACCAGTCCGTCGCTCAGTTGGGCGACGCCGAGACGTTTGAGCTTGCGCCAGATGCCGATCCGCGGGGTAGAGGGCTCGCGGGGCATCCGGTAGGAGAGCAGCACCCACGGCCCGCCCTCTCCGGTGGTGGTCACGGGCGGGTGTTGCGGGGGCCGAGGCCGGCCACGCGGGCGATCCAGTACAGCCCGGCCAGTGCGATGAGCACGAAGACCACGTCGTCGAGCGGGTCCGCGATCGGCTCCAGCACACGGTCGAGAACGTTGACGTCGGTGACGAACGCGCCCCAGGCGAACGCGCCGATCAGCAGCAGTACGAAGGCCGCCCAGTCCAGGGCGTTACGTGGTCGCACGGCAGTCTCTCCCCTCCTGTTAGCGGTGACGTGGTCATTCGGCCGGGGTGACGTCGGTCGCTTCGACGGCCCGCTTCAGGGATCGGGCCAGCTGCACGGCGTCGTCCTCGGCCCAGAAGTGCAGGTAGAACAGGCGGGGGCGCTCGCCCAGGCCGTGGTTGTGCAGGGCGACGACGTCGATGCCGCCCCGGCGAAGCGCCTGGATCACGGGCTGGACCTCGTCGGCGGTCATGGCGAAGTCGCCGTTGATGGCGGCGTCGCCGTCGCCGGTGGGCTGGAACCCGATCGCGGTGGTGACGCCCATGGCCGGCGGGAGCACCTTGTGATGGTCGGTGATCGTCTCGGCGCGGGCGAAGGAGAACTTGTAGATCCCGCCAGCGTTGGTGCCCTCGGTGCCCATCACCTCATCGAGGGCGTCGGTGTCCAGATCCGGCTCCTCATCGGACGGAGGTGCCGGTGGCGGGGTGTCGGTGGCGTCCAGCGCCGCACGGATACCGCGGGCGATCTTGACCGGGTTCTTGCCGGTGGCGTGGATGTGGGTCCACCACACGTCCGGAGTGTGTTCCGGCAGGTGCTTGTGCAGCGCGGTCTGCGCGATCCCCGCCTCCTGTAGGGCGTCGGTGACAGCGGGGAGCTCGGCCTCGGTGACCACCAGGTCGCCCATCGCCATCGTGGTGCCGTCCGGGTACTTGGCGAACGCCGCCCACGATCCCAGCGACAGGCCTGCCTCGACCCGGATCCCCTCGGAGGTGACCGTCAGGTCGCTGCGGGCGAAACCGGTCCGATAGACGGTGCCGCCCTGCAGCTCGCCTGCTCGTCCCAAGGCGTCGGCCACACCGCGCCAGTCCTGCTTACTGGTCTTCACCGGGTGCATGCCGCCGCCCCCGGCGGAAGCATGGGCGGCGTTCGTGCCGTCGTTCGTTCCGGCCGAGGTCTGGCCCGTTGTGCACGCGCCGGTCACCAGAACGGCCGCCGCGGCAACCGCCAGCAGGCGCAGCCTCCTCTTCGCGCTCATCACAGTGAGGTCCCTTCCCCGGCTTGGCTCGATGCGTGCAACCATGGTTACATCAGCAGCACAGGGACGCAACGTCGGCGGCCGCCTCACCCGGGTGGTCCGCACTTTGCGTTGCTGATGTGTCCATCCGCCCCTCATGAATGGAGAACACGCCGGTGACCGCCACCGACGACTCCGGATCGTCGCGATCCGGACCAGTGGACGCCCAGGAGTCACCGCGGGACCTCGTCCCGTTCCGGCACGCGGTCCGCACCTGGTTCGTCATCTCGCTGCAGACCTTCGGCGGCCCGGCCGGGCAGATCGCGGTCATGCAGCGCACCCTGGTCGACGAGAAGCGCTGGATCAGCCAGCAACGGTTCCTGCACGCACTCAGCTACTGCATGCTGCTGCCCGGGCCCGAGGCGCAGCAGCTCGCGGTCTACGTGGGCTGGCTGCTCAACGGCCGCCGGGGCGGTCTGGTCGCGGGGACGCTGTTCGTGCTGCCCGGGGTGGTTGCCCTGCTGGCGTTGTCGGCGATCTACGTCGCCTTCGGCGACACGACCGCCGTCGCGGCGGTGTTCGCCGGGCTCGGACCCGCCGTTGTCGTGATTGTCGCCCAGGCAGTGGTGCGGGTCGGCAAACGGGCGCTGCACCATCCGGTGCTGATCGGCTTGGCGTGCGCGGCGTTCGTCGCGTTGGCGCTGTTCGGGGTGCCATTCCCGATCGTGGTCGCGGCCGCCGCCGGCATCGGCTGGCTGCTGAGCCGGCTCGTCCCGCACGCGATCCAGCGGCCGAAGGAGGCCGCGGACGAGGGTCCGGCACCGCTGATCTCCGACGACGCGCTGCATCACGCACCTCCTTCCAGGGGCCGCAACGTCCGCGTACTTGGCGTGGGGCTGCTCCTCTGGGCGGTGCCGGTCGTGGCGGTCGCGGTGCTCACTGGGGTGCACAGCACGTTCACCACCCAAGGCCTGTTCTTCTCCGGCACCGCGCTGGTCACCTTCGGCGGCGCCTACGCGGTCCTCGCGTTCGTCGCGCAACGCGCCGTCGAGGTCTACGGCTGGCTCTCGGCGGGGGACATGGTGCGCGGGCTGGCGCTGGCCGAGTCCACCCCGGGGCCGCTGATCATGGTGGTTCAGTTCGTCGCGTTCCTCGGCGCCTACCACAACCCGGGCGGGCTGGACCCCTGGTTCGCCGGGGTCATCGCCTCTCTGCTGGTCACGTGGGTGACCTTCGTGCCGTGCTTCCTGTTCATCTTCCTCGGGGCGCCTTACGTGGAACGGCTCCGCCACAACACGGCACTGACCGCCGCCCTCACCGGCATCACCGCGGCCGTGGTCGGCGTGATCGCCAATCTCGCCGTGTTCTTCGCCACGCACACCCTGTTCACAGCCACCACCAGCATCGAGGCCGGACCGCTGCACGTCGTCCTGCCGGTCCTGGACAGCCTCCAGCCCGTAGCCCTGGGGATCACCGCCATCGCGGCTGTGCTGGTCTTCGGCTTCAAGTGGCCGATGCTGCGGGTGCTCGCCGCCTGCGCTGTCCTCGGCGCCGCGGCCGCCGTCGTCGGGCTGCCCGTGGGGTGACCCGCCCAGCCCCGAGAGAAGCGGAAGGGGCGGTGCAGACGCCCTCGCCACGAGAACCGACCCGGAAAGGGGGCGGCGGAGTGCAACGCGGGACGGTGTTCGCTCTGCGCGGCGTGACCCTGCGGCACGGACACACCACGCTGCTGGCGGACGTGTGCGCGCAGATCCCGCGGGCCGCGTGTACCGCGATCGTGGGCCCCAGCGGGGCAGGGAAGTCGCGGCTGCTGCGGCTGCTGGTCCGGCTCGATGACCCCGACGCCGGGCGGATCACATTCCACGACACCCCGCTGGAGGAGTACGACGTGCTGGAGCTGCGCCGCCGTGTGCAGCTGGTCGCCCAACACCCCGTCCTGCTGACCGACTCGGTGGCCGAGGAGATCCGTCTCGGCCACCCGGCACTGCCCCCGACAGAGGTGGGCGCGCTGCTGGACCGCGTCGGCCTGCCCACCCGGTTTCACGCGCGCACCACGTCGGGGCTCTCCGGCGGGGAAGCCCAACGGGTGTGCCTGGCCCGCTCCCTCGCGTTGGACCCACAGGTGCTGCTCCTCGACGAGCCCACCGCCGCCCTGGACGCGGCCAGCGCATGCGCGATCGAGCACACCCTGCGTGACCTCGTCGCACGCGGCACCACGGTGGTGCTGGTCAGCCACAACACCGACCAGGTCCGCCGCCTGGCCGACCAGGTGATCGTCCTGGAACACGGCCACGTCCTCGCCACCGGCACACCCAAGGACGTCGACTACCCGGAGACCCAGTGAGCACCGCGACGGTGACCTGGCTCCAGGTCGCGCCCTCGGTACTGCTGGTCGCCGTAGCCATCGCAGTGGCCGCCCGCCAGCGCTTCGGCCTCACCCGGGACCTGATCGTCGCCGCCGTCCGGGCCGCCGGGCAACTGGCCGCCGTCGGCGTCATCCTCCTGGCACTGTTTCAGCATGCCGGCTTGCTCGGCGCCGCGGGCTGGGTAGGACTGATGGTGCTGGCCGCCGGGCAGGTGGCCGGGCGCCGAGGCCGGGGCGTGCCCCACGCCCGACTGCTGGCCACCCTCGCCGTTGCCGTGGGCTCGCTGGTGTCGCTGGCAAGCCTGCTGGTGTTGCGCATCCTCCCCGCCCAGCCCGAGGTCGTCGTGCCGATCGGCGGCATGATCGTGGCGACCGCGATGCAGGCGACCGGCCTGACCATGCTGCGACTGGTCGAGAGTGTGCGTGAAGCTCGCCCGCGGATCGAGGCACGCCTGGCCCTGGCCCTGCCCGTCGAGGATGCCTTCGCCCCGCACCGCCGTTCGGCCGCACGCACCGCGCTGCTGCCCGCGATCGACTCGACCAAGGTCGTCGGCCTGATCAGCCTTCCCGGCGCGATGACCGGCCTGATCCTCGCCGGCATCGACCCACTGACCGCCATCCGCTACCAACTCGTAGTCATGTACATGCTGCTGGCCGCCGCCACCGTAGCCGCGGCCGTGGCCACACGACTGGCCCAGCGCCGACTGTTCGATACCACGGCACACCGTCTCCACCGCGGACCCGACTGACCGATGAGGATGGCCGGGAGTGGGAGAAGTATGGGTCGAGGGTTCATCTCAGTGCCCGACGGACCCGAGAGTCTCACCGTCGCGACGCTGGCCGGCCAGACCCTCGTGTTTACCCATGCCGGCGACGACCTCGTGGCTATCGACGCGGCCGACCACACGCTATAGCGGTGGCCCGCCGGATGCGACGGCACCCACGGGTTCCCCCGAGTCGACGCACGCGACCGCCTGGTACTCGCCAGCTGCGCCAACGATGGTCGCGTGGTTCTCATGGGCGTCGACACCGGCGAACAACTCGCCCACTACGAGGTCGGGGCGGTGAGTCCCTGCCCGCCTGGTCGGACCGCACCGGTTACTTCTACGTCCGCTCAGACCCCAGAACCACGGTGGCCACCCTCGGCCCAAGCGAGACTAGGCCTCACGGTGGTCGCGAAGGTCGAGGTGCCCGCCGTCGGGCACTGCCTGGGCGCCGACGACCAGGGACACTACTGGACCTGCGATGCGGCCGAGGGAAGGCTGCTCAGGTTCGGCGACCCGCCCTTACAGCACACCACCCGGTGTGGCGATGCCGGCGATATCGAGCCTTGTCTCCATGGCGGTGTCTCCCCCACGTGTTTGCCGTCCCTCAGCGAGTGTCGTCCTGGCCGTTGATCAGGAGCAGCATCGCATGTCCGCGTGCTGTGTCCGGTGATCGCGGCGGAAGTTGCCGGTTCGCCTCGACGCGCCGCTGCCGCAGGTGTTTGAGCGAGTCTTCCAGCGCAGCGACTTCGCCGAGCCAAACCCGGTCCTTGGCCTCTGCGAGCCGCTCCGTGGCGTTGGCGGTCATCTCCTCGATGCGGGGCAGCTGGGCGGGGTCGACGCGCAGGAACCGGCACTTCACGCAGGCGTGCTCGTGAACACAGGGCGTGCCGTATGGGCGGTGGCACTCGCCGAGGGCGACCTTGCGCAGCAAGAAGTGCTCCTCGAACTCGGCCCACTCCTCGCCGGTCGCCGCCCGGAGCTCGCCGCCTGGGCGAGTGGTCCGGCGGCGTTCGATGAAATGCTGATGGGCAGCGACGACTTCCTCCGGGAAGACCGCGGTGTAGCCGCGGGTGGTGTCGAGGTTGAGGTGGCCGAGCAGGGTGGCTGCGATGTGCAGAGGGAGGCCGCTGGAGACCATCTCGGTGGTGAACAGCCGCCGGAAGTCGTGCGGCGTGAAATAGGTCGGCTGCCCGGCGTCCTGGAGCCCGGCAGAGGCGGCGACGGCGATGATGAGCCGCCGCGCCACCGAGGGCGACAGCACTTCGCTGCGGGTGCCGATCCGGCGGACGAACAGATGCGGAAACGGCTCACCGTGCACCTTCTCGTGCGGGTCGTAGCGCACCGACAACGGGATCCGGTCACCCCCTCCTTTCGCGCGGCGCTGGACCGCGACGAGCACCGTGACCAGCTCCGGCGTCATCGGTATCAGCCGCTCGGCGTCGTTCTTGCTCGGCACGATGTGCAGCAGCGGTACCAGCGTCCCGGTCGACGCGGCGGTGTAATGGCGCAGCGACAGTTGGGTGAGCTCGAGGAGCTCTTCGACCCGGATCCCGGTCAGGCGCAGCGTCTCGATGACCGCCCATGCCCAGAACCCATCGGCCTCGGCTGCGGTGATGTCGGCCAGGCCGTGCCGGTTGACTCCGAGCAGGGGCATGTCCGACGCTGCAGCAATGATCCGGGCGCGCAGCAGACTCGGACGGTCCCGCTCATAGCGGCGCGGCGGCGGCTGATGGAGCTCGAACTGCGAACCGTCAACGATGAACCTCTGCCCGTGGCCGGCCTGCTGTGCCGCCGCGAGCAGCCGGGCCGACCAGTCCCGGCGCCGCACTGCCTCCGCGACCAGCGCAGGCAACAACGGCGTCAGTGCCCTGGTGCGGCTCTGCATCCGCGACTGCTGACGCCGTTTCGCCTTCGAGGCGCTCTTCGACTCGAACCGCGATACCGGAGCCGGCGCGACCCATGGCCCCCACCGGCCCGGCTCGTCGTGCGACCACTCCGCCAGGTCGCGATACATCCCGCGGACAGCGAAGAGTGTTGAGTGGATCTCTCGCCGCGGTCGTCCGTCGATGGTCACCGACAGCCGTTCGCGCCACTCGGCCGCGACCTGCGGCGTGAGCCGCAGATCGGCCTGGGCGGGATTGATCTGCAGCACCTCCCACCAAAACAGCCGCACCAACCGGTAGGCCCACCCTTCCAGCGTGCCGTAGTCCATCGACGGCTTCAGCTCGCTCAGGTAGTCGACCAGCAGGTCACGCACACCGCTGGCCGGGACGCCGTAGCGATCGACCAGGGTCTGCACGGAGTGCTGGCGGGAGTTGCCCTTGGCTGACCAGGCGGCCCTCAGCGTGAGCGGTTCGCCCGCGAACGGGCCGAGCGCGACCAGCAGCTCCCAGGCCAGGTGCTCGCGCCGGTTCCGGCCCGACGTGTGCACGACGTCGGCGTAGAACAGCAGATCCTCGCCCTGCAGCTCGTCCAGTCTTTTGCCGGTCCGGATCAGCACCCTCGACAGGCAGGCTTCCGCGTCGTATTGATGACGCAGCAGCGCCGAGCGGTAAGCCGGCAACGCCCGCAGCCTCCGCAGCTGCTCGGCGTCGTTGACGCCGAGCATGCGCTGCGGCAGGTAGGCACCGGCGCCGGTGGCCAGCTGCCAGCCATACGACGGGCGCAGCACCCGGGCCACCATCAACGCGTTCACCCCCTGAGCCACGGTGGGCTGCGGCGTCCGGGGCGTCACCGCCGAACGCCACGATCTCGGCGCGAGGTCGGCGCCGCTGGCCAGCCAACGCTGCTCCCACGTCTCACCGTCGAACTCATGCAGCCAGCCCAGGATCCGCCGGACACCGGTCGAGGTCGGCTTGCGGCTCGGGAACGTCCCGAGCACCGTGGCCAGGGTCGCCTCGATCGTGTCGTCCAAGCCGAGCCGCTGGATCTGCGCCCCTGCCGCGTCAACTGGCAGGACTGGCGGTTCGAGACCGAGGTCGTAGGCGTGATGCGGCAGCAGCCGGCCGTGCGCCCCGAACAACACGTCCGGCGCGACCACGGCCGGCGGCGACAGCGGCCTCGAACTCGGGCCAGATGCTGCCCGGGTGCGCGCCGCCTGGACTTGCGTCGCTGCGCGAGGATCGAGCACAGGCTCGGCTCCGCCGACAAGTGGTCCGGTCATGCCTGCAGCCCCAGGAGCTCGCGTACCGCACCCTCGTCGTAGGCGGGCTCGATCACCGGCCCCGCCGGCCGCGGCCGGGCATGATGCTCGAGCACTTTCGCGACCAGATCCTCCAGCCGCGGCTGGCTGTAGATCTGCGTGGTCGAGACGCTGGCATGGCGAAGGATCGTCTGCACGTCGAACAGCGTGGGGGCTTCACCCCGTTTGGTGGACACGCTGATACTGGATCGTGGATCCAGAGGAAGCGAGTTTGATCCGCATGGCTATGAAG
>NZ_BAAGRP010000060.1:0-19847 GCF_054782895.1 Promicromonospora xylanilytica
CTTCATAGCCATGCGGATCAAACTCGCTTCCTCTGGATCCACGATCCAGTATCAGCGTGTCCACCAAACGGGGTGAAGCCCCCTGGGCCGACCTCGACCACATCACACCCTTCGACCACGACCACGACCCCGCGACGGAACCACCCGGCACACCCGGACAGACCCGCGCGACCAACCTGCAACCCCTGTGCCGCGCACACCACCTCGCCAAGACCCACCACGGCTGGACCCCCGTACGCGACCCAACCACCGGCATCACGACCTGGACCGCACCGACGGGGCACGTCTACGCCCGTCCCCCGACGGCTGTCGACCCGACGGACAGGCCGGAGACCACCAGCCCGGCCACAGCGGGCGCCAGTGCCACTGCGCCCCGGCAGCACCCGACCGGGCGGGTGAGCAACGACATCACCAGCCTGTCCGGGGACGTCCGGGCACGCCTCGGAGATCACCCACCTGTCATCGGCGGGCCCGCCATCGGCACCCCGACAGACGAACCGCCCACCCACGACCTCGCACGCCGCTTCCCGCTCGAGCCGCCCTTCTGAGAACAAGCCCTGGACGGGCGGCACGAGGGCAGGTCTGGCGGGGCGAGACGATCCGGCGGCCCCTCCTCACACCCGCCCGAGCTCCGCCACCCGGCGCAGCACCGACTCCGGCACCGGCTCGGACACGTAGTCCTCGGTGACGGGCGCGTCCGCGACCCGGCGCAGCGGGACGTGTCCTGCCCATCCGGTGAGCTCGAGGTCGCCCGGCTCGAGCGACGCGCCGCCCTCGCGCTGCTTCATCGAGGCCTCGGCCAGCGGGAGCGCCAGCACCACCGTCGCGGCGAGCTCCTTGCGCGTCGCCGCGGGGAGCGCCGCGGCCCGCTCCGGCATCATGTGGTCCACGATCAGGTCGAGGGCCCGACGACGCTCCTCCACGTCGGTGACCTCCCGGGGCCGCCCGATCACCACCGCCGACCGGTAGTTCATCGAGTGGTGAAAGCCCGTCCGTGCCAGGACCAGGCCGTCCAGCTCCGTCACGGTCACGCACACGTCGCGCTCCAGGGCGGGCCCCAGCCACCCGGCGGCCACCGATCCGTGCAGGTACAACGAGCCACCGGCGTCGGGCCCGGCCGGGTCGACGGCGAAAGCGGTCGGCAGCACCACGGGGTGGGATCCCGCCACGAGGCCCAGGTGCGCCACGAGCGCGTCGGAGAGCAGCGCCATGAGCCGACGGCGGTCGTCGACCTGGCGCTTGCGTCCGCGGGTCGGCGTCGTGCGGGTGGTGGGCGAGAGGTGCTGCGTCGTCATGCCGTTAGCCTGGCCCCCGGGTGGCCCCTGGGCACGGGCCAGTTCGCCACGAGTCGAACAAGCCACTTGCCCGTCGCCCGACAGACACACCGAGCACACCGAGCACACCGAGCACACCGGAGCCCGCCATGCTTCCCGTCCGCCTCGACCGCACGCGCGCCGAACCGCTCCCTGCACAGCTCGCTGCCGCCGTTCGGCGGCTGGTGACCGACGGCACCCTCACCACCGGCGACCGCCTGCCCTCCAGCCGTGCCCTGGCGGCGGACCTCGGGGTGGCACGCGCCGTCGTCGAGCAGGCGTACGACCAGCTCCTGGCCGAGGCCTGGGTGGAGACGCGGCGCGGGTCCGGCACGTTCGTGGCGTCGGGCACGGTGCTCCCGGCACCCGCTCCCCCGGTCCGCCCGGCGACCCGGGCGCCGCAGTACGTCCGGCTGGACGCCGGCACGCCCTGGATCGACCCGCGGCACGTCGCGGGCTGGCGGCGCGCGTGGCGTGAGGTCTCCGCGGCCCGCCCGCCACGGGGCTACCCCGACCCGCGCGGCCTCGCCGAGCTGCGCGACGCCCTCGCCGAGCGGCTCGCCCGCACCCGCGGGCTGACCGTGGAGCCCGACGAGATCCTGGTGACCGCCGGGTCGACGGACGGCCTGCGACAGCTCCTCGGCGTGCTGGCCCCGGGGGACGTCCTCGTCGAGGACCCCGGGCACCGGGCGGCCGTCGAGACCGTACGGGCCGCGGGCCGCGCCGTCGTCGACCATCCCGCGCTCGCGCCCGTCACGGACCTCTCCGGCTGTGTCGCCGCGTACGTCACGCCCGCCCACCAGCACCCGCTGGGCCGCGTCATGCCCGCGGCGGACCGGCTCTCGCTGCTCGCCGCCGCCCGGGAGGCCGGCGCCGTGGTGGTCGAGGACGACTACGACTCCGAGTTCCGGTACGACGTCGCGCCCGTACCCGCCCTCGCGGCGCTCGACCGGTCACGCGTCGCCTACCTGGGGACCGCCTCGAAGTCGGTCAGCCCCAGCCTGCGGCTGGGCTGGCTGGTCGCGCCGCCGGCGTTCCACGAGCCGCTCGTCCGACGCCGCACGATCACTCACGACACGCCGCCGTGGCCCGCCCAGCGCGCCCTGCTCACCCTGCTGCGCGACGGCTGGGCGGACAAGGTGGTGCGCACCGCCCGGCGCGTCTACGCGGACCGCGCGCCGCGGGTCGCGACCGCCCTGGCCCCGCACGCCGAGCTCGCGGGGCCCCTGGCCGGGATGTACTCGACGTGGCTCACCGACCCGGCGTCGGCCGCGGCGGCGCGGGCTGCCGCCCGCACCGCCGGCTACGACCTCCCGCTCCTGGCCGACTACTGCCGCAGCGCGGACCGGACCGGCCTCGTGCTCGGCTTCGGCGGGGTGACCGATGCCGAGCTGGACCGCGCCCTCTCGGTGATCACCGCCGGTCTGGCGCGCCCGTCAGACCAGTGAGTCCTGCCACGCCTCGTGCAGGCGCGCGTACCGGCCGTCCCCGGCGATGAGCTCCGCGGGCGTGCCGTCCTCCACGATCCGCCCGTGCTCCATCACCAGCACCCGGTCCGCGATGGCGACCGTGGAGAGGCGGTGCGCGATGATGATCGCCGTCCGGTCGGCCAGCAGCGTCTGCAGACCGCGCTGCACGAGCCGCTCACCGGGCATGTCGAGCGAGGACGTCGCCTCGTCGAGCACGAGCACGACCGGGTCCGCGAGGAACGCCCGGGCGAACGACAGGAGCTGACGCTGCCCCGCCGACACCCGCCCGCCGCGCTTGTTCACGTCCGTGTCGTACCCGTCGGGCATGTCGAGCACGAACTCGTGCGCGCCGACGGCACGCGCCGCCGCCTCGATCTCCTCCTGGGTGGCACCCGGCCGGCCGAGCGCGATGTTCTCCCGCACGGACCCGCTGAACAAGTACGCTTCCTGCGTGACCATGACGACGGCGCTGCGCAGGTCGGCCGACGCCAGGTCCCGCACGTCGACGCCGTCCAGCCGCACGGCCCCGGCCGACGCGTCGTAGAACCGGGTGACCAGCTTGGCGACCGTGGACTTGCCGGCGCCCGTCGTGCCCACCACCGCGACGGTCTGTCCGCCGGGGATGGTGAGGTCGAGGTCGGGCAGCACGACCGGGCCGTCGCCGTACTGGAACCGCACGTGGTCGAGCCGCAGCTCTCCCCTGGCGCGGCCGTCCGGCGCCGGCAGCGGCCGCGGGTCGACGGGCTCCGTGACGGTGGGTTCCTCGGACAGGAGGCCCGAGACCTTCTCGAGCGCCGCGGTGGCCGACTGGAACGAGTTGTAGAACATGCCGAGCTGCTGCACCGGCTGGAAGAACCGCTTGCAGTAGAGCAGCACGGCCGCCAGGGCGCCCACGGCCAGCGTCCCCTCGAGCACCCGCCAGCCGCCGACCGCGAGCGCCGCCACCACGGTCAGGTTGCCGATCAGGATGAGGCCCGGCTGGAACCGTCCGTTGACGCCGAAGATCTGCAGGTTGGCGTCGCGGTAGTCCTCGCCGAGCTTGCGGTAGTCGGCCTCGGTGGTGGGTTCGCGGCGGAAGGCCTGGACGGCGCGCATGCCGGTCATGGTCTCGACGAACTTGACGATGAGTCGGGCCGACGCCGTCCGCTGTTCCCGGTAGTACCGCTGGGACATGCGCTGGAACCAGCGGGTGAGCAGCCACGCGGGGAGGAATGCGAGGGCGAGCAGGAGGCCGGAGCGCCAGTCGATGAGCAGGAGGCTGACGAACGTGAACACCATGAGCAGGAGTGACGAGACGACGCCGGTCAGGCCGCCGTCGAGGAGCTCGCGCAGCGCCTCCAGGTCGGAGGTCTGCCGGGAGATGATGCGGCCGGAGGTGTACGACTCGTGGAACTCCAGCGACAGTCGCTGGGTCTGGCGGAACACCCGGCGGCGCAGGTCGAGGAGCACGGCCTGGGCGATGCGAGCGGCGGCGCGGACGTAGGCTCCTGCGGCGACTCCGCCCAGCACGGCCGCCGCGAGGTAGCCGGCGCCGCTGAGGACCAGGGGCGTCACGGAGCCGTCCTCGAGGGCGGGCACCGCCTGGTCGATGGCGACGGCGACCAGCCACGGCCCCGCCACCTGCCCGAGGGTGGAGGCGACGACGAGCACGGCGGCCCAGGCGAGCGCCTTCTTGTGGGGGCGCAGGAGGTCGCCGAGCAGGCGCATGGACCTGCGCCGGACGGTGCGGGACGCCTCCTTGCCGAGGCTGGTGACGTCGTCGGCGGCGGCGTCGGTGGGTCGAGGGCGGTCGGTGGCCCCGGTGGCGGGTGCGGTGGTTGCCGTCATGACAGGGCCTCCTGGCTCTGGCTGTCCTGGCTCTGGCTGTCCTGGTCGTGCGCCTGGTCGTGCGCCGCGTAGTCCCCTTCGAGGCTGGAGATGATGTACCGGTAGTGCGGGTCGCTCGCGAGGAGGTCCTGGTGCGTGCCGACGGCGGTGATGCGGCCGCCCTGGAGCACGGCCACGCGGTCGGCGAGGGCGACGGTCGAGGGCCGGTGGGCGATGACGAGGGTGGTCGTGGCGACGAGCACGTCGCGCAGCCGGGCGGTGACCGCTTCCTCCGTGGTGACGTCGAGGGCGGACAGCGGGTCGTCGAGGACGAGCACGCGGGGCCGGGCGGCGATGGCGCGGGCGAGGGCGAGCCGCTGGCGCTGTCCGCCGGACAGGGACATGCCCTCCTCGCCGATGCGGGTGTCGACGCCGTCGGGCAGGTCGGTCACGAACCCCGCCTGCGCCACCTCGAGGGCCTGGGCCAGGAGGTTCTCGCGTTCAGCGGACGGGAGGGTGTCGGAGACACCGAGCAGCACGTTGTCCCGCACGGACGCGGAGAACAGTGTGGGGTCCTCGAAGGCGACGGCGACCCGTTCGCGTACCTGGGCGCGGGTCATGTCGCGGACGTCGACGCCGTCGACCTCGACGGCGCCGTCGCTCACGTCGAAGAGCCGGGGCGGGAGCATCGCGAGCGTCGACTTGCCGGAGCCGGTCAGGCCGACGAGGGCGGTGGTGGTGCCGGGCGGCAGCTCGAGGTCGACGCGGTCGAGGACGGGGCGGGTGGCGTCGTCGTACCGGAAGGTGACGTCGCGGAAAGCGACGTGCCCGCCCGCGGTGCCGGCGACCCCGGGTGTCACGGCGGGCAGGTCGGCCGGCGTGGCGGGGTCGGTCAGCGGGTTGGTGGTGTCCATGACCTCGAAGAACCGGTCGACGGCGGTGCGCGCGTTGAGCGTCATCGACAGGGTCATGCCGAGGTCGACGACGGGGCCGTTGATGACCGCCGTCGTGGCGAAGAAGGCGACCAGGGCGCCGATCGTCATGTCGCCGGACGCGACGAGGTAGGTGCCGACGACCAGCGCTACCGCCTGGGTGGCCTCCGGGATGACGCGCAGGGCCGTGGTCAGGCCCGCGTCGGTGGTGGCCTTGCGGATCTCGGTGTCGCGAAGGCCCTCGGCCTGATCGGTGAACTGGTCCAGCGCGTCGTGGCCGCGGCCGAACGCCTTGAGCACGCGGATGCCGTGCACGGACTCCTCGACGGTGGTGGCGAGGTCGCCCGACTGGTCCTGGGACAGCCGCGAGATCTTGCGGTACTTCCGGGAGAACCGGAACGCGAGGACGGTCACGGGGACCGCTCCGCACAGGAAGATGACGCCCAGCCAGCCGCCTGTGGCCACGAGCAGGCCGACGCCCACGACGATGGTCACGAAGCTGACGACGAGCTGCAGGATGCCGAACACGAGCCAGCGCCGCAGCAGGCCGAGGTCGCCCATGATGCGGCTGAGCAGCTGCCCGCCCGGCCAGCGGTCGTGGAAGGCGACGGGGAGGTCCTGCAGGTGCTGGAACAGGGCCACCCGCATCGCGGCCTCGACCCGCGTGCCGGGGAACATCACGAGCGTGCGGCGCAGCAGGATGAGGCCCGCCTCCCCCACGCCGAGCAGGGCGACGAGCGCGACGGACCAGGCCAGGCCGGTCCAGTCGTGCTCGCGGACGCCCTCGGCGAGCGGGCCGTCGGTGACCCACCGCAGCACGGCGGGGATGGCGAGCGCCATGAGGCTGGCGCCCAGCGATGCGGCCAGGCCGCCGACCAGGCGGGGCAGGGCCGTGCGGACGTAGGGGTGGAGGCGACGGATCGAGGCGAAGGTGCTGCGCTCGGACGAAGGATCAGATCGATTCGAACTGTCGGTGGGAGGCATCGGGTTCATTATCGCGCCGCCCGCAAGTTGTTAGTTTGCGTAAGCACCTACCGGCTCAGCGCACCCGCACCGACAGGCAGGTCACGCAGCCCTCGAGCTTCTCGAACTCGGTCACGGGCGTGCTGAGCACCGTCAGCCCGCGCCCGCGCAGCAGCTCGGCGGTGCCGGGGGCGGACGCGGAGAGCAGCACGGTGGTGTCGTCCAGCACGACGACGGCACAGCCCTCGGCCTCGGGGACCGGCAGGAAGCCCGGGAACGGGCTGACGTCGTCGACCAGCGGTTCGTAGCCGATGACGGTGCCGTCGGGCAGTGCCGTGACCGCCGACTTCAGGTGCAGCGCCCGGGTCACGGGCACCTCGACGACGCGCCACCCGCGCGGCTCGACCAGGGCGCGCAGCTGTGCCGCGCCGTCGGCGTCGGTGCGCGCGGTACGGCCCACGTACACGGTCCGCCCGACCTTGAGGACGTCACCGCCCTCGAGGGTGCCCGGCTCGGTGATCTCCGCGAGCTCGTGCACCGCCGACTCGATCACGGGCCGCACCGACTCGACCTCCCCGCGCCGGGACCGTGCGCCCGGGCGGGTCAGGACGGCGAGGTCGTCGAAGACGACCACCGCGTCCTCCACGAACACCCCGTCCGGGTGCCCCTCGGCCGCCGGCACCGCCCGCACGTCCCAGCCGAAGCCGCGGAACACCTCGACGTACCTCTGCCACTGCTCGGCCGCCAGGTCCGCGTCGACGGGGACGCGGTCCAGGTGCGTGAGCTCACCGTCGGCGAGCCGGGGCGACGGCGGCCGCACGAGCAGCGTGCGGCGGGCCCGCTCGGTGGTGGGTCTCGTGGTGGACTCCGTGGTGGACTCCGTGGTGGACTCCGTGGTGGACTCCGTGGTGGACGCTGTCGTGGGTTCGGTCGCCATCCCGCGACGGTAGCCGACTACCCGTGCCCGAGCGCCCGTTCGCGCGTCAGGTACGCCATGCGCGCCTCCTTGAAGCCCTGGGGCGACTGGTACGACACCAGCTCCCCGGCGGTGAACCCCATGGTGGCCATGCGGTCGAGGGCCTTCTGGTTGTTCGCGTCGGGCTCGCCGACCACGCGGCGCGTGCCGCGCCCGGCGAAGAGAAGCTCCCGCAGGGCGGGCCCGAGCACGGTCCACGGGTCATCGGGCGAGCCGTGCCGGGCGACCGGCCCGCGGCTGCCGAGGAACAGGTGCAGGCCGAGGTCACCCGGCTGAACGGCGTAGGCCGTCGCGACCGGGTCGTGCTCGGGGAGGTACGCCTGGACGAGCACGACGGGCTCGCCGTCCCACCGCACGAGGTACGCGTGATGGGTGGGCAGGGAGTCGACGAACGCGTAGGTGTCCCGCACCTCGTCGCGCGTACGGTCGCGCATCCCCCAGAATGCGGCGCGGGGCCGGGTGAACCAACCGTGCAGCAGGTCCGCGTCGGTGTCGGGGTCGACCATGTGCGCCGTGACGAGACCGTCGGCTCCGAAGTCGCGCCGCCACACCTCCTGGCCGCGCGCGCCGTTCAGCAGCCGGCCGGTCGTGTCCACGGGGTGCAGGCGGTCCCAGTCCGTCACGACGGGGGTGGTGGCCGCGTCGGCCCACACCGCGTGCTGGTCGTCGTGGTGCGGGCTACCAGGACGGCCGTCGGCGCCGAACGGGACACCCCAGCGGCTGTTGGCGCGGTCGGTCAGGTCCCAGACGTACCGGGCGACCGAACCGCGGTAGGCGGTGGGCGCCACCCCCGGCGACCCTCCGGTGCACCGGACCGACTCGTTGTTCCCCGCGACGGGCAGCCGCGGCACGTCGGGCCGCGAGCCGGGCACCGGGTGCAGCGGGGCGGCCACGTGCAGCTCTCCCCAGGCGGGCTCGTCCGGGCCGGACCGCCCCTCCGCGACTTTCTCCGCCACTATCTCCGCGGCGACCTCCGCGAGCGCCCCGCTCGCCTCCGCGGGGCCGTCGATGCCCAGCCAGCCAGCCGCGAGGATGCGGGCCAGCCCGGCGCCCACCGCCGTCGGGACGTCGAACATGGCGCCCAGCACCGGTTCGAGGGCCGGGTCCTGCCCGTGCGGCTCGTGCAGGGGGGCCAGCACCTGGTGGCCGGCCAGGCGGTGCGCCAGGGTGTGGCGCCAGCGCATGTACAGGGCGGCGTCGGTGGAGTCCGCGTCGACGTGGGCGCCGCGCGCGACCCAGGCGCGCAGCCGGGCGGCGGCCGGGGTCGCGTCGTCCGCGAGGTGCGCGACCAGGCCGGTCGCACCGAGGTCGCGGGTGTCGCCGTGGATGCGGGCCTGCGTGTACGGCGACTCCGGGACGTCCGCCGCGGCGAGCAGCTGCCTGATGCGTTCCGCGCGGTGCCGTGCGTAGGACCAGCCCAGGTCGTGTGCCTCCCGGCCGGGGCGCACGTCGCGGGGCCCGAACCCCGGGCGGCCGTCCAGCTCGGAGGGGGCCTGCGTCCTGGGCCGCTCGTTGGCGTCGACGGCGACCTGCGACACCGGGGCCGGCTCCGGGAGGTCGACGAACCCGTCCGCCGCCTTCACGGCGGGCAGCGCGCGGTCGGTGGCCGCGGGGACCTTGCCGGCGGTCATGCTGAGCACGTCGCCCGCGCTGTCCGCGGTGAGCACCCGGTTGACCGGGTCCACCCACCCCCGGAACGCGTCGGTGACGTCCCGGGCCGTGCGGGCGTGCAGCAGGGCCCGCCAGGACGCGACGCCGACGTCGGACAGCTCGCGCGCCGGCCAGCGCAGCCCCCAGCCGTCCGCGCCGGCGCTGTCGGCGGCGTCCGACACGACCTCGACGTGGTGCGCCGCCGCGTTGGTGATGCCCCATGCGACCGACGACGACCCGGACACCGCGTGCCCGAAGTGCGGGATGCCCGGCACCCCGGGGAACGCGAAACCCAGCACGTCGTAGGGGTCCGCCGGGTCCGTGCACACCAGCCGGACCTGCTGGTACGGCCCCGGGAGCTCCAGCGTGCGGTGCGGGTCCCCCGCCACCAGCGGGCTGCCCGACTCCGTCAGCGACCCGTGCACCGCCCAGGCGTTCGAGCCGGACGTCGCCCCGGCGTCGGCGGCGAACAGCGCCAGGACCCGCTCCAGCGGCACGCCCGGCACGTGCAGATGCCTCGCCACGTGCGCGCGCCACAGCACGCCCGGGAACCCGTTGAACAGCACGTGCGTGGTGAGGAACACCCCGATGGGCGTCCACGGCTCCCACGGCCGGTACGGCACCCCCGCCAGCTCGGGCACGTCCCGCCCGCCCGCGGCCAGGCCCGCGCTGACGCCGTCCGCGTACGCGGCCAGCCACGCCCGCTCCGGCGACGCCAGCGCGTCATGGATCTCCCGGGCCGTCACGGCCAGGCGCTCGCGGGCGGCGAACCGGTCCCAGGCGGCACCCGCCTCGCCTGCGACGTCGGCGAACCGCTCCTCGGCCCGCATCCGGTCGGCCTCGATCTGCAGCCCCCGGTCCTGGGCGGTCACCCAGCCCTGACCGTAGGCCAGTGCGGTCTCGGAGGCGGCCCGCACGTGCGGGATGCCGAGGTCGTCACGAAACAGGTCGAAGTCCACGTTTCTCATCATCTCTCGGTTTACTGCCCGGCTCTGTCTACAGCCCGGCTCTGTCGACTGCTCGGCGTCTACTGCTCGGTGTCTACTGCTCGGTCCGCCTGCCGGCCGGGTTGGCGAGCGTGCCCGCATAGATGAGCGACTCCGACTGGTTGGCCAGGTCCACCATCTGCAGGGTGTTGCGCAGCTGCAGGCGGTTGAGGCACGAGTGCGCGAAGCGCGCCGCCCGCAGATCGACGCCGACCCGGGGCCCACCCGCGACGTCCGGGTGCTCGTCGGCGTGCCGGTCGATCGTCTCGGCCACGAGCGCCCAGAACCGCTCCTCCGGCAGCACCCCGTCCTCGGCGAGGATGCCGGACAGGTGCCGCAGCACGCCGTCGAACACGTCGGTGAAGATCGCGAGCGCCTTCTCGTCGTCGTCCACGACCTCGCGGATGCGCTCGACCCGCTCGGGCAGCGGCCGGTTCCCGAGCAGGACGACCTCCTCGCCGATGTCCTTCATGATCGCGCGCCGGACCACGCCGTCGCGCAGCACCAGCATGAGGTTCTCGCCGTGCGGCATGAACGCCAGCTCGTAGGTCAGGAGGCAGTGCACCAGCGGGTACAGGTAGGCGTCGAGGTACGCGCGCAGCCACTGCTCCGCGGGGACGCCCGACTCCCGGACCAGGGCCGTCGCGAACGACGCCCCGGCGGCGTCGCGGTGCAGCAGGCTCGCCATGGTCACCAGGCGCTCCCCCGCGCCGAGCCGCGGCACGGGCGACTCGCGCCACAGGGCCGCGAGCATCTTCCGGTGCGCGTTGGGCTGAGGGGTGCGGTGGTAGACGTCGCCCGTGTACCCGGCGGAGACCACCTCGCGCAGCACGCCGAACCCGGCGGCGCGCAGGGTCTCGTCGTCGTCGACCAGGTTCGCCACCCAGTCGTTGATGGCCGGGGTGGCCCGCATGTAGGCGGGTGACAGACCGCGCAGGAAGCCCATGTTCTGGATCGCGAGCGCCACCTTGACGTAGTGCCGGTCGGGGCGGGTGCGGTTGAACAGGGTGCGGATGGACTGCTGGGGCTGGTACTCGTCGGAGCCGGGGCCGAGCGGCACGAGGTCACCGCGGGCGACGTCCGCGGCGAAGGTGATGGCCACGCGGTGCTCCCACTGCCAGGGGTGCACGGGCAGGTACAGGTAGTCGGCGCTGTCGTGGCCGTGGGCGGCGAGGCGGTCGGCGAAGGCCGCGCGCTCGGCGTCGGACAGCTCGCCGGGCACACCGGGAGCGCCGTAGTGACCGGTCTCTGTCTGGTCGGCGGCGAGCGCGAGGTGGGTGTGCTCACGGCGGGCGCCCAGCCACAGCAGGCGCATCCGCTGCCCGCGTTCGGGGGCGTAGGCGCGGTAGTCGCTCAGGGAGAAACCGATGCGGCCGTTGTTCGCGACGAAGCTCGGGTGCCCCTCGGACATCGCGGCCTCGACCTGCTGGAACGACTCAGCCTGCTGGAACGACTCTGCCTGCTGGACCCGCGCTGCGGCGGCTCGATTCCCGGATCCGGTCCGCAGCGCGTCGAGCAGCCCGGGTACGGACGGCGTGTGCCCGTCGAGCTCGCGCTCCCGCTTCGCGGCCGCGCCCGCCAGGGTGGCGGACAGCTCTTCCAGGTACGTCGCGAGCAGGGAGTCCGGGACCTGCAGCAGGGACTGCAGCTCGGCGATCAGCTCCAGCGCGTCCACGGGCAGCTCGACGTCGCCGCGCGGGCCGGCGGAGGCCGTGTGGCGCACGGACGCCGGGTCGACCACCCAGTGCTCCAGGGCGTACCGGCGCGCGGTGAACCGGTAGGTGACGCCGTCCAGGGCGAGGCGGTGACCGTCCTGCGGTGCGCCCGGGTCGTCGTCCGGCTCCGGCTGGAAGAGACGCTCGTGCGCGAGCTCGGCGAGCGCCTTGGCCACGAGGTGCCGGTGGGCGTGCTCCATGTGCTCCGGCGTCAGGTGGGTGGCGAGCAGGTCCGAGGCGGGCAGGTCCGAGGCGGGCAGGGGCCCGTCGCCGAGCGCGGAGGCCCCGAAGTCCGCCCGGGTGGCGACGCTCAGCGCCGCGCGCTTGGCGTGCGCGCCGTGGCCGAGGTCGACCTCGCGCAGCACGCGGAACCCTGCGGCGGCGTTCTTGGCGGCGATCTTCCGGTTGCCCACGTCGGGCTCGACGACGACGCGGGTGGCGCCGAGGCCCGCCCCCGCACCGGGCCCGCCGGTCAGGCAGAACCGCATGACGGCGGTCATGACGGCGTCGGTCAGGCCGTGGCGTGGCGTGGCGGGCGGCGCGACCAGCAGGTGCATCCCGAGGTCGCCGGGCAGGGCGTCGTGGACGTCGGTGAGCACGACGCGGGCCGGGTCGTAGGTCTCGGTGAGGAACACGGGCTCGCCGTCGAGCCGGCCGAGCCAGGCGGCCTCGTGCGGGCCGTCCTGGACGGCGGTCAGATAGTCGCGCACCTCGTCGACGGTCAGGCCGCCCATCTGCCAGTACGACGCCGAGGGGTGGGAGAGCCACGCCTGGACGAGCTCGGCGTCCCGCGCCGGGTCCACCGGTTCGAGGGTGACCTCGCCGAGGCGCGTCGTCGTGCTGAACGTGCCGGTGGTGCTGAACGTGTGCGTGGTGGGAGCGGTCACCGGACGGCCTCCGTCGTCGGGGTGGCGGCGGGCCGCGGAGCGGGCAGGCCGAACTGCTGGAAGGCGATCCGGCGCTCGGTCGCGTACGGCTCGCGCCCCGTGACGTCCGCGAGGATCACGGAGCTGCGCCAGGGTCCGAACCCGAGGTCGGGCGCGGTGACACCGTGGGTGTGCTCCTCGACGCCCATGACGTGGATGCGGCGGTCGGCGTCCACGGTGTAGCCGCGGGTGACGGCGTACCGGCCGCGGTGGTCGAGGTCGACCAGGCCGGGCGCGAGGAACTCGGGCACCGACGCCGCGTAGCCGGTCGCCGCGACGACCGCGCGCGTGCGGTGCTCCGCCGTCGTGCCGAGCTGGGCGTGGCGCAGGGTCAACACGTACTCGCCGGCCCCGTCCGCGCCGTCGGCGTCGAACCGCGCCGCGACCACCTCCGTGTCGGACAGAAGCGTGGTCGGCATCTGCGCGCCCAGGGCGGACCGTCGGTAGAGGGTGTCGTAGATGTCGTCGACGAGGTCGCCGCTGATCCCCTTGTGGAGGGCGCGCTGCTCCCGGCCCAGCACGTCGCGGACCTCGGCGGGCAGGGCAACGTAGTGGTCGGTGTACTCGGGCGACGTCATCTCGAGCGTCAGCTTGGTGTACTCCATGGGGAAGAACCGCGGCGAGCGGGTCACCCAGTCCAGGCGGTGCTCGCCCGGTCGGGTGCCGCAGCCATCGAGCAGGTCTCGGTAGACCTCGGCGGCCGACTGCCCGCTGCCGACCACCGTCACGGCGCCGGACGCCGCGAGCGCGTCCCGGTGGTTCAGGTAGTCGCTGGTGTGCACCACGGGGCCGGCTCCACCGAGGCCGGTGAGGACGTCCGGGAGGCGGGGCTGCGTACCGGTGCCGAGCACCACGTGCTTGGCACAGTATTTCTCCACGCCGTCGGGCGTCTCTGCCGTCACCTCGAAGAGGTAGCCGTCGGGAGCGGCCGGGTCGGCAACCCGCACGACGCTCGTGACCCGCCGCCCCCACCGGAGCGCCGAGAGCCGGCCGGCCACCCAGCGGCAGTACTCGTCGTACTCGGCGCGCAGCGGGTAGAAGGACTCGCGGATGTAGAACTGGTACAGCCGCCCGGTCTCCTTGAGCCAGGCCAGGAACGAGTACGGCGAGGTCGGGTCCGCCATCGTCACCAGGTCGGCCAGGAAAGGGACCTGGAGCGTGGTGCCCTCGATGAGCATCCCGGCATGCCACGAGAAGCCCTCGCGCTGGTCGAGGAACACCGCCTCGACGTCGTCGAGGGGCTCGGCGAGCGCCGCGAGCCCCAGGCCGAAGGGGCCGATCCCGATGCCGAGCAGGTCGTAGGCCTTCATCGGGCGTCCCCGTCCGTGCGGGCGAGCCGCGGGTGCACGTCCCGGCACGGCGGCTCCCCCGTGTCCGCGAGCGCCTCCCCGGCCAGCAGACCGTGGGCGGCGGACCGGACCAGCTCGAGCACGCCCCGGATGTCGGCGAGGGTGGCGTCAGGGTTGAGCAGCGTGAGCTTGAGGCACGGGCGGCCGTCGATCACCGTCTTGGCGACCAGGGCACGGCCGGAGTCGAACAGCACGCGCCGCACCTGGGGCACCAGGGCGTCCGCGCGTGCGGCGTCGAGCCCGTCCGGCTGGTAACGGAACAGGACGGTGGACAGGTCCGTGGTGCCGACGAGCCGGAAGTCCTGGTCGGTGGCGAGGTCGTGGTGCACGGCGGCGGCGAGGTCGCAGACGGCGTCCACCATGGCGCCGATGCCGTCCGCGCCGAGCGCACGGAGCGTGACCCACAGCTTGAGCGCGTCGAACCGGCGTGTGGTCTGCAGGGACTTGTCGACCTGGTTGGGGTCGCGGGTGGGCTCGCCGAGCTCCTCGCGCGGGTTGAGGTAGTCGGCGTGCCAGGCCACGGGCGCGAGGTCCGCTCGTTCGCGCACGATCAGCGCGCTGGACGACACGGGCTGGAAGAACGACTTGTGGAAGTCCACGGTCACGCTGCGCGCGCGCTCGATGCCGTCGAGCAGGTGGCGGCGCGTGGTGCTCACGAGCAGGCCGCAGCCGTAGGCGGCGTCGACGTGCAGCCAGGTGCCCACGGCGTCGCACAGGTCGGCGATCGGGCCGAGGGGATCGATGCGGCCCCGGTCGGTGGTGCCGGCGGTCGCGACGACGGCGATCACCGTGTCGCCGGTGCGCTCCGTGTCGACGAGCGCCTGCGCCAGGGAGTCCGGGCTCATGCGGCCCGTGTCGTCCGTGCCGACGGTGACCACCGCGGCGTCGGGCAGGCCGAGGAGCAGCGCGGACTTGGCGATGCTGAAGTGGCTCGCGGCGGTGGCGAGGACGCGCATGGAGTCCACGCGCGCGCCGGCACGACGCGCCTTCTCGCGGGCCAGGAACAGCGCCTGGAAGTTCGACTGGGTGCCGCCGGAGGTGAAGACGCCGTCGGTGCCGTTGGTACCGTTCGTGCCGTCGGTACCGGCGACGGCGAACCCGATGCGGCCCGCCGTCCACTCGACCAGCCGGCGCTCCATGAGGGTCGCGACGGTGGACTGGTCGTAGGTGTCGACCGAGGTGTTGATGGCGGCCAGCATGGTCTCGGCCCCGACGGCGGGCAGCGCGACCGGGCAGTTCAGGTGCGCCGTGTAGGTGGGCTCGTGGAACCAGATGGCGTGCTTCGCGTACAGGTCGCCCGCCTCGCGCAGCGCCTCACGGGTGCCCGACGGCGGCCCGTCGAGGTCCACGGCGTCCACCAGGCCCTGCAGCTCGGCGCGGCCGGCGCCCGAGAACGGCTGGGTGACGGACGAGAGCCGGGCGGCGACGTCGTCGGCGACCCCGCGGACCGTGTCCGCGTAGCTGCTCGCGGTGGCCCCGCGCAGCAGCGCGGTCGTGTCGTGCCTCGCCCCCAGGGAGGCGCCCGGGGAGGGCACGGTCTTCGCTGGCTGCGTCACTGCGGGCAGGCGTGCGGGCATACGGAAGTCTCCTCGTGGCGGGGCTCGGGATACGACGAAGGAACGCCGCCCGGACGGGGCGGCGGCGTTCCAACTTAGGTTTGCCTGACCTAACTTAATCGCTCGGGAACCCGCGTCAAGCCACCACGGTGACCCGAAACGTGGCGAGGGTCACTCCCGGGACCGTCGCCCGGAGGGGCCGGCCGGCAGGAGGCAGCCGGAACGTGTCAGCCGGGGCCGTCAGCCGGCGACCGTGGTGACGACCGAGTAGACGCCGAGCCCCATGATGGCCACGGCGCTCACGACGAGCGCGACGCGGATGAAGCCGCCCCCGCGCAGCTCCGGCTCGATGCGGGTGCGCAGGTAGAGCGCGGACACGGCGACCGCCGCCAGGAAGATGCCGCCCGCGATGCCGCCGACCATGATCATCACCAGCGGCGAGTTGATCCAGAGGAAGGTCAGCAGCCACATGGTCGGCAGGACGGCGATGAAGACCCGCATCCACCGGTTGCGCGCGCGGCTGTCGGACCAGTCGAAGACGCCGACGATGGACAGGGCGTTGGCCCAGGAACGCGACCACGACGGGATCGCCGCCCAGATGGTCGAGCCAAGGGCCGCCAACGCACCGATCAGGAAGACGACCCGGCCTGCCTCGCCGAAGACGCCCGCGAACGTCTCGGACAGCGTGCTGATCATCTCGTTGCCCTCCGGCACCAGCCCCTGCGGGTGCAGCACCGCGGCGCCGAGGACGTAGAACGCCGCCGTCGAGACCGTGTAGACGACCCAGGAGACGATCGCGTCCTTCTGCATGACGGCGATCCAGCCGCGAGCACGCCGCCGGTACCCCTCGGAGCCGTCGTTCGGCCCGGACCACCGGGCGTACCCCTTCTCGAGGCACCAGTACGTGTAGGCAGTGATCTCCTCGGAGGCGACGCCGGTCAGACCGAACATCGTCAGGGCGATGCCGAGCGCGCCGATGGGCAGCTGGAAGCTGAGCCCGGAGCCCAGGTCGGCCCCCGAGTAGGCGAACTCGCTGAACGGCAGCGCGATCACCACGAGGACCGTGACCGCCACGAACGCCATGGTCAAAAAGGTGGCCACGTTCTCGATCAGCCCGTAGCGGTTCGCGATCAGGGTCGCGATGGCGACCGCCGTCACGACGACCGCCCAGATCGCCATCGCCCCCGGTGAGAGCGGACCCAGACCGAGCGGCAGGAGGATCGAGAGGGCAGCGGCCATGCCACCGATCAGGCCGCCGGTCTGGATCAGCTTGCTGAGCGCCATCAGCGCCCACATCAGGAACACCCAGCTGACCCGGCCCAGCCGGGGCGGTACGCGGTTGTAGCCCTCCATGCCGCCCTCGCCGGTGACGATGGCGTACCGGGCCATCTCCACCTGGACGGCGACCTTGACGACGGTCGAGATGAACACCAGCCACAACAGCACGAAGCCCGCCTGGGCGCCGAGCGACGTGGCCGTGATGAGCTCACCGGCACCGACCACGGATGCGGAGACGATCAGGCCGGGACCGAAGAACTTCGAGGAGGCCCGC
This sequence comes from Promicromonospora xylanilytica, assembly GCF_054782895.1. Classification (NCBI taxonomy): domain Bacteria; kingdom Bacillati; phylum Actinomycetota; class Actinomycetes; order Micrococcales; family Promicromonosporaceae; genus Promicromonospora; species Promicromonospora xylanilytica. Next base: position 17,194 of record NZ_BAAGRP010000060.1, read on the forward strand.
CACCCGACGGGCGGCTCCTTCACCGCCGCCGGGTCCAGCGCGTACGGGTCGCCGCTGACGAAACGCTCGGGCGGTGTGTTGTCGACGTCGGAGGGAGGTGTGGCTGCGGTCAACGGTGACTCCTGGTCGCGAGGATGGCGCTCCGGTGCGCCGATGGCGTCCAGCACCTTACCCGCTGCCTCTGGCGCGCCGGCTTGCGGGCGTTCACCGAGCGGGCGCAATATATTGCGTGCCCATCCCGCGAAACACCCCGACGATCGACCGGCGGCTCCTCCGGGACGACGTCTTCCACCGGCTGCGTGACGCCATCGTCGACGGCACGCTGGCGCCCGGCGAACAGCTGCGCGACGGTGACCTGGCCACCTGGCTCGGCGTCAGCCGTACGCCGGTGCGCGAGGCGCTGCTGCGCCTGGCCGAGGCCGGGCTGGTCGCCGCCCAGCCAGGACGCTCCACCACGGTGAGCTCCCTGACCGAGCGCGCCGTGCACGAGGCGCGCGACGTCGTGGCGGCGATGCACCAGCTCGCCGTCCGCGAGGCCGTCGAGCACCTCACGCAAGACCACCTCGACGTCATGCGGGCGGCGAACGCCCGGTTCCGCGCGGCGGTCGAGCAGGGCGACATCGAGGCAGCCCTGGCCGCGGACGACGAGCTGCACGGCGTGCCCGTCGCCGTCGCGTCCAACCAGGCCCTGGCCACCGTCCTGGACCAGTTCACTCCCGTGCTGCGCCGCGCGGAACGGCTCCGGTTCTCGTCCGTGGCAGGGACTACGTCGGCCGACCGGCACGACGAGCTCATCGAGGCGTGCGCCGCCGGCGACGTGAGCCGTGCGGCCGAGGTCGCGGCGGGCGTGTGGACTACTCTGCCGGCCGTGGGGTAGCGCGGGCAGTGCTGATGCGTGCGGTTCTGGTGCGTGCGGTTCTGATCCGCGCCGTGATGAGCACGACGCCGATCACCCCCGCGACGAGCACGAGCGTCGTCGCGGCGGGCCACAGGCCGAACGCGTCCAGGGGCGTGGCGGGGTTGTCGGCACCCGCCGTCAGCCCGAGGAACAGGATCCCCGCGCCGACCGGCATGACGGCCTGCGGGAGCAGCCGCAGCGCGAACCGCCACCGCGGCAGGCTCGTCCGGGAGGCGGACCACCGGCCGGCGCGCAGGACGCCGCGCGTCCCGAGCACGATCACCAGCACCGTGATCCCGGCCAGGACCAGGTCGATGATCGTCGCGGTCGGAGCACCCGGAGCGGTTGCCCTCCCCTCCGTGAGCTCGATGAGTCCGGTGCTGATCTCGAACGGGTGCTGGAACGTCGGCGTGTAGCTGTCGAGCAGGACCACGACGCCGTACTCGCTCGACGGCACGAGGTCGACGCGGGCACTCCACCGGGTCAGGGAACCGTCGTGCCCCAGGCGCGGCGGCTCGGCGGTGGAGGTGTGCTGCCAGCCCAGCCCGTAGGTCCCGGCGTTCGGCTGCACGGTGTGGGACTCCGCAACGAGCTCGGCCGAGAGCAGCCGCTCCCCCTCCTCGGTGGTACCGCCCCGCTGCTGCATGCCCAGCCAGCTCGTCATGTCGCGCGCGGTGCTGACCACTCCCCCGGAACCGCCGACGCTGCCGGCCATCTCGGGGAGCGGCAGGCTCGTCCCATAGGCCGTCACGTGACCCTTGTCGAACACGTCCGAGCCGCCGGAGGTGGCGAACGAACGCGTGTCGCGCATGCCGAGCGGGGCGAAGACCTCGTCGTGCAGGTAGGCGTCGAGCGACTGCCCCGACACGACCTCGACGAGGTACGCCAGTGTCCAGTAGTTCAGGTTGCTGTACCGGTACGAGGCGCCAGGGGCCGACGCGAGCGTCAGCCCGGCGATGTGCCCGACGTCGACGGCGAGCTCGCCGGTGGCCGGAACGATCATCGGGTTCGGCAGGCCGGAGGTGTGGTCGAGCAGCATGCGCACGGTGATGTCGCCGGAACCGGCTCCACGCACGGAGAACGACGGCAGGTGGTCCGTGACGGGACCGTCCAGCTCCACCAGATCGCGGTCCACGAGCTGGAGGACGGCGAACGCCGTCATGGACTTGGACACCGAGGCGACGGGCCTCAGCGTGTCCGCCGTGACGTCGCCCGCGCCGCCGGCCGTCACGACCTCGCCGTCCTTGACCACCGCGTACGCGGCCCCGGGGAGACCGTGCCGCTGCACGTAGTCGCCGACGTACGTGGCCGCCGGCCGGTCGAGCGCGGGAACCGCGTCGGAGCTCGCCCGGGCGGGCACGGACCCGGTCATGACCCGCAGGGCGACCCCGAGCACGGCGAGCAGGCGACGAAGCCGGAGCGAACGGAGAGGAGGCACGCGCCCAACCTACGGTGCCTTGCTCAGGGCGCGCCCCGCTGGGCATGGCCGAACAGGGCGAGCCGGCGTCGCGGCATGGACTGGGCCGTGTCGATGGCGCGGCGCGGGGCCGGGCGGGGCGGGGGCGGGGCGGGGGGTCTCCCGCCGCACCGTGGGTCAGGCGGCTTCGGCTGCCGTCGGTGGCTCCGCGGTCGGATCCTCTGTCGGGTCCTCCGTCGGGTCGGTGTTCGGTGGGGGTAGGGGTTCGAGGGCTTCGGGTAGTCGGATGCGGTGGCCGCGGGCGTCGGTGAAGGCCCATCCGGTCTCGAGCAGTGCTCC